>JAGLPV010000009.1 GCA_023137195.1 Candidatus Aenigmatarchaeota archaeon | reverse complement strand
CTTCTAAATCCAGTATTGAAGGATGATTTTGTGGTCTGGATTGTTCCATGGCCAAAAGTCTATTGGCAGTTGTTCCTGCATATCTTCCGTTAATTTCACTGAAAAATGGATTATTATTTTCATCAACAATTATATCAATGCTAAAATATCCGCGTAAACCTTTTTTTGCAATTTCGCTCCCAACGGTTTTAGCAAGTTCATAACATTGATTTTTTGTTTTATCATCTAAAATTGTTGGATATGTTGCACCCAAACACTGCAATCCATTAAGTATTTGATCTGCAAGACCAAAAACAATAATTTCTTTTTCATTTGCAACTAATATGTCGATGCTTGGTGAAGCTTTTTTCTCAATGATTCTTGCAAGTATTAATTTTTCATCATCTATTTTTTCAAAATATTCCTCTAAGTCTTTTCTTGTAGCATGTATTTTTACACCTGATCCTGCACCGCCAAATGCCAATATTGTAAGTACACCTTTTTCTGTTTTGAATTTTTCAAATTGATCAAGACAACATTTTTTGTCAGCTAGGATAAAATCAGCAATTGGCACAACATCCTTTAATAGTTCATATTGGAAAATCTTATTGTTCATCCACTGTGCCTCATCTGGAGAAAATCCCAAAGATTTTATTCCGGGTTTATCAAAAAAAGGTTGGAAGAGTTTATGATTACACCATGTCTTGACCCAGATATTTTCTTGGTGGATGCGTAAAGCTTCTATTAAATTTAATACTGTTTTTGAATGTGATAATTCTTCCACCAATTCTTTGACACTAAAAAATGGTTCTTTCCTTAAACAAATAAAGTCGTTTTCCTGTATGTCTAAATGTTCTCCGGCACTAATAAATATAGGATTATAATTTTCAAAAAGTTTAATGATTGGAAGAATATTCGGAATATCCGGTGAAATGCAAAGAATATACTTTTTTCCTTTCTCTAAAATTATACCTGCATCTTTTACTTTAATGAATTTATTGTCCGACATTAATTACACCACCAAGACAATAGTTGCCAATATGAGATTTATACTCATAATTGATATTGTCGTAAGATACATATATTTGGTTTTTGTTAAAATTTTAGATACCATCATAATGCCAAAAATAACATAAAAAATTGCTAAAAAACCTAAAGAAACATTGAGTAAAATTGCAGTATAAATGAAATGAGGGGGTAATGAGGCAACTAAACCTTTAACATGACCAGGAACTTTCTTTTCTATATTGAATCTGGCAAGCCTATAAATACCACAAGCAACTAAAAAGACAGAAGATGCGATCAATAGATTATTATTGAAAACCAGTGCTATGATGAAAGGGGGAATAACGAAAGCAACCATGTCCACCAGAGAGTCTAAATCAGCTCCAAGGGGAGAAAACATTTTATATTTTCGTGCAATATATCCATCCAGCATATCAAATACATCTGTTAGTGTTAAGAAGATTATTGCCAGAATAATCTGGTTTTTGACCAATAAATAAATGCCAACTAGCGCAAACAACAGACCGCAATATGTAATACCATTGGGAATAGTTAAATTTTCAAACTTTTTTTTCACACCGATTATCTCATTCCTCCATTCTTGGACAATGGGAGCATATTTTTATCACCAACTACTGAAGAAATGATAGACTTGTTTGCCGACGTTCCCGAGCCAGTTATTACAACCGCTCTGTAACTTACAGTATTTCTACTTTCAAAATGCTTTGGAGGCTTATCTTCTATACCCTTGAGCAGACAATTAAAATCATCTTCTCTATGAGATGCATCTTGTTTGCAAATTGCCCCTCTCACACGCTCTGCTACATTCACCGATTCTGGCGTAAATAAAACTAACTCATTATTACTATCTTGATTATTACATTGCATAATTTACCGTATTTAATGGACATAAATAAGATATTATAAACCTTACTTTTCTCAAAAAAACAAAATATTCTTTATTATTCCTGTAAATAAACCTTCGAATTGGTGTGCGGAACCCCCTGATATTATTTTAAAAGAAAACTCTTATGTCTTATAGATAGGTGGTTTGCTTCGCGGAGATTATAGGAAATATTTACTCTTCGTCACTAAAACTCCTTGCTATCGGGTAGATGAGAAATTAAGAAGTGATTTTAAGGTTCCGCTACGCCATATATGTATTATTTCTGCGGACTGACTTTTCAAAAGCACGATAGTTAATACAAAACACCCAAAAAAATGAACATCTTTTTATTATTTCTTTATCCATTATTAATCATGGGCGAAAATAGATATAATCCAAAATTCAAGAAAAAATCCGGTGACTTCAAAAATTCAAATAAAAAATCCTTTAATTCCGGATTTAAACCATCAAACAAAAAACGCTTTACTCCTAATGACAAAAACAAATCCAGCTCTTTTGAAGATTATAATAAAGAATTCTCAACGAACCATTCTAAACCATCAAACAAAAAACGCTTTAAACCCAATGACAAAAACAAATCCCGTGATTTTGAAGATTCTAATAAAGGATTCTCGATGAACACACCAAACAAAAAACGCTTTGAACACCACCACGACAAGAAAAAATCCCGTGATTTTGAAGATTCCAATAAGGGACATTCAACGACCCCACCAAACAAAAAACGCTTTGAACACCACCACGACAAGAAAAAATCACACAATTTCGAAGATTCAAATAAAGACTTTTCAACGACCTCGCCAAACAAAAAACGCTTTGAACACCACCATGACAAACAAAAATTCAAACCAAAAAAAGAAAAAGAGAACATAGCCCAGTACAAAATATCAAATCCTAATTTTTCTTCTATCAGCGGAAGACTTACAACAAAAAGCCTTACTCCTGGATTTAGGGTCTATTCTGAAAATCTGATAAAAAAAGGCAATGATGAATTCAGGACATGGGACGAGAAAAAATCAAAGCTTGGCGCTGCCATCAAAAAAGGCATTTCCTGCTGGGATATTCCGCAGGGGTCTAAAATATTGTATCTTGGCATAGCGGACGGCACAACCGCATCGCATATATCTGATTTAATAGGAGAAAACGGATTGATTTACGGTGTTGAATTTGCATTCAAGCCGATACAGAACCTGCTCTCTGTCATAAAGATGCACAAGAGAAATAACATTGTCCCGATATACGACAATGCAAAACTTCCCGGCAATTACGCCCATCTTGTTTCCAAAGTAGATATTATTTTTGAAGATGTCGCACAAAAAGACCAGATTGATATTTTGATAAGGAATGCAAAACTGTTCCTGAAAAAAAAAGGTCGGTTTATGCTGGCTTTAAAGGCACGGTCTGTTGATTCTACAAAAAATCCATATGAAGTATATGATTATGCTTTGGATGAGTTAAAAAAGCATTTCAAAATACTTGACTGGAAAAATCTTGACCCTCTTGAAAAAGACCATTGCTTTATTATCGGGGAATACTAATCCACAGGAACGCACAAGAAGACACAGGGAAAAAGGGGAGAAAAAAATTGCATTTTTGGTTCACTCTATAAAAAACAGTCTGGTCACACTCAATTTAAGTTATTATTACCTCTTGTGAAGAGATAATAGAATACTTTTTGTTTTTTGTAATCTCTATAATTTTAACGGTTCTGTGGGTTCTTGTGTGTCATTCAATGAAATTGAATGTGCAGAAAATCATAGAGATTTTATCGCATCCGTGCGTTCCGTGGATTTATCTGCCGAAGAAATCAAAAAGCACGGTCGGAATGTCCTTTGCTTTTGTAACTCCTGATGCCAGTAAAACACCGCTTGCTCCGTTCTCGATGCAGATTTCAACGTCCTTTCTTGTCTTTATTCCTGCTCCTATCAAAACATGGGCATTTGGCTGTATGAATTTGATTTTCTTTACTACTTTCTCTATTATTTCCGGGTCTTTTTGAGCGATTGAAACATCTGTGCCGATTAATTCCGGGGGCTCAAGCGCGATATAGGTTGGACTGAAGCAGGCAACTGCTCTTGCCTGGTCTATTGTGTCTACACAGCAGATTGAGTACAGGTCTTCTTTTTTTGCTGCAATGATTGTCTCTTCAATCTTGTTTAATGCGAGTTTGTGCTCGCTGTGGTTGATTAGCATACCTGTTACGCCTGCGTTTTTCAGACTCTTGATTGTGGTGTATCCTGTGTTTTTCCCGTAATCAAAAGCTTCCCCGTGCTGGGCAAAAACAGGAATGGTTGTCTCTTTTGCGATGAGTCGAATATCTACTGTCTGCGGCACAACAACAGGCAGGCATTTAGCTTTTAAATGCGGGTTTATCTCTTCTATTGCCTTTGCAATCTCCAAGGCATTGTCGCCAAGAGACTCCTTGTACGTCTTAAAATTAATTGCAATTATTGGTTTTTCGAGAAACATAATTTTATCTTTACTTAACATTTATAAGTTTATCAAATCCTGAGAGAAAAATGTTATTCGAAGTAGTTGTTGGTTGATTACTTTACGTATCCTCTTTCAAAATATTTGCCTTCTGAGCCGACTTCATCAATATCGTATTTTTTATTTTCAAGTATGCTTCTTGCTGCCAAGATTCCCATTTCCAGGGCATGATCCTGATTATTGTATCTGAAACTGCCTGCCCTGCCTATTAATTGTAAATTTTTGAATTTCTTTAGATAATCCTTGACTTTTTTTAGATTCTTTTTATAGTCTAAATCGTAAACAACATAAGCATATTTTTCTCTATGCACATAAATATCAATGACATCTTTTTTTTTGATAAAACCTGCTTTTTCCAGTGGTCCTATGCTTAAATCAAATAAACCTTCTTTGCTCATGTTCCAAACATTGTCATTTTCCCAGCAAAAAAATTCAATGAGCATGGATGTTTTTTTTGGAGGGCATAATTTTTTACTGAAGTTTTTTGGCTCCATTATCCTGCCGAAAGGAATTTCTCTGTCAGGAAAATATAACCACTGGTCGGGGAAAACAGATTCTTTATTGAGTGTAATGAAAAGAAAAACATGAGATCTGAATTTTAATTTTTTTGCCGCTTTTAAAACAGCTCCCGGTGCTTTTGGCTGCATAAGAGCAATAACTTCTGTTATGGGTATGGATGAAATTATGTTTTTTGATTTGTATGTTGTTTTTTTCCCGTTGGATTCTACCACAACGCCTGTTATTTTATCCTTGCTATGGTTTATTTTGACAGGACTGCTCTTTGTTTTGACGGCGCCCTTGTTGCCTGAAGAAATTTTTTCTTTAATTTTTTCGTAAATCAATGCAGTTCCTGTATCGGGGTAATAAAACTGATCGACAAGCGTTTTTGGCTGGGACCTGGACTTTAGGATTATTTTTTTAACTATTGCTCTAATAGAAAGACCTTTTATTCTCTGTTTTGACCAATCATTTGATATTTGGGAACACGGCAAACCCCATACTTTTTCTGTATAATTGAGCATGTTTAACTCAGCTAAAGTTCTTCCAAAATCAGAGACAATCTGTTCTTCAAAGGAAGAAGGGGGTTTTTTAATAAATATTTTTTTGGATTTTTCATAAAGATAATCAGAAATGATTCTAAATGCTTTGTAAATTCCGACATTATATAATGCAGTTTTCAATTCTATAGGATAATTGTAGAATTTATTATTTATGTAAAACCTTGTCAGTCTGTTTACTTTTATCCATCTCTTTCCAATTAAATCTTCTATCAGGTCGTATAGATATTGATTTTGGCTAAAAAATCTGTGGGGTCCTATGTCTGTCCTAAATTCCCCGTATTGAAATGTTTTTGCCAACCCGCCAATCTTGGTGTTTTTTTCAATAAGGTCAAATGATTTATTGGCTTTATGCAACTCGAAAGCTGACGCCATGCCCGCCGGACCGCCGCCAAGAATCAAAACATCTTTATTCATTATATACATTCTCCATATACCAATCTATTGATTTTTTAAGTCCTACATCGATTGGTGTTTTTGGTTCATAATCTAATTTGTCTATTGCTTTTGAAATATCTGCAACGAATCTTACGACTTCACCGGTCCTGTTTTCTTCCAGTCTAAGTTCACTGCTTGCGTTCATGTGTTTTTGAAGCATTTGAGCCACTTCTATAATTGAAATATGTTTGCCGGAAGCGATATTATATATATCTCCTTTGACGCTATCAAAATTTTCTATGCATTTGATAACGCCGGAAACTGTATCATCAATATAGGTAAAATCCAATAGTTTTTCTTTTCCATAAACTATAATCTCTGAATTGTCTTTTGTCAACTTGATAAATAATGGTATCATCCTATCGCTGGTATCATACATTCCATAAACATTTGAAAACCGCAATATGATGAAATCCATCCCGTAACATTGATTATAGCTGTGCACTAATGCCTCTCCCGCGATTTTAGATGCAGTATAAGGACTTTCGCAATTTGCAATACGAGCTTCGTCTTCTGAAATAACTGTTTTTTCGATGTTTCCATACACTTCTCTGCTTGAAGAAAAAACAAACCGCTTTATGTTGTTTTTTCTGCAATACTCCAAGACATTAAAGACGCTCTCAAAATTATCTCTTGCCAGGGAAGGATCCACTACCAGATTATAAACACGGGCATTTGCTGCCAGATGGATAACTATATCTACGTCTTTGGGTAATTTCTCAATGGTTTCTTTTTTGCATAAATCTCCAATGATGGTTAATTCGTTGATTTTTTCATCCCATTGATTTGGCTTTAAATCTACGCCAACAACTTCATAATTTTGCTCTAAAAGTTTTTCACACAGTCTTGTGCCTATAGTGCCGCTGCTTCCGGTAACTAATATTTTTTTTATTTCCATAGTCGTCAATATTATATTTAAGATAATTTTTTTAATGTATTACTTGATATTGTGCTCGTATTTGAATATTAATACAACTGAATTCTTCATAAGACCTTGTTCTGTAGGAAGTTCTTTTTCTATGCCTGTTGCTATTGTAAAATTATTTTCCTCTATTTTTTTTATTTTACCTCCGAACTCCTGATTAAAGAAAGGATAAGCCCAACTTGGCTGGGTGTATTCCCATGCATCTATTTGGACGTAAACAGGGATATTATTGGAATTGTATTTTTCTGCCTCTTTGGCTAATTCTGTCAGGTTCTTGGGCAATGTTTTTGTTTGAGTGGCTGAATCCACCAGATGATTTCTTAAGAAAAATCTTGTGGATGTTTGTGAACCGGTGAAAACTATTGCATTTTTCTCAATATTTTTTTCCATCCATTCCCCTGCTCCTTTATGCCCGATGTAAGAATATTCTTTAGAGAGTATTATTCCTTCCCCCATATTGTATGACTGGAAACAGCTAAATAAAATCAAAATAATAAAGCCAAAATTTATGTATTTATTTTTCGTTATTGAAAATAATGTGTATGTAACCAGCAATATCATTGCAGGTAGTAGAGGCATCAAATATCTTGACACCGTTTCTGCCATAAAGAAAGTATATATGACTAAATATACACTCATCCATGAAAAAAGCAAATACAATTCTTTCTTTTTTTTAGTTGTTTTGAATACAAGATAAAAACCAATCAATAGAAAAGGCAACAAATAAATTCCTAAAAAAGTCAGGAATTCCTTTGGATAAAAAAATTTTCCAAAAGTAAAAATAGCGCCTTTTGAGTTGACAAGCATGAATTGGATAAAATTTGTTTTAACTTGCGCAAATAAAAGTACCAGGGAAACCAAAACGATATTGATAAAAACGACAATTTGAATTCTCTTTTCTTTTAATAGAGATAAAATCTTCAGTCTATAGTACATGAGGTAATAAACTATAAAAATTCCATAAATCAAAAGACCTGTCATTTTTGTGAGCACTGTCATTATCATTACAGCAGATAGATAGAGGGCGGATCTTGTTGTCTTCTCTTTTTCAAATTTCAAAAAATAATATGCGAAAACTATATACATCGTGGTCATAGGAACATCGGCAATCAGTCTTGTTGACAAAAAGAAGAAAAGATAATTACAGGACAGCATCAATGCAGAAAAAAGACCGACCTTTTCATCTTTAATTTCTCTCCCGAGAAAATAGATGTATGTTATGCCGACAATTGCATAAAGCAGATTCATTATCTTTCCTGCTATCCATCCGTCTGAAAACAAGGATATTATTCCTATTGCAAGAGAAGGCATATAAGAAAAAGTCCGTATGACCTCTGATGTGATTACATGATTGTAAATCATGTTATATCCGCCCCAGAGATAATATGAATATGCATCAATCCATGTGCTTTCGATATGGAAGAACTTTAATCTTGACCAAAGGGTAAACGCTATTACAATAAGAAAACCCATATTGTATTTATTGCTGAAAAAATCCTCTATCCCCGAATTTGATTTTATTTTTTTAGTTTCCTGTTTTTCCATCTCCGGTTTTTGTTTTTTGTTTTTTTTAGTTGTCTTTTTACTCATATTCTTGTCCTGGAAAACTCAAAAGTCTGAGAACACCATGAAAAGAATTAAAAGAAAACTATTTAAATATATAATAGGAGTATTAAAAACCATAGATAATACAGGAACTGATAGTTCTGTATAGATATATGTTTCTTTTTAGATAGTCCTGCAAAAAAAGGCATGCTCCGGATGGCAATGGAAAATTTCCACAACGCATGCTTTCTCTGGTGATTTTTCCGGATTTTGTTGTTATATTTATATAATTATGTTTTATATACAATCAAAAAAGGTGAAAAACATGCTTAAAAAAAACAATTTTGAAGAGAACAAAAGGCCGTTAGATGTACTTAATTACGCAAAAAACAAAAAGGTTGTTGTGTACCTAAAAAACAAAACAATAATCTCCGGGATTCTGAGGGCTCTGGATATACACCTAAATATGTGGGTGGATGATGCTGAAGTGCAGACAGACGATAAAAATACAAAATTCGGAAGAATTTTGATAAGGGGAGATACAATAATATTCATTTCGCCTGTCGAAGAATAAAGACCTTTATATATTTTGATGTTTAAAATATAGTTTATGGAATATATTTTTAATAATAGAAGAAACCAATATAAACCATTATTGATTCTACTATCTGTATTCTGCATTGTTTTATTTTTCTTTTATAATCCGGCAGCAGAATCATTAAACATCTCAAAAACATTTAGTGAAATATCTTCAGCCGGCTCTTCTATCTTAGACCATGTTATGGGGATAAAAGACAGTCTGGTAAAGGTGAGTTCTCATTTAATCGGTAAAAAAGAAAGAGAAAAAAAAGTGATTATCCTGACTATAACAGAGATGGATGAAAGACTGCCTGTTTCTTTTGATGTCCCTGTTGAAATGAATATTGCCTATAAAGAACAAAGCATATTGAAGATATCTCCACTGCTTATGGATTTGAATAAAAGAGATGTTTTATTATTTAACAATTTCACGGGCATTGCAGTCATAAATGATGAATTCAACTATAAGGGACAATGTTCCTCTTTTTTGTTAAACAACAACAGAATATCTCTTGAAAAAGACATAAATAAAATAAATGTCGAGGGCAAAAAACAAGACAAAGATGGAGTATTTATAAATTATGTAAAAATCAAAGACCTTGACATGAAAAACATAACGGGCAATGTCATAATTAGCGGGGATAATATAATGAATATTGCGTTTGGTAAAAAACCGATGCACATCGAGTATTTTGAAGGATATGTTAATATGACAAAAAACAGCATTGTGTTTAGCGGCACAATAGAATATTTAAAAGCAGAGGATTTTTCTATAGAATAAAATCAAATATATACATTTAAATAAATTAAGTTCTATTAATTGAATAGATAATTAATAAATGAAAGGAGAGGAGTATGAGAGAAGAATATGCAATTGTTTTAGATGTCAAAAAAACAGGCTATGGAATGCAGTCAGCAGAAAATGTGTTGCTTGTTGGTTATGATAATTTTAATCTTCTTGAGGCAATTTCTTATCCTGATGCAGAATTAAAGATACAGGAAAAGGTCTACATTGGCTTTGGAAAAAGAGATAAAATCAAGACTGTGAAGGGTATTATCAGGCATGAAAAATTAACCCCTCTTGCAGAAGAAGAACTTGAATATGCAATAGCATTCATTGTAGAGAACAAAGAACCTTTTTTCGTTGATTTTCTAAATACTATGGCTCCATTGACCCCTAAAAAACACCAATGCGAACTTTTGCCGGGAATTGGCAAAAAACATATGTGGGATGTGATAGGTGAGCGAAAAAAGGATAAGTTTAAAAGTTTTGATGATTTTAATAAAAGAGTCGCTCTTGGAATTGATATAAGAAAGGCAATAAAAAAGAGAATTCTCCAGGAACTGGAGGAGGAAGATATCAAATGGCGATTATTCAATAAAAGATAATATGGATATAAACAGCATAAAAACACAAAACCTAATCAACCAGTTGGCAGTTGATTTAGAGAAAGAGAAAGACATAACTGTTCCTACATGGATAAATATAGTAACAACGGGCATTTCCAGAGAAAAAATACCTTCTGATACAAACTGGTGGTATTGCAGGATGGGTTCTATTTTAAGGCAGATTTCAATAAAACCGGTTGGTATTGAAAAATTAAGAACAAAATACGGCGGAAGAAAAAACAGAGGTCATGCTCCTGAAAGATTCAAAAAAGCAGGCGGAAATAACATAAGGAAAGCACTCCAGGAACTTGAAAAACTTAAGCTTGTTGAAAAGGGACCAAAGGGACGAAAATTAACACTTGAAGGGAAAAATTATATAGAAAAAGCAATTAAGGAAACTGAGAAGAAGTGATTTTTTTATTGGGCATCTTTAAAAATAATTTATAAAGATTACATTCTCTTTGATACATATGAAAATAATTGCATCTGCCCCGGGAAATATTTTTTTGTTTGGAGAGCATGCATCTGTTTATGGGTATCCTGCAATCATCGCATCGGTTGACAGGAGGACTACTGTTGAGTTAACAGGTATTTTGGGAAACAATATTTCTCTTCATTCGGAACTGGGAACAATTGAGGCGGAATTAAAGGATGGAAAACTTATTAATGAAGTAATAAGCAATCCTGAACTTGAGATTATCTATTTTTTTATGAAACAGACAGTTGAAAATTTTTCAGTTAAAAGCGGATTCAGAGTGGAAGTTAAATCACAGATTCCTGTCGGAAGCGGGATGAGTTCTTCTACGGCGGTTTTGTGTTCTTTGTTCGGGGCACTGACGACTTTTGCCGGAAAGTCAATAGACCACCAAGATTATTTTGACTATATATTTCCTATACAGAGGCAGATTCATGGCGGGAGTGCTTCGGGGAATGAGATAATTTCTTCTTCGCTCGGGGGATTCAATTATATCAAAAAAGAAGGTGATGATGTAAAAAAAGCACAGTTGGGCAATGTGGAATTGAATGTTGTTATTGCAGACTCACTTATTAAATCGCCTACAAAAAATACAGTTGCTTTTCATGTGCCTAGCCTGATAAAGAGGAGAAAGGATGATGTGTTCGCTAAGTTTGATGAAATCGGGCGCATTGTGGATGAAGCGGTGATTTTACTTTCAAAGGAAAGAATAGTGAAAGAAGAAGAAAAACAGCTCGGGAATCTTATTAATTTAAACCAGGATGTTTTGGATAAATTGTATTTGTCTCATCCAAAACTTGATGACTGTATTGATGAGGCAAGAAATGCAGGGGCTTTGGGTGCGAAACTGTCCGGGAGTGGATGGGGCGGCATAATGTTTGCTCTTGTGAAATCCGCGTATGAAGATAAAGTGAAATCGCGGATGGAAGCTACAGGAGCCAAAGTTTTTGCAACAAAAACAGGGGTTGAAGGTGTGATTGTAAAGATTGAAAATTGATGAATAATATGGATGAAAAATTAAGTAAAATGAAGGATATTATAGAAGGCAGGATAGAAACGAGCCATAAGGGTGAAAACGGGAAGCTTTTGATTGTCGGAGGGAGTCCTGATTATGTTGGTGCCCCTTCTTTGAGCGGGTTTGCTGCATTGCGATGTGGAATTGATCTGGCTGTGATTACTACATTAAAGGATGTTGGCTATGCAATAAATTCAATGTCTCCTGATTTGATTGTAAAAAAGGTTGAAAAATATGATTCTGATGCTGTTTTGAAGATAATGCAAATGGCAGAATCTTTTGATGTTGTGTTGATTGGTAATGGTCTTGGAAAAGAGAATATTGATTTTGCCAAAGAGTTGATTGAGGGATTGAACAAAAAATACCCGGATAAAAAACTTGTGATTGATGCTGACGGGATAAGTGCGTTGAAACTGTGCAAACTCAAAAAGACACAAAATATCATAATCACGCCGCATAAAAGAGAGTTTGAGTATTTGACCGGTCTAAAGAATGGGGTTAAAGATTTGAAGACAGAAGCAACTTCTTTCCTTAAAAATTTCGACGGGGTTGTCGTGATTAAAGGAAATCATGATTTGATTGCCTGGAAGGGAAAAATGGAAGAAAACAAGACAGGGAATGCCGGGATGACTGTCGGCGGGACAGGGGATGTTCTGGCAGGGATAATTTCAGCTTTGTTTTGCTTTTGTGATGACGGATTTTTGTGCGCGTGCGCAGGAACGCATATCTGCGGGAAAGCCGGGGAGATGGCATTTATGCATAATTCTTATGGTCTTATTGCATCTGATTTGATTGATTGTATTCCGCCGTGTTTGTTTTATAAGAAAATGAAAACCAGTAGTAATGATGAATTGTATGTTTGATTGCAAATGTTAAATTAACATTTAAAAAGTTCAACGAGAAAAAAATATATGGATTTGAAAGCAAATGATGATGTTCTGATTGTAACAACTGCTTTGCTGATTGTATGCGTTGTATTTGCAGGACCAAATATTATTAGTTTGTTTTCGACAGACACTGATATTGTGTATGCGACAGAGCCAAAAGATGATGCGCCTTTGGAAAAAACAATGGGTTTTGCAAATCCTGCTGCTGTTTATTGCCAGAATCTTGGATATGAATATGAAATTGTCCGGACAGATGAATCTTCTTATGGGTTGTGTGTATTTAATGATGGATTTAAATGCAATGCATGGGATTTCTTTAGGGGAAAATGCGGCAAAGACTATTCTTATTGCGCCAAAAAAGGATATGAAACAAAATATATTAGTGAACAAATAGGTTCGGCGACATATAAATATGCTGTGTGTGTAGTTCCTGCTGATGCTCCAGAGGGTGGTGCCCTTGGTGTGAAAACTACAGAGACTAAAGAGATTCCTGTTTTGGAGTTGATGGATGCTAATAATGAGCCTTTGTTTAAAGGAGATGGGTTTTTACCTAAGGATGATTTGATTGTAGATGATGAAGAGAAAAAAACTACAAAAATAGCGGCTTTGGGCGGATATGATTATCCTCCTTCTCTTGACTGGAGAGATAATGGTGGTGACTGGGTCACTCCAGTAAAGAATCAATGGGCTTGTGGTTCCTGTTGGGCATTTACAACAATATCTGCTGTTGAATCAAGAAGAAAAATAGAATTAAACAATCCTGATTATGATATTGATTTATCTGAACAGACTCTGGTTTCATGCAGTGATGCGGGTAATTGTGATGGTGGTTCTCCAAAACTTTCGTTGAATTATATTAAAAATAAAGGAATTGTTGACGAAAGTTGTTTTTCTTATCTTGGCTGTAAAGATTGGAATTCAACAGGCAAAGATTGTATTGAAGAATATGTATGTGAAAAATGCCTGAATTGGAAAGACAACATGATAAATGTTGTGAATTATGAAAAACTTCCTGCATCGGCTGATGCGATCAAACAGGCCATAAAGGATTATGGTCCTGTAATAGCATATATGGTTGTTTATGATAATTTTGATTTTTATTCCAGCGGAATTTATAATAATCCAACAGGAACTTATACTGGAACGCATGCGATATCTATTATAGGCTATAATGACATTAAAAGCTACTGGCTGTGCAAAAACAGCTGGGGCAGTTGGTGGGGAGAAAACGGTTATTTTAAGATAGATTATTCTGAAAATGTATTTGATTTTAAAGCCTGGAATAAAACCAAAGATAAGAAAGGCTGTTTTTTCTTAGATCGTAGTTATGTAGTAACACAAACGGGTGTTGGTCCTGGTGATGGTGGTGAAGAAGAACATGAAGAGGCTGAAGAGAAACTAAAAGGAGATGATTTTACCAGTACTGCACCAGAAATGACACAAGAAATAATCATAGAAGTCACAGTAGATTATTATTATTCAACTGAAAAAGAAGCAGAGTTTACAATTCTTGGAAATGATAATTAATATACAAAAATTATGCAGTTTTTGAGTTTTAAATAGCAAGATTTTTAAGGTTGTAAGAAAATATACTATCATTGTATACTTTATTTACAAAAAAATATCAAAAGATGAATAATTATGAGAAGCGACAAAAGAGCAGATGATGAATTTCGTCCAGTGAAAATAGAATTGAATGTTGTTAAATCAGCGCTTGGTTCGTGTTATTTTGAAATGGGAAAAACCGCGGTTATAGCTGCAACTTACGGACCGCAGGATGTAAAACCAAAACACCTTGAGAAGTCAGACAGAGGAGTTCTGGCATGCAATTATAATATGCTGCCTTTTTCTGTTGCAGGAGACAGGAAGAGACCAGGATATGACAGGAGGTCTGTTGAGATTTCTAAAGTGGTAAGAGAATCGCTTGAACCGGCAATATTTATGGAAGAATATCCAAAATGCATTATCCGTGTAGATATGCAGATATTGCAGGCAGATGCAGGAACCAGGGTTGTTGCAATCAACGCGGCTTCGCTTGCTCTTGCATGCGCAGGAATTTCCATGAGAGGTCTTGTTTCGGCTGTATCTGCCGGGAGAGCCAACGGGAAAATACTTGTGGACCTTACTAAGGAAGAAGAAGATGCGCCTGATGCAATAGATGTGCCTGTTGCAATACTTACAAAAACAGGAGAGATTACTCTTCTCCAGATGGATGGAATTGCATCTGTTGATGAGATGAAAAAAATCGTAAAACAAGCAACAGTTGCATGCGAAAAACTAGGACTTATGCAGGCAGAAGCCCTGAAAAATGGTATTCATAGTATTTGAAGGAATTGACGGCAGCGGGAAAACTACACAGGTGAAACTGCTTGAAAAATATCTGGTTTCTAAAAATAAAAGTGTTTTGTTGACAGTTGAGCCGCAGAAAAAACCTATTGGGAATCTGATAAAAAATCTTGTGCGATTTAATGATACGCCAAAAGAGGCAATTGCACTTCTTTTTGCGGCAGATAGGGTTGACCATGTAAAAAATACACTTATTCCTAATTTAGATGAATATGATTTTATTTTATGTGACAGGTATTATTATTCTTCTTATATTTACCAGAGTCTCCAGGGATGTGAAGAAAAATGGATCGAGGAAATAAACAAATACATGATTGAGCCGGATTTGATTATTTTGATAGATGTTGATGCTGATGATTTTCTCAAGAGGCGAGGGGAAAACAAGGTGATTTTTGAAAATATGGAGTTCCAGAAAAAGGCAAAGGAAAAATATCTTGAATTTGCAAAAACAACTAAAAAGGTTGTTGTAATTGACGGGAGCAGGAGTGTTGATGAAGTTTACAACAACATTATGGGTGTTGTAAATGAAAAATTTAATTTTTAACTTATGTCTTTAATAAAAATAATCTCGGTCGGGAAGATAAAGGAAAAATACATACAAACAGGAATTGAAGAATATCAAAAAAGACTGTCCAACAAAAGAGTTGAATTGATTGAAATAAAAGACATGTCTAAAGAAAAAGAAGGCGAAAAAATAATATCTCTTGTTGAGAAAATGAATGATGTGTTAGTGGTTGCTCTTGATGAGCATGGAGCGGAATTTACATCAACGGGCTTTTCTGAATTTCTTAAAAAAAATATTGATGTGGATATTTGCTTTATTGTCGGTGGTCCTGACGGGCTGGACAAAACTGTGCTTGAAAGAGTGGATAAAATTATTGCTATCTCGAGAATGACGTTTACGCATGAGATGGCAAGGTTGTTTTTGATGGAGCAGATTTACAGGGGGCTTGCTATAATAGACGGGAAGAAATATCACAGGGGTTGATTGATTGTATAATTCTAATTACTTTCTTTTTTTAGATGCTGTGTTGTTGTCTGTGGGTTTTTTCGCGGCGATGTTTTCGGCTATCTTTTCCGCGGATCTTCCTCCGAAATAAAAGCCAATTATAGTTAGATATATCAGCCAGAATTTTTCCAGGATTGATTTAACAATAGTACTGTTTGTAAAAATAGTATCTCCAAATGCCAGCAGTCCAAATAATACTGCTGTGCATGAAACAGCTATAGCTCTCCTGACTTCTCCTGTTGTCAGCTGGTGCTCTTTTGATAGAATGTTTCCGCCAACCAGCATTGTGGTCAATACTACAATTCCTATGAGTCCTATTCCTGTTAGAGTGGGTATTATGCATGCAATTAGGATGCTCACAGCAAAGCCAAAAATTATTACTCTGCTCCCTGCTACGGTTCTGTATTTGTTGATAATGGAACTGGCTCTTTTAAAGCATTCTTCTCTTTTATCTGTTGCCATATTATTTACCTGTATATTATTGTATATAATATTATTTATTCTTTGTTATTTATGTGTGATTAAATCCAGCGCCGGACTTTCTTTTTGTAGGCAATGTATTTGGTGTTGAATTGTTTGTCAAGATTTTTCTCTTCCAGAGGGATGAAGATAATTTCTATTAAAATTATGAAAATTACAGGGAAAATAAATGTTATTGCTGAGCCTAATATAATGGATGCACCCAGTAAAATTGCTGCCATTCCCATGTACATTGGGTGACGACTAATGCGAAAAGGTCCTGTTGTCTCAAGCGATGTTGGGGTTTCGTGCGGCTTTACTGTTGTTTGCTTTTTTTTAAATATTGCATCAGCCCAGATATTTATTGTGATTCCGAATATGATTAATATGGTTCCTGCGTGTGTGTAGGAAGAAGGTATTATTTTTTTTGGAATTAGAAAATACATTACTATTGATAAAATCAATAAAAGCATAAAATAAGTTGGCGGCAAAATTTTAGGTTTTGTTTTCATGCCTTTATGATGCAAAATAAATATTTATACTTTTGTCAAGAAATTGTGACCCGGATGCATAATACTTTGATTATGGAATTGGGTATTATTTATTCTTAACAAAAAAAATAAAAAGAGGAGTCTTAAATATGACCCCTGTCTTTTTCTGCTTCAATTATTTTTTTTATTGCATATGCATAAGCGGCTGTTCTGAAATCAACATATGACTGAGTTACGTAATTGTCGTACAGGTTGTCAAATGCTTTTTTCATCCTACTGTCCAGTTTCTTTAATATTTCCTCTTCAGTCCATCTGTCACCGTAAAGATTCTGTATCCATTCAAAATAAGATACTGTCACTCCGCCGGCGTTTGCAAGAATGTCGGGTAAAACAACTATGTTTTTTTCATAAAGCATTTTGTCTGCCTTGTGGGTAACAGGTCCGTTTGCCAGTTCAAGAATTATTTTTGCTTTTATGTTGCCTGCATTTGCCTCGGTAATTGCATTTTCAAGTGCTGCGGGAACTAAAATATCAACATTTAATTCCAAAAGCTCATTGTTTGTTACTGCTTTTGCGCTAGGGAAATCAACTACAGTTCCTGTGTCTTTTTTATGCTTTACCAATGCTTCTATGTTTAATCCTTCTTCATTGTAAACACCACCCTTACTGTCGCTTACTGCAACTATTTTCATGTTCTGTCCTTTCATTATTTCTGCAAAATTCATACCGGCATTTCCAAAACCCTGTACTGCGGTTTTTGTTTCAAGAGGGTTTATCTTGTATTTTGCAAGTGCTTCTCTCAACACACAAAAGCCGCCCATTGCAGTGGAGTACGAACGCACTAAGCTTCCGCCGACAGACAATGGTTTTCCTGTAATCACTCCGGGAACGTGCTTTCCTTTTATCTTGCTGTATTCGTCCATCATCCATGCCATTATCTGGGGGGTTGTATAAACATCAGGAGCAGGAATATCTATCTGGGGTCCTATAAATAAATGAATCTGCCTTATGAACTCCCTGCTTATCTTTTCCAGGTCCTCTTTTGTGTATTCTCTCGGGTCTATTGTTATGCCTCCTTTTGCTCCGCCGTAAGGCAGATCAAGGACTGCATTTTTTAATGCCATCCAGAAGGAAAGGGCTTTGACTTCTTCGATATCAACGTGAGGGTGATATCTCAGACCGCCTTTTGTGGGTCCTAAAGCATCATTGTACTGGACCCTGTATCCATTAATGATTTTTAGTCCTTTGCTTGTATGAACAGGGAAATTAACCATCAATATTTTTTTAGGGTGTTTTAGTATCTCAATATCTTTTTCAGCTATATTGAATTTTTCAGCTACTTCGCTCAGACGATTAAGAGCGTCTTCATAAGGATTTATTTTTTCTGTCATGTTATCTCACCAACTAATAGATTATTACATTCGATAGTTTTTTAAACATAACTCTTGTTTATAACACAAAGTATTACGATTTGAAAAATATATACAACCTAATATAATACATTAAACGGGAGATAAATATGACTAATAAAGAACACATATCTATAACTTTAGATGAAAATTTGATTCGCTGGCTGGATAAAAGAGTGAATGGATACAGCATAAAGAACAGGTCGCACGCGATAGAGAAGCTTTTGCTAAAAGCTATGAATGAAGAATGTCTTAACCAGGCAGTTATTCTTTGCGGGGGGAATAAAGATGAAACTCCCAAGGCAATGACACTTATTGATAAAAAACCTGCTTTGGAACATACAATAGAATATTTAAAAAAGCAGGACATTACAGATATTATTTTGATTGTAAATTATAATTATGATAAGATAATATCTTATTTTGGGAAAGGAACAAAATATGATATTAATATAAGGTATATTATTGAAGATGAACCTCTCGGGACAGTTGGTTTTTTAAAATCAGCCAAGGGGATGATAAATAATACTTTTATGCTTTTATACGGGGATATTTTATTCAATGTCGATGTAAATGATATGCTGAAAGTTCATAGGAATCATAAGGCAACCGTTACTATGGCACTTACTACTTCAACAGATACAAGTTCTTACGGGGTAGTAAAATTAAAGGGAGAAAAAATCACTAAATTTATAGAAAAACCATCTGCTGAAGAATCTCCAAGTCATTTGATAAATGCAGGGCTGTTCATAATTGAGCCAAGATTACTGGAACTTCTTCCTCATGAAGACAATAAAATCATGCTTGAAAATATATTCACAAACCTTTGCAATGAAGGAAAACTGGCAGGTTATGTCTATGACGGTAGATGGACGCATATAGGGAATGGGAATGGAGGCAATTAGACTATGCATTTTTTGACTATCGATGATTTTGAAGTTGATGGGAAAACCATTTTGGTAAGAACAGATATAAATTCAGGAGTGGATGAAAATAAAGAACCTGTGGATAATATACGGATAAAACATCATTCAAAGACCATAAAAGAGTTGTCTGATAAAGGAGCCAAGGTTGTTATCCTTGCCCACCAGGGGAGGCTAAATGGCGATGATTTTATTCGCCTTGAAAAGCATGCTGAGCTCCTGTCAAAGCACATAGAAAAAGATGTCAAATATATTGACGATATTTTTGGAAGCTATGCAAAAAAGTCCATCAAGGAGATGGAAAAAGGAGATATAATATTGCTGGAAAATGTAAGATTTTCCGTGGAAGAGACTGCTGTCAAAAAAGATCATCATAAAACGCATATGGTTCGTGAATTGTCCGGTCTTTTTGATTATTATGTTAATGATTCATTTGCTGTGAATCATAGAGAACATGTCTCTTTGATTGGGTTTCCTGCTGTTTTACCGTCCTTTGCCGGTAGAATACTGCAAAAAGAACTTGAGGTATTGACAAAACTTATGGAAAATCCACAGAGACCTTCTGTGCTTTGCCTCGGGGGAGGAAAAGTAGATGATTCAATTATGGTGATTGAAAAAATGCTGTCTAATGATGCAGTGGATACTGTGCTTACATCAGGGCTTGTCTCTATGGTTTTTTTAGCGGCAAACGGGGATTATATTGGCAATGCAACACATAGTGTTTTGGTTGACAAAAAAGCAGATTTAGAAATTAAAAGTGCAAAAAAAATTTTAAAAAAATACAAGGACAAGATTGTGATGCCTATTGATTTTGCAATTGAAGTAGAAGGAAAAAGAGTGGAGATTCCTTTTTCGGCACTTCCCAGTGATTATCCAATATTGGATATTGGCAAGAAAACAATCAAATTATATAAAGAGATTATTGATGGTGCGGGAACTGTCGTGGGTAACGGACCGGCAGGTGTATTTGAAAAAGAACAATTTGCCCTGGGCACTGAAGAGCTCTTTCACGCAATGCATGAGAGCAAAGCATTTGCTGTCATCGGAGGAGGGGATTCTTCTATCGCGGCAGAAAAAATGGGTTTGCTGGACAAGATGGATCATTTTTCAACAGGCGGCGGCGCATTTATATTGTATATTTCAGGGAAAAGTCTTCCCGGCGTTGATGCTTTGGTAAATTCAGCAAAAAAATACAGCACTTTGATTACAAGAGTCAGTTGAATAGTTAATTATGTTCATTAAAGAGGAGATAAAATGATAAAAGTAGGAATAAATGGATACGGAACTATAGGCAAGCGAGTAGCAGATGCAGTAGCAAAACAACCGGATATGGAAGTTGTGGGTGTAGTAAAGACAAGACCAACTCATGAGGCGAGACATGCGATAAAAAATGAGTATGCCTTATATGCCAACAACATGGAAAATGTGCAGACTTTCATCAATGAAGGGTTTGAAATTTCCGGCACTCTTGATGATTTACTTGATAAATGTGATGTTATTGTTGACTGTACTCCCGGCAAAATAGGGGCTATGAATAGGCCTCTTTATGAATCTAAAGGAGTGAAGGCAATTTTCCAGGGTGGCGAGAAATCAGGCACAGGAGATGTGTCTTTTAATGCGCAGGGCAATTATGCGACCTGTTTGGGTAAAGATTATGTGCGAGTGGTCTCATGCAATACAACAGGGCTTTGCAGAACTATTGGAGCTGTTGAGAAAAAATATGGTGTCAAAAAGGCAAGAGTGACATTAATCAGGAGAGGACCAGACCCAGGTAATTCCAAAAAAGGACCAGTAAATGCTATTGTTCCTAATCCGGTTACAGTTCCAAGCCATCACGGACCGGATGTTAATACAATTTTTCCTGACATGGACATCATGACTTCTGCTGTGATTGTTCCTACAACACTTATGCATCTTCATACAGTTATTGTTGAAATGAATAATCCTGCAACAACAGCGGAAATAAAACAATTGTTCAAAAGCACACCACGAATTATTCTTGTGAAGGCAAGTGAAGGCATTACATCTACCGCGGAAATTATGGAGCACGCAAGAGATTTAGGGAGAAAAAGAGGAGACCTTAATGAAATTGCTGTGTGGGATGAAAGCATCAATGTAATTGGAAATGAATTATTTTATATACAGGCAATACACCAGGAATCAGATGTTGTGCCTGAAAATATAGACTGCATACGGGCGATGTTTGAATTAACAAAAGATGCAGATGAAAGTATAGCGATGACGGACAGGGCAATGGATCTATAAAGGTGTTATTTATGAATCCACAGGCAATCGAGCTAAATAGCTTGTTGGAGAAATCCAATATTGCTATTTTAGACATGCTCTCATTAAAAGGTAAATCTATATTTTTTCCAAAGCAAGGGATATTAGCACAATCAAAAGAAGCTCAAGGGAAAAAAATAAATGCGACAATTGGAATTGCTGTTGAAGATGACAACAGCCCGATGCGATTGAAATCAATTGAAAAAAATATTTCGCTTGCGCCGGGGACTGTATTTCCTTATGCTCCCAGTTTTGGAAGGGATGATTTGAGAACTAAATGGAAGGAGATGATATTTAAAAAAAATCCTTCACTTGTTGCTCCTTTGATTTCAAATCCTGTTGTAACTAACGGGCTGACACATGCTCTTAGCATTGCAGGGTATTTGTTCGTAGATGAAGGCGACCAAGTGATTATGCCGGATTTATTCTGGGGTAATTATAAACTGGTGTATGAAAATGCGTATGGCGGGAAGATAACTACCTTTCCCTGTTTTGAAAATAACGGGTTTAATGTTGCGGGACTGGAAGAAAAATTAAATTCTGAAGGCACTAAAAAAATTCTTGTTTTGAATTTTCCAAACAACCCGTCCGGGTTTACGCCATCTGATGAAGAGGTTGAGCGAATAGTTGCGGCAATAAAAAAATCAGCGGATTTGGGAAAGAATATTGTTGTAATAATAGATGATGCTTATTTTGGTCTTGTCTATGAAAAGGGAATATATACTGAATCACTCTTTTCAAAATTATGCGATATCGGGGAAAATGTCCTGGCAGTTAAAATTGACGGGGCTACAAAGGAAGACTATGTCTGGGGACTGAGAGTTGGATTTATGACTTATGGATGTAAAGATATGACTCCTGAAATATGCAATGTGCTTGAATCCAAAACGGGTGGTGCTGTCCGTGGAAATGTGTCAAATGCATGCAACCTGTCGCAAACCTTGATAGTTGAGGCAATGAAATCTGATTCTTATTGGTTGGAGAAAAAAGAGAAATATGGGCTTTTGAAGAGTAGATATGATGGAGTTGTAAAAATTCTTGAAGAACATACAGAGTACAGGCAATATTTTGAGGCATTGCCATTTAATTCCGGGTACTTTATGTGCGTGAAATTAAAAAATAACCTGGATGCAAACAAGGTCAGGAAACTTCTGCTTGATGAATACAGCACCGGGTTGATTTCAATAGGCGATTTGTTGAGAGTTTCTTATTCTTCTGTAAAAAAGGAATTGCTGCCGGAATTGTTCGATAATGTTTACACTGTGTGTAAAAGAATGGTTGAAGGGGAGAATAATATAACAGAAGATATAGGGATAAAGACAAAAGGAAAAATATACCATAATGTGGATGCAGATGTCCTTGTTAAAAAAGCTGTTGAGAGAAAAGAAGGAATTCTTTCCAAAAGCGGTGTCTTACGTGTCCTTAGCGGAAAATACACAGGAAGGGTGCCTAACGACAGATATATAGTAGACACTCCCTCTGTTCATGACAAAATCCACTGGGGTGATATAAATGTGCCTATCGATGTTGAAGATTTCGACAAAATGTATGAAAAAATCACGAAATACCTGGGCGAAAAAGAAGAAGTCTTTGTCTGCGACGGGGTTGCCGGAGCCGATAAGAAGCATTCGATGAATGTGAGAGTCATCAATGAATTAGCCAGTCAAAATTTGAGCATGATACACCTATTGAGAAGACCGACAAAAGAGGAATTAAAAACCTACAAACCGGAGTTCACGCTTATCTGTGCGCCACATTGTGAGGCGGATTCTTCTGTCCACAATATTAATTCAGAAGCATTTATTCTGATAAACCTAGAGAAAAAAATTGCCATCATCGGCGGTACAAGATACATTGGGGAAATTAAAAAAGTTGTTTTTTCAGTCATGAATTACTTTCTTCCGCTGAAAGGAATATTGCCTCTTCATTGCTCTGCAAATACAGATAAAGAAGGAAATGTTGCCTTGTTCCTGGGGTTGTCCGGCACAGGTAAAACCTCTTTGTCAACAGATGTCACCAGAAAACTGATTGGAGATGATGAACACGGATGGTCTCCTGCCGGGGTATTTAATATTGAAGGAGGATGTTATGCAAAATGCATTGATTTGTGCCCTATAAAAGAGCCGCAGATTCATAAGGCAATAAAGAATGCGGCTGTTGTTGAAAATGTTGTCCTGGATGATGCACTTGAATTTGATTTTAGCGACGACAGGCATACTGAAAACTCAAGAGTTGCATATCCCATAGAACATTTAGATAATTCAGAAGTCGACGGCATTGGAGGGCATCCAAAAACGATAATCTTTTTGACTGCTGATGCTTCTGGCGTCCTGCCTCCCATTGCTAAATTAGACAAAAATCAGGCGATGTATCATTTCATTTCCGGGTACACGAGCAAACTGGCAGGAACTGAACAGGGCATTGTCCGACCTGTCGCTGTATTCTCTATGTTTTTTGGCGAACCGTTTATGCCACATAAACCAAATGTGTATACTTCTTTATTGGAAAAATATATCACTGATCATAACACAGATGTTTACCTCGTAAATACAGGGTGGGTTGGCGGACCTTATGGGGTCGGTAAGAGAATTAGTATTCCATACAGCAGGGCGATGGTCAATGCGGCGATAAAAGGGGATTTGAAAGATGTTGAGTTTGTCCTGGATGAAATATTTAACCTGATGGTTCCAAAAAGCTGTCCGGGTGTTGAGGATGCTGTGCTAAATCCAAAAAGCCTATGGGAAGATAAAGAACTTTATGAAAAAAAGGCAAAGGAGCTGGCGGCTTTGTTCTCTAAAAATATTTCCAAATTTGAAGACATTCCTGAGAAAGTTAAAAAATCCGGTCCTGTCCACAGAACGGAGGATAAGTAATCCACTGAACTCATAGGAATCTGGTTTAATCCACAGATTACAGGCTGTCCAACAATCAAACAAA
>JAGLPV010000008.1 GCA_023137195.1 Candidatus Aenigmatarchaeota archaeon | reverse complement strand
CTGTGGGGAATTCTCAAGTTAAAATTTCGCATAACCAAGGATAAAATGCTTCGCCCAAATTTTTCTAATTTATATGGGAGTTCTTATCTTTCGAAGAGATAATCGGCTTAGCAGAGAATTATTTTTTCATAAATAAACTTTTGATTTTTGAAAAAATATTTACTCCCGTATTTCCCATATCAGTTCGAACATTCAAAAGTATATTTTCATCAATCACATAATCTCCAAATATTTTAGACGCAATTTCAGAATCTTTATTATGCAATTCAAGTGCATTCTTAGACATAATATTTATCACCATCATTTCAGAAAAACGAGGTATGCCCAGTAAAAGATTTTCTTCATTTCCATTAATATCATAATACTTAATATTCGTATATTCATCTGTGTAAACCAATTGCCCCTCTCCGAGTCATTTTTGTATTTCAGCCAATAGGGATTCTATTTTATTTATAAATTTCAATACTTCTTCTGCTGACAAACCAGATTTTAAGCTAATTAATGTAGAATATCCTTCATTGCCCACCTTTTCTTTTTCTAATTCCCACTTATTACTTTTTGCATAATTTCTTAGGATTTTATTATATTTATTATAATTTTCAATTGTAAAGTCTATTTTCATTCCAACTCCAACAAATAAATTTTTTCTTTTTCGTATAGATGTTTCTTTTGGCATGTTATCTGGTTGTTTTGGTAATATAAAAAACTAACTATTGGTTCTCAAAATTACATTCCACTTACATCAAAATTAATCCTAAATAGCCCATAAAGCCTAAAGTTCGCATTTTTCCAAAAAAAATGCCGTTTCAGTTACATTCCACTTACATTGATTTTAAGCCCAAATTGGAAGATATCTTTTAGCCCCTTCATCTTTCTTTATAGCTTTCGCATCAATAGCATCTTTAATAACTTTTGAAACCATCGGATAGTTTTTCTTGTCAATATTAAATCTGTTTCTTAAAGTTTCATTAGTCATATCTTCCTTAAAAACATATTTCAAAACACAATGCTGATAACACGCCCGAATCCTATCTTCTTTTGTCATGTCTTTAAATTGCCTATGAGCATAAAGAATTACATTAACAAAATCTTCTTCTGCAATAAATTCCGGAGCAGGAAGTTGGAACACCTCCACTAAATTAATAACCTTATCAATTCCACTTCCTCTTTTTTCACAAATATTAATCATTCTCATAAAATCTGCCAATTTCTCATTTCTCGATTTTGGAGGATGATCTATAAATCTACTAGGTTTAATTAAAGGTTTTCCTGCATTAATAAACTCAAGTCTATTCGAATAAATCTCCACCATTGGACTTGTTCCCCTTTCTGAAAAATCTTGATGAATTATTGTATTTGCTAATAGCTCCCTTATCGCTATCTCTGGGAACATTCTAATATTTTTTCTTAATGAATTTTCAATTATTTCATTTGTAGGTAATTGGTCCATTATGAATTTTGCTATTTCTTGGAATGCAACAGCATACCCTTTATTGTTTGATTCTTCTTTTATTGTTTCCAATTTATTGTTTCCTTTGTAAATTATTATTCTAATTATTGCTCTTGAAAGATTTGGGAATTGGGATAAATCTTTAGCAAATAATATTCCTCCTAAATTTGTTATAGAATATTTTTTGCCTTTCTTTAAAATTAAACATTCTTGTTCCAACTTTTCTAGGATAGCGGATTTATTTGTTGGTAATTCTAATTTCATTAAATTAAAATAAGCAGGATAATCTAAAAGTTCAATAACTTTGTTTTCATCGATTTTTTCAAGAGCAATTTCATCTTCAAAATTTTTATGATTAATAATATCCCAGAGCTTTTTCTCTTTTTGCGGATGCTTATCTAATTTATCTTTTGAGCTTCCAATTCTCACATATGCAACCCCTTTAAATCTGATAGGTCTAGAATTTGCACAATCTATCTCAATTATAACAATTCTTTTATCCCCAATTATGTTTTCAATTATCTTAAAATCTGTTTTAGGATCTAAGCCCATAGCTAACCAATGATTGATTTCCTGTCCACCTTTTTTCATATTTTTGAAACTTACTTTAGTTCCAACCTTATCCAAAGACTCGCTATCAATACCATAAACCAAATAGCCATGATTTCTTTTTGAAAGGCAGGCAGAATTGGATAATGCAGAAATATATTCTCCGATTTCTTCAGGACTAGAATTATTTTTCTTAAATTCAATCCATTCTGTTTCTTGCCCATAGGAAAGTAGTTCGTCTAATAATTCTTTGAAATCCTTTTCTTCCATATAAAATTAGGGAAGCATGCTTTTTATAGTTTAAGTTGAATAACTTCTTTTAGAAAAAGAAGGCAAAAATAAAAAACTCCCATTTTCTTTTTAGAAAAAAGAAGGCAAAAAAGCGCGCGCTTCCGTTCCACCCCAAAATAGGAGATTAAATTTTCTTAACGCAGAAGAAAAAACTCCTTCGCCTTCGGCTCGGTAACGCCTTGCCGGCTCTCGCTTCACTTCATTACGCTCCTACGACTTAACAACAGTTAAAGAGTTCGGACTTGCAGTCCTCTCCCAAATTTAGTTTTCAGCTCGTCACTTCACTGCGTTTCGTTCCAGAGGAAAACTAAACTTTCTTTAACCCTAATGTTATATTCAATTTTGAGATTTTTTTTTAATTAATTGACGAAAAGCCCTCCTTTTAGATTGAAAGAAATGTAGGTTTATTTAGAAATATATTTAAAGATTAGAAGAGGATAAATAATATGGAAGCAAATAATTTATTACAATATTATTTTTATGTGGATTGGAAATTTACAAATTCTAAAAAAGCGAATTTTAAAAAGTTAGATGAAATTAAAAAAAAGACCTTGAATTTATCTATTGAAGAAATACAAAAAGAGTTTGGTGCAGGTGAAATTCCATTTTATTGTGATTATATAAATAAATTTTGTAAATATGTAGAAATTGATATTAAAAAATTAAAAGTTGATTCAAGACATAATAATCTAGATAATATAAATGACGTTTCAGGGATGTTATTGATTGACTTTTGGAATAAATATAAAGAATGTTCTGAAGTAAAAAAAAGAGTTTTTCTTTTGGAACAAGATATTGATGAAGTAATAAATAAACTTCCAATTATCATAAATGAAAAAAATGAAGTTTTAATGGGAAATCATCGTGTATTAACAGCAATTAAAAAAGATTATGAAAAATTAAAGGTTTTAACTTTTTGTCATGCTGAGGATAAGGATAGATGTTTAAAGTTTAATGAGTTAATCAAATAAACGGCAGTTTATTATCAAATAAATTGATTTAAAAACTATTTTTGAAGAATTGTTGGAGATGATTATTTATTTATAATAGAATTTATTTCAAATAAAAGAAAAAGGAGGGCTTTTCTTAATGTTAGTCTAGCTGTTACTCGGAAATCTCTAAACTTCTTCGTCGTTTCACTCCTCAATACCACACTGCGTGCTCTCGCTACGTTCGCAGAATATAACAGCGATTAGAAAGAAAATCCTTGCCTGACCCAAATCCTCTTTCAGTCGGACTTTTTCTAATCGTGTATGTTAGAGATTTTGCTAGATAAATTTATATATTAGAATATAACTTATAAAACTATGAACAAAAAACTAGTCATTGCAATCATCACTATATGTGCATTAATCATGGCAGGGGCAATTTATTTTTTTAATATTGGTGGAAATAATCAATATTGTAATTATAAATTAAGATGGGATAAATGCGATGGTAAAACAATAAAAATTTCTGGCACAAATCCGGATGCGGGTAATGGTGTGATGCAACATCCCATAATGACAATGCCACCTGAAATAATTGGAGATGACTCAAAACAATATCAAAGTTATTTAGACCCTAAAATCCGCGGTCAAATTGTTTTGCTTTCTAGTGAAAAAATAAATTGCCCTAATAAAATGACTGTAATTGGTACATTGGAAACAAATGTTGGTCCTTGTGACGCTAATTCACCAGGTAAAAATATGTATTGTGGTTCATCTATTACAGTAAATCAATGGGAGTGCAACTAAACGCAAAATCTCTAAATGATACTCTGCACTCCACTCCGGCATTTTTCTTGCAAAAAAAACACACAACATTAGGATTTAAAGACGCCAACTTGTAGTCTCCGTCCATATTCTCTTCGCAAAACTTCGTTTAATGCCCGTTCGATTGTGTTTGATTTCTAAAAAAAGGAAGAGGGTTCGTTTATAGAGACCCAGAGTCTACTTTTAAGAATTTGACTTGTAAAAAGAGGACAAATTTTACGAAAAGTTTATAAGTTATATATTCTAATATATATGTTGGTAAAACCACCATCAAGAATTTTAAATGAATTGATAATAACCGATGCAGGATTGAGTGGGATTATCAATAAAGAGAGGTGGTAAATATGACGAAAGTGGAGAAAAGCAAAGAAAATCTAAAAAAATGTATTTGTATGAAATGTCCAAGTTACAAGCTTGGGTGTAAAATGAAATCTATGCCTAAAAATATGATGACGATGCTGAAAGGGAATATTTCAGAATTGAATCATTTTGAGGGGCTATTCTGTGCATTTGAAAATAGCAATTGCATAACTGAAGAATCCGGATGCATATGTGCAAACTGTGAATTGTATAAGGAAAACAAACTTGATAAATTATACTTTTGCACACAAACAGAAGGAAAATAAAATGACAAAATACAAATGCAATGTCTGCAATAAATTCGAATATGATGATGAGAGGGGAATGAAAGGAATAGAACCGGGCACTAAACCGGAAGATTTTCCTGATGATTGGAAATGCCCAATCTGCCAAGCTGATAAAACTCATCAAATGCCCCAGTAAGTTATCATAATTGAGAGAGAACTAAGATGTCTAGATATTTGTGTAATATTTGCAATGTCTTTGAGTATGATGAGTCAATAGGGGATTCTAAAACAAATATAAAACCAGGTACTAAACCGGAAGATTTTCCTGATGATTGGAAATGCCCAATCTGCCAAGCTGATAAAACCCACCTGAAGCCATTAAAAGAAAAAGTTGATTCTAACATAAAAAAAGAAATTTTGACCTGTCCTAATTGTGGAGCAAAATCTGAAATTGAGATTTCTTTGCCCAATAAAGTAGATTCCGGTTATTTGGGAGAATGGAAACGCAATTCTGATGAAATTGAAGAATGTATGCAGGATATACATAAAATGTCTGTTACCGGCGAGTCAATAATCGAGCCCATGAGAACCAAAAAAGATGTCCTTTCGTGGGAGGATATACTGATTAAAGGAGCACAGCTTGCTAAATTGCCGTTAAATAAAGATGATAATATTAATACACAGACGCTCATCGGTCCAAACGCAAAATGCCCTTTGGTTTTGGAAACACCAATTTACATTACGCACATGTCTTTCGGGGCTTTATCAAAAGAAGTAAAGATTGCTCTTGCAAAGGGAAGTGCGGCTGTAA
This sequence comes from Candidatus Aenigmatarchaeota archaeon, assembly GCA_023137195.1. Classification (GTDB taxonomy): domain Archaea; phylum EX4484-52; class EX4484-52; order EX4484-52; family EX4484-52; genus EX4484-52. The sequence goes on along the minus strand of JAGLPV010000008.1, from coordinate 34,322 downwards.
AAACTGCCATGTGTTCGGGTGAAGGCGGGATATTAAAGGAATCCTTTGAAAGTGCTTATAAATATATTTTTGAATATGTTCCAAATAAATATAGTGTAACAGATGAAAATTTAAAGAAAGTTGATGCGATTGAGATTAAATTCGGGCAGTCTGCAAAACCAGGCATGGGCGGTCATCTCCCTGCTGAAAAAGTTAGTAAAGAAATATCTCAAATTCGGGGTTTTCCTCAAGGAACAGATATTATAAGCCCGGCTCATTTTGATGATATAAAAAATAAAGATGATTTAAAGAAAAAAGTTGGTTGGTTAAGGGAGAAATCAGATGGTAAACCCATAGGAATAAAAATTGCTGCCGGCGATATTGAAGAAGATTTAGAAGTGGCAGTATATGCTAAACCGGATTTTATTACAATTGACGGACGACCCGGGGCGACAGGTGCTTCTCCCAAATTTGTTAAATCTGCAACTTCAATTCCCACAGTGTTTGCGCTTTATAGAGCCAGAAAGTTTTTAGATGATAAAAAAATCAAGAATATTTCTCTGGTTGTAACAGGGGGCTTGAGGATTTCGCCGGATTTTGCCAAAGCTCTTGCATTAGGCGCAGATGCAATAGCTATCGGGACTTCAGCCCTAATTGCAACAGCATGCCAGCAATACAGGATATGTGATACCGGAAAATGCCCTGTCGGGGTCACTACGCAAGATTTGGAATTAAGAAAGAGAATAAAAATAGATATTTCTGCAAAGAAATTAGAGAATTTCTTAAGGGTTTCTACAGAAGAATTGAGAGATTTTGCAAGACTGACAGGCAATGATAATGTCCATAAGTTAAGTATTGATAATTTATGCACTACCAATTCTGAAATTTCATATCATACAGAAATAAAACATGTTTGAAGTTCAGTATCCTAAATTTTTGGTTTGAGTTTTCTTACCGACTCCTTATAATTCTACTATTCCTCCCTTCAAAATACACTTCACAACATTCTTTTATTCTCAACATATCAAATAAAGCTTCTTTTTTAATATTAAATAATATTTTCACATTATGACAAATGAAAAATTAGCACTCCTTGATGCAGGGGCGCAATATGGAAAAGTCATTGACAGGCGGGTTCGTGACTTGAGAGTAGAATGCGACATTTTACCTATGGACACAGACACCACTATTCTCCAACAATACAAAGGAATTATTATTTCAGGAGGTCCAAACAGCGTTTATGCCCCAACTGCCCCGAACTACAACAAAAAAGTTTTTGATTTAGGCATTCCTATTCTCGGCATATGCTACGGGATGCAGTTGATGAATTACCATTTCAAAGGCACTGTTGAAAAAAAAGCAAGAAGAGAAGACTGCCAGATGCAAATCAACATAAAAACAGACAACCCCTTATTTGAAGACCTACCTCAAACACAGGATGTCCTTATGAGCCATGGGGACAGCGTAACTGTTGTAGCAAACGATTTCCAAATCACTGCACAATCAGGAGAAATAATCGCCGGGATTGTCAACAAGCCAAAAAAACTCTACGGCATCCAGTTTCACCCGGAAGTGGATTTAACAAAATACGGCAAAAAAATACTTGAAAATTTTTTGTATAATATATGCAAATTCAGCGGCACTTATACCCAGGAAAACAGGATTAAAAACGCAACCCAATACATCCAAAACAAAGTAGGAAATAATAACGTGCTTGTTCTTGTAAGCGGCGGTGTTGATTCAAGCGTATGCGCCGCCCTGCTTTCAAAAGCACTAAACTCATCCCAAATATATGCCCTCCACATCAACACGGGATTTATGCGGTTAAATGAAAGTCAACAGGTAGAAAAAGACCTGAAAAAACTGAATCTTGATCTAAAAGTAATTGATGCCTCTGCTGATTTCTACAATGCCACTACAAAAATCAACAATACTCAAACCCTAAAATTAAGCGAAGTGATATTGCCTGAAATCAAAAGAAAGATAATCGGCGATTGTTTTATGCATGTCGTCGACGACCAGATAAAAAAAATGAACCTGGACCTCGAAAAAACATTTATCGCACAGGGAACATTAAGACCTGATTTAATAGAAAGTGCATCTGAAATGGCAAGCTCAAATGCAGATGTCATAAAAACCCACCACAACGACACTGAACTTGTCAGGGAAAAACGAAAAAAAGGCATGATTGTTGAGACAAACCAGGACTGGCACAAGGATGAAGTAAGAGAAGTTGGAAAATATATCGGTCTTTCTGATGAACTGATATGGAGGCATCCTTTCCCCGGACCGGGACTGGCAATAAGAATAATATGCGCAGAAAAACCTTATATCGGCGATGATTTTGACATTACAGAAAAAGGAGTAAATGAATTTGTATCTTCTTATGATCTAAAGGCAACCTTATTGCCATTCAAAACAGTAGGTGTGCAGGGAGATTCAAGAACATACAACTATGCTGTCGGACTGTCTGGAAAACCCAATTGGCATGATTTAATGGACCTTGCAAAGAAAATCCCTCAGCATTTCCATAACATCAACCGCGTTGTCTATATTTTTGGTGAGCAAATCACAGGCGCCGTTAAAACAATAACACCAACAAAATTAACTCCTGATGCAATAACCCAACTGCAGAAAGCAGATTCTATTATAACCAAAACTCTAAAGGAATATGATGTGATAAATTTATCCCAGGTTCCCGTAATCCTATTTCCTGTTTCTTTTGACGATGCATGCAAGAGGTCTGTTGCAATCCGCCCGTTTATCACAAATGACTTTATGACCGGGCTTCCAGCTACCCCTGGGGATGACATCCCGACAGAATGCCTGGATAAAATAATAAAGGATATTCTGGACGATTCTGCCATCAGTAGGGTTGTCTATGACCTAACCCCAAAACCACCAGGAACTGTCGAATGGGAGTAAGTATAAGCTTTTAAAAACTACCCCATATATACTCTTATCAACCGGGCTTGTAGTTCAGCTGGTAGAACGCTGCCCTTGCAAGGCAGAGGCCACGGGTTCAAATCCCGTCGAGTCCATAATATTTATATATATTAAGGTGAATATATAGCATATATGATATACGAAACACTATTTGTCTTTTTTCTAATCTTATCTGCGTTTTTTTCCGCAAGCGAAACCGCATTCCTGACAATAAATGAAATGCAGATAAAAAAAATGCTTGAAAAAAAGGAAAAAGGAGCAAAAACAATTGCTAAATTAAAAAAGAAATCTCATAATGTAATCATCGCTATCTTAATCGGCAATAACATCGCAAACGTTACTGTATCTGCTATTGCAACGCACCTCTCAACAATAGCTTATGGCTCAAGCGGTGTCGGGATAGCAATTGGTGGGATTACATTCCTCCTTCTAATATTTGGAGAAGTCACACCAAAAACAATAGCTTTCTCAAAGGCAAAAACATTCATGAAGCATTCTGCAAAAATGATAGAATTTACCTGCATCTTATTCAGTCCTGTAATTTATCTATTGTCTCTTATCTCAAAAAACACAACGACTATACTGGGAGTAAAAATGAGCAAACAAAAAGGGTTGACTGAAGAAGAACTAAAAAGTGCTGTCTTAATAGGAGAAGAAAAAGGAATCATTGACAAGCACGAGAAAAAAATAATGAGCAAGTTATTTGATTTCAGTGACACAAAAGTAGATGAAATCATGACTCCAAAATCAAAAGTAGTCATGATAGACAATAAAATGAACATGACTGATTTTGCGACATTTGTAAAAAAACACCAGTATTCAAGATTTCCGGTTTACAAAGAAAAGGAAGACAACATCATTGGAATTATCTATACAAAGGATGTTCTGGCTGAAATAGCAGCAAACATGAAAGGAACAATAGCTAACTACATAAAAAAAGCATATTTTGTGCATGAGAATAAGGAAATAGGAACTTTAATGGAAGAGATGCGCAAGAGACAACAACACATGTCTGTTGTCATAAATGAATATGGGGTTGTTGAAGGAATTGTGACTTTAGAAGACATAATTGAAGAAATTGTAGGAGAAATAGAAGATGAAAAAGACACAGTAGAAAAACGCATATTCAAAAGAAAAAAAGAACATCTGGTCGTTGATGGTCTGACCACTATCGATGAATTAGAAGAACATGGAATAAAACTCCCGGAAGGGGAGTACAACACAATAAATGGTTTTTTGACAAAAAAAGCAGATAAACTCCCCGGCGTTGGAGACGTAATCAAATACAAAAATTACGAAATGATTATTGAAAGTGTGATAGAAAACCGCGTTTCTAAAGTATTGATAAAGAAAAAAAGATAATATTAGTTTTTATTCTTTACCTGTTTTGTTTATTTTCCGGATATTTACAGCAACGCCATACTTAAATTCTTTCATTTCTCTTTTGTTCATCAACGCCTGACCAAGAGCAAGCAAATTGTTTTTACTGTCCACAACAAAGACATAATCATGCGGTCTTATCTTATAATCACAATATTTGACGTGCCTGGCAAATACGCTTTTTCCTTCTTTTGCAAATGAAACTACATTGTTTTTTACCCTTACGCAATAGTCATTTACACCTAAGTATTTCCTAATTTCGCACGCCCCGGAAAAGGTAGGAATAAAAAAGCCTGTTTTTGCTGAAAACACCCCTATCAAAATATCATTCATCCTCATCTCCTTTATCCTATGAATCTTTGTTTTAGAAATGTTTACCTGTATCTGGGATTTATTCTCTTCGAAAAATGAACTTAATTTTTTGCCGAACTGGTATTGGAGTCTTTCTTTTGCTTCCTCAAAAACATCCAGCTTAGGTAATTTGCGCATAGCTGTTACTGATTTGTTTCTTCGGGCAATGTTAAAAGGAAGTAGGTTCTGCCCAACAGGAAACATGTTCTTCAATCCATAAGGGATATCTGAGTGAATGAACTTTAATTTATCCTTTGTATCCTGTCTTTCTTTACTGCGTTTCTTCAGGCGATACAAGTCCGTATTTGTCCTGCTCAATTCAGAAATGAAAAAAAATGAACTTCTTTTTTCAAATGAACTGTATTTTTCCATGAATGAATTGTATTTTTCCAGGTTTTTATATGCATAATACAGCGTAGGATGTGAAGCACAGCGCATCTCTGTCAATCTCCTCAATGTCCCGCTGGCTATTGCCTGCTTTATTATATTTAGTTCACTTAATGTCACATAAAGATTGTGTTTTGCAAGCAGTTTTTCATTTTTGATTAGTTCACTTGATGTGAACTTAGAGCAAACAGGACATGAACATGGAAGATAGTTTAATTCATTCATATCCAGCGTCCCGTGAACGGTTATATACTTCTTCTTTTTAGCAAACAGGGCGTATGCGGCGCTATCAAACACATCTATCCCACACAGCACCATCAATGAAAAAAGCATAGGATGACCGCATCCAAATGCATGAAGAGGCACATTTATACTTGCTGTCTTCTTCACATTAAGAATAATGTCTGTTAATGTCTTGTATCTGTACTGCTCCATCAATGGCACAATGCCGCCCACAGAAATAATGTCCGGGTTCAATGAAGATACTAATCTTGCGCATTCCCTCCTGCAGTCCATGAACACTCCTCCCTGCACAGTAGAATTAAACTGCAACTCTCTTTTGTATTTCTTATTGTGTTCATTTATGATTTCACGCGCCAAAAGTGAATTTGCATATGTCTTTTTCATCTTCTTTTCAACTTCACTTTTCGTATCTGTAGGAAAAGTGAACTCATCAAGTGGTGTTATTATATCAGATCCAAGTTCTATCTGCAATTTAACGGTCTCTTCGGTTCCTATATCCGTCTTCCCCAGAGAATACATCTGGAATGTACCTGAGTCTGTATATATTGGCTTATCCCATCCTAAGAATCGATGCAGTTTATTTTTTTTGATTTCCTCCAGGTACTTGGACTGCTTGATGATGTATGCATTTGTGATTATAAGTTGAGCGTGAAATTCATTTTCAAGTTCATCTGTTGGGATTGTCATCTTATTTGGATTAACCACAACAGCCATTGCCGGCGTCTCTATTGTTCTGCCCTCGAAAGACCATCTTCCTATCCGGCCTAGTTCATCTCTTTTTTTTATCTCAAACATAGTTCACTCTTATATCATATATCGCACGTCTTTATATTTCCTCAGCACAATCAATCAAAAGAAGAGACAATGCTTTTTTCAGTGTGTTTGAAAATGCCAGTACGACAAGCAGACGGGCATTCTTTATCTCTTCCTCTGCAATCAATACAGGATTATTTGCATAAAATGTGTTAAACAAGCCTGCAATCTCAAGACAATAATTTGCAACTATTCCCGGAGAATATTCTTCTTTTGCCTTCTTCACAACTATATCCAAATAAGAAAGCTTCTTTAAAATCGCATATTCTTCATCTCCAAAAACACCTGTTTTTAGTTCACGTGAAACGTCATTTTCATTCACATCTGCTTTTCGTAAGATTCCTTTTGCCCTCGCATAAGAATATTGAAGATAACATGCACTATCTCCCCTCATATCCATTATCTTGTCCCAGTCAAAAGCAATTTTCTTAGTCCATGAATTTTTCAGCATGGCGAACTTCACAGCACTTGTTCCAAGCGACTCAGAAATATTTTCCTGCCATTTTTTAGTCTTATCCTTTTGTCTTTCTTCTACTCCTTTCGATGCAATTGCTACAGCCCTATCAAGGACTTCATCTGTGGAATAACCTATCCAGTTACCGCTCCGCCCTGAAAATTTAAAATTATCTCCTTTTTCCCTGAACCATACGTGCTCGTACGCAATATGAACGGAGTTTTTGTAAATGTCCTCGTAACCACACAACCCAATTATATCATACATCACTTTCTGTGTGTATATCTGTTCAGAACCAATGACATTTATCACTTTTTCTTTCTTTAATGTAAACGCCTTATTTTGGAGTCCTGTTGTATCAACAGTGTAGATATATTCACTATTTGGCTGTTTTATCCACTTTGAATAATGTATTTCAACAGAACTCATAGAAAATTTCCAAAAATGAAGAGATATATCCTTAGCAGTATATGTAGAAGTTCCGTTCGACCTTACAAGAATCTTGTCCGGGTTGGTCATATTTTTGTATCCTTCCAGATTGCCCAATTTAGCAACCCAACACTCTTTGTTCTTTCCTTCTGTTTCCTGCATGATGTTTTTATTTTTCTTTAAAATATCAAATATGGTACTGTATACATTACTGTCTATTAAATAGGATTCATGAATCTTTATGTTGTGGTATATGCCCATCCTCCATCTTGTCCGACACTGCGCCAAAAGGCATTCCTCAACAAATTTATCGTGCCGGGCTATTAATTTTTTATCCTTTCTTTCTTCTATTTCCTTCATCAATTCCCGTACTGATTTTTCTACTCTTTCGTCTTCCTTCATCTGCTTTGCCACAAGAGCATATACTCTACCCTGCCACTGGTCTGTTTTGACTGCATACCCTTCTTTTTTTGGAAGTTCACTTTTGTTCACATTCATTATTCCCCAGGTCACGCAAGATGCCTGGAGACCTAAATCATCAATGTAATCTGTCTTTAACACACCAGTGCCACAATATTCAAATATTTTGGACAATGATGCGCCAAGCATTGCATTTCTGCAATGTCCTATATGAAGCGGTTTTCCTGGATTGACACTAGGATATTCGATAAGAACGGTCTTTTTCATTTTTATCTTTTTTTGTTTTTTTAATGTCTCTTTTACAATCAACCCGGCTTGTTTTTGCCTGTCAAAATAAAAGTTCACATATATGTTCTTCTGCTCAATTTTTTTGATAAAATCTGGTTTTCTGAATTTACTGATTATTTTTTCTGCCAACTCAACAGGACTTTTTTTGAGTTTTCCTGCAACAGAAGCACAACAAAAAGCAATATCGTGTTCTTTGTCTTTATCTTCTGTTGATATGCTTATTTCTTTTTCTTCCAACAAAAGAATTCTCGAAACCTCTTTTTTTATGTCGTCAATCTGTTTTTCAAGAAATGAATTCATAACATCAATTAAACACAAATATTTAATACTTATTTATCTACGAACAAGTAAATATTCTGGTTGAGACCATATGAACTTGAGGGCAAGGAATGTCCTGTATGACACAAACAAGTCATAGGTTTTATTTTTTAATTTTGAATTGTTTATGGCTGAAAATTACCAAGCAACCAATAAGATAACACAACAATAAATCTAAAATAAATATAGGATAGCATATGACTGATTCACGAGCGAGAGGGGGCTTATGGTCGGATATTGGAAATCCCCATGCAGGTGCAGGAATTTTTCCCATTGACATATCCTCCACACTCACAGAAGAATACTTAGGATAAAATGTAAATGGAGGAGAAGAAAATAAAGGAATTATAAAAAATATCAAAATCTTCTTCCAATCCAGCTTCAAAAATTGTTTAATTGTTTCCTTATTCATTGTGTATAAACTGTATCTTGTGTATAAGTTTAGACACAACATGAAAAAAGTCTGCACTATATAACAAAAATCAAACTCGCAGAATTTTTACTTGTTATAATTGATTGTATTTATCTTTATATAAATTTCATCTAACAAATCACCAAGCAATATGTTGTTTAACAAAACAAATTCTCTTTTCCTCAAAATTAAGTATTTTATTTCCTCTAAAAAGGATTCCTTCTTTTTCAAGCAGTTTTACTTTCTCATTTGTCCCGAAAACATATCCTCCTACGCATCCATTTGATTTAACTACCCTATGGCATGGAATAATTATAGGATGTGGATTTTTGTTGAGCGCATTTCCAACAACCCTTGCTGCTTGTGGTTTTCCCATGGCATTTGCAATATCCTTGTATGTCATCACTTTGCCTCTTGGAATTTTTTTGACTATTTTTAGTACTTTGGATGAAAAATCACTCATATTCTTTTTTTATTTAAAATTATTTAACTATAGAGTGTATGGATGAAGAAGTTACTTATTGCGACTTTCACAGTCACACAATTTATTCTCCTGACTCTTCCATGAAAATAAAACAAATGCTTCAGCAATATGTCAAAAAAAACATTTCTGTACTCGCTATCACCGACCACAACACAACCGCCGGACTCAAAACCGCACACAAAACAATAAAAGAAAACAACCTGCCTATTATGCTAATTAACGGCGAAGAAATCAAGACGAACTGTGGTGAAGTAATTGCCCTTGATTTAAACGAGGAAATCAAAAAAGGACTGCCTCTGGAAGAGACAATCAACCAGATAAAAGAGCAGGGAGCAACATGCATTGTGCCACACCCTTATGATTTTTACAGGAAAGGTCTGCTGTGGAACCTAAATAAGATTAAAATGCCGTTTGCTATTGAAACGCTAAATGCCCGCTCTTTTGGACCACTAAACTATCTTTCAAAAAAATATGCCATCCAAAACAACCTGGCTCAGATTGCCTCCACCGATGCCCACACTTACATGGAAATCGGCTCCGCTTACACGCAAATGCCTTATTCAACTACAAAAGAAGAAGTATTGAAAAACATTAAAACAAAAAAAACCATCTGTTGTGGAAAAACCAATCCCTGGTGGGTACATTGTTTTACTTCATATCGCAATTTCAAAAACAAGTTTTTTAAATCTCATCCATGATATTATTAAGCGGAGCAAAATAGAGCAGCCGGCATAATTTATGTCAGGAAAGTCCTCTCACACCTGCTAAAAAGCTCTTAAAAAGAGAGTGGAGAGATCTGCTCAGGATGGTACAGAAACGAACCAATTCCGGCAAAAGATGACGCAAGGATGTTCCCGGAAACCTGGATGAAACGAGCATCCTGCTTTGGTGTGCAAGCTTAAAAAGCGCTTAGACAAATCTGCTCAATCTCCATAAGACGCATCTTAATATGCTGATGAGATACAAAAAGAGGCTTATTTTTTGCACCGCACTTATTTTTCAACGAACCTGCCGGGATTTGAACCCGGGTCAATAGCTCCGCAAGCTATCATCCTATCCACTAGACTACAGGTTCTACTTATCTCACAACACAAAAGTAATACAAGTATGTGGGGCGAGATACTAGCAAAAAACATAACTATCTCTTAGATATTATTAAAATATCAATTGCATTATTTATGTTTTTTGCTATAAATAAAAATAAAGTGCGCAATCTTTTAAACGCAATTATACAAGATAATATTTTTCTCTAATATTCTTTAAAAAGGATTTTTCATATCTCTGTAGCTTCTCTTCATCTTTCTTCATATGAAGGTATAGCATCTCCTCTTTTCTTATCTCATCTATCTTTTCAATCCCATTTTCATATAAGAAAGATAAATGATTACTTACTTTGTTTGCGCTTATTAATTTAGGGATAATCACAAAATCAGACCCTTTTTTGTATAGGTGAGTTGCCTCAGTTATACTCTCTGCGGTCGTAATGATTCTGGTCTTGGAATTAAGCATTCTTGTTCTCCGTATGATGTATTCGCTTTCTTTTTCATATGGAATTGTTGAAATAATAAATGTAGCCTCTTTCAGATTTGCTTTTTCAAGTATTTCTCTCTGGGTTATATCCCCATAAATACAGTTAATTTTTTTCTGGACGAGCATTTTTATCACTTCCGGATTGTAATCTATCACAACAAAAGGCACCTTCATTTTTTTCAAAGAATCTATAATTCCCTGCCCTATTACATGCGCCCCACATAAGACGATGTGCTTGCTCTGTATTGCTTTTGTCTCCAGTCCTATTTTTTGTTTTTTTATGAATTTTAATTTTTCAAGTGGTCTGAATACCCTAACAAACAAATTCCCTATAATTACATCATATTTAAATGTATAAGCAGTCATCACCATAGTGATTATAGTAAGAGCAATAATCATAGAGAGTATCTGTCCTGTTATCAATCCTGTCTTTTCTGCAATCAACGCAAGTATAAGGGAAAACTCAGATATTTGCGCCAGTCCCGCTCCACACAGAACCGCAACGTGAGAAGTGTATCCAAACAATACTGCAAGTATCGCGATAATAGCTGGCTTTATTGCAAGAATAAAGAGAGTGAATACGACAATAGGAATTAATAGTTCGCCCAAACCAAAAAAAGAAAACTGCATCCCAAGGGTTGCAAAAAACATTACTGAAAAAAAATCCCTGAGAGATGCAATCTTTTCCATTATTGCTAAATTATATGGAAATACTGCCAGACTGATTCCTGCCAAAAAACCACCCATGGGAATTGAAAAATTAAGATAATGTGTAATTGCACTGAAGAAAAAACACACAGACAACGCAAACAAGAACATAACTTCTCCTTTTTTCTCAATAGGTTTTAATAAAAAAGGGAATATATATTTGTTCCCCAACCACGCAAGCAAAAAAAGACCCAGTGCTTTTATGCCTGCGGAAAATATCACTGCTATAGAAAAAGAAGCTGTCCCTACTATCGATATTGCAACCACCGCAAAAATATCCTGGACAAGCAAAATGCCCAATATCATCCTTCCGTGAAGTGTCTCTATCTCTCCTTTATCCACAAGAAGTTTGATGACAACCATTGTACTACTGAACGCAAAACATATCCCTAAAAAGGCAGAAATTTCCGTGCTAAACCCTAAAGCCAAAGAAAGCAAAAAACCCAGGAAAAACGTGCTTATGACCTGTATTGTCGTCCCGGCAACAGACATATGACGAACATCTTTTATCCTGGAAAAATCCAATTCCATCCCAACAAGAAACAACAAAAATGTAATTCCAAGCTCTGAGAGAGTCACAATAATATCCTGATTTGTAATTAGACTCAAACCAGATGGTCCGATAATCAATCCCGCGATTAGATATGTGGGAATTAAAGGTTGTTTAAGAAGAGAAAATATATAAGAAATTATACATGCAGAAAAAATTATTAATGCTATATCTTTGAGCAAAAAAATATTCAAATCCATATTGTATTATATAATTGCATAATATTAAACTTTTTATAAATATGGATTGTTTTGGTGTGTTGAAAAAGAAAAGCCCCTCTCCCTCCTTTGTTTCGTATGGAAATATATTTTTATCTCTCTTGAAAAATACCCACCCAGACCTTTATTTCTTGTGGAACTTTAAGAAGTAAAAGTTAGAAAAATAAATACCTGTATTTTTTAGGAATGATTGTAGATAAAAGAAAAAATACCTATTATAATGATAAGAAAATAATATGAAACGAGAAAAGTATAACTGTGAGGGGGTTGTTTTTAATATATTGATTTGAGTGAGGCAATGAAAATGAACGAAGTGTGAAATCTGAGAGCAAACTTCTATACATATCTGTAGAAATTAAGCGAAATGTAAACTCCTAAAAAAAGGTAGTGAATCCACTTTAAATACATCCTTATTTTAATAATAATTATATTCTCATACTCATATAAAAACCATCTTCTACAAATCCAAATTGTTTATAATATTCTTGTGTCCCAATAGCACTCATAACAAGCAATTTCTCTTTCTTTTTCTCTTTTGTGATTTTAACAGCTTCTTCAATCAATAATTTTCCAAAACCCCTATGCTGAAAAGAAAAGCCATATTCTTCCCCTAAGGGTGTGCTTGTCCCAAAAACCTTCAGTTCTCTTATTATTGCACTTTCAGGCGTAATTTCATCTGTTATTATATCACAGTTTTTATTTAAAATCCTCAATCTCAAATAACCATACAATATATTATTTTTATCCACCAAAGAAACAAAAAATTCTTCTCCTTTTGAGGATTTATATTTTATTGTATTTATTTTAATATATTTTGAATCATATTTATTTTTAGATGTATTTTCTTTTAAATATGATTTATTGTATAATTTATAATCTTTATTCTTATATATCCTATGCCCTACTTCTCTACACCGAATACAATTACATCTTATTTTTTGTTCCTCCATCTCATTTTCAACCAACTCCCTTAAATTACCTGCCTGTACTCCCCCAATTATCTTTTCTTTAGAGATATCTCTTTGTATCCTCATTATCCTCACAAATTCAGGCACCTCTTGCTTTAATTTACAGATTAATTTCACTGCTTTATTTTCATCTAATGGCTTGTACTTTCCATCCTTCCATAAATCATACAATTCCGTACCTTTAATTATAAGAACAGGATAAATCTTAAGCATGTCTGGAAAAAATCGCTCATCATTGAACAATAACTTAAAAGCCTCTAAATCCTCCTTTTCTGTTCCCAACCCGGGCATTATATGATATACTATCTTTAAGCCAGAATTCTTTAACAACTCTGTCGCTCTTGCGACATCTTCTATTTTATGCCCTCTTTTTGTTTTTATATATATTTTATCATTTAATATCTGCACGCCCACTTCTACCCGCGTTGCGCCAAGATAAAGCATCTGCTTTATATGTTTTTCATTACAATAATCCGGTCTCGTTTCAATAGTCAACCCCACACACCTTTGTTTTGCTGTTTTATTTAGTTTTTTTGCTTCATCCAGATTTTTTGATTTTCTCTCATTAAGCGCATCAAAAATTCCTTTTACAAAATTTTCCTGGTATTTTTTTGGCATTGAAGGGAATGTTCCACCCATAATAATAATTTCTGTTTTTGAAGTATTATGTCCTATTGCCTTCAACTGTTCCAGCCTGTTTTTTGCCTGTAAATATGAGTCAAAATTAAACATAATCCCCCTTCTTGTCGCAGGCTCAAGACCAGTGTAGCTTTTAGGAGCAACACCTGTGTTACTAGGACAATAGATGCATTGCCCTGGACATTTATGAGGCTTCACCATCACCGCAACAACACACACCCCAGAAAGAGTCCTTATTTTCTTTTTCAGTAGGAATGAATTCACAAAAACATCATTATCCATATTATATTCTAAAATAAGTGAATTTGGAATAATAAAATCAATATCATATCTTTTCGATATCTTTTGTTTTTCTTTCATCATTTGTTTTATAGTAATTTTCTTTTGTTTAATGATAGATATTAAATTTATCATTTCTTTTTTAAAAGACAAATTCTTCTTCAAATCATTTATTTCTTTTTTTTTATCTACAGTTAGCATAAAAATACATATGTTTTATTTTTAAAAATCAACAGAAAAAATCCTATAGATTGATTTAGAGTAGAACATATGATTTTTATGTTGTAAATAAACACCCACTAGAGTAGAACTCATAGGTATTGAACCTATTAAGGAATAAATTTTCTTATGAATTTTACAATTTATTTACGAAAGCAAATATTTATAAAATTAAAAAAAATTTACTTATATATTATTGTGTAGTTGTATTAACTATCTTTTAATTTGTTTTATGTTCTATGAGGCATGAAATAACATTATATTTATTATGGACTGGGAAAAAGAACTTAAAGAAAGTATTTGTAGTATAGAAGAATTGAAAAAATATATTAAATTAACACCAGAAGAAGAAAAACAACTCCAAACAGTGGTGCATAAACACCCAATGAGAATTACAAAATATTATTTATCTTTAATAAACAAAGAAGATAAAGAAGACCCAATTAGAAGATTGATGATTCCTTCACCAGAGGAATTAAATTTAGAAGGATCTTACGATACAAGTGGTGAAGAAGAAAACACAAAAACAGTTGGTTTACAACACAAATACAAGCAAACAGCTCTTATCTTATCAACAAATCAATGCGCTGCATATTGTAGATTTTGTTTTAGGAAAAGGCTGGTGGGTCTGCCGAATCATGAAGTACTGGATATGTTTGGCAAGGCAGTAAACTATATTAAAGAACACAAGGAAATTAATAACGTGCTTATTACAGGAGGAGATTCCTTAATATTGCCAACAAAAATTATAGAATCTTTTTTAGAGAAACTCTCAACAATAAAACACCTTGATTTTATCCGTTTCGGAAGTAGAATTCCTGTTGTGTTCCCAAATAGAATTTTAAATGACAAAGCACTACTGGCATTGTTAAAAAAATACTCTTTAAAAGACAGAAGAATTTATGTTGTCACTCATTTCAATCATCCAAAAGAAATTACAGAAGAATCAATAAATGCCATTGACCAGCTTATTAAGTCTAATATTATTATAAACAACCAGACTGTTTTACTAAAAGGAGTAAACGACAACCCTGAGACACTATCTAACTTATTGAATAAATTAGTCAGCATAGGAGTGAACCCATATTATGTTTTTCAATGCAGACCAGTGAAGAGAGTAAAACATCATTTTCAGATTCCTTTATATCACGGTCTGGAGATTGTTGAAGATGCAAAAAAAAAGCTCAATGGACATAGTAAACGATTCAAGTATGTTATGTCTCATAAGAAAGGTAAAATAGAAATTATTGGAATTAAAGGAGATGAAATATATTTCAAATACCATCAGGCAAAAAATCCAAAAAACATTGGAAAATTATTCAGGGAAAAAATAAATAAGACCGCCGGTTGGCTTGATGAGTTAAATTAATATATTCTTCTGAATTTTGTTAGTAGCCCATAAAAAAGAAAGAAAGAAAATAAACTCTTTCCAGAGCAGAATAAACAACCTCTCCAACAAGCTGTGGGGAATTCTCAAATTAAACATATAAAAGAATAAACCAAAACTTTTCCATTCTATTCTTATTCACAACGCAATCTATAAAAAAATAGAATATTTTATTTTCCATACGAAACCAAGGTCTGGGGGAGCAACCAATTTCTTAAAAAACAAAATTTATTTGTCAATCAAGAACCAAAATATATAAACCTGTTCTTTATAGAATATGATGGAAACAGAACTAAACTCTGCATTTACCCACAATAAATATATATTTAGAAGAAAATTTTTCAAATTGTTTGGTGGGGAGTTTCGCACATATGATGAGAGAGGAAAACTTGTTTTTTTTTCAAAACAAAAACCATTTAAGCTAAAAGAGGACTTTAGAATATATTCTGATGAAAGCCAGAGACAGGAACTTTTAACAATTAAAACCCCACAGATTTTTGACATTGGCGCAACATATAATGTGGTAGATGCAATTAGAGGAGAGCAGGTGGGCGCAATAAGAAGAAAAGGAATAAAATCTATTTTCAAAGATGAATGGACTTTTCTTTCAAACAGCGGACAGGAAATAGGCATATTGACAGAAAAAAGTACGGGTGGTGCTATTTTAAGCAGGTTTATCAATTTAATTCCACAAAACTATATTATAAAGAGCAACAACAGGCAAATTGCTCAAATTGAACAACATTTTAATCCATTTGTTCTCAAATACTCAATGACTATATCTGAAGAACCTCATATAGACAGGCGGCTTTTAATGGCTGCAGGCATTTTATTAGTTGGGATTGAAAGAAGACAATAATAATCTTTTTTGTGAAATACCATAAGTTGCTATAGTAAAAAAACAAGATTGATGGGAGTTCATTATTTTTCCTTTTATATCTAAATTTGTACGTAAGAGAAAAGGTTATCTACAATAAATAAAATTTAAATTTACTAGAAAAATAAAAAATATATATAAAAAAAGAAAAAAGAGAGGATTCCCCCTCTATTACATCATTCCCTGCATTCCACCCATACCACCCATAGGCGGCATTGGAGGAGCACTTTCCTTGTCTTTGATGTCTGTTATAAGAACCTCTGTTGTCAGAATCATTCCAGCAATACTTGCTGCATTCTGTATTTCTGTTCTCACAACTTTAGCAGGATCAATAACCCCTGCTTTTATCAGGTCTTCTGTTGTGTCAGTCTTTGCATTATATCCTACATTTTTGTCTTGCTTTTTCAAATCCCCAACAATAAGAGCTGGTTCTTTCCCACAATTTGTTATTATTTGCCTCACAGGATATTCTATTGCTCTTTTTACAATTTCAACACCAATCTGCTGGTCGGAATTTAATTTAAGAGAGTCGAGGTATTTTTGTGCCCTTAATAATGTTATTCCTCCACCACAAACCGTTCCTTCTTCAACAGCAGCTTTTGTTGCGTTCAGAGCATCATCCACTCTCATCTTTTTCTCTTTCATTTCAGTCTCTGTTGCGGCACCCACATTTATTACTGCAATTCCGCCGGAAATTCTTCCAAGTCTTTTCTGGAGTGATTCTTTATCATAACTACTCGTGGTGTTTTCTATTTGTGTTCTTATCTGGCTTACACGAAGTTCTATCTCTTTTTTATCTCCCTTTCCACCAATAATTGTTGTTTTTTCTTTTTCCACTCTTAGTTTTCCGGCAGAGCCAAGGTTTTCAATTTCAACTTTTTCCAGTTCCATTCCCTTGTCTTTACTGATTACAGTTCCCCCTGTAATAACAGCAATATCATCAAGATTTGCCTTCTGGTCATCTCCAAAGCCAGGTGCTTTTATAGCGCATACTTTTATTGTGCCTCTTAAATTATTCAATACAAGTGTTGCAAGAGCTTCTCCTTCAACATCCTCAGCTACAATAAACAATGGTTTTCCCTGCTGTGATACTTTTTCAAGCAAAGGAACAAGTGGTTTTATTGAACTTATCTTCTGGTCTGTAATCAGGATAAATGCCTCATCTAAAGAAGCAATCATTTTTTCTCCATCAGTTACCATATAAGGAGAAAGATATCCTCTGTCAAATTCCATACCTTCTACAACTTCCATTGTGGTTTCCATGGATTTTGCCTCTTCAACAGTAATTACACCATCTTTTCCTACTTTCTGCATAGCTTTACCAATTAAAGCACCGATTTCCTCATCATTGTTTGCAGAAATTGTTGCAACCTGTTTTATATCATCTTCTTTTTCAACTTTTTGCGAGTTATCTTTGATGTATTCAACTATTTTTTCAGTTGCCTTATCGATTCCTCTTTTCAACTCAATTGGACATGCTCCTGCCGCAACGTTTTTCAGACCTTCTGTTACAATTGCTCTTGCAAGTATTGTCCCCGTTGTAGTCCCGTCCCCGGAATCATCCTGTGTCTTGCTTGCAACTTCCTTTATCAACTGAGCTCCCATGTTTTCAAAGGGTTCTTTTAATTCTATCTCCTTTGCAATTGTTACTCCGTCATTTGTAATTGTTGGAGAGCCATATCCTTTATCAAGAACAACATATCTTCCTTTCGGACCCAAGGTTACCTGCACTGCATCTGCAACCATATTTATCCCCTTCAATAACTCTGTTCTTGCTTTTTCATCAAATTCTAATTGTTTTGCCATAATAAATCACTTTTTTATTCTACTATTGCTAAAATATTGCTTATCTCTAAAATAAGATAATCTACATCGTCTATTTTCACTTCCTCACCAGAGTATTTTTTGTATAATACTTTATCTCCTTTTTTTACAGTACAGGCATCCTTTGTTTTGCCTATTGCTTCTACAACACCTATTTGTGTTTTTTCCTTTGCACTGTCGGGAATGTATATTCCGCCTTTTGTCTTGGTTTGAGTTTCTTCTGTTTTTACCAATACTTTGTTTTCTAATGGTACAATTTTCATATTATCTCCTTTTATTCCTATATTGTATATGAATGAAGTTAATTTTAAAAGCATTTGTTTTGGATTAATTACAAAAATTTATAAAACTTAGTCTCTTATACCTACGCTAACAACCACAGCAAAAGGGAAACACCCGGTCTCATTCCGAACCCGGCAGTTAAGTCTTTTGCGTTGTGTATGGTACTTCCTTCGGGAGGGAAGTGCACAATGTTGTTAGTTTTTTATTATTAACTCTTTTAATAATATACATCATAAGCCTTGGTAGTGTAGTTGGTTATCACCCGGGACTGTCACTCCCGGAACTCGGGTCCGAATCCCGACCAAGGCGTATTTTTATCACAATAGAATATGAATTCATTTGAAAAAACAGTTTCCCCCAGATACACTAATACCTCCTCCAACCAAACAACAACAAATTTGCCAAAACTATACTTAATAACCAACAGGAATCTTTCTAAACAAGGAGAAGTATCTGATGTAAAGGAAGCTCTTGAATCAGGAATAAAAATAATACAATACCGTGAAAAAGAAAGTTCAGAAGACCATATTCTCAAAAAAGCAAAAGAATTAAAGAAACTTACAAAAAAACACAACGCACTTCTAATAATCAACGACCACCCAAAAATAGCAGAACAAATAGGCGCAGACGGCATCCACATAGGTCAGGAAGATATGCCTATAAAAGAAGCCGTAAAAATATTTAGTGGCAAAATAATAGGAGTCTCTGTAAGCACAATAGAAGAGGCAAAACAAGCAGATGAAGACGGCGCAACATACCTTGGAATTGGTCCGATATTTGACACTGGCACAAAAAAGGACGCAGGAAAAGGAATTGGTCTGGAAAAGATAAGACAAATAAAAAAACAAACAACACTCCCAATAGTGGCGATAGGAGGAATAAACAAAACAAATACAGAAGAAGTCTTAAAAACAGGCGCAGATTCTGTCGCAGTCATCTCTGCAATAATAGGCAAGAATATAAAAAAAGAAACTCTTTCTTTGCTCAAAATAATCAATCAATACACACTCGGGCAAAAAAAAACAATAAAATATAAAGATATAGCAAAACACATAAATAATACAAAGATATAATATCTGTATTTAGATAGTATTTATGTATTTTGCTAGTATATCGCGCCACATACTTGCATTTTGTTCTTGTTGCATAAATGTAATGAAACAAGAACAAAAGCTTAGAAGTAGTATGGATTGTAAGGAAACTTCCATGATTACTTTTGTGCCGCGATATAAACAAAAACAACAAATATGACAAAAATCCCTGAAATTGGCGGAGAGCAGGCACTGATAAAACACATAAACAAAAGCATATCTATCAACAAAGAGGAAGTCATCCTTGGTATTGGAGATGATGCGGCAGTAACCAAAGCCCCAAAAGACAAAAACCTCGTATTCACAACAGACATGCTTGTAGAGGATGTCCATTTCTCACTTGATTTTTATACACCAGAGCAGATAGGCAAAAAAGCAGTAGTCGCAAATATCTCTGATATTGCCTCTATGGGCGCAATACCAAAACACATGCTGATTTCATTAGCAATCCCAAAAGACATAACAGTTGAATTTATAGATGGGCTCTATAAAGGGATTATGAGTGAGACAGATAAATACAATATAAACATCATTGGAGGAAATATGACGGGCTCTCCATCAGAAGCAATAATAATAAACATAGTTATTGCAGGAGAAGTAGATAAAGAAATCCGTCGTTCAGGCGCAGAAGAAGAAGACATAATCCTAGTTACTGGAGATTTAGGCGCATCCGGCGCAGGATTATATTTTCTCCAGAACAACACAAACATAAGCAAAGAGTCAGGGAGCATTCTCAAAAAAATCCACATCAATCCACAACACTGTCTAAAAGAATCACAAATATTAAAAAAACTAAACTGCATCACTTCAATGGATGATATAAGCGACGGTCTTGCAACAGAGACAAGAGAAATATGCGAGGCAAGCAATGTCGGAGCAATCATATACAAACAAAAAATACCAACCTCAAAAGCAACAGAAGAACTCCTACGCTCAATCAAAAAAGACACAAAAGAAACCGCCCTTTATGGAGGGGAAGACTACGAACTCCTCTTCACAACAAAAAAAGAAAACGAGAAAATTATAATAGATACACTCAAAAAACAAACAGGCACTTCAGTAACCACTATAGGAAAAATAACAAAAGAAAAAAGCATTTATTTAATAGATGAAGAAGGCAAAAAACAAGAACTAAAAAAAACAGGCTACGACCACTTCAAACAAAACCCTTTCGATTTCAAGAAAAGAGACATATTATGAATACAGAAATATACAATACAGAAGACATAAACACAGGAAAAGTGCTGGAAAAATTAAGGCAAAAAAGACCAATAATCCATCATATCACAAACTACGTTACAGTCAACGATTGCGCAAACATGACTCTTGCAATCGGCGCAGCACCCGTCATGGCGCACGCAAAAGAAGAAGTAGAAGAGATGGTCGCAATCTCAAACGCATTGGTACTCAATATTGGCACTCTTGACCAAACACAAATTGAATCAATGCTCATTGCAGGTAAAAAAGCAAACGAGCTAGACATACCAATAATACTTGATCCATGTGGAGCAGGCGCAACAAAGTTAAGGACAGAAAGCGCAAATAAATTAATCATGGATTTGAAAATATCTGTGATAAAAGGCAACGCAGGTGAGATAGGAACTCTTGCAGAAGCAGAAGCAGAAATGAGGGGCGTAGAATCAGGAGGAGTAAAAGGAAGCCCCGAAACAGTAGCAAAAACACTGGCAAAAAAGACCGGCTCAACCATTGTAATGACAGGAAAAGAGGATATTATTGTAGATGCCAATAAAATATACAAAGTCCATAACGGCAGTCCTATGGCTGGAAAAATAACCGGTGGCGGCTGTATGGCAGCATCATTGATTGCATCTTTTTCAGCAATCGAAAAAGATTACGTAAAAGCAAGTGTGGCAGCTCTTATCTGCTTTGGCATAGCCCAGGAACTGGCAGAAAAACAATCAGATGGTTCTGGTTCATTTCACACACAATTATTCGACAAGATATATTCTTTGTCGACCATCATAATCCCACAATATCAAAAATATATAAGGCGAGATATTTAGTTCCAGATATATACTAGTATTGATACTCTTTCAATAGTGTTATTATTATTTAGCAGAGCATGCCTGGTTGTTTTTGTTATAGAATTTGCAAGAGAGTGGTTGTAATTCCCCCATGTGACATTAACACCACCTATAAGAACAGGCATGTCAGAAATATTATTTACTTGGATATATAACTTATATGGTGCATACCCAAACAAACCAGCCATTTTACCAGAGCTTATATTTTTCATTTCAAGCGCTTTTTCATGATTTAAGATATGGCTTTTCTCAACCAGACCGAGGACATCAACAGTTTCATTTGTCCAGTCTAAAGGATATCCCTGGCTCCGGATTAGACTATCTGCTATTTTATTTGCATAATTGTTCATTTCCTGTACCTGGATGCTCCAGGAAACATCTTTTATAGAATCATCCCATAAAGATATACTAAGTCCGAGAATCATAATAAAAATAATAAGACTCGTATAAAAATCCATGCTAATTGTCTGCGCTTTCCTCTTTTTTTCAATGAGTAACATATATAACTCCATTTTTATTTGTCACACAATTCAAACCTTTCTTTAACTCTCCGGAAATATTTTCCGGAATTGTTTTGCGCAGATATGTATTATTGTTTGCAACAAAGACCAAGACCATATGATCAACTATCCTAATACTATAATTATAACCTATTATATCAACAGGAAGAGTAAAATTCCTACTGTATCCATACCCTTGTATGTACACATTATTCAATTCTGTAGAGACCCAATCACTAATATAACGTGAATTTTGATTTACTTTTTGTATTTTCAGGTTTGCGTTTTTATAAATTATATTTGTAACAAAAACAGTAAATATCAAACTTAACATACAAAACATCACGACAAGTTCCACAGCACTTTGGGCTTTTTTTGTTAGCATAATCAACTCGTATAACTGATATTAACAACATTGTTTATATTGGACAAAACTATCGTGTGCGTTCCATAATCAGTTGGAAGGGTCCCATTTATATCAAAATCAAAGAGTTTAAATATTGTATTATTCATGGAGTTTGTTTCTATAATGAAATACATCATTTGATGTGTTATATTGCTGGCTTTAATGTTTTTTGGAAATTTTACATCAACAGTTAATTTTGCCGGATCTCCCTGGGAATACACTATTTTTGCCGCATCACCTATTTTATCTAATGTTTCTTTTGCTCCGATCAAATCTATTTTAGATTCCATATCCTTTACAGACTTCTGAGCAAGCAGGATGAATGGGGTGACAAGAAGCAAAGAAATGACAACTACTGCCATATATTCTATGGCTGCCTGGGATTTCATACTTTCTTCTATTGATGAAGTTTATAAATATATTATTGTGTTGTGTATAAACCGTATCTTACGTACAAATTTAGACACTTTCGTGAAAAATCGTTCACATTGTAAATAAGCAGTAAAATTTCACAAGGAGTTTATTTACAACATTAAAAGAAGTAATTTTCGTAAGACTCTTTTATTGAAATAAAGAAGAATCTATTTTGAAAGATTTTTGCTTGTTTTTATTACAATCACTTTCTCTCTTGTCATCTCCAGTATGCTGTCCTTTATCCCCTGTACTCCAATTCCTGATTTTTTTACCCCTAAAAAGGGGAATGTATCCGGTCCTCTTGAAGGAGCGCAGTTTATGTTCATCGTTCCGGTCAGAATTCTTTCTGCAATATAAAACGCTTTATCTATGTCCTGTGTGAAGACGCATGACTGGAGCCCGTATTTTGTTGTGTTTGTGATTTCAATAGCTTCGTCTATTTTTTTGAATCGAATTACAGGCAACACAGGACCAAATTGTTCGACATTTGCAATACTCATCCCCGGGTCAACTTTGTCAATTAAAGTAGGTTCTATCAAATTGCCTTTTCTTCGACCCCCGGTAATTATTTTAGCACCTCCTCTTTTTGCGCCATTTATCAGATTTTCGACAAATTCAGCATGATGAAGACCAACAAGAGGAGTAATATCATTGTTTTTAAGAGGAGAACCAACACTTAATTTTTCAATTTTCTTCTTCATCAAAGCAATTGCCCGACCTGCTATTTTGTCCTGGACAAGAAGTCTCTTTATTGCTGTGCATCTTTGCCCTGAATAAGAAAAAGCCCCTGGGATAACATCATTTATGGTTTTTTCAAGGTCGCAGTCATCCAAAATAATCGCAGTCCCATTGCCTCCAAGTTCAAATAAAAGTTTTTTTATTCCTGCCTTTCTTGCTATTATTTCTCCTGTCGATGTGCTTCCTGTAAAAGAGATGCAGGAAATGTCTTCATGAGGCACAAGAATATCTCCTATTTTCTTCGACTCTCCTGTGACTGTCGCTATCACTCCACCAGGAACCCCTGCTTCAAGAAAGCATTGAACCAGGTGAAAAGCACTAATAGCCCCCTCCAATGGTGGTTTTAAAATAACCGCGTTTCCGCTTGCAAGAGCAGGTGCTATTTTTGAACAAGACAGGTTCACAGGATAATTAAAAGGAGAGATTGCAAGAACTATTCCCAAAGGCTCGCGCTTCACAAGGCACTGCTTGTTGTTTTTAGTATTGTAAAATACTCCGCTTTGAAGATATTGTCCTTCAATAGTTCTGACAGAATGACTGGTAAATCTCGTAATCTGAGCGCTGCGAAGAATCTCTTCTTTTGCATCATTCAGGGGTTTTGCGATTTCCCTGCATAGGATATTGCCAATAAAATCTACCTGCGACTCTATTATGTCTGCGGCTTTGTCAAGAATAGTTGCTCTTTCATCTATTGTTTTGGAAGCCCATCTTTTTTGTCCTTCTTTCAGGGTTTCTACAACTCTTATTATTTCGTCTCCGGTACAATTCTGGATACATCCTACTACAGAATCATCAACAGGGTTTTTTATCTCTATTTTTCTATATTCTGCCGAATGCACCCATCGGCACCCATCAAAATATTTATATTCTTTATTTAATTTTATCTCATCAAACATATTTTATCCGGCGAATCCACTTAGTCTTCCTATTATTTCTTCACTCCAACTCCCCATTGCGCTTTCTGTATTAAATACAATTTTGACAAAAATAGGTATGGCAATAATTGCAAACAACACCATTCCAATTATGATGATTATCTGTTCCAGGGACAAACTCAATACTGCTTTTCTTCTCGAAGCCATATTATTCTTCAATTACAATCACCGTCTTGTTTTCTGCTTCAACAAGAGTATATTTGTCATTACCTGCTTTTATAAATCCGTTCACAACCTCCATTTTTGATCTTGGGCGCATTATTTTAATCAAATTGGTTTTTGCTCCTTTTTTGAATGTTAACTCCATCTGGAGAAGAGTGTGTCCGCTTCTCTTTCTTCTCAATAATTTGATATCAAACAAACTCTTCTTCATTGTTTTTTCAAGTCTCGCAGCGTAAGGCCATTTTGACGGCAATCGTGGGTCAATTACAATTATGTTTTTCTCTTCTCCTTTTATTCCAAAAAGACACGCATCAATAGCATATACAAATAATCCTGCAGACCATGCCTGTGGTGAAGCGCCAAGGGATTTACCGCTGTCGCTGTCATTACATTCGTCAAAGCCATAAGGGTTGCCTTTCATTTGCTGTTTGCTCGCCTGTTCAAGCAGAGCCAATCCATCATCATTGTAATTGTAATTAAAATAAGCGCATGCCCCCCACATAGAGGTCAATCCCCAGCAGCACCCGTTGTGATAAGCAGCAGGCGTATAATTTTTGTCGTATTTTGACAATGTCCTTATACCATATTTACTATGTAATTCTTTTTTTGCAACAGCCAGTACCTTGTCAGCTTTTTCTTTATCCACTAGGTTAAACATTAGAGCAACTAATGCATTGGGTCTTATTTTTGTGCCGATAGTTTTTGTTTCAGTATTATAGCTGTCGAAAAAATAATCTGCTTCATTATTGTAAAAACCAACATTGATTTTATGTTTCATTTTTTCAAAGACCGTTTCTTTCCCGAGGGCAGCAGTCCAGAGCGCCTGGACTTCAATTGGAGTTCCGCTTCTTATGATGGTGTCCATCCAGGTATGTTCAACTTTTTGCTGGTTTTTTGCGGTATTTGTATCCACTGCATAATCAACCAATCGTAGGTTGTGTTTTATCTTTTTTTCCGCAGCATCCAGGAGTTGCGTTTTTTGCCCACCCAAATAAGAATAGTGCAGATATGCTGTTAAAAACAAGGGGTTTAAATCGCAACTGTAGTATTGTGATGTCTTGTTCATGCTTATTTTTGTAGGCAGTCCATTTATTCCATAAGAAAATAATTTTTTGTCCTTTTCCTCGTTGTAAAATGATGCAATAGTAGACATGATTTTTTTTGACTCATCCAGGAACCCAAGTTCATTTACTCCAAGCAAAGACCAGAATGTATCACGCGACCAGAATGACAAGAACCAAGGGAATCCAGCATACATTCCATCTCCAAAATCTGTTTTTTGAATCATACTCAATAAAGAATGCTGAGCCATCACAAAAGCATTGTCAATGTATTTGTCCGGCGTTGCAATCTTTGCTTTTAGCTTTTCTTCTAGACCCAAAGCCCATGCCTTTTTCTTTTCATTCCATTTCAATGCAGATTCATCATATTCATGGTACATATCATTTTGTTCTTTGGCGCATGAGTATATGAAAGGAAGGTGGACCTTTTCTCCCGGCTCAATGTTTAGTTCCACATAATAATCACTGCTCAGGAAACACCTTTGTTTTGAATTAGGATAATGATCCTTGTAGTTCTGTAGGAGATTTATTTTTGTATTTGTCTTTTTAGGTGCTGTTTTTGAATTTTTTAAAATCGTCTTTGCCATCCCGCAGCCATAGATTGCATTATATTTATCTGTATTCAGGTAAGACTCCACTACAACACATTTTCTCAAATCATTTTTTGAAGGGTGGTATGTTCTTAAGTGCCAGTTTTCTCCCTTCTCTCTTATATTTACAGCGCATTCAAGATTTATTTTTATTTTTTTTGCTTCTTTTCCTGTATTTTTTAGAGAAAGAACAGAGATGATGCTGTTTTTAT
The DNA here is from genome assembly GCA_023137195.1 of Candidatus Aenigmatarchaeota archaeon. Classification (GTDB taxonomy): domain Archaea; phylum EX4484-52; class EX4484-52; order EX4484-52; family EX4484-52; genus EX4484-52. Next base: position 7,783 of record JAGLPV010000008.1, on the reverse strand, counting down.
TAGGAAAGACTATTTCTTCAATTACAAGGTTTTTTTCTGTTTCTACATAATTGTGTATTGTTTGGCTGGTCTGAACCTTTGTTTTCTCACACAGGTTTGGAGTAAGCCACGTGCCATTGACACAGTAGGCAAAATACTCAAAGAACTTGATGTCTTTGTTCCATATTCCACACCATTTTGTTTTGAAACTGTTGTCCAGATCTCTCCATAAAAAAGAATTGTCTTTTGAAAAATAACACCGGTTTGAAAAATCCTTGTTTTTTATTTCCATGTACTTATTTAATTGTTAATTTTTAAATATATATGCAATCATCCATGTGATAAAAAGCACTAAATATATACCAAATCTTTATATACTTTTTACTCACTATAATATGATGTTGAATAAAAAATCCAAGCCCAATAAAGTTAAGAAGGTTAAAACAGGCGTTTCTGGATTAGACACTCTTTTGGGTGGTGGAATCCCTGAAGGACATACAGTTCTTGTCAGTGGCGGTGCAGGTTGCGGCAAAACAACATTTTTATGCCAATATCTTAATGAAGGTCTGAAAAATGGAGAGACATGCTTATTTATTACTCTTGAAGAATCAAAAAAGCAGATCAGTGAGGATGCCGCACAGTTCGGATGGGATTTTGAGAAGTATGAAAAACAAAAAAAATTATATTTAAAGCAATATAATCCTTTTGAATTGAGCGGTGATTTGAGTCTGAATTCTTTTGAACATTATATTGAATATATAAAGGCAACAAGGGTTGTGATTGACCCCATATCTTTGTTTGCTGCATTTGTTGCGCACGAGGGAATAGAATCTGTTCCCGGTGAATATGGGATAAGAAGAGGTCTTTTTTTTGTAATAGACAGGTTGAGGAAAGCAAATACGACAACTATGATGAGTACGGAGATTGTTGAGGGACAGGGAGGCAAACTTTCAAGATATGGTGCAGAGGAATTTGTTGCTGATGGATCAATTGTTTTAAGTGTGTACGAGTCATTGGATACAAGAAAAATAGGCGTAAGAAAGATGAGAGGGATAAAACATACATTGAAGTCTTTTGAAATGGAAATTAAAAAAGACGGCATCGCTGTAAAATTATAATGGGACTAAAAATATTAGACGTTCTTAATGAATTAATGAGATATGATGACATATACGCCTGTATGGTCATAGAAAAAGGAATGGGTGGAATAATTCCGGATAAAGATAAATTTGAAAAGGAAGTTATTGATACATGGGAGGTTTTGGAAGACAGCATTAATGAAACTTTTAATGTTATTGAAAGATTTTCAAAAAAAGGGCTGGACAAGATGTTTTTTGAACTGGAAAAATATGATGTGATGTTTTTCATTCTCCATGAATCTAATATGGCTTTAGTAAGTATTGTGCCCGCTCTTTCAAATCGCGGACTTCTGGAAGTTGCAATGGAGAACGGGAGGAGAAAAATAATTAAGATTGTTGGATGAATCTATGGTTGATTTTAAGGCATCCGTCGGGATGACAGAGTTGTGGGATGCAAGAAAGGCAGGGAGAGAAGTTGCTAAGAAAACAATGAGCGGTCTTGGCGGGAAAAAGCCGGATTTTTTTTTGCTTTATTCTACTATTCATTATGAAAAATATGGCGGGTTTCAGGAGTTTCTGGACGGCGTCTGGGAGATTTTGCCAGCCGGAACGCCGTTGATTGGAGGGACCGTTGCGGGGTTTATGTGTAAGGAAGGGTGCTTTGTTCATGGTGCCTCGGCAATGGCCGTTTCTTATCAGAATATGGATGTTGCTGTTGGGTTTGGTCGTAATACAAAAAGGAATCCGCAGAAGGCGGCGAGGGAATGTGAAGGGATGATTAAAAAACAGCAAAGAAAAGAGAAATACAAAAATAATCTTTTTTTGAATATGATTTCTGGACCAACTAAACCAACTTTTGCAGGTTTTGGTTCTCAGTGGGTTTTGAAAGAAAAAATTGCAGAAAAAATAGGACCTGCTTTGTTGAAAAAATCTACACAATATCTGCAAAAAGGACATGGGCTGGAAGATGAAGTTATTTGTGAATTAACAAAACACATAAATAAAGATGATATTGTTTTTGGTGGAAGTTCCACTGATGATGACAAAATAATCAAAAATTATCAATTTTTTGGTAAACAAATTAAAGAAAATGCTATTGTTGCTATGAAAATAAATACAGATATAAATATCGGCTTTGGAAGTGAGCACGGGTTGCATTCAACAGGCAAAAAATTTAAAATAACAAAAAGCAGTCAAAACAATAGAATTATAGAAGAATTAGACGGAAAATCAGCAACAGATGTTTTTTTCAATAGCATAGGTTTGACAAAAGAACAATTGACAGAGAAAATTCATGATATTACTTATTTTTATCCCTTAGGTTTCAAAGATAAAGATGATTATTTATGCCCGCATGTAGTAGGCAGCATCATAAATAATATTTTTATTTTAAGTTACAGGATAAAAGGAAAGGATATAGAAATTTTAACTACAACTGGTAAAAAAATGGTTGGTTGTGTAAATAAAGCAATTGCTTCAACCAATATAAATAAACCAAAAATGGGATTTGTTGTCTCTTGCACAGCAAGATTAGATTCATTAGGTAATCATGTTTATGCAGTAAGAGATATATTAAATAATTATTTTAAAGAAAATTCTTTTTTATTGATTTATACGGCTGGAGAAAACATTTGTTTTCCAAAAAAAGAATATCATGCGTTTAATGAAACATTTAATATAATTTCTATTTGATTGAATTAAAAAGAAAATTCAATGACAGTTTTCTGATTCGTTTCGGAATATATTTTTTATTAAATATATAAAAAAATAAGTTTGAATATATTTTTATTTTATTTAATTCATCTAATTTTACATTAGAATAATGTTTTTTCTTGTATTTTTGCTCATAAATTTTTAAGAAATTTTTGCGTAAATCTTTTTTTCTAAATGCTTCAATAATTGTTTCACCCGCGGCAATGCCCGACAGCATTGCTGGCTCAATTCCTTCTGCGGTAATCGGCTCCACAAATTCTCCTGCATCACCTACAAGCAATATGTTATCGCCCACAAGACCATCTATTTTTTTTGGTCCATTTGCCGGAATCAAGCCGCCGCGGGTTTCCAAAATTTTGTAATTTCCCCCAATCATTTTATTTATATTTGGATATTTGTTTATAAAAAAATCCAGTAGTTGTTTTAGATTTGCATTTTTCTTGACATTTACTCCTACTCCAACATTTGCTCTTGTCTTTGATTTTGGAAAAACCCAGGCATAACCACCAGGAAATTCCTGTCCAAAGCAAATATGAAATTTGTCGTTTTTGCCTATATTTAAATCATCCATTTCATATTCCAAGCATTTGAATAAGCCCCTATTGCTATTGTCCTCTAAACCAGCCCATTTTCCTATTTTTGATTCAACACCATCTGCTCCAATGACAAATTTTGCCTCTATTTGCTTTTTTATTTTACCAAAATTAACTCCAACAATCCAGCCATTTTTCACCCTTTTCATCTCAACAGCATTCGCATTTGAAAATACTTTTGCACCTGCTTTTTGAGCTAGTTTTGCAAGATAAGGGTCAAATATTTTTCTGTCTATTACATAACCCTGCCATGTTTTGCCACTCAATATATATTGCTCGTTGTAAAAATAAATTTTAGTTCCCTTTATTTTCCGGCAAAGAAAGGAATTGTGCTTTTTTATCCCAGTATCTTTGAATAAATATGCACTTATTCCTTCTGCACACCGGACAGGAGTTCCTATTTTTTTATTCCTCTCAATTAAAATGACGTTTAGTCCAGATTCAGCTATAGTTTTTGCTGCCAGCGAACCCGAAGGACCAGCCCCTACGACCAATACATCACATTCCATTTTCAATTAAGATTTCTTTTAATTCTTCGTAATTCATTGCTTCATATTCTTCTATTTTTTCAAGTTCAAATAACCCAATACACAACCCAAAAGCAAGAAGATGTTTTTGTTTTTTATTAGATTTATTTAATTTAATTATATATTTTTCTATATATTTTGAATCACTATGATGAGGATGCATTAGTTTTTTGAATTCTTTCAAATGATAGTTATGAGAAATATTTTTTCCTCTAGATATGTCTGATGCCAGTTTGCCCGAAAGGTCTCCTGAAGTTATTGCAGGCAAAATCCCCTCAACAAATGGCTTTAAATTATGGTTTGCTGCATCTCCTGCAAGTATTACATTTCGGAATATATTTTTTTTTGCAACATCACCAAATACTGCTTTTTTGCTTTTTTCAACTATTTTTATTCCTCCATTTATTTGTTTTTTTACACAGGGACTATCTAAAAAATTACTAAAGCATTTTTTGATTTTTTCTTTAGATGAAAAACCACCTACACCGATATTCGCTCTTGTCTTTGATTTTGGGAAAATATAAGCATATCCTCCTGGGACATATTCTTCAAAAAATATCTGCTCTAAATTTGGATTTTCTAAATTCAGGTTTTTCATTTCCCAAGAATATACTTCTATAATATTGTATTTTTCTTCTTCATACAAATCGAGTAATTTTGAAACCTTTGAGTCAACTCCATCTGCTCCAATCACAATTTTTGGATAAACTTCCAATATATTCCTCCGCTTTTTTACTATTGCTTTTTTAACATATTTGTTTTTGTCCTGAATTAAATCAATCAATTCTGTATCTGTAAATAATTGGGCTCCTTTTTCTATCGCTAAGCAAGAGAGCCATTTGTCAAATTTTGTTCTGTCCACAGCATAGCCGTCCCAAAAGCCGCCGGTTTTGTCAATGATACAATTTTCACAGCAAAATCGTATCCCCTCAATTTTCCATATCAATTGCTCTTTTGGAATAACAATACCTTCAGGAAGATATGAAAACAAATATGAACCGATTCCCTCAGCACATAAGGCAGGCACTCCAATCTCTTTTCTTTTATCAATAAAAATTGTTTTTAATCCATTCATTGCACATACTCTTGCAGCAGAGCTTCCGGCGGGTCCTGCCCCTACAACCAATACATCACAAATTATCTTATCCATTTTCCTTTATTCGTATCAAAATGAAGTTTTCTTGGTGGTTTATATTCCGCAAAAGTATAAGCAATATCAAATGCAAAAAAAGCCAAAACATAAATAAATGTTATGCTTTGTGCTACCCATAAGAGAAATATTGCAAGTTTCATAAAAGGGCGAGTTTTGAATAGTTTTATGTCTTTTTTATGCCCTACTTTATCTAATTCTTCATCCAAAATGCACATGGTCAAGAGAATAAAAAATACAAAATAAAGAAAGTAACTTATGTTGCCCTGTAAAAACAGGTATTTTATAAGAAAAACAGTGCATAATGCCAGAATAGCTCCGATTTTAAATGCAATATTATCTATTTTTCCACTAATGGCAACACCCAGTATTATTGCAAAAAATATTGCCATAGAATATTTATCTATTGCACACAATACACCTATTAAGATACTGCAAATTATGACAAATAGCAATGCTATTTTTTTACTATAAACTTTTTTGTCAAACACTTCGTCAATATATTTCAGCCCAAAACCGATAATTGCATAAGCCAAGACAAGGGCAATATTTTCATAAAGCATAATTACATAAGAGTTAGAGATATAAAAGGTTTACTATTAAGTAGTAAAAGGTATTTTAATTAGTATATGGTTCCAAAAGAAATATTTTTTACCAAAGGAAAAGGCATTCATAAAGATAAACTAGTTTCTTTTGAATTTGCGCTCCAGGATGCAGGAATTGAAAAATACAATCTAGTCTATGTTTCAAGCATATTTCCTCCGGGATGCAAAATAATATCAAAAGAAGAGGGAATTGAAAAATTAAAGCCCGGACAAATTGTTTTCTGCGTAATGTCTAGAAATCAAACAAATGAGCCAGATAAATTAATATCCGCATCTATTGGCGTTGCTATTCCGAGAAACGATAGCTCGCATGGATATATTGCAGAATATGGTGGTCTGGGAAGGCGAGAAGAAGAGACAGGCAAATATGCAGAAGAATTAGCCAGAACTATGCTTATTTCTACTTCAGCAAGAGATATGAAAGAAAAAGATATTGTTTTAGAAACATTAATTATTGCTCAGTCCTCAACAGGAAAAAACAATTTCTGGACTACAGTTATTGCTGTTGTGGTTTTTTGTGAATGAAGAGAACACTAACACAATTTGTTGTTATTGTCTGTCCACAGGTTATTTGGTGAGTTGTTTGTATTCTTTCTAGGACAAGTATAATTTTGAAGTGTTAAATGAGTTTAAGATATACGAGGAAATTATTTTTGTTTTGAAGTGTTAATTTTACATAATCTTAAAAGCAAATTTTTGTATATTTTTTATGGTTAAGTTTAATCGTAAAAAATTGAGTAATGGTTTAACAGTTATTCATGAGAAACGGGATGTTTCTGTAACTACCGTCATGATGGCTGTTCGTTATGGGTCGATGTATGAAGATGCTTCGGAGAAAGGTATTGCTCATTTTATAGAACATTTATGTTTTAAGGGAACTGGGAAAAGAACAACACAGGAGATTTCGGCTACATTGGAAAGGGTTGGCGGTGATTTGAATGCCTTTACTCATGAAGAGATGACGGTTTATCATGTTAGGCTTCCAAGTGAGCATTTGGAACTGGGAGTTGATGTTATTAGTGATATTTTCTTTAATGCTTCTTTTCCGGATGAAGAAGTTGTTAAGGAAGCTAAGGTTATTTCTGAAGAGATAAAGATGTATTGCGATAGTCCGCGTGCGCATACATATGAGAGGATTAAAGAGAATTTGTATGAAAAACCTTATGGTATGTCTGGTCTTGGAACTATTAAACTTGTCCGTGGGATGAAGCCTAGGCAACTGTTGTCAAAACATCGCGAAGTATATATTCCTAAGAATTCTGTTTTGTGTGTTGTTGGAAATAATGATTTTGATGATGTGGTTAGGCTTGCACAGAAGTATGCAAATATTAAACGCGATGGGATTTTACTTAAAGATACTCTTGATGTGAAGAAAAAAATAGCCAGAACAAATGAAAAAAGAGAGGGCGTTATGCAGAGTAATCTTACAATGGGTTTTCATTTTCCTGTTTTAGGCGAGAAGGACAATTATACTGCTTTAGTTTTCAGTACTATTTTAGGAGGAGGCATGAGTAGTAAATTATTTAGTGAGGTTCGTGAGAAGAGAGGACTTGTTTATACTATTAACACTAGTCTTGATTTGGGTAGAAATTACAGGTATATGACTATTTTTGCCGGAACGGATTCCGGGAAGGTGAATAGCGTTTATGATATTTGTTCCAAGGAGTATGGAAAGATGAGGGAGATTCGTTCTGATGAACTAAAGGAGGCTAAAACTCAGGTCATCGGAAGTCATTTGGTTGAAAGTGAAGGAAGTAATGAGACTGCTGTAAATTTAATTATAGAAGAGTTTGCAGGCAAAGCAGAAGATTATTATGAGTTTAGTCGTAATATAAACTCGGTTACAATAGAAGAAATAAAGAGACTTGCAGGGATTAGCGAATGTTCTAGTTTTAATCTAGGTCCTTGAATTTCGTGTTTTAGATTCCTTAAATGTTTTTATAACCTAACTTTGACAGTTCAACATCTAAATAATCACGAAAACCCATTTGACAGTTTGCAAAAAACAACTTTTTTCCCTCAATTTCTCATGTAATTGCCTGATTTTGAACCAAAATCAACTCATTTATCGGGTCAAAATTAGCATAAATAAACCTTTTTGAACACTTTTCGACAAATTCCACCGTAACTGTCAAAT
>JAGLPV010000007.1 GCA_023137195.1 Candidatus Aenigmatarchaeota archaeon | reverse complement strand
CTATGTTTCTTGGAGGAGAAGGATTGTTTTTGACAAGCCTGACCGGTCCCGGCAAAGTAATTCTTCAGTCAATGAATCTGCATAACCTGGCAAGTGCTTTGTATCCATTTATGCCGCACAAACGGCAAAATACATCCGGGTCTTCCGGGGTGCTTAAGGCATTGTTGAAAAGATAATAAGTATGATGGAGAAAATAATATTGAAAATTGGGGGCTCTGTACTTACAAAAAAGGAAGAGTTGACGCCTGTGGTAAACAAGGAAAATCTGCAATCAATAGCAAAACAAATAGGGGATTTTTACAGGAAAAATAAAGATACTGTGAGACTGATAATTGTTCATGGGGCTGGTTCTTATGGGCACCAAATTGTGCATAAAACAGGCATCCAGAATGGGATAAAAAGAGAAGTCCAACTGGTTGATTTTGCGCAAACCCAGCTGCTACAGAATGAACTTAATTTGATTGTAACAAAGATATTGATTGAAAGGGGAATTCCTGCAATGCCTGTGCAGGCATCTGCTATGGCGGTGATGAAGAATAAAAAACTCTCTCGAATGGGTTCAGATGGAATTGAAGGGCTGGTGAATATTGGAATGGTTCCTGTATTATATGGGGTTCCTGCTTTTGATGAAGTCCAGAAATGCTCTATTTTATCCGGGGATGAGATTGCGCCGTACCTGGCAAAAAAACTCAAATTTGACAAGATAATTCATGCGACAAATGTTAACGGGATATTTACTTCAAATCCATTTGAAGATGAAAAGGCGAAGTTGATTAAGAGGATAAGTAAAAGCAATTATGAGAAAATAAAAAAAGGGATTTCTGGGTCAAATGCCGTTGATGTTACTGGAGGGATGTTTAGGAAGGTAACGGAATTGATGGAAATTGCCGATTGTGGGGTTAAATCACAGATTGTTAGTGCTCTTGTTGAAGGGAATGTAAAAAAGGCTCTGGAAGGAGATGAGTCAATGGGGACGATTGTTGAGGAATGATTTATGGAATCAAATAATGCATTGATTGTATTTGAAGACAAGAAAATAAGAAGAACGTATCACAATAATGAATGGTATTTTTCTGTGGTTGATGTTGTATCAGTTTTAACAGACAGTTCTGATTCAAAACAATATATCAAAAAAGTTCGTAAACGAGACTCAGAACTTGATTTGAACTGGGGTACAATTTGTACCCTACTTGAAATGATTGCTTATGATGGGAAAAAAAGAAAAGTAAATTGTGCCAACACAGAAGGCATTTTCCGTATAATTCAGTCAATTCCTTCCCCTAAAGCCGAACCTTTCAAACGCTGGCTGGCAAAAGTCGGCTACGATCGAGTAAAGGAAATTCAAGACCCGGAACTTGCCCAAAAACGGATGAAAGAGATTTACAAACAAAAAGGCTATTCGGACAACTGGGTCGAAAAGAGAGTCAGGGGCATTGCAATAAGAGATGAACTCACGGACGAGTGGGATAGTAGAGGAATTGAAAGAGGAAAAGAATACTCTATTTTAACAGCAGAAATCTCCAAGGCAACATTCGGCATGACTCCTAATGAATACAAAAATTACAAAGGATTAAAGAAAGAAAATTTAAGAGACCACATGACTGATTTGGAATTGATTTTTACGATGCTGGGAGAAGCATCCACCACAAAAATTGCCAGAGGCAAAGAGGCAATAGGATTTATTGAAAATAGAAATGCTGCAAAAGAAGGTGGTGAAATTGCAGGAGATGCAAGGAAAAAATTAGAAATTAAATCAAAAGAAAAAATCAGCACTCCTGAAAATTATTTAGAAAAACCAGAGAGTGTTAAGAGACTTGAAAGGAATGAGGAAAAATAATATGGAATTAAGAGAATTTATAGATTATCTTGACAAAAGAGGACAACTGAGGAAAATAAAGAAAAATGTATCTTCTGATTGTGAGATTGCAAATATTTTATACAAACTGGATGGGGGGCCTGTCCTTTTTGAAAAGGTGGACAACCAGAAGATTAATGTGGTCGGGGGACTTTACTCCTGCCCGAAACTTGTTGCAGAGGCATTAGGTACGACAGAAGACAAAATTGTCCAAAGAATGGTTGATACTTTAGACAAACTAAAAGAGCCAAAAATAATTGAAAAAGCACCATGCCAGGAAGTCGAAATAAGTGATGTTGATTTGTCTAAGTTTCCTTTTTTGATGCACAAAAAAGAAGACGGGGGGAGATACATAACCTGCGGAATTTGCATAATAAAAGATAAAGACAATGGTGCTAATATGTGCATCCATAGGTTGATGGTTGTCGGGAAAGACAAGTTGGTCGGTAGAATCATTGAACAGAGGGGGACAGACATTGCCCTGAAAAAAAACAAGAATCTGGAGATTGCAATCTGTATTGGAAATTCAATTTCTGTATTGCTTGCGGCGGCAACTTCGCTAAAAAAAGATGAAAATGAGCTTGGAATGGCAAATGCTTTGGAAAATACTCCTTTGGTTAAGTGCAAGACTATTGATTTAGAAGTTCCTGCAGACTGCGAAATTGTGCTTGAAGGAGAATTTACTGGAGAGTATGTGGATGAAGGTCCTTTTCTTGATTTGACTGAAACTTATGATATTGTCCGCAGTCAGCCTGTAATTAAAATAAAACATATTACTACAAGGAAAAATCCTGTTTACCAGGCACTGTTGCCGGGAAAATCAGAGCATAAGCTTCTTATGGGGATGCCTCGTGAGCCGACTATATTTAAGGAAGTAAATAAAGTATGCAAATGCCTTGATGTTTGCATTACGCCGGGCGGGTGCTCGTGGCTGCATGCGGTTGTAAAGATTGAGAAGGGAAAGCCGGATGACCCGGTTAAGGCAATAAATGCCTGTTTCGAGGGGCATAAATCACTGAAGCAGTGCATTATTGTTGATGAGGATATTGATATAAGAAATCCGGATTCTGTTGAAAGCGCAATTGCGACGAGGGTGCAGATGGATAAGGATTTGTATATTTTTAAAGACCAGAAAGGCTCTTCCCTGGATTTGTCTTCGGATTTGTCGAGCGGGAAGGCTAGGACAACAAAGGTTGGGATTGATGCGACAATTCCGGCGGGTGTGGATAAAAGTAAATTCAAAAAGGAAGGGTATCCTGATGTTGATTTGAAGAAATATTTATGAGAGAGATACTCTATATTGTAAATGAAAAAGACAAAGTAATTGGGCAAAAAACAAGAGAGGAAATACATAAAAGCGATTTTTGGCACAGGGGTGTGCATGTAATAATTTTGAATAAAGACAATAAAATTCTGCTACAGAAAAGAAGCGCATCCAAAGATAAATTCCCTTGTTGTTTTGACCTTTCTGTATCCGGGCATGTTGATTTAAATGAAAGCTATGATGATGCCATAAAAAGAGAGTTGGAAGAAGAACTTAATATTGCTGCAAACCCAAAAAAACTGGTGAAACTGAAAATGGATTATGGGGAAAATGACAATATGATTTCGCAAGTGTATGAATTGAATTACGACGGGGATATTAAATTTGAGAAAGAAGAAATTGAAGATATTTATTTTTTCAGCCATGAGGAACTAAAGGGAATGCTTGTTAAAGAAAAGGATAAATTTGCTCAATGGACGGTTGAGATATTGAAATGGTATTTGAATATGCCTAGTCGAATAAGTATTATTTAAGACTGAGTTCCTCTCTAACAAATCCCTCAAAATCCATTGTTTTTATATTATACTTTGAGGATGGTTTTTCAATCAATTTTTCCTGCTTGTCATTTCTCTCATCTGTGTATTTGCATTCAATTATATTTTTGCCGAAAACAAAATCAAGCTCTATTGTATCTTTCATATAATAAGAAGGGTTTTCATCTTTTATTCTCAAATACACTATGTTTTCAAATAAGCTTCCTGTTTCTTTGAATCCCGTCAATATGTTTCTTATGCCTGTGTCGCAGAAATATATTTTTTTTGGAGCGGTTATCTTTTCGTTTGGGCTTCCGTGTTTGCTGATGATGTGGATGAGATATGTTTCCTCGAAATAAGAGATGTATCTTCTTACGCTGTCAACGGATATTTTGAGTACATTGGAGAGTTTATTGTATGTCAATCTTTTACCGACCCTCTCTGAAAGAAGTTTTAGTAAATCAAACACAACGCCCCTGTCTTTTATGTTGTGGTATGCGATGATGTCTTTGTAGACGATGTTTTCTACCAGTTCCTTAAGGCAGTCGATGTCTTGAGTTAGTACATACTCGGGCATACCGCCCATTTTGAGATATTGGTCAAAATGGTTTTTCAGAAGGGCATAATCGTATTGTTTGGGTTTGAGGTTCCTGAACTCTAAAAATTCCTTAAAATCCAGAGGCATTACTTCGATTGTTTTTGTCCTTCCTGTGAGAAATGCTTTTTTGTCTTTCAGAACTGATGCTGAAGAGGAAGAGACAATTAGTTTAAGATTTGTCATGTCGTAGAGATTTTTCAGTTCCTGCTGGAATGTGTCTTTGTAAGTGATTTCATCAAGGAAAATATATGCTTTTTGATCTGTCGGGATTGCATTCATCTGCCTGTATTTGTCTATTATCTCTTTTATCCTGTGATTGTTGAGTTCAAAATTATCGAGGGATACATAAAATATATTTTTCCTGTTTGTTTCTTTTAGAAGTTCGATGATTGTTTGTTTGAGGAGTGTGGTTTTCCCGACCCGCCTTAAACCGGTTAGGACGATGACATTTTTGCTCTTTATGTTTCTTGAGATTTTGTCAAGATACTTTGGTCTTTTTATTGAAGTGGTGGTGTAGTCTTCAGACCACCATGGGTTGTATTCGATTAATACTTTTTCCATGGTATGTAAAGGCAGGTTGTATTTAAATAGTTTACGATGGCATCGACAACTTTTTGGTGTTTGTTTACGATGGTATCGTAAACTATTCTTTTTACGCTTTGCAAAAACCAAATACTTATAAAATTATCTTGTTATAATTACATATGGAATTACAAAATACAAATACTGACAAACTTTCAGGAGATAATATGGAAGAAAAAATAGCCATAAAGCAGGAATATGACAGAAAAGAAAAGGAAACAGCGAGTTTTATTGCAGTTTTAACAGAGAAGGCAGTTTATTTTGATGAAGAAAAAGACAAGTATATTCTTGCTTCAAAAAAGCAAATCAATGAATTAGTAAAAGAGGCATATAAAAATCAGGATTATATCAAGGCAAATGAATTGTTGGAGAGTGCAAAAAGCACTTTGGGAAAAGACATAAAAAAAGAATTAATGGAAATTGCTTCAAAATCATTGAGATTGGACACAAAACATTATTTTATGCTTGTGGGGCAGGCATATCAAAAAGATATGTCTTTGGCGGATGTTGTAAGATATAAAATCTGCGATTATCTGAAAGAAAATTTAAAAGAATTAGAGATGAACGAAGGGAAAAAAGAAATGCTTGAGCGGTCCTTGGAGTTGTGGGAAAATAAGAAGAGTATTAAGCCGAAAAAAAGTTATGATAATTTTTATAATCTTGAAAATGATAAAAAATTTATAACAGGTTATGTTTTATATGTGAAATACTTATTTAAAGAAGAATGTAGAAAAGACGGCTTTTCTAATGAACAAATAGATTTTATTATGCAATATTATGGCAGTAATGAATTATATGGCGAAGTAGAATTAAATTTAAGCAAAGCTAATAAAGATAGGGATATTATCCTAACTGTGGATATTGAGCAAACTATTTTTTTAGATAAATGGGATATATTAAAAGAAGAATTTTCTAATAAATTCGAAGAAAGTAGTTTAATTAATTTAAAAAAACATATTTATGAAGAGGACATAAGTAATGAAGAAGGAACAGCTGCATTTGATTATTCATTTTATACACCAGAATTTTACTTAAATTTACATCCATCATTAAAAATAAATGGGCTGGAATTTGAATATAAAAATGAAAAATTGCTTGTTGAACAATTATTTGGAAAATTATGCACTATTGAAGAGAAAGAGGTCGATGCAATTAAAAATAAAATTAATGAAAATATAAAAAAAGATAATTATATAGAAGCAAAGGAATTGGGTGAACAATTAGCGTATTATGATAGTTGTAAAACGATTAGCAACAAAACAATAGGATTATTATTCAATTATATAAAGGATAAAGAAATAATCACTTTCACAATTCCAAAATCAATATTGCTTTGGTTTAATGCTTTGGGTGGAGATAAGAAATTATCTGAACTTATTGAAAATTAAAAATAATTATGAAAGACAACAAAAAGAAATTGGCTTTATTTGTTGATTATAACAATATATGGAAGTCTTTAGATAAAACACAAAAAGATTTTTTAAATCCATTAATTGATATAATAAATAATTATGGAATTGTTGTTGTTGGAAAAATGTATATTTCCGTACCGAAAAGAACTGAATATATTTGCAATGAAAAAACAGAAATTTTTTATAAATATTTTGAAAAAGGGATTGAACCAGTTTTTACTCCTTCATTTAATGGAAAAAGCTTAGGCGACCCTCTGCTTATTTGCGATTGTATGGAAATATTGTATGAAAAGTCAGAAATAAATATGTTTGTCCTTGTTTCTAGCGACAAAGATATAATTCCCTTGATTAGGCAAATAGCAAAAAAAGGAAAGGAAATTTTGGTTATTGGAGTTCATAGTGCCTCTTCGGAAGAATTAATTAACGAAGTAAATCGTTTAGGGTTTAAATATATAAGATTGGAAGATAATATTGATACATATAAAAAAAGTGTCAACAAAAAAACAAAAACAGATAATTTATTCATTGAGGGAAAAGTAGAGATTGAACCCAAGAAGAAATAAAAAAATATGAAAATAAAATCACGAAAAATATCCAAAGGCAAAGCAGAAGGACAGCTCCTCGTCTCAAAAGATGCAATATCCTTTTTCGGTGGTGTTGACCCGGACACAGGAATTGTCGTTGAGAAGGGACATGCCCTTGAAGGAGAATCAATCGCAGGAAAAATCCTTGTCTTTCCGAACGGCAAGGGCTCGACTGTGGGCTCATACACACTTTACCGACTCAAAAAAAACAATAAAGCACCCGCCGGGATAATAAACAAAGAGTGTGAAGCAATTGTTGCTGTAGGGGCAATAATATCGCAGATTCCGCTTATTGACAAACTGGAAAATAACAAATATTCTGCTTTAAAGACAGGAATGAATGCAAAAATAGATGAAGGTGAGTTGGTATTGGAAGAATAATTGTTGCGCTTACTGGCGCAAGTTGTATGCCTGTTGCAGTCAGGTTAATTAAACTTCTAAAGCAAAATAAAACAGAAGTTCATTTGATAATAACTGATGCGGCAAAGACTGTCTTAAAATATGATTTGCCTGATTATAAAAAAACAATTGAAACAATAGAAAAAACTGCGGATTTCCTCTATGCTGAAGATGATTTTTCAGCTTCAATTGCATCGGGATCATTTGAAACAGACGGGATGATTGTGGTTCCCTGCTCGATGAAAAGCTTATCTGCTATCGCAAACGGGTATGCGGATAACCTTGTTTCAAGAAGTGCTGATGTTTGCATAAAGCACAAGAGAAACCTTGTGATTGTCCCGAGGGAAACTCCTTTAAATTCAATTCATCTTGAAAACATGCTGAAACTATCTCGAATCCAGAATGTCTGGATTGTGCCGCCGGTTGTCGGGTATTATTTTGATCCGAAAAATTTAGAGGATATGGAAAAATATCTTGTGGGGAAAATAATAGAATGTTTTGGAATGGAGCATAAACTGTATAAAAAGTGGAAATAAATTACTTGGCTCATATACCCTGAGTTCTTAATCATCAAATCATACTGGGGCAGCTAAATCATAGCCAAAAAAATCAGTTTACTTCATCGTATGCTCTTTGTATTGCATCAATATTTAATTGTGTTTTTTTCTCTCCTATCTTTTTTTCAAACTTGGATTTGATTACTCCTTCAAGGACTTTAATGTCAACTATGTTTGTAATCTTTAGTAAAGCTCCAAGCATCGGGGTGTTTGGCAGGTTTATGCCAAGCAGTTCCATTGTAATATGAGAGGCATTTACTGTGTATATTTTTCCTCCAAAACCGCCCGTCTCTTTTCTTATTTCTTCTCCTGATTTGGGTGTATTGATAATTAAAATTCCTTTTTTTTCATCCAGCCCTTTACATATATTTTCCGATTCTAAAAGGGTTGCATCTATTACAACCACAACGTCCGGGTTGTCTATCGGCTCGCGCGAAACGATTGGTTTGTCGTCTATTTTTGCAAATGCCTTTACCGGAGCTCCTCTTCTTTCAGGTCCGTATTCAGGGAATGCCTGTATGTACTTTCCTTTTTGTATTGCTGTTCCAACCAGTAATTGAGCGGCTGTCTTTGCGCCCTGTCCGCCTCTGCCATTAAATCTTATTTTTATCATACTAATAATAGTTATATAATGAAAAAGTATATAAATATACGTAAAGAGTTTTGATTATCTTTTTGCGCTTTAAATGAGTATTTTTAACTTAAAAATTAAAAAGAAAAAAAAGTTAATTGTCTTTAATCGCTGGTTTTTATATGCTCGTGATTTTCCTTAACCCTTGCTAAGATTAACTCAAATATATCTTTCACTAATTTGGTGTCGAGATTTAATTCTTCTGCAAGTTTCTTTATTTCTTTGAAAAGAAGAGTTTCCCTGTCTTCTGAGCATGAAGGCAAATCATGATTTTTTTTGTAAATCCCTACTTTTTCTGTGAGTTCAAACCGCTTTGCGAGGAGTTTTAATATGTTTTTGTCAACTTGGTCTATTTGCTCTCTCAATTCATCCAGTTCATTATCGTATTGCATTGTACTTTTCACTTTTCATTTATTGTCTCGTCTATTTTCATGCCGAAATGCCTTCCTGCGCTTTCTGTATATACCAGCACTTCGTCTCCTGTTTTTATATTCACTACAGATATTGGTTTGCCGTTTGGTTTTACGAGGCGTATGGTTTCTGCATTCTGCAATATCAGGGATATTTCCTTGTCTTCTGTGCGGGCCTCTACCAGCATCATCGGACGCTTTTCTATTTTGTTCCTGCCGACTATTGCCTCAGTTGTGTTTCCTTTTGAATCAACTACCAGCACTTTATCTCCTGACTTGATTTCGGAGAGGTATTTTGTCTTGTTGCCAGTTACTTTTACATAGGCGTGGACTCCACCGGCATTTACTCTAAATGGTCTTGCGGCAACGTATGGGTTGTCAACACTTTCTGAATGCACAAGGAACATTCCTGAACTTGAATTACCGACAAGCATACCCTGTCCTTGTACCATGTTTGTGCAGGTATCTACACATGCCCTGTCGCCGGATCCTACTGCTTCTATTTTTGTGATTTTTGCCTTTACAAGTGTGAGTTTTTCCTGCTGTTCTTTCAGGAGTCTGCCTGTTTTTTTTATCTCGTTTAAATCTGTTGTTGACAGGAGAATGCCGCTTGCTCCAACCTCCAGTATTTCAAGAGCTGTTTTTGCTTCTTTTGCATTTTTTACATTTGCGACAATCTCTGCATCCTGGGCGATGAGGTTTTCAATGGGTATTATCGACCAGTCGTTTGTCTTTAGAATAACGGTTTTTGTCTTTCCGATTTTTGCCGCATTTATTTCGTCCTGTTTGCTGTTGATTTCTATATCCACTATGTCTTTTTTGAGTTTCATATCTCCGTCTTCTGCTATTGTTTTTATTAGACCCAACTCTTTTACTTTTGGAGTGAATCCTTTTTCTACAACAACTGCATCTGCACTTGACTCAAGCGCAGTTGTGACTATTTTCTTGTCCCATTTCCTTGCATCTACCCAGAATTTTTTCATGTGATTCTCCTCCTGTTTTATTGAAGTATTTTTATTGCCTCGTTTGCAGTTTTTCCTTCATGGACTATCTGGCAGACAGCTTTAACAAGTTTTTCCGGGCTCTCGTGCTGGAATGCGTTCCTTCCCATGGCAACTCCTCTTGCTCCTGCTCTGACTGCATCTTCGACCATTATAAGAGTGTTTATTTCTGCTCCTTTTGCACCGCCGGCAATTACAACCGGCACACCCATGGCACCATCTACAACTTCCCTGAATGTTTCTGCACTGCCTGTGTAGTTGGTCTTGATTATATCTGCACCGAGTTCTGCTGCAATCCTTACTGCGTGCTTTACTACTGCTACATCACAAGAATCTTTTATGCCCGGACCTCTGGGGTACATCATTGCAAGAAGTGGCATTCCCCATTCCATGCATTTTTGTGAAATGTGTCCTAAATCTGCAAGCATTTTGGATTCATCTTCAGCACCGATATTGATGTGTACGGATACTGCGTCTGCTCCCATCTTTATTGCCTGTTCAACCGAGCCGGTCAATACCTTTGTGTTTGGGTTCGGCGCAAGCGTCGTACTTGAAGACAAGTGCAGAATCAGACCTACATCTCTTCCATAGCCTCTATGCCCGTGCAAGGGCAGACCAATATGTCCCAGAACCGCGTTTGCGCCACCGACTGAAACTTTGTCAACAGTCTTTCCCATGTCCAGTAAACCTTTGCATGGACCTATCGTTACTCCATGGTCCAGGGGTATTACTACTATTTTATTGGATTCCCTGTTCATTATTCTTTCCATTCTTATGCTTTTTCCTATCATATTACTTCCACCTTTATGTATAATCGTACTTTGTTTTCCTATCTCTTGTGTGTGTTTCTGCACTATTCCGGTTATGTTTGGATGCAGAAAATCAAGTGTGTCCGGATGCAGAACTTCCCATTTGTTTTCTTCGACATTTCTTTTCAGCACTTCTGCCGAAATATGGGAAATAGTGGAATGTTTGTCTTTTATGTCTCTTAACACCCCGTGAGTATCTTTTAAATATATTATTGCATCGGCATTGTCCAGGTTTGCTATTGCTGCTGCCACTAAATCTGTTGCATTTCTTCCCAGGAGTATTATGTCTCCTTCGAGAGTTTCTGCTCCAAAGCCAGATATTATGCACAATTTGTGGTTCAGCTTATGCATGCGTTCCTTGCTTTTTTCAAGGTCTATCCTGCCATCTAGCCAATGCCCTTTTCCTACAAGAGGGTATTCTTTTGTTCCCTGGATGATTTGCTTAGAGTCTACACCGATATTTTTTAGTTCCTTGTGAAGTTTTTTTACGCTTTCTATCTCGCCGTTTATCTGGTGCACTGCTTTTTGCTTGTCAGGCATTGATTTGCTTTCTTCTACAAGGATGTCGGTATGCCCTTTTTTTGCAGAAACAACTATGTGGAGTGTATCGACACTCTCAGCTATTTTCTTAATCCACTTTGCCTGTTGAGATATGGCATCATCTGTGCTTAATACAGATCCGCCTATTTTTACAACTATTTTTTTTAGTTCTCTCCTGTGACCTTTTACATTTAGTATCATATACAATCTCCTTATTTTTTGTTTGTTTAAAGTAGTTGTCTGCCGTCTTCTATAGAATTAATATATTCATTAAAAGCCTCTCCTCCAAAAAGTGAAGCTTTATTTAACTATAAAAAAATGACAGAAAAAAAACAAACGAACTCGATAAGACGCGACTTGATTTGAGTTTGCTTATTTTCATATTTTCACTACTTTATTAGTTTTAGACAAGATAGATTTATATATTTTTGCCTGTTTTTGGATTTTTGGCGGCGTCTTTTTAATCCAGACTGCAATTAATTTGTTCCGCCTAAAACCTTTACCAGATGACAATAGTCCTTTAGATTATCCAGAACTTTGATTAGTCTTGGATCGTCCTGCTTTATATCTGCTTCTATAAAGAAATAATAATCCCATTGCTTTGTCCTGCCCGGGCGGGAAAATAGTTTTTTCAGGTCAATGGAGTATTTTGCAAAAATTGACAGGATGTCTCTCAGGACGCCCACTCTATTGTATGCAATTACAGCTACAAGAGTTTTTGTCGGTTGGTAGATTTCGTCCAGTTTTTTGTTTTTTGAAATTACATAGAATTCTGTTGTGTTGCCTATTACATCCTCAATGTTTTCTGAGAGTATATTTAGATTGTATTCTTTTGCCGCTTCCCTTGCGCCGACAAAGGCAACGGAACTGTCTTTGTGCTGTTGGATTGCTTTTGTTGTGCTTGTTCCAAGCATCACTTCTGCATTTGGAAGATTGTTTTTGAGCCATCCTCTTGTCTGGGCAATTGCCTGTGGATGCGATACGACTGTTTTTATTGAATTTATGTCTTTTGTCCTTGCAAGCAGATTGTGATGTATTTGTTGTTTTACGGATGTGTTTACAAAAACATCGGAATTTATAAGATTGTCAAATGTCTCGCAGACAACACCTTCTGTGGAATTTTCCGCGGGAACTATTCCTGCATCTGCATCATTGTTAATTATTTCTTCAAAAACGGAGTTGATTGTATTTGAAGGAGCTAATGTTTTGTTGCCAAAGAGGGAAGATGCTACTATGTGGGTGTTGGTGCCGGATGGTCCGAGATAGCTTACTTTTTTTATTTTTCCGGTGGGAGTTTTGGAAAAAGTGATATTTATGTTGGTCTTGTTTTTTTGGTCTAAAATAGAAGTTGTCTTTATTTCTGATGTTTTGATAAAGAAGTCCAGTTCTTTTTTTAATGCATTGAACTTTTGCACGAAGGATTCCTTGTCTTTGTTTTCTATTGTTTTTTTTGCATCATTTGTGATTTTTATGTACGAGTCCAGTATGCCTTTAAACTCTGGATTCTGTATTTGTATGTCTGCATAGAGAGAGGGATTCTGTCCTAAAATCCTGCCGAAAATCATTGTCTGGAGCTGGAAGACCGGGGTTGAAAATTTGCCTTTTGGTTTTATCCTGCTGTCCTGAAGTGTTTTTACGTAACTCAAATTTACGAAATGAAGAAGTGCCTGCATTACTGCCATTTGCCTGTCGTGTTCTTCGGGACTTATGTCTATTAGATTTGCTTTGTTTTGGATAAAAAATTGTTTTAGGTCGTGCCATAATTTGTTTTCTCTTGCTTCGCATACTGCTATGTGCTGGTTTTGTATGCTGGTGACCAAGGGACCAAACATCGGGTGCAGACCTACCACGCCAACTGTTTTTTTTGCTTTTTTCATTTCAGTTACAGGTTCTGTCTTCAGGGAAGTTATGTCTATCAATAAAGAGTTGTCTTTTAAGGAAGGGAGGATTTCTTTTATTGTCTTTGGAGTGACGTCAATCGGGACTGCAATGATTATAATATCTGATTGTTTTGTCAATTCTGTATTTGTCAGTTGGGTTTTTCTTCCGGATACCAGGACAGGATATTTGTTTTTTTGGAAAAATGTCCTGAACCAGTTTCCTAATCCGTGCGTTCCTCCGATTATGCCGATTGTTGGTTGTTTCATAGTAAATAAGATGCGTATCAATTATAAAATACTTTAGTTTCTTTCGGCTTTAGACATTATCTTTATTTTAAAATAGGTAGATTTAAATAGTAATTCTTCCTAATATATATTACTATGAAATTTAATGAACGTATCGCACAACAAAAATTAAATGAAATCTCAACAAAACACTTGTTGAATCCAAAATTATTGCAGAACATTGTATGGGGGAAATCACAAGGTTGGTCTCAAACAAGAATTGCAGAAGAACACCATATTAATCCAAATACCGTTTCAAAGTATTCTAGAATCCTCGAAAGGGAAATGAGTGCAGATGAAATTAAAGAATTGCTCATAATTATTGGTTTAATATTGGGAGCGAGTTATTTAATACATGAACTATTCAAAGGAGGTGAATAAAATGAATGAAGTAAGAATGGCAAGAAACAAGTTTGAAGTTGACTTTTTTCCACCGTATGGAAAATCTGAAGTTATTTTAACTGGAGAAATTGCAACCTATGCAGGATTAATTTTTGCAACAGCACTTGTTTTAAAATATTTCGAATAAATGAAGTTTATTATTTCTAAGTGGTTATGATTATATGGCTACAAATTCTTAACCATTAGAGAATTTGCTATATATTATTTTCCTTTATGTATCATATACTGCGATTGCTTTTTACTTAGTTATTAATGGCGAATTGATTCTGTTTTTGTAATGGTAAAAGGAGTGGGTAAATTACCCAAACCAAAACACCTATTTTATTAAATTTTCTATAAGATCAAAAATTGCCTTAAAGTTGTCAAACTCGTTTTTTTTAAAATCTTTGACTATCTTTGAAAAACTTTCTTTTTTTGAATCTTTTATCTTTTTTACTTTTCCTCCTCCAGCTAATGTAATTTCTTTAGTATAATCTTTTAACAGATTATCTGAAAAGAGTAGCTCTATGGTAAGGTAGGATTTTCCATATGTAGCATCGGCATATTTTTTTCTTGAATCTGGGACAGGCAATAGGAATACATAACCATTTTCTTTAACATGTTTTATTGTTAAGCCTTTTTTCTTATCATTTTCAGTTTCATTATATTGACTGTTACCTCTTTTCCCGTTTTTTAACCCAACCCAATTGTCATAACCATCATCGAAATCAAGCATACCTATGAATTTTTTTGAAGGGTAGTTTCTGAAAATATCTCCTCTTGCAAAAGTATTACCTAGGAAATAGCGGTCAAAAGCTTCTACTATTTTGAAAGGTAAATCTTTGCTCGGATTTAGCTTTTTCCAAGCTTTTTCCAAGATTATTTTGTCGGTTTTACCTTCAACAAAAAGTATTGGAAGATTTCCATCATCATTGATTTGTTTCTTTAGCTTGTCAAACATAGATAGCCATTTGTCTTTATTTTCTTGCCATTCTCTATATTCATTTGCGATAGCTTTATGCATATCTAATATTCCGAGTTCTTCATTTATTTTTTGTGTGTCAGAAGTTCCAAATAATTTTAATTGTCCGTCATCCTTCAGTAATGTTACTAAAGAATTAACATTTATCTTATCTTTATACACTCTATATTTTGAGACATTTTCCCCTCGTAATGTTGTAAAGTGAAATGAATGTGTGGAGATAAAAATTTGTGAATTTTTTGCAAATATATTTTTGAAATCATCTGCCATTTGAGCGCAAAGCGAGTATTCAGTTGAATTTTCTGGCTCATCGAATCCCCAAATAAAAATACCTCTTGAGTTTTTTGTGATATAGTCAAGTATTGTAGGGATGTATCTCATTTGAATGCCGTCGCCTCGTAATTTCAAAGGGATACTGAATTGCCCACTTTCTGTATCAATAAAAAAACTTTTGAAAAAGTCCTGAAATTCAGAAGGGGTCCTTATCCCAGATTTTATACCTGATATTTTTTCAAAATCCTTACTAATTTTTTCAGTGAATTTTTTTGTTTCGTCATTGATATTGGTTAATAGACCACTAATTTTAGTGTTTTTTTTGTTCTTCGATAGTATTAACTCTTGGAGTAATGTTAGGAGATTATCAAAAATTTTTGGTGATCTAACTGCAGGAATATATTCATAATGTATACTATTTATAAATCTTGATAGTGCCTGTTTAGCTGTTTTTTCAGTTTTAGCCTTAGTTTTACCCTTCTTATATTGGGATATAACATTATCATTACTAGAGATTAACTTTCCATCTCTATCCCATGCTTTTTCCACATAAAAGGTCTTTGGTAAATTCTTGTGTCCTGAAGGTGCACAGAATGATATTCTGATGGCGATGATTTGTCTTCCTTTGATTGATTTTTTTCTTACATCATCTAATCTTTCTTTTGAAAACTCTTCATCGAAAATTAGTTTTTGTTGAAAGTTTGTTTGTTCATTGAAGAATAGATTTAAAGCCTTTAAGATATTGGATTTACCTGAATCATTTGCTCCTGAAAAAATATTTACTTCATCAATTTTGGAAATCGTTAGTTCCTTTATTGATCGGAAGTATCGAATTTTGATATGATGTATAACTTTCATGTTTTTATATTACTCTGTTATTTTTTTAAAATATATGTTTTTGTAGCGAAGTGGAGAAAACGCCGTATGCCCCCTTATAAAAAATAATCAATTCGCCCCTCCTTATTAAAAACGCGAAAAGCGGAGCGGCAAAATATAAAAATGTATTTCGTCTAACAGTACATGTAGGATTCTGCCACGTTGCACCCAACTTTTCTCATGAATGAAAAAAACTCGAAACTGTTTTTTCATTAACTGTTAATAAATTTTTAAAGATGTATTTTTGTTTCTTAGTATGGAAAGAACATACTCTCAAATAAATGAAAAAATCAAGAAAGGAGAGGCAGTTGTGGTTACGGCAGAGGAAATCATAGATATTGTAGAGAAGGAAGGACTGGACAATGCTTATGAAAAAATTGATGTGGTGACTACTGCAACGTTTGGTGCGATGTGTTCCTCGGGATGTTTTTTGAATTTCGGGCATTCTAAGCCAAAGATAAGAATGTCTGAAGCATGGCTTAATGATGTTCGTGTCTATACGGGTATTGCGGCAGTGGATAGTTATCTTGGTGCAACAGAACTGCAATACAATGATCCCGAAAACAGGTATTTTCCAGGGAACTTTAAATACGGTGGTGGGCATGTTATTGAGGATTTAATCAGTGGAAAAGATGTGCAATTGTTTGCGTTATCTTATGGGACTGATGAATACCCCCGGAAGGAAATAAGGACGATGATAAATATACGGGATTTGAACCAAGCGATAATGGTGAATCCAAGGAACTGTTACCAGAATTATAATGTGGCTGTAAATGCGCATAAAGATAGGACTATTTATACTTATCTCGGGCAGTTGAAGCCGAATATGCAAAATGCTGTTTATGCTACTACCGGACAATTGAGTCCGTTGTTGAATGACCCGACATATAGGACTATTGGTGTTGGTACGAGGGTGTGGCTTGCGGGCGCACATGGTCATGTGTATTCTCAGGGTACCCAGCATTGTAGTGAATGTGAAAGAGGAGATAATGATGTTCCTATGGAAGGTGCCGGTACGCTTGCCCTGACAGCAGACATGAAAAAAATGAACCCTGAATTTGTTCGGGGCGTTAGTATGAGGGGTTATGGTGTGAGTTTGGCTTTGGGTGTGGGTGTTCCTATACCGATACTGGATAAAGAAATACTTAAGGCAACCTGTGTGAAGGATGAAGATATCTATGCTCCTGTCATTGACTACAGCCACGAGTATCCTAACCGAAATCCAGGTATTGTAAAAAAGGTCAGTTACGGGGAATTAAAATCAGGAAAAATTATTATCGACAATAAAGAAGTGAAGACGAGTTCAACATCAAGCTATTCTAAGGCAAGAAAAATAGCGATATTGTTGAAAAAGGAAATTGTAGAAGGCAAATTCCTGCTTAATGAACCCTTTGAAAAATTACCGTCAAACCAGGGTTTTATGAAATTAGAAATTAGAGGTGGAAAAAAATGAAACAAAAATTCCTGCTTTGTTATCCAAGAAAAAGAATTAAAGAGCCTACAATATATTACCTGGTAAAACATTATGATGTAATTCCGAATATTTTCCGCGCTAAGGTTACAGAAAACCAGGAAGGGTTTATGGTTGTTGAACTTGAAGGGGAAGAAAAAAATATTGCTGATTCAATTGCTTATTTGAAATCTCTCGGGGTGAAAGTGGATACTTTTGAAAAGGGGATTCGGCTGAATAAAGATAAATGTACTTCTTGTGGTCTTTGTGTTTCAAACTGCCCGGCAGGTGCTTTGCATATTCCGGACAGGAAAACAATGCAGGTGGAATTTGATTCGGATAAATGTATTGAATGCAGGGCGTGTATTTTGGTCTGCCCTTTTGGTGCAATCGAGGATGTTTTAAATGATAATCAGGACGCTACAATATAAAGACAGCAAAATTAAGATTCTTGCTGATGAGGAAAAAGTAATTGATACTGTTTATGAAGAAGTTGTGATTCAGAGGACGATAATAGAGAATTATGCAGATGAAGAATTCCTTAGTTCTTTGGTTCCTGTTGAAATAAAAAAAAATGCTCCTTTGATAATAAAGGAGATGACAATTGGAGCGAAAATTGCAGGTGTCGGACAGATGGCGACGGTTGCAGGGGTTATCGCGGAATTTGCGGTTAAAAGGGCGATTGCTGTTCACAAACCAGCTGTACTTATTGTGGAAAATGGAGGGGATATTTTTGCTTATACTAAGAAGAAAATAAATGTTGGGTTGTTTTCGGGGGAGAATAAACTGAAGGATAAATTATGCTTTGGGTTGACAGAGGGAAATACGCCTGTGTCTATTTGTTCTTCATCTTCTGTTATGGGGCATTCTCTTAGTTTTGGGAAATGTGATCTGGCTGTGGTCTTGTCTGAAAAGGCGAGTGTTGCGGACGGGCTCTGTACTGCGGCGGCAAATAAAGTTAAAGGATGCGGAGATATTAAAGAGGTTCTTGAGTGGCTTGTTGGAAAGGAGTATTTTTTGGGTGCTGTAATTATTGTTGATGATAAAATTGGGATGATTGGGGATGTACCTAGATTGATGAAAAATGAGGATTTTGGGTTGGAGGGGAAGGTTACAAAATTATAAAATAATAATACAATATGAATATAATGGAAGAGAAAATTGAAGAAGCAAAAAAACATTTCGGCGAGTTGATTGTGGAGCAACTCGAAAGAATTGAACGCATGAAAGAAAATGCAGAATGGATAGATTATGATGCACTCAAACCAATCAGGATTGGCATTATTGGAGGGGATGGTATCGGACCTGCAATCACCAAAGAATCACAGCGTGTTTTGGAATTCCTGCTCAAAGATGAGGTTGAAAGAGGGAAGATTGAGTTCAATGTCATTGAAAATCTTACGATAGAGAACCGCGCAAAAGTCATGAAGGCAATACCAGATGATGTTTTGGAAGAAATTAAAAAATGCCATATCCTACTTAAAGGACCTACGACAACGCCAAAGAAAGGCGACCAGTGGCCTAATATTGAGAGCGCAAATGTCGCAATGCGGCGTGAACTGGATTTGTTTGCAAATGTACGCCCTGTGAAAGTGCCTAAAGAGGGAATAGACTGGATTTTTTTCAGGGAGAATACTGAGGGGGCTTATGTCCTGGGGAGCAAGGGTGTTAATATTGGCGATGACCTTGCTATGGATTTTAGGGTTATGACAACACAGGGATGCGACAGGATAATCCGGCTTGCTTTTGATTATGCAAAAAAGAACAACATCAACAAAGTGACTGTTGTTACCAAGGCAAATATATTGAAAACAACAGATGGGAAATTTCTCGGAACGGCAGAGAGTATTGCAAAAGAATATCCTGAAGTTGAATGGGATGACTGGTTTATTGACATTATGGCTGCTAAGCTAGTGGACCCAAAACGCAGGACGCAATTTAGGGTTGTTGTACTTCCAAATCTTTATGGTGATATTATTACTGATGAGGCGGCAGAGTTCCAGGGTGGTGTGGGTACTGCGGGCAGTGCTAATATTGGAAAACAATATGCTATGTTTGAAGCCATCCACGGCAGTGCACCGAGGATGGTTGATGAAGGTCGGGACAAATATGCAGACCCTTCAAGCATTATGAGAGCCACAATTATGCTATTAAAGCATATCGGCTTTATGGATAAAGCAGAAAAACTTGAGATGGCGCTGGATATATGCGGACAGCATGAAAAGAGACTTGTCATAACCGGGCGTTCTGACGGTGCGACAGGAGCAGAATTTGCTGATTATGTAATGGAAACTATCCGCGACCCTGAATTGAAAAGCAAGAGACAAACTTATAATTAATTATGGGAAAAAGCATAACTCAAAAAATATTGGAAGAACATATTGTTAAAGGAAATTTTAAGTCTGGTAAGGAGATTGCAATCAGAATCGACCAGACTTTGACGCAGGATGCGACAGGCACTATGGCGTATTTACAGTTTGAGACTATGAATGTTCCTGAGGTGAAGACGGAATTGTCTGTCAGCTATGTTGACCACAATACTATCCAAATTGGTTTTGAAAATGCGGATGATCACAGGTATCTCCAGACTATTGCTGAAAAATACGGGATTGTCTTTTCAAGGGCAGGTAATGGAATTTGCCACCAGGTGCATTTGGAGCGGTTCGGGAAGCCGGGAAAAACTCTTCTTGGCTCTGACTCGCATACACCTACAGGTGGTGGTATCGGGATGATGGCTATGGGTGCCGGGGGACTGGATGTGGCAGTTGCAATGGCAGGAGGACCTTTTTATATTACGTGTCCTAAAGTGATAAAGATTAACCTGACTGGCAGACTAAAGTCCTGGGTGGCTGCAAAAGATGTTGTGCTTAAGATACTTGAGATATTCACCACTAAAGGTAATGTAGGGTGCGTGTTTGAATATGGTGGGGAAGGTGTAAATACTCTTTCTGTGCCGGAAAGAGCAACCATCACAAATATGGGTGCGGAATGCGGGGTTACTACTTCTGTTTTCCCGAGCGATGAGATAACACGGGAATTTCTCAAGAGCCAGCAAAGGGAAGAAGACTGGGTTGAACTTAAGGCAGATGGTGATGCGGTTTATGAAAAGGTGATTGATGTTGATTTGAGTGAAATTGTTCCTCTTGCGGCTTGTCCGCACAGCCCGGGAAATATCAAAACTGTTGAAGAGCTGAAAGGGATGAAAGTGAACCAGGTGTGTGTCGGAAGTTGTACTAATTCGTCCTATAAGGATTTGATGACTATTGCAAAAATATTGAAAGGCAAAAAAGCGCATCCTGATGTTAGTTTTGTTGTTGCGCCCGGTTCAAGAGCTGTACTCCAGAATATTTCTAAAAACGGGGCTCTGGGAGATTTGATTGATTCGGGGGCAAGGATAGTGGAATCTGCATGTGGATTTTGCATAGGCAACAGCCAGTCCCCGCAAAATGATGCGGTTAGTGTAAGGACGAGTAATAGGAATTTTCTTGGTCGTTCTGGGACAAAAAGTGCACATGTGTATTTGACGAGTGTGGAATCTGCTGCTGCGGCAGTTATAACGGGGAAAATTACTGACCCGCGAAATATGGAAATAGAATGCCCTCTTGTGGAGATGCCTAGCGAGTTTTATACAGATAAAAGTATGTTTATTTTTCCGACGGAAGAAAAAAAAGGGATTGAAATATACAGGGGTCCTAATATTGGAAATCCACCATCCATCAGTCCTATGCCGGAAACTATTGATGGAGTAGTTACTATTAAAACAGGAGATAAAACTACTACAGATCATATAATTCCTGCTGGTAGTAGGATGAAGTACAGGTCGAATGTACCGAAATACTCGGAATTTGTGTTTGAAATACTTGACCCGTCCTTCTATGAACGAGCATCAAAAATCCGTGACTCTGGCAAAGACAATATTATCGTCGGAGGGTTGAGTTATGGGCAGGGTTCGTCCAGGGAGCATGCTGCACTATGTCCTATGTTTCTTGGTGTCAAAGCGGTTATCGCTAAATCTTTTGAAAGAATACATACGGCCAACCTGATTAATTTTGGGATTGTTCCGCTGGTTTTTGAAAAGGATGGCGACTATAATGCAATAGAGGAAAAAGATGAAATAGAGATTTTGGATATAAAAAAGGCTATTGGAGAAGGGAAAAGTATTGTTGTTAGGAATAAGACGAAAGGTACGGAATTTACTGTTGAGTGTGATGTTTCGGATAGGCAGAGGGACATTTTGCTTGCGGGAGGGATGCTCGCATGTACTGGAACTGATTAAAATCCACAGGATGCGAAAAAAGCTCTGCTTTTTTGCACATTCAACTTTGTTGAATGACGCACGGAACCCACAAGAAAGTGATTTAGGTTTATTTCTTTCTCCTATGCTCAATATGTGTCATTCACTTTTATTGAATGTGTTGTAGAAAATCTTTGATTTCTCGCATTCTGTATCTTGTGGTGCGTGAAAAATAAGAGTGATTGATTATTTTACAATCTTCACTTTTGCGGGGCGAATTACTTTGTCTTTGTAATTGTATCCTTTCTGCACTTCCAGGATGGTGTCTTTTTTATGCTCTTTGGACTCGACGGTTCCTATTGCTTCGTGGTGGTTTGGGTTGAATTCGCTTCCATGTGTTTGTATGGGGGTTAATCCTTCTTTTTCAAGAACATTTAGAAAATTTTTAAAAATCATATTCATGCCGCTGTAGAACGGCTTTTTTTTCTCTTCTTCACTGCATGCCACAATGGCAAGTTCAAAATTATCTATGACTCCAAGCAATTTTGAGACCAGTTTTTCGTTTGAATAAGCTATCCTGTCTACCATCTCGTTCTCTGTTCTTTTCCTGTAATTTTCAAACTCTGCATAAAGAGAAAGGTATTTTTCATTTAATTCCTTGTTTTGCTTTTTTAATTCCTCAAGGGGATTTTTCTTTGACTCTTTTTTATGTTTTGGATGCTCTTCATTTGTCATAATAACAAATTATTCCTTTTTTCTTGCAAATACTTTTTCCATCATCTCTGTTGAGCTTGTTGTTAGACCGTAGGCACCGCCTGCTATTTTTACATTGCATTTCCTGCACTGCCATATGCCTGCTGCAACTCTCCTAATGCTTTTCCTGTTGCATTCAGGGCAAACATAAGTATCGTGAGATGACTGCTCAATGGAAATTATCTTTTTTTTGATTCCTCTTCCATATCTTGCTCCGAATTTTCCTGCAAGGTTTACTTTTTTTGTTTTCATATTAATCACTATTTTTATACTTCGTCAATCATTTTTATTGCGTTGAAAGGACATTCTTTTGCGCATATTCCGCATCCTTTACAGTAATCGAAATTTGTTTCGAGTCTCTGGAGTTTTCCTTCTTTTTTTTTGGTTGCAATTGCCATGTCAGGGCAGAAATTCACGCAAATCATACAATGTTTGCATTTTTCCTTATCCCATACTGGCTTTTTGGATCTCCATGAGCCGGTTTTGTTTTTTAATGATGATGCTGGTTCTGTTATTCCACCCATCAGTTCATCTGCCATAGGCTTTTTTATCATTAAGTTTTAAATAATTAAGTGAGTGCCACTAAAAATAGGATATGCAAATTATTCCGGTTAATATTAATAAAATGGCAAGCCACTGCGATAGGGTGAGTTTTTCTTTATATATGAATCTGCCGTATAGGGCAACTACTATGGGGCTTGAAAATGTCAGGGCGGCGATTATGCTTACGTCGTATATTTTTATGCCTAAATTAAAGAATAATGTGCCTATGACTCCAAAAAAAGCAACAAAGAAAATATATGTTAAAATTACCGGGTTTGGGATATCGAAAGAAGTTTTTGAAATTTTTAGATGGATGCCGCTGTATAATAATATCCCGCATTCTATGATGAATGTTGTCAGGATTGGTCCTATTACCATTACGGGGATTTTGAAGAGGAAATACATGAGTCCCCATAATAAGCAGGTGATTAAAGCATGTGGGATTCCGCTTGAGGTTTTAAGAAAATGGGAATTTTTTAAATCACTGAAATTTATTGAAATTAGTGTGATGCCTGAAATTATCAGGAGGACTGAAAATGCTTGTATTGCTGATAAAGATTCGCTGAAGAAAATTATTGAGAATAGAATTGTGAATATTACTGAGGAATTCGCTACCGGGCTTACAAGACCTATTTTGCCGATTTTTAATGCTTTGTAAAATGCAATGATTGAAAGATATGCTATTGTGGAAATTAGAAATGCTATTAGGATGTAATTGAGAGAAAAATTGATTTTTGGGAGGTAGAATAGGGTTGTTATTAGTAATAGGATGTTTGCGAAAATGCCTCTGTAGAAGACTGTTTTTATGTTTCCTATTTTTAGGAGGGGGACTTTTGTCAGGCCATTGGAGAGGCCATAGCCTAGCATTGAGATTAAGCCGAAAAGTATTGCTAAGGTGGTGTCTTCCATGGTGTAGATTTGGAGGGGAGGTTTATATGTTTTGTGTTTGTAGACGAGTAAGTAAAGTATGGACGATAGAATAGAACTAAAATATAGAAGTGTGATGTATGTTAGATAGAAAATTCTTATATGTTTTTAAATGTAACCTATAATCAATATTATATATGATGAAAAAATGAGACCATATCATTAATCTTGTGAACATATGTTTAAAGCGCGCGCGTAAGTAATAAAATAACAATGATAAAATGTAAAAAAAGCAAAAGTATAAAAAGATGAGTAATGTAAATAGGTATATAAAAAAGAAATGTGATAATTATGAATGAAAAACTACTTACGGAACAAGGATGGACACAAGTAATCGCTGGAAGAGTTGCAAGAAAACCAGAAATATCATTTTCCAAAGGTAAAGCTAAGTACGTTAAATTTAATAAAAGCTTTTTAATAAGTAATGACCTTGCCAATAAAGAATATTACGTAACCGTTTTTATAAAAAGAGTAGTTGGAAAAATTTCTGTCGGATTTATATTTTCAAAAAGTAAAAAGAGTGGAGCTTTAAAGTTGTCGAAAAATCTAAAATCTGGAAGTGGATATATATCTGGATCTAGTACTATTAATCAAATAAAAGATGATTTAAAAGATAAAGAAAAATTAGCATTTACGCCAGAAGTAAAGAATATTGGCGAAGAGGAAATATATATAATAGAAATTAAAAAATAATCATAGTTACAAAATTAATCAAAAGATGTGAAAATATCATCGTAACGTTTGTTGGTTACAGGTAGTCTAACGTCTTAGATTCATAAAAATAACAGTAAGAAATACGTAACGTTTGTTTGTTACGTATTTCCTACGGACTTATATTAAATATATGCACTTGATTATTATAAATCTTTTTGAAAATTACTATTTTATGGTTTTTGTGTGATGCACAAAAGTTCTTTTTCTTACGCTTACGATTATTTTTTCGTTTTCTTACGATAAACACAACGAAAAAATACCATGAAAATCGCTGGGCTTGCAGGTGTTATCGCGCTTTTCAAGGTTAAAGGTCGGTTCGCTGTGAAATTTCCACTTCTTACGAGATTTACGGGAAATTTCTTTGCTCACTCGCCTTTAATGCGATAGCCGGGAATTGAACCCGGGCCCCCGCCTTGGCAAGGCGAAATCATACCACTAGACTACTATCGCTTTTTCACATTATGATATTCTTTATACCACTCAATAAAATTTTTTAAACCTTCGTCAATATTGGTTGTTGGCTCCCAACCGAGCATTTCTTTTGTCTTTTTCAGACAAGCGTGTGTTTTTTTGACATCTCCTGCCTGCATCGGATGAAATTCTTTTATTGCTTTTTTCCCGCAATGCTTTTCCAGAATTCCCACGAAATCCATCAGTTTTTCCGGGTTTGAATTTCCCAGATTGAATATTTCGTATTTGAAGTCTTTGTCCATTGCAGAGATTATCCCGTTAACAATATCGTCAACATAGGTAAAGTCCCTTTCCATATCTCCCTGGTTGAATATTTTTATGGGCTTGTCTTCTAATATGTTTTTGACAAACATGTATGCTGCCATATCCGGGCGACCATACGGTCCGTAAACTGTAAAAAATCTCAGTCCGGTCATATTGATGCCATATAGATGAGAATATGCATGCGCCTTTAGTTCGTTTGCTTTTTTTGTTGCGGCGTAGAGTGAAACGGGCTTGTCTACATTGTGGCTTTCGCTGAAAGGAACTATTGTATTTCCTCCATAAACCGAGGAACTTGAGGCATATACTATCTTTGGTATTTTCTGGTGCCTTGCGACTTCAAAAATATTTAAGGTTCCATTGAGGTTGTATTTTCCGTAAACATGAGGATTTTCTATTGAATGCCTTACTCCTGCCTGGGCTGCAAGATGGACTATCATGTCGACTTTATGGTTGCTGCATTCTGAAAATAATTTGTCATATTCAGAGATATCTATTTTTTTGAAATTATAATTTTTGTGCTCCTTTAGGATTTTGTTTCTTGCTTCTTTTAAGTTTACATCGTAATAGTCGTTGAGATTGTCGATTCCGACGATTTCATAACCCTGTTTTAGGAGTTTATTTGCCAGATGGAAGCCAATAAAGCCTGCTGTTCCTGTAACTATTACTTTTTTCATAAATACTATTTGGGGCAATAATTTTTAAATATATCTTATATTGAGTGTATGAGGGGTAATATGAAAGTAGATTTAATTTCTTATACAATTGACTGCGATAAGATGCCCGGGGTTGCTGCATTTACGTCCTGTTCTAAGAAAAGTGCTCACGAGTTGAACCAGGCAAAGACAAAAGAGCAGACAGATGATTTTATCAAGAGGGTTGTTGCTTATGGTCATCATTCTGT
This sequence comes from Candidatus Aenigmatarchaeota archaeon, assembly GCA_023137195.1. Classification (GTDB taxonomy): domain Archaea; phylum EX4484-52; class EX4484-52; order EX4484-52; family EX4484-52; genus EX4484-52. The sequence goes on along the minus strand of JAGLPV010000007.1, from coordinate 5,752 downwards.
AATTGAGCACAGTAATTTTACTTTTTCCATAGAAGGTGTTTCGAGGGTGTGTTCCCATGAACTGGTAAGGCACAGGATTGCTTCTTATACTCAGCAAAGTCAGAGGTATGTGAAATTTGATGAACTTAATGTCGTGGTTCCGCCAAAAATAAAAAAAAATGAAGAAGCAAAACAGGTGTTTGATGATGTGATTGAAAAATCAGCAGAGGCATACCAGACCTTACTGGATATGGGGATTGCACCGGAAGATGCCAGATTTTGTTTTCCTAATGCTGCTAAAACAAATCTTATGATAACGATGAATGCGCGGGCTCTGATGAATTTTTTTGCGCTTAGGTGTTGTCGACGCGCCCAGTGGGAAATACATGAGCTTTCTTATAAAATGCTGAAACTTGTGAAGGAAAGAGCTCCGGTTGTGTTTGAAAAAGCTGGGGCTTCATGCATGCAGAGAGGATATTGTACGGAAGGGAGTCTTTCATGCGGGCTTGCGCCTACATTTGAGGAGATAAAGAATAATACGGATAAAGAGTCAAAAATTAAAGAGTATGCTGAGAATATGATGGAAGAAAATGCTGATTTTTAAATTGCTCTGTCTAATTCATCATGCCCGTCCTGAGCACTTATATCGGCAAAAGCAGATTTATCCAAGTAAGCGGTCGCCATTGTTTTGTAATACTGTAATTCCTTGCCTGAAACCAGGGCCATCTTATGTGCTTCAATAAGACCGTAAGGGTAGCCGAAAAAGCACGGGTCTTTGGAATTATCCGAAAGCAGATAAAAAAATTCATCGATATCGCATTTTGAACCGTTGAATATGTCTGCTCTTAATATGCGGTTTGCTCTTTTGTGGAGTTTTGAGAAAATCATTTTAGCCCTGTGGTATTTTGAGTTGATGTCAACTACAGGGAGATAATACCAGGTCTGGTTCTTTGGAGAATAAGAGTTGAGAACAGATGCAAAATTTGCTCCTGTGTTTGTAAAAAGCGTTGTTGTTTTTGCAATGCCTGCAAATATTATGTTTTTTTCTGTGCATGCATTGTATGCAATATCGGCAAAATCCGATTCACCTACAAAACGGGCTTCAAGAGTGCCGTCTCTTATGATTATGTCTCCTGTATCGAGCTGGTTTTTTGCGATTTCTTTTGCATAGATCCATTCTGCGTATTTTCTTGCAACGTCGCTTACTTTGCTTATTTTTGCCCTGTAGAGTCCTGAACTGATTGATTTGTCAACAGAGGAAATCTTTATTGTTTTTTTTAGTTCTTTTAGCATGTTGCTGTCTGATAAAACTTCAACAGTAAAATAAATCTCGTTGTTTTCTACAATTGAACTGCATACTGATATGAAGTCAATTGTATCTTCTATTTTTGGCTTGAGGCGTATGTTGTTCTGGTAAAGGCAAAAATGCAGGCGGTTCAGAACAACGCAGAAATTCGGGGCGGAGATGATTGTGTTGTTGCCGCCGTCAATGAATGCGATTTTCCTGTTTTTTGGGCTATTCTGAGATTTTATTGGGTGAAAATAATCACTGCTTATTTTATATGGTTTGTAATTTTCCCTGTTCCTGAAAAAAACGATGTCTCCTTTCTCCTGTGGTTTTAGTTGCTTTTTTAATGAAGAGATGCATTCTTTGATATTGTTTTTGGACAGCATAAGATTAATTGGATAACTATCATTTAAAGTTTATTGCTCTTGTAAAATGCATAATATTTAAATATTTATTAGACCTATATGTATCATGACGAGGATTCTTTCTGTTGTATCGGGAAAAGGCGGGGTTGGAAAAACAACTCTTGTTTCTAATTTAAGTGCTAGTTTTGTGCAGGTGGGAAAAAAAGTGCTGGTTATTGACGGGAATGTGACCGGTTCAAACCTGCATATTCACCTTGGGATTGAAGCAGGAGACGACCTTACGACATTAAATGATGTTCTTGAGGAAAAGGCATTTATTACACAGGCAATATACAGACACCCTCTTGGTTTTTCAATAATTCCTGCATCGTTGTCAAAACTCAAATTTGACGAGAAAGAGTTTGATTTGAAGAGTCATATTTTCGAACTGCTCGGGGATTATGATGTGATTTTGATTGATGCTGCGGCAGGACTTGGCGAGGAGGTTCAGGCGGCGATAAATTCATCTGATGTATCTGTTATTATTACGAACCCTGATCCTGCTTCTCTTGTGAATGCGCTTCATACAAAAAAACTTCTTGAATTAAAGGAAAAGGATATTGTCGGTGTTGTTTTGAATAAGGTTCGCGGGGAAAAGGACGAGCATGACAAAAATTATGTTGAAGAATATGTCGGTCTGCCTGTTGTATGCGAAATACCATATCATCACAAGATAAGGCGGTCTGTGTATAAGAAAAAGCCTATTGTGGAAAGCGATCCTCATCTGACTCCATCCAGAAGAATGAAAACGCTTGCTTATAAGATAGTTGATGAGGATGTTCCTAAAGAGAATCTTATTGAACAGTTGAAGATTATTATTTTTAATATTTGATATTGATTTATTTTGTGGGCAAATAATGTTTTGGTTTTTTGTGTTGTAATGCTGTATTGGGCGAAAAACGATTTGGTTGATTGTTATTATATTCAATAAAATTTTCATTTCCTTAAAAGTTATTTAAATCTAATTAATTTATCTATAAGAATGGTAGACTGGAATAAATATCTAAAAGCAGTATCTTTATCTGGTGCACTGTTGATAGCTTTTGTTGCAAATAAGTGGTTTGAACAAGCATATATCATGCAAACGGATTTTGCAAAATGGTTTATGTTATTTATGGCAATGTTGATATTAACAATCCCGATTTATTGGAATTTACCGGATAAATAGATGCTCAACGAAATGAATATTTAACTCTGCAGATGCATGTTTCTCGCACTTCGTATGGGGAACGAACTCAACAGGACTTAAAGAGTTTATTCGTCGTTCGCTAAGCTCACTCTTCATTCTCTCAACTTTTTTTCTTCGAAAACTTCTCTTAATCGTATACATCAGAACCTTTTTATTACTAAAATTTAAAGACATATCTGTATTATGAATCAAAAATTAAAAGAATTTGCCGGTCCGATAGCAATATTTTTTATCATTGTAATTGCTCTTTATTTCAATATTGAAAATGAGCTAACTATACGCATAAATCATTTGACGGAAAATGCAAAAAATGTTGTTGCCTTTGATGTAGTAAAGGAAAAAGGGAACATCAGCATCTATTTTTGCCCGAAAGACAACTGTGAGGAGCATCTGAATGATTTGATAAAATCTGCAAATGAATCTGTATATTGCGCTTTTTATGATGTTAAACTTGACTCGCTTGCTGAAACTATAGGAAAAGCAAAAAAAGAAGGAATTGATGTAAAAATAATAATAGATGACCATACTGCCCAAAACAAGAATTCAAAATATGATGAACTTGGGCAAATACTGGGAGAAAACATAAAGACAGACGAAAAAAGAAGCACAGGAAAATACAATAATCTGATGCATGATAAATTCTGCGTGATTGACAATAAAACGGTTTTTACCGGTTCGTTTAATCCTACGGACAGAGGAGCACATCAAAACAATAATAACATGCTTGTAATAACTTCAGAGTACCTTGCCAAAAATTACATGGAAGAATTTTATGAAATGCAGAACGATGAATTTGGAGACAGGGACAGCCAAGCTGTGAGTGTTCCTGTTGTGGAACTGGAAAATACAGGGTATGGAAATGTGAAAATAGAGAATTATTTCTGCCCTGAGGACAACTGCAAAAAGCATGTAATTGACACTATTAACCGTGCAAACAGCAGTATTTATTTTTGCACCTTTAGTTTTACTGAAGCCAATACAAGGGATGCGCTTCTGAATGCTACAAAAAGAGGAGTCAAAATATACGGGCTTTTTGACAAAACACAGGCTGGTTCGAAATATTCTGTATTTGATGAGATGAAAAACCAAAACAACAGCAATATTTATATCTATAAAGATTCAAATCCTGCTTTTATGCACCATAAATTTTTTGTGATAGATGAGATTATTACGATAACAGGTTCCATGAATCCTACACAAAGCGGATATTTTTATAATGATGAAAACATAATTATTATTGAAAATCCATTGATTGGACAAATGTATAAGGAAGAATATGACAGTAATAGAGAGAATTGAAGAGTTGGAAGAAAAGCTTGCCAAGACACCAAAGAACAAGGGGACGGAAACTGACCTTGCGAAGATAAAGACGCAGATTTCTTTGTTGAAAAGCCAGCAGGAACTCCGGAAGACTAAGAAGAGCGGGATATCTGCTTACGGGTATTCTTTGCGGAAAAAGGGGGATGCGACGTGTGTTTTGATAGGAAATCCGTCTGTCGGAAAGTCCACTCTTTTGAACAAGCTGACAAATGCGCACTCTGAAACTGCGGATTATGAATTTACAACGCTTTTTGCAATACAGGGGATGCTGAAATATGAAGGTGCACGCATACAGGTCATTGACCTTCCCGGGATACTGGAAGGGGCTGCATCGGGAACAGGGAGAGGTAAAGAGGTGCTTTCGGCGGCAAGAAATGCGAACCTTATGCTTATTGTCTGTGACATCAAAAAACCGCAGTCCAGGGACATAATTGCAGATGAACTTTCAAAAGTTGGCATTGTTCTTAATAAAAGCCCTCCTGAGATAAGTATCAGAAAGACGATTAAAAACGGGATTATTGTAAAATCAACTGTCAAGCAAAAATTGACAAGAAAGACTATTGCTGAGATTTTAAGGGTGCATAAGCTGGTGAATGCGGAAATAATATTGTTTGATACTGTTGATGTTGAACAGATTAATGATGCGATTCTTGGCAACAAGACTTATGCAGGGGCAATATCTGTGTTTAATAAAATTGATACTGTGAGCATGGAAGAATACCTGATTGCAAAAAAAAAGATTTTGGAAAATGCTGTTGATCCTGAGAATTATGTTTTTGTCAGTGCGCAAAAAGAGAATCTGGAGGAATTAAAATCCTTGATTTTTTCCCGGTTGAATTTGATGGCGATATACACGAAAAAGACTAATAAAAAGCCGGATATGGAAAATCCACTTATATTGAAACAAGGGGGGACGATTCTTGATGCATGTATGAAGATACATAAGGACTTTGCCGCTAAAACTGCTTTTGCGAAGGTGTGGGGTTCTTCCAGGTATGAAGGGCAAAAACTTAGTCTGAAATATAAGCTTCATCATAAGGATATTATTGAGTTGTGCTTTTAATCCACAGGAATGTGTGGGGAAGTGATTTAATCCACAGAACGCACGGAACCCACAGGAAGCTGTTTATTTTTTTTCTATGTTCTTGTGTGTCGTTCAACAAAGTTGAATGTGCAAAAAAGCTCTGCTTTCGCATATATCGATACTATTAGTAAATAAACCTCTTTATTTGTGTTCTCCAAACCGTTTAATCTCCTTCCTAAGGGATTCAATGTATATCTCGCACATCTTGAATCTTGCCTGCTTCAGCTTGGTCTTTGCAAGTTTTAGTTCAATTTCCATGTTGGATACGTCTTTTTTCTGATTTCTGAATGCCTTTATCTGGCCTTCCATTTCCTCCAGACTCCTGGAGTACTTGTCGTAGAGGTCGAGCATCTCGTCTGTAATCTTGTGAGGGGAATGGTGAGGGGGGCGGAAGTGGACGAACCATGGTTTTCCGTCGTTGTATTTTGCGTTCTGCATTAGACCGACACCTACTGTCTGTCTTGATATTCTTCTTGCGAACTCGTCGC
>JAGLPV010000006.1 GCA_023137195.1 Candidatus Aenigmatarchaeota archaeon | reverse complement strand
TTTCGTCCATTGTTTTTTGAAACTCAGGGTTTATCTTTTGCAGCTTCTGATTCTCTGCTTCAAGGGATTGGATTCTGTTCATTAGTTTTGTTTCTTTTGAAGCATTTAGACCTATGTCTTTGTTTAATTCGTCCATTCTTTTTGCTCTATCATTCAATGTGCTTTGGATATCTGAAATTTTGTTTTTAACAGAGTCCATGGATTTTAGTTTTTTGTCTACTTTGCTGAATTTGGCATCGGTGTTGATTCCTGAATCCTGCATGAGTTTGGTTAGTTTTTCATTTAATGCTTTTTGTGTGTCTAAGTTGGATTTCCTGAGGTCTTCTTTGTCGATAAAATTGGCTGCGGTCTCTTCAAGCGTCTTTAATTCATTCATTAATTTCTTCTCTTTTCGGGAGTTTAAGACTATATTTTTGTTTAATTCATTGAATTTTGAATCTACGTTGATTCCTGCGTCCTGCATGATTTTAGTTAGTTTTTCATTCAATGCTTTTTGCATATTGATGTTGGCTTTACGGATGTCTTCTTTTGAGAGGAAGTGGGTTTCTTCTGCTTCTATTTGTTTTAGCTTGTCTGTTAGTTGTGCCTCCGCCATTGCATTTATATCAACTCCTTTGTTCAAAAGGTCTATTTTCTCTGTTCTGTCCTTTAATGTGTCATCTATTTTTGAAATCTTTTCTTCTATTGCTGAGTCAAATAATTTCAGTTTTTTGTCTAATTTGCTGAATTCTCCTGTTTTGCTGTTTATGGTGTTTTGAAGCTCTTCTACTTTATCCTTGGTGAAAATAAAAGAGTTTGTATTTTCTTTTATGTCTTTTTTGATTTTATTTATTTTTGAAACTTCACTGCTTAACTGTGAATTTAACTTAGCATGTTCTTCTTCGATGGTTTTGTTTATTTTTTCATCCATTGTTTTTTGCAACTCCTTGTTTGCTGATTCTAATGAATTGATTCTTTTCATCAATATTGCTTCTTTTGAAGAATTTATTTCAATGTCCTTGTTTAATTCATCCAGCCGTTCTGCTCTCCTGTTCAATGTGTCCTGTATATTGAGTATTTTGTTTTTGACAAGATTTACTGCTTTTAGCTTTTTGTTCACTTTGCTTAATTTGGCGTCTGTGTTGATTCCTGCATCCTGCATGAGTTTGGTTATCTTTTCATTCAGTGTTTTTTGTATATCTGAGTTGGATTTCTGTAGGTCCTGTCTCTGGATGAAATTACCTGCCACTACTTCTAGTGTCTTTAATTCATTCATCAAGTCCTTCTCTTTCCCGGAGTTTGAAACTATGTTTTTGCTTAATTCCTCTAACTTGGCATCGGTGTTGATCCCTGCATCCTGCATGATTTTGTTCAATTTTTCATTCAATGCCTTTTGCATCTCGATGTTGGCTTTACGGATGTCTTCTTTTGAGAGGAATGTGGTCTCTTCTGCTTCCATCTGTTTTATCTTGTCTGTCAGATGGGCTTCCTTTGAAGAATTAATCCCTATTCTTTTGTTTAATTCTCTTATTTCCTCTGACTTGGTGATTAACTTATCCTGGAATTCTTCAATCTTGTTTTCCATGCCTGTGAATTCTTCTTTAAATTGTGTGCTTAGATATAATTTGTGGCTCTTGGCGGCTTTGGCTGTCTTTTCCTCTATCTCTTTTATTATATCTACATTGAACTTCCGAAGATCTTTTTTTGAAACAAACTTATTTTTTGAATCTTCGAATGATATTATTTTGTCCATTAATTTTGTTTGCCTGTCGGCATTTTTAATCACGTCTTTGTCCAATTCGTTCATCTTGCTGAACTTGTTGTCTATGGTGTTTTCAATATGGGTAATCTTGTTTTGGAGCAGTTCAAAAGAGCCTATTTTTTTGTCTAGTTTATTTATCTCCTGTGTTTTATTGTTTATTGTGCTTTGGAGTCCTGTTATTTTGTCCTGGACTGAAATAAATGAGCAGGTATTTTCTTTTATTTCTTTTCTTATATTGTCTACTTTTGCTGAAATGTCCTGATTTATTTGTGCATTTAATAGGGCTTGTTTTTCTTCGATGGTTTTGTTTATTTTTTCATCTATTGCTTTTTGCAGCTCAATGTTGGCTTTTTGAATGTCTTCTTTTGATAGGAATTTAGCATCCAGTGATTCCAGATGTTTTATCTTATCTGTCAGCCGGGCTTCACTTAAAGAATCAATTCCTATTCTTTTGTCTAATTCTCTTATTTCCTCTGACTTTGTAGTTAAATTATCATGGACTTCTTCAATCTTGTTTTTCATGTCTGTGAATTCTTCTTTAAATTGCGCGCTTATACCCACATCCTGATTCTTGGCGGCTTTGGCTGTCTTTTCCTCTATCTCTTTTATTATTTTTGAAACTTCCCTGTTCAATTGTGTATTTAACCGATTTTGTTCCCCTTTGATTGTCTTTTTTAGTTTTTCATCCATTGATTTTTGAATGCCTTTGTTTGCCTTTTCCAGTGATTTTATCTTACTCAACAACTGCGTTTCCTTTGAAACATTTATGCTGATATTTTTATCCAACGCATCCATTTTCTTGGCTCTTTGCTCTAATATATCCTCTAATAAAAATAATTTAGCATTGAATTTTGATTCGTATCTTTCCTTTGCCTTTTCAAATTCCTTGATTTTCTCATTCACAAAATTGTCTTCTTCATCAACTTTTTTTATATATTTTTCCTTTATTTCTTCAATAGCCCCTATTTGTTCCAGAAGGATTTGGTTTGACTTTTTACCTTCTTCTTTTATTTTTTCCAATGAAAAAACAAAAGTATCTATCTTCTCCTCATATAATTTACTGCGTTTTTGAATATCTTCCAATGATCCCGAAATGTTCTTGTTCTTTTCATTGTCAATTTTTATGACATCAAAATCCTTTAACACTTCCCTGAAATCCTTTTCCAGATCTTTTTGCTTTTGCTGGTATTTCTTGAAGTCATTGAAATTTCTCTCTACTTCTACAAAGATATTTCCTACTTTTTCTGCCTGCCGCTCTGTGTTTGATTTTATTTTATTGAATGTGCTGACTTCTCTTTTTATATCATCCGCTGTCTCGATTATTTTTTCAACTCCCTTGAACCGGGAAAAAGATGATTTAAGGGATTTTAATTCATCGATTAAATTTTTTATCATTGAAGCATTTGCCAGTGATTTTGCATCCTGCTTTTGCACCTTAAAATCCTGCGCCTGAATCATTGAATTGATTTTTTCAGGCTCTAATTCATTCATCAAATCTATGGATTTTGTTGATTTTTCCTCGAGAGTCTGGTATTTTTTCTCTGATTCAATTAGCATTTCCCTCAACTGACCCATTGTTTCATTTACGTGGGAAAATCGCTCCTGCACAGAAGAGCGTATCTCTTTTTCTGCCTCACTGTGCGCTTTCAGACGGTCTATGTCTGCTTTTATGTCAACAACTACAGAGGAGATGTATTTTTCAATGCTGTTCATGTCTGTTCCTGCTGTCATATCTTTTTCTTTTTTTTTGTCAAATAACATAGTTTATTAAATATAGTTTTTCAAGTATTTAATAATTTCTTTAATTTCTTGAGTTTGTCGTTCATCTTTTGCTTTTCTTCTTTCACATCTGACTTCTTTAAAAATTCTATCTCGTTCAAAAGATTGAGAGTATTTAATTTGATGAGGTACATATTTTCTCCTTTTTCCTCTTTTTCTTTTATTTTGTTCAGTATTTGGTTGTAATCCTCTATCATCTTGTCTATTTCTGTTTCCTGTTTTTCGTCAACGATTGGTTCTTCAGAGGATTCTTCATTGCGTCCCGGGGCGGATTTGTTATCTTCTGTTTCTGCCCTGACGGGTTGTTCTCCTGCTTTTGCTTTTTTGTTTTCCTCTTCTTTTTTTGGCATCACGAGCTGTGTTTTTGATGCAACTTCCTGCTTTATCTGATATATCTCTTCTTTTTTATTTTGAGGTTTTTTATTTTGCGCTTTTACTTCATCCACTTTGTTTTTCAGGTATTCTTCTCTTTTTTGCTTTGCCGTTTCTATTGACTGGACCAGAGCATCTTTTGAAACAAGTTTTGTCTGCCTCTTCTTTGGGGTCTTGCCTAGTTTCTTCCAGTTGTTGTTCAGCATTGGCCTTATGGATTCTATGTATATGTCCACCATGTTGAATGCGCCGCTCATGAGTTTGCTTCTTGCAATCTTTAGTTCAATTTCTATGTCAAAGACGTCTACGTTTTCTTCCTTTAATTGCTCCGACTGATATTCTATGTCGTCCAGGATGTTGTTGTATTTGTAGTATTTCTGGAGTTCCTCGTCAGAAAGGCGTTCTATGTTGTGGTAAAGTGGTCTGAATGTGACAAAGTAAGGGGCTCCCTTGTTGTATTCTGCATTCACGTACATTCCTGAACCTATGGATGCTTTCAGGAGGGATTTCATTGTATTTTCTCCGTATTTGAGTCTTATCCTGTCCATGTCTCCCTCGTCCTTTGTCCTCATCTGGATTTCTGTACCGATGTTTGATTTTATTGCGCCTACAAAGTCTGATAATACCTGGGATATTAGGACAAGACCTACGCCCCATTTACGGAATTCTCTTGCGCCTCTTTCTACCTGGATGAATCCTTCGCCGGAACCTCCGAACTTGGAAAGAAGACGGTGGACTTCATCATAGACAATCAATGATTTTAATTCCTGGGATTCGTTTAGGTTTGCTTCAAATACCTGCCTTATTGTGTTGGACACAAAAATGTCTATCTCGCTTGGCTTTAGTTTGTTTATTGTAAATACGTGAATCTCTCCTTTTCTTTCAATGTACTTTTTCATGTCTATTATTTCCCATGGGCTGTTGACCATATGGACATTTCCCTTGAATGATTTTACATCTGTCAGAGGCATGTTGAATCCAGGGTATAATTTCAGCATCTTTTTGTCCTTGCATTTTCTCAGGAAACCACTCCATTGCGCTGTGGGGTCAAATACTATTACTGATTTGTTCTTTTGGAGGGCTTCTTCTATTATTGCCTGAGCTGAAACTGTCTTGCCTCCGCCGGTTGAACCGGCAATAATTGTGTGGGTCTGGAGGGTGTTTAAATCAACAAAAGTCCTTATCTTTGTCTCTGCAACATGACCGATAAAGCCGGAATGCTTTGTCGGCTTTGGGAGGTATCTCAGGTTTACGTCCATCTTGTATCTTCTTTTGCTCATAATGTATTCGTAGATACTATGCCTCGAGGATACAAGGATTAAAAGAAGTGCAATCAATAATATCCAGTGTTTTAGTTTCAGTCCTGCAATCATGTAATCAGGGATGTAACTTATTTTTTCAACAGAGACGAATGCTACCTCGGATGCTTCTATCTTGTGTCCTTTTTCGAAATAGATGATATCTGCCTTAAGCATATATCTTTTGCTTAGTACGTTGGTTAATCCTTCTATGCTACCCTTGTCGAGGCTTATGTTTTTTGGGATGTGTATTTTTAACTCCTTCTCGTATGAAGAAACCAATGTGGTGTTTCCGCTAAATGAGGTTATTATTTCTCCTGTCTGGGGGTTTACGAAAGATATTGTGTAATTCAGCGGTATCTGGGTTTTCCCGCTGTTGAATAATTTAAATGAATATCTTAGATCTCTTCCCGGGTATACCTTGTCCATAAGCGGCTGAATGTCTATTGAAACGGGGAGGTTCCTTAAATCGAGGATTCTTATCGAGATTGGAACCTGTGTTGTTGAATTGCCGTTGTCAAGAAGAATCTTGCCTTCGTAGGTTCCGGGGAACACGTCTTTTGGAATTGTGATGGGGATTGTCAGGGAGCCTTTTTCGTAAGGATTTAATGTGATTTTTCCCGCGGAAATGTTTATGAAACTGTCTATTTCTCCTATTGGCTTTGCGTATATTGTGTTTGTTTTATTTAGTGTGTTTTCTACTACTAAGGTAACCGTTAGGTTTTCACCGGGATACATCTGCTTGTTGATGGATTTTGTGTCTATCTTGAATTCTGTTGAGCCTTCTATGTAATGTTTTAGTTTTTCTGAAATTATTTCGATATTTTTTGCCAGACTGTCGCCTAATATTGTTGTGCCTCCTCCACCGCCACTACTACTTGATGTTGATGAGGTGGATGAAGAGGATGAAGAATCAGGCAGTTCTTCTTTTTCCTTTATTTCTCCTACGATGTATGCTGAAAAACTGCTTATAGATGCTGTTACACGGTTATTAATTGTATCAAGAGTTGCGTCAGTTATTTCTGTCCAATCTGTTCTGCATTCGTAGTCGCTGAAATCCCATTGATTGCATTTGAATAGCCTGAAATTGTCCTCGTTCTGTCCGCTCTGCCTTACGTAGGTGAGTGTTATTGTGCTTGAAGTGGTTATATTTGTTTTTACTGCGATGCCTGAGATTGGTGTTACGGAGGAATAATTGCTGTATGGTATGGCTCCCATCTGGCTTCCTGAAACTGTTGTCATTTGTTCGATGAAGTTGTTGTTGTATCTTGTCATGTTGACATTTTCCATTTTGATGTTGTTGCTTGAGGAAGTATATACTTCTAAATCGTATGCCCTGTCGTGTATCTGGGTTGATGTGTTGTATTCGCCGTCAGAATCAATTGTTATTGATTTTAACAATGAACCAGATGTAAATTCTTTTTCCGGTCTGTAGAAATTTGCATATATAGCAACGTCTGTGGTGATGTTAGTCGTGAAATTTATGTTTTCGTATACTTCAAAGTAATAGCTTGTGTTTCCGCAATTTGTTAAATTGTCGCATGCGTTGTATAGGAATATGTAATCTCCTTTCCGGTCTCCTGTGAAATTAAAGTTTGCTCCTGTGTTGTTGATGATTTGTAGTTGTGTTGTGTTTAATAATGTTCCATTTGGATAAGATATCGAGACATTTATTCCGGTTATATTGTTTTGATCTGTGAGTGTCACGTTTATGTTTGTGGTTGAGTTTATAAATGCGGAAGTTATGTTTTGCTCTACGAGAGGTGGGAGTGTGTCTATATAGGAAATATCGCTTGTCTTATATGCTGTGACGTTAAATCCTGTTGTAGATACTGTCAGGTTGTGCGACATTGCGGCTGTTATATTTGGAGCAATGCATGTTATGGTGTACTGGGTGTAATTGATTATCCGGCATGTTTGATTGTCTACCAATACGCTGTATGCGGGGGTGGTGTCCGGGTAAATGGATGTGTTTATCAATAAAACATCTCCTGCTGAAATGTTGGTTGTCTTGTTTATTGTGATGGTGTTTATCATGAATGTTATGTTTATCGTGAAGTTCAATATATTATATATACTGTTTGTGCTTATGTTTAGTGTTGCAGTGTAGAGTCCTGTTGTGTTTGGAGCGGTGTAATTTAAGGATATAGAATCGCTTGTGTTTTTTGCCAGGATTAAGGAACTTGTGGATGGGTTTATAATTGTTGAGTTTTGGGTTAATGAATATGTCTTTTGCGCGTTTGCTATGTTGGTTATTGTTATTGTTGAAAGTTGTCCTTGCGCGTTTGCTCCTGCCGAGATGTTGTTTTGTGTGTTGTCTATTGAAAAATTGCTGTTTTCCACTACATTAACGGTTACATCAATTGTCTTTTCCTGGGCATATACTGACTGCTGGTTGGAGGAAACAACCAGTTGCCCTGTGTATGCTCCGGGGGCGGTGTATTGAGGTATGTTCATTGTCAGTGGCGCATCGTAAGAGGCGCCTGCATCCAGACCGACTATTGTGTCTCCTGCTAATGAAAAGAGAGTGCATACGTTACCGCTTGAACAGGTAAACATAATGTTTGAAAGCTGGACTGATCCTGTGGACTGAATTGTAAGCGTTGCGTTCTTCTGCTCTCCATGGTTTGCATAAACAACCATATTTGTGGATGGGATTGTCATTTCTGGTTGTTCTGCGGGTGGTTTGTGGACTAAAACAATCGCTGTCAATGAAGAAAAGGAAGCATTGAGCTTTTTTTGCGCCTTGTTCTTTGTGTCTGTTATCTCTGCCAGAATGCCGTTGCAACTTACATCACCATAATTCCAGTTGGTGCACCTGTAAATTTCAAGATAGTCTGTTGAAAGGGCTCCGACATCCTCCGAGGTATATGTGTATGTTATGGAACCGGAATTAGAAATGCTTGTATTTATTGCAAATCCTTTTATTACGGTAAATGTTTCCCCGAAACCAAAATCTCCCAGAAGGGGGGTATCGATGTCTATGAAATCAGAAGGTGTACCGGAGAAATCTACATCTTCCATTGTTACATTTGCATCAAGGAAACTCATCTTTAAATCGTAAGTCTTTCTTTTTACTGTTGCGTTGTAATAGCCACTTGTGTTTGTGGAAAAGGAATGAAGAATTGTTCCGTTGTCTGATATCTCAAAAGATGTCGGCACTACAACTCCATCTAAATCCAGCAAATAGCCGGAAAAGTTTTTCCATTCGTATGCTTCGAAAGTAGTTGCTGTGGAGTTTGTGTTTCCTGTTGTGTCGTTTACTGTGTAGTTTATTGTGTATGTGCCTATTGTTGTTGGAATCGCCACTGTTGTTGAACCGGAGGTTAATGTTTTTGACTGGTATTGTGTTGAGTTTGGATAGTAAAGAGTTATTTGTCTTGTATCTACTGCAAGATTGTCTGTTGCTGTGAAGTTTATGGTTATGTTTGTAGTTATTTCTATATCTGATACGGATGTGTTTGCAAGGGTTATTGTTGGCGCAGTTATATCTTTGTAATATACTGCGCTTGTATTTGTCTGAGTGACTCTTATGATGCCTGTTTCCCATGTGTAGTCTGCTATAGCTTCTATGTCGTGGTATCTGCCGTCCGGTACTGATGGCGTTGCGCAGGTGTGGGCAATATATCCTCCTTGTGTTGTGTTTTGTATGGCGGTGCAGTTTGTGTTGTTTATTTTTATTGTGTAAGTTGTGTTCTCTGTAATATTATTGGAACCAAATGTGAATTGTGTTGTTATGTTGATGTTGCCCGGGGAGATTATGTTGTAGTTAGGGGTGATGTTTATGATGTTTAACTCTGCTATGTAGGAGTGGTACTTGATTTTTATATTTTCTGAATAGGTTGTGTTTTTTACCTGGAGTGTTCCTTCATAATAGGCGTTTTCATAATTGGCTGTGTGATTGAGTTGGATTTGATAAGAGTCGAGAGGCTGGATTGTTTGAGAAGTTTCTGCCAATTCCATAATGCCTGAAGATGTTACGTTCCCTACAAGCGCAAAGGTAAAGTCTATTGGATTGTTTCCTGTGTTTGTGACAGAAAGGCTTGTGTCCATTGCATTCTGGTTTGAAACACCGTTTAGAGTTGTCTCATTTGTGCTTTTTTCCCATGAAAAAGATGCAGGAATCTCTACATTAAAATCATATGTTTTTTGCAGGCTGTTGTTTGCGTATAATTCTATGTCAAACTGATATGTGTTGTTGGGGGATCCTGAAGCAGTGCTTACGTTTAGTTGTACGTATTCTGACTGACCTGCTGTTATGGCTGAGAATTCTGTTTCGTTTAAGGTCACAGTCAGGTTTGATGGATATTGCCTGAATAATTGTATTAATGTTACATTGTCATTTCCTATTGCACTTATCTTTATCTGGCTTGAATTAGTTTCTCCATGCCGGATTGTGAAATTTGAGTTATATTCTTCAAATACTATTGTCTTGTTGGACTCTACTATGATGGAAACAGTAGATGTTGTTTGTTGCTGACTGCTGCCGTTTGGCTGCTGCCATGTGACTTTTGGCGTGAATTGATATTCTCCGGGCCATGTTGTGTTTTTGACGGTTATTGTTATGTTGGTCTGTATGTTGGAAGAGGCCGAAATATTCCCGAGGGATTTGTTATGGATTGTCCATTGGCTTGCATTTGAACTTGAAAAACCTGTGAGGACTGCATTGTAAGCTGTTACCTGTCCTGTATTTGTTACATTTATTGGGATTGTCAGGTTATTGCTCAATGCCTGGCTGATGCCGTCTATGGAATAAGATGATTCATTTGGCGTTATGGTGAAACTTGTTGAGCCGATTACAGAAAAATCATATCCTGGTGACTGCACCCAATACCCGAATTCATCGTAAAGATTTGCTGCTGCTGTGTATGTTCCTGCAATGGCTGTTGAATTGAAAAGATAAGTGTAATTCATTTTGATGTATTTTCCGTAGGCGGTCTGGTTTTGAGTTGTGTATTGAGGGGATACCAGTATTGATGAATTGTCGGGATAGGTAATATTTAATTTCATTGTGCTTATATTTAATGCCGCGTCATCTAATGCGATTATTTTTATGCCTATTGTATTGTTTAGTTCTACATAGGAATTGTTGAAGAATGTTATACCTGTTATCTGTGGTGATGCTTCTGTTAGGTTGAATCTTGTCAGTATTGTTCTTGTGTTTGGGGATGCCGATGAATTTGAAATGCTTATGTTTATGCCTATGTTCTCTAAACCTGCATAGTGACCATTTTGGTATATTGTTATGTTCTTTGCCTCGTTTGGTCCAATGTAAACGCTTTTTGGATTGACGAGAGTTCCCGAATTGTTCTGGCTCTCGTTGAAAATTCCCGAGTATGCGTGATAGTTGGTATTCGACCAGTTGGTGTAATTTATTGTGAAGTTTGTCCCGATATTTCCTGTGCTGTTTACTGTTATTATCTTTATAATGCCAGGGGTGTTCAGGTCAAATGAAGTGTGGTTGTATGGTTCGGAGACGGTCCAGTTCCTGTCATCCAGAACTGTTATTGTTATATTTACTGTTTTATATCTTGAAGAGGCATAGGAAGTTGAATTTATTTCAATTTGTGATGTGTAGTTTCCCGGAACTGTTCCTTGAGGAACTTCCAGGTAAACCGGGAGATTATATGAGCTTCCCTTCATCAGTTCGGTCCAGAAAGAGTAGGTGGTTGTTCCGCTGTTTGAACAGTAATTGCTGAAACATACCCATCCTGATGCTGTTCCTTCAACAATATAAAATGAGGGTAAGTCGTAGTCATCGTTTCCTGTTGAATTTACAGGGATGTTGATTAACTTTTGTTCTCCATGATTCATTGACTCTTCTACCTGAGTTTGCGGTATTATTTCAGGATTCTCTGCTACATTTACGGTTAATGGAGAGCTAGTTGTGTTTTCATATAAAGATGAATTTGGCTGATTCCATGTGACTTTTGGAGTGAACTGGTAATTTCCTGCGACAGTTGTTGAGGCAACTGTTATTGTTATGTTTTCCTGTATTGCCTGGGTTTCTGTTATGTTTGTGTATGTCTTGTTCCATACGGTCCATGATTCTGCTCCGCTTCCAAATGTTCCTGTTATTGTGATATTGTATGCGACTGACTGTCCGGTATTTGTTATGTTTACTGGTATTGTCAGGTTTTCGCCGTGAAGAATTGTTACATTCTGGGCTGTTGGAGGGGCTGCTGCGGTTATGCTAATGTCTGTCGTCCCGATTACGTTGAACTGGAATAATGAGATGTTTATCTCGTTGTTTGATTTGTCTTTTATGTAGACTGTCAGGTTGTGGATGCCTGACATGGATGTGTTTGTAAATGTGTGGTTGAATTTTTTCCTGTCCTGCTCATTTCCTTCATGGTCGCCATCATCTACATAAGATATTGAATTGTTGTCTATGTGATAGATGTATCCTGATGGGTCTGTAACATTGAAGTAAACTGAGCTTAGGTTCATTCCTGTTGTTGGCAATTCGTTTTCATCGTCAGATATTATTGCATATAGTGTGATTGATTGGTCTAGTTCAACATAGTTTTTTGGAAGAGTTGTTAGGTTTATTAGGACAGGAGGGGCATTTGTTATATTCCAGAACATGTATGCAAGCGAGTATTGCGGCGTCCCGGTTGAATTTGTGACGTTGACTTCTATCTGCGCATTTGTCTTTGTACTGCTTGTGCCCTGCTGCCATACCCCGAATACATGGGTACTGTTCTTGGCGACATATACGTAAGCTGGGTTGTACTGTGCTGTGCTTCCCATACAGGTATAACTGTCGCATACTGCATTGGTGTCGTAGATTATGGTGTAATTTAGAGGGATGTTTCCTGTATTTTTTATCGTGACATTTCCTATCACTCCTGATTCACTCAGGAGGAACATGTTTGTCTTATTGACAATGGGTTCTAAAAACCACGAGGAATTTGTATTTACTGTCAGGCTGACTATTATTTGTTGTGTTGGTTCGTTGTCGAATGTTGTGTTTATGTATCCTGTATAGATTCCCGGGTCTTGGTACTCAGGGATTGTAATTTCTACTGTAATGTTTTTGTGCGAGTTTTCTGTTATGTTTCCTGCATCTACTGAACTGCCATTCTGTGATTCGTATTTTAAGGTCAGCCAGCTTGCCGGAAGGGTTGATTCTATGTATGTGGCGTTTGCATTTAGCAATGGCGTGTTTCCTGTTGAGTTTATTATGTGGTATAGTTCTATAATCTCTCCGTGCTCGTTGTTTCTTTGTAAATTATATGTTGTGGCATTTGGATTTATTGTTATGCTCAGGTTTATTTGGGTGTTCTGGTTTTCGTAGGAGGTGATGTTTAATATTCCGGTGTAGGTGCCCTGGATATAGCTTGTCGCCTTAATTGTTATGTTTAATGTTCTGTTTGTCTCTTCTGTTATTCTTGTGAAACTGCTTGTTGACTGGTTCCATTCTGGTGCTGTTGAATTTATTGTCAGCCATCCTGATGGGATTGTGCTGTTTGTTAGTACTATGGTTATGTTTGTTAACGGGGCATTGCCTGTGCTTTGTATTTTTGGGCATATGGATTGTGCATGGCTTATGTTTTGGGTGATGTTGATTGAATTGATTGTTGTGTTTATTGCCGGGGTGATTGTTGTTGAAACATTTATTGTCCGGTATAGGTTTTCATTTGTTGTTAGGTTTATTTTTCCTGTGTATGTGCCGGGAGTGTAGTCCAGAGCGGTTATGTTTACTGATAATATCTTGCTTGTGTATTCTGTTATGCTGTTGAATGAATTTAAGGTGTCGTTCCATCCTGCTTCTATGGAAGCAAAATCTATCCATTCTGCGGGAAGTGTTCCAAGGATGTAATTTATTGTGATGTTTGTTACTGGTGAATTTCCTGTGCTTTGCACAGATATGTTTGTTATGTTTGATGTGCCGATGTATTCTGTGTGGTTTATCGAGTCCTGTGATAATGCCAATCCGGGTGATATTGTAATGCTGACGTTGATTTCTTTGTAGGTCTGGATACTGCCGAGGCGGTAAGATGTTATGTTTATGATTCCTGTGTAGGTCCCTGCTGTGTAATTGTCCGCTGTTATGTTTACCTGGAGAGTGTAGCCGTATTCGGTGTTCAGGTAGTCCCAGTAGTCGTTTGCATCATTCCACTGGGCGGCGGTTGAATAGAATTGTATCCATGAAGAAGGCATCGTCTGGTTTATGTAATCTACGAATATGCTATTTGATGGGTTGCTACTTTCTCCCAGTTTCTCATTTCCTATGTTATCTACACTGATTGACGTTGTGTTGGTTGTTCCTATGTTGTCGGTTATGTTGATTAAATATTTGGAAAGATTCATGTCTGGGTTGCCGCTGACATATACTAAATAATCTGTGTTGGTGGTTGAACTTCCGGTGTTGTCGTTGTTTATCCAGCTGGAATTCCAGTCAAGACATCCTATCGGGCATGGTGGTTGAGAGCATGCACTGCCTGTAACGGTTACGTTGAACTTGACAGAGCATGCGGAGTTTACCGGTGTGTCTGAACAGTTCATGGATGTCAGATTTTCAATGGATTTGATTTCGCTGCATCCAATGTAGTTAATCAGTTCTGCTATGGTTGGGGTGTGCATTTTTGCTTTATGGGTGTTGTTTAGTGTTATTGTCTGGTTGAATGAATAGTCTATTCCATATGTCATGTCTGCTATTATCTTGTTGTCGGCGTTCAGGGTTCCCGTGGCTTTGGGCTCTTCTAGGTATATGTTGTACTGGGTTGAGTTTGGCATGTAGTATGCGGAGTTGTTGTTGGCGGTTATGTTTACTGTGTAGTTTCCGCCTATTAATTCCCCTGTTGGTCCTATTGTGAATGTTTTTAGGCATTCGGTATTTTCGCAGGTTTTTGAGATTGAGTATGTGTTGTTGTATATTGTTGTGTTTATCAGTCCCTGTATTGGATTGGTTGTGTCTGTTCTCCAGTAGTATCCGGTTATGTTGTAGTCTGTATTTGTGTTGTATGTTGTGGTGGTTGTATAGTTTACTATTGTTGGCGCCCAGACTTCTACCTGGGTTTGGTTTGTGCCTTGGAGGTTGCCTGTTGAGTCTGTGAGGTTGATTTTTATTATGTGGGTTCCTATTTGTGTTGGGGCGGGGAATGTTTTTCCGTAGTTTCCATTTGAATCGGTCTGGACTAATGCGCTGGATTGTTCTAATCCGAATGATGAGGTTGGAGTTGATGAGAGGTATTTTCGTACTCTAAAATTATCAAAATCACCAGCTCCCCCATCACTACCCATAAAACCAAATCCTTGTTTTGCGCTTGCTGTTCCTGTGTTTGTTGCTTTTGAAACATCATTAACAAAGAGTTCCCATGATGTACCTGTTTGAACTGCTTCCCATGAATTGAATATATCAAAAGTACAGCATGCACTTCCTTCTTGCTGGTCAACACCATCATGTATATATGCAATTCCATCGTAAGTTTGATATAATGGTAAAATTGGAACATTTCCTAATGATTCTACTTGACCAACACCAACTGCATTATTACCAGTCTGATTTACTTCAACTTCAATAACATATTCTGAGGATATAGTAGTCATCTGTGTTACATGAGATCTTAATGATCCACCACTATCTTTTATATATGCTACATAATTATTATTTGAATATTGTTTCACGCCAATTGTTGCGCCATCAAGATTTATATTCCATGCATCTAATGTCCCATCCTCGAAATCATCACCAATTAAAAATGCTGTCTTGATGTTGCTTTCGGTCGATACTTCTGTAGTGTTTTTATAATACATATAGATTGTTGTATTTGTCGTGTTGGTTAGAGAGCAGGGAATCTTTACCCAAATGTCTGCATATGAACTGTCGACTTTACTTTCTATCCAGTAGGATAATTCTTCATCTTCTGAACTGTTTGTGAATCTTAGGTCAGAGAAGTCTGAGTTCATGTCAGAATCATAGGTTATATTTAAGAGCAAGGAATAGTTTGCGACTTTTATATCTGTGTTGTTTATCTGTAGCTCTTTCTTTTTCTGGAAAGTTGAATTCCACCAGTCTAATGTGACCGGTTCATCATCAATATAAATGCCAACAGACCTGTTCTGGACAGGACTTCCGTCATAGAAGAAATTCGCAGTGCCGTTTACTGTAATATTCTCTGTTGATAGTATCGGTATTGCTGGTATGTAAGTAAAACTTGTTGTAATATTGTCAACTTTGAAGTCATTGTATGTCGTGTTCTGTCCTGTTATGCTTTCGTTGTCCTCGTAGTTTATGGTTATGTTGTACCAGCCGAAAGGCTGTGTTGTTCCCGGGGTCCATGTGGCAGAACAAGTCATTGGATAATTGTCTGAACAGGAGATGCTTGAATTTTGTATTGTGTCCTGCGTTGAGTCAGGATTTGTGATTGTTGCTGTTATGTTGTGCCTTTTTCCTGATGTCCTTCCTGTGTTTGAGTTTATGCTTGTGGTTATTGTCTGTGAGAGCGTATCTGCATCTGCTGTGTTGGGCAGAGTGTCTGTTGTAATGGAAAAAGTGTCAACCAAGTATGTGGTTGTAATGTTTCCCGAGATGCTGTTTGAATCTGTTGTATTTATCTTGACTGTGTACCATCCAGGGGTTGAGCCGCTGGAGAAGGTAAATGTGTATTGACCCGAGGTGTTTGTCTTTGTTGCGTTTCCTGTCTCGTAGTTTAATGTGATGTTGTGGAGTTTTAAATCTGCAAAAGAGTTGTTTGTATTTAGAGTTGCGCGCCATACAATTTCTGTGCCTGTGCCGATTGAACCGCATGAAGCGCCGGTTCTGTATTCCTGGGATTGGGTTACATCTTCGCACCAGTTTGTTCCGTTGTCTGCTGAGATGTCTATTGTTATGTTTGAGCCAGAAGGCTCATTTGACTGCCATGATGGGGTGATGGAGATTATTGGATGAGTTGTTGTTGTTGTCTTGTTTGATGTGAAATGACCGCTGTATTTTAGAGGGGTGTTGGTGTAGTTCTGGTCTATGTTGTCAGGGGTAAAGGAAGCGTTTGTTGTAAGGAGGATTACATCTATGTACGGGTTGCTGGAGGTTGAATTGAAACCCAATGTGTGCGATGTTGAATTCTTTGTGACTGTTTGAGACAAGGCATTGCTCCATAAGATGTCGCCGGAATATGAACCGAAGGCTGTAGTGTCTACTATATTTCCATCCCATGTAATATTTACCATCCTGTCTGTCGCGCCTGCATACATCTTTACAAATATGTAATAATTGCCATCCGGGATATTTGTTATATTGTAATTTGCCCATGCAGGATGTGTGCCTTCTGCGTATTGGTTTCCTGAAGGGTCTCCATCCCACGGCTGGTAGCCATTATTTCTGACGGTTATGCCTGATGACGAGATGTAGTTTTCTGCCTCAAAATAATATTCTCCTCTCGGGTCAAGTGTTAATGTGTCTGAGGAATTTGTGACATTTACAGAGGTGCCATTGGATAAATCGTCATTTGTGCTGTATGTCTTGTTCAGGAAACTTCCGACAGTGAGGAGGGTTTCGTTTAGGTAAATGTTGACTGGGTTGAAAGCTGTTGCTGTGTTGTCCGGCAGAAGGATAATTGTTCCGGATACTGTATTTGTAATGCCGGGCATTATGATTGTGTCTGCCATGGTTGCGGTTAATGTGAGGTTTAGGTTTATTGTTTTTGAGGATGGAACTGATACTTCCTGTATTGAAGGCTCGGTATTTCCGAACACTGTGATGTTGTATAGGGCGGAATTGTTTAGAGTGAAGTTTGTTTTGCCGTTGGAGTGTGTTGTTGCTGTCGAGATTAAATTGCCTGCTGAATATATGTCTACAACTACATCCTGCTTTGGAATTGAGTTGTGGTTGAGTACTGTTATGTTTAATGGCTGGAGTGTGATGTTTAGAGGGGCGGAAATGTTCAGGATGTTTCCGTCGTAATTGTCTATGTCTATGTCGTAGTTTGTTGTGTTTTCCAGATTGCATTTTATTTTTCCGTTTGCATCGGTGTCTGCTTCGCATCCAACCGTAGATGTTCCTGTCTGGTAGACTGTTATCTTGTTGTTCTGGATTGGGCTGCCTGTGGAATTTAGTAAAGTTATGTTGAAGTTTTCGGGGATTTCGAAGGTCGTTTGGTTATTGCCGTTGATTCCGTTTGGAGTTGTGCCGTTTAGTTCTATTGTATATGTGCCACTTGAGTTTGGGGCGGTGAATTCTGCTTTCCATTCTGCACCGGACTGGTGTGTCAATGATTTGTAGTCGCTTGTTTCCTCTATTCTTATATTGAATGTTCCGGATGTTATGTTGAAGTAATCTGAGCCGTTGTATTCTCTGATCAGCATTGTTATGTTGAAGTTTTCAAGGGAGTAAAGGACTGCATCTGTTTCTGTGTGAGCATCTAAAATCTGCCAGTTGTCTATTTTTAAGTTTCTTACGCTGAATGTTGTCTGGTTTTCTCCTGCTATGTTGTTTGAGTTTGTTAGGTTCACTTTTAATGTGTGGGTTCCGGGTGTTGGAGATGTGGAAAAAGTGTAGTTGTATTGTCCGTTTGAGTCTGTTGTTGTTAGAGATTGTTCTGCACCAAAAGAGGATGTCGGGGTTGTTGAAAGATATTTTCTTACATATACTGTGTCAATATATCCTGTATCACCACTTATTCCATTTTTGTGGTAAAAATAAAACTGTATTCTGTCTACTGTTGTCCATGTATCACTCCCCCGGTATGTGTCATCAACATATAAGAAAGTACCACTGCTATTTGTCACTGTATTTATCTTACGCCATTTTGCTGTTCTTGTTACTCCATCTTTATGGTATGCTCCTCCATACCTATAGGTCGCCTGTGGCTCTTCTGTATCGCCAATATATGTCTCATAAGCAAGACTTTGTGTACTACTCCCTCCTCCTTCTCTAATCTGGAAATGATATTGATAAGGTGTTACAAAACCACCGTTTGCAAACTGATATATCCATCCTGATATCACATATTGATCTGCTGTAATATCCTTGTAACTTATTGTTGCGGTATTTGGATTCTGAACAATCTTTAGAGAATATGTTCCATCCTGTGCCTGTGTTGTGCTTCTAGACCATGTCTGCGCAGCATCTACTGTCCATTCACTAAAGTCTGTATCCTCAAAATCATCACCGAAAACAAAGGCGGTTTTTATGTTGCTGTTGCTTGAAACGGCTGTATTATTCTTATAGTATAAATATATTGTCGTATTTGTTGTGTTGATTAGTTCATATGGAATCTTTACCCAAACATCGGCATAAGAGCTGTCTGATTTGCTTTCTATCCAGTAATTTAGCTCTGAATTATGCGAGCCATTTACGAATCGCAAATCAGAAAAGTCCGGGTTCATATCTGAATCGTAGGTTATATTCAGTAAAAGAGAATAGTTTGCAATTTCCAGGTCTGTGTTGTTTATCTGTATCTCTTTCTTCCTTTGGAAAGTTGTGTTCCACCAATTGCTCGCTCCTGTTATATAGGTATTGTCCTGCCAGATAGAAATTATGTTGCTTGTTATGTTTGTCGCGTCCGGTTGTAGTGTTGCTTTTCCTGAAACTTCCACGTTCTGGGATGGGTTGACTATTGTATCGTCAAGATCAAGTGTGACTGAGATGTTCTTGACATAATATGTGTAGTTTGCATTTTGTATTGAATCTGTTATGCCGTTACCTGATGTTCCTGTTATGTTTGTAATGAAGGAGTGCTGTCCTGATGAGGATGGAGCTGTGAAGGATTCGTTTGTGTGCCAGACTGAACTTCCTATGTGGTTTAGAGAATATGTTGTTCCTGCTATTATTGTTGTGAATGTGCCACTTGTTACATTAAAGTAATCGGAGCCGTTGTATTCTCTTATCTTTACTGTTGCGTTGTAGGCTTCTGCCGGGTTTAATATGTTGTTCATCTGGGTGTCTGAGTCTGAGAGGTTGAATTGTGTGAAGGTTAGGTTTCTTACATCGAATGTTGTCTCGTTCTCTCCTGCTATGTTGTTTGGGTCGGTTAGGTTTACTTTTAATGTGTGGGTTCCGAGTGTAGATGAGGATGTGAAGGTGTAGTTGTATTGTGCGTTTGAATCGGTTTGGGCAATAAATCGTTCTGCACCGAATGATGTTATTGGGGTTGTATTTAAAAATTTCCTCTTTCGTACCCAATCAAAATAAGTATCATGTCCCGTATTATAACCCGATTGTCCTAACCATATATCTGTTGTTCCACTAGCATATACAGCATAATCTGTAGAAAAGTTATAATTGATTGCGAATCGGGCATAATTTGTTGTGCCATGATTGAAACTGATACTCCAGATATTATATTGTGTTTGGATATTGACACCAACATCAATATTCAATATATTCTGTTCAACATTGCCGGGGTCATAATATCGATACATAACTTCTGTCTGGTCAGTATCTTCTCTGCCCATATATATGAACTTACCACCATAACCTATTACACCAATACTATTGCCCGATACAAATGTTTGTTTTGCTCTTGATTCAATTACATTATCATATTCATTTGATATACCTATTTTTTGCATATAACATCTTTCTGTACTATGTATTGCTTCTGTATGTACTATTCCACCACTCACAGTACAAGATGCACCACCAGCAAGTACTATATTCCAATCGGAAATATCGTTATCCTCGAAATCATCCCAGAATATAAATGTGTTTGTTGCGTTTCCTGTTGTATTTACAGCAGTGGTGTTTCCATAATACATATAGATTGTCGTGTTTGTTGTGTTTGTCAAAGTGTATGGTATTTTTACCCAAACATCTGCGTAAGTTGAAGATATGTTATTTTCAATCCAATAACTTAATGAAGTGTCTCCTGCACTATTTGTAAAACGCAAATCCGAAAAGTCCGGGTTCATGTCCGGGTCGTATGTTATGTTTAGTAATAATGAGTAGTTGATGATTTCATTGTCTGTGTTGTTTACATGGATTGCTTTCTTTCTCTCAAAGGTTGAGTTCCACCAATTGCCCCCCAATATAACTGTATTGTCCTGCCAGATTGAGATTGTGTTGTTTGTTATATTTGTTGCGTCGGGTTGTAATGTTGCATATCCCGATACTTCAATACGGTCTGCCGAATTGACTATTGTATCATTGAGGTTTAGCGTAACTGAGATGTTCTTTACATAGAAAGAAGTTGTTGTTGTAGTTATATGGCTGAAACCATCTGTAAGGTTTGCGTAGTATGTTACGTTGTATGTTCCTATTTCATTTGTATCTGTAAAGGTTCCGTCCCATGTATTTCCCTGCACAGAGCCGGATAATTGGACTAATTCAGAACCCGTTGGTTTTGTTATGTTTGCCCAGACGTTTGAGAGGTTTAAAGTTGGATAGTTGATGTTTGAGGTCGGGATGGTCACTGTAAGGTTGATTGTTTCTGATGGATTTGCATAGGCTGTGCCTGATGTGGTTGAGGTTGCTGTTGGGGTTGTGAGGTTGATTTTTACGTTTAGGGTTGTTGAGTTTTCTCCGTAGATTGAATTTGAATCTGTGAGGTTTGTCTTGATTGTGTGGGTTCCTGCATATTGGGATGCTGTGAAGGTATAGTTGTATTGTCCGTTTGAGTCGGTCTGGGTCAGAGATTGTTCTGAACTGAATGAAGATGTTGGGGTTGTTGAAAGATATTTATGGACTTTAACATCATCAACCCAACCAGTACTATATCTGCCTGCAATAAAATCCTTATATGCTGCGATTGACATGAAGTAATTAAAATCAGCTAAATTTGTTACTGCAACAGACAGACGACTATCTGCTATTTCTGATGTCATTGCTTCATCGGAATAACTATACATCCATGCATGTTCTCCATCATATAATAATTTTGAATAGACTACAGTATTATAATCAATAACATCACTATTTCCATAATATGTTGACGTTGAATTAACCACTGAAGATGTTGTTGAATTTCCTGCAATTAGATAAAGGCGCATTTTAGAAGGTCCGCTTACAATATTAAATATTATTGATGAACCCTGATTAAAAGGAGTGTCACCACACATAGTTCCTGCAACATCTCCAAAACCAATCAAATTATTAACCTGCCCGGTATATGATGAAATTAACCATTTAAATGTGGCTTCATAATTTGTTCCGGAATCGGGTAAAGTCATATATGTATGCGAATCATCGCCAAGATTCATGTTGGTATATTCTATTCTATTATTTGTGTATAATATTCTACCGGATGTATCTACTTCTGTCCATCCGGAGAAAGTATCGTAGGTAGCATCTGCACCGAAAACATCTACACTACTGCTCTCATTTGAAACAGCAGAAGTATTACTATAATACATATATATTGTCGTATTTGTTGTGTTTGTCAAAGCGTATGGAATCTTGACCCAGACATCTGCGTATGAACTGTCAACTTTACTTTCTATCCAGTAACTCAATTTCCCGTTATCTGAACTGTTTGTGAATCTTATGTCAGAGAAGTCAGGGTTCATGTCAGAGTCATAGGTTATATTGAGGAGTAATGAGTAATTTGCGACTTCATTGTCTGTGTTGTTTATTGTTATTGCTTTCCTGTATTTCCATGTTCCCCCCAGAGTAGACATATACCTTCCCGGATTTGAACTATCTGCCAGTGAATTATCCTGCCAGATATACATTGTGTTATTTGCTATGTTTGTTGCGTCGGGTTGTAGGGTTGCTTTACCGGAAATTTCTATGTTCTGTGATGGGTTTACTATTGTTTCGTCGAGGTTTAGTGTGACTGAGATGTTCTTGACATAATAGGTATAATTTGAATTTTGAATTGAGTCTGTTATATCGTTGCCTGATGTTCCTGTTATGTTTGCGAGGAAGGAATGCTGTCCTAAAGAGGATGGAGCTGTTAGAGTTTCATTGGTGTGCCAGACTGAACTGCCGATATGGTTTAGGGAATAGGTTGTTCCTGCTATTATTGTTGTGAATGTCCCTAAAGTTACGTCGAAGTAATCGGAGCCGTTGTATTCTCTTATCTTTACTGTTGCGTTGTATGATTCTTGTGGGTTTAAGATGTTGTTCATCTGGGTGTCTGAGTCTGAGAGGTTGAACTGGGTGAAGGTTAGGTTTCTTACATCAAATGTTGTTTCGTTTTCTCCGTAGATTGAGTTTGAGTCTGTGAGGTTTACTTTTAGGGTGTGGGTTCCGAGTGTTGGAGATGCTGTGTAAGTGTAATTGTATTTGGCGTTTGAGTCGGTCATAGACGTCGTATAATTAATTGTAATATTATGCAGTTGAGGGGTCTGAGTTATGTTTGTTGTATCAAGGAAAGCCATATATCTAATATATCTATGTCCCTTGTGGCCTGACCATGGTGTGGTTCCGGAAATATTATAATAATCCTCGCTTGTTCCGTTCGGACCTACAAAAGATGTCCAGCTGATATTGTCTGATGACGAAGACAACTGGAATTTTACTGTAGTGTTTTCATTTGTTGTTGCAGACCATGTCATGTTTTTGAAATCAGGTTGCTGGTTGCTATATATAACTGAAGATGTGAAATTTGCAGATGAATAAAATATGCTTTCCCTGAACTGGTAGCGCCAAAAATCATTACTATTTCCTCCACGAATAGCATAAATATAATTATCCGAGCCAGGATAAACTAAAGATGAACTATACTCAATAGTTGCAGGAGCATCAGCCATACTATCCCAATTGTTTCCTGAAATAGAATAGCGATAGAAGGGGAGTCCACCATTTCCCTTCAAAGCATAAATATAATCGCCAGAGCCAGGATATACAGCGCATCCGCCATTACCTATATATCCCGGTACATCAGCAAGTTCATCAGTAGCAGACCAATTGTTTCCTGAAATAGAATAGCGATAGAAATCATATGAATACCCTCCTATAGTATATATATAATCTCCTAATGCCAGGTCAGAAACCAATTCTGAACCATACGTAATACCGTCGGGAGCAGAGGTTAAAGTAGACCAGTTATCTCCTGAAATGGAATATTTCCAAAAAGTAGAAGTATCATATCCGCGGGGGATATAAATGTAATCGCCTGATCCAGGATATGTTATTGAATCTCCCCAATTAATACTTGCAAGAGATGATGTTAAAACAGACCAATTATTATAAGTTATGGAATACTTCCAAAAATCAGTATAACCATTTCCTCTGACAACGTAAACATAATCATCTATTGCAATGGAATCAGAACCTTCACCGATACTGGCAGGAAGATTTGCAAGACCGCTCCAGCTGTCAATCGAAATTGAGTAACGGTAGAACTCCTGACCTGAGCCTTTTGTAGCATAGATATAATCCCCTGAACCAGGATAGGATAAATCCGCACCTGTAGAAAAAGTTGCACTATCTGCAGGAGATATATCCCACATATCTTTTTCTGCGGAATAAGAAGACAATCCTATATATCCATTTTCACCAGATCCGCTTATAACAGTATTATTTGTTGTACCTGAATTGAAATGGCTGTCAGTTGACTGGATTAGATTGAAATGAGAATAAATCCCATTTGCAGTAAGATTTATGAAAATGTTTTTATTATCGAGATATATCTTAATTATATTATCTGTTATGTTTGTTCCGTCTGGCTGTAATGTTGCATAGCCTGAAACTTCTACAGTTTGAGAGGGGTTAACTATTGTGTCGTTGAGGTTGATCGTGACGGATATGTCCTTGACATAGAACTGGGTTGTTGTTGTGGTTACGTGGCTGAAACCGTCTGTAAGGTTTGCATAGTAAGTTACGTTGTAGGTTCCGCTCTCCGCTGTGTTTGTGAATGTCCCGTCCCATGTATTTCCCTGCACAGAGCCGGAGAGCTGGACTAGTTCAGAACCTGTTGGTTTGGTTATGTTTGCCCAGACGTTTGAGATGTTTAGGGTTGGGTAATTTATGTTTGAAGTTGGGATGTTTACGGTCAGGTTGATTGTGTCTGATGGGTTTGCATTTGAATTTCCTGTTGATGTTGAGGTTGCTGTCGGGCTGGTTAAATTGATTTTTACATTCAGGGTTGTTTCGTTTTCTCCGTAGATTGAGTTTGAGTCTGTCAGGTTGACCTTGACTGTGTATTCTCCGGCGTATTGGGATGCTGTGTAAGTGTAATTGTATTGTCCGTTTGAATCAGTCTGGGTTAGAGATTGTTCTGTACCGAAGGAAGATGTTGGAGTTGTTTGTAACCATTTCGTAATATACAAATTCCTTACTTCTATACTAAAAGGATGACTGCCACCAATATATCCGGCAATCCAAAATTCTAAATCTATGGTGGGAATATTTGTTGTTGATGAACCTGCAAAATTACCATCACTTGAATTATCAGCCCATGTTGCTTCTGTACTGTTGAAATATAAAACCATATTATGAACTATATTATGATTAGATAAAATATTTTGGGCTGGGTCTGTTTGAACGTTATCTTTTTCTGTTCTTAATTTTATATAATTTGGTGCGCCGAGCATTTGATATATTGTATTTGTAGCACCATCCATCGCGCCATCCATTATACCAACCGCTACATATGGATTAATATTATTATTTTCCCAATCTAAATGAATCATATAACCAGCACGGTCAAACCAAATATTTGACTTTATAAAAGATGGGTCAGTTGCACCTGTTGTTAATGTTGTCCAATCTCCATTCGCTGTTGCTGTTACGGGATTTGTACCTTGTGTCCATATATCTGTATCTATTGTTGATGTGCCGGTTTCAAAATCACCTAAGATAAAAGCGGTTTTTATATTACTTTCACTTTCAACTGCTGTATTATTCTTATAATACATATAGATTGTTGTGTTGGTTAATTCATAAGGTATCTTTACCCAGACATTAGCATAAGAACTGTCTGATTTGCTTTCAATCCAATAGTTTAGTTCTTCATTTTCTGAACTGTTTGTGAATCTTAGATCAGAGAAGTCCGGGTTCATGTCTGAGTCGTAGGTTATGTTCAATAATAATGAATAGTTTGCGACCTCGTTGTCTGTGTTATTTATTTGGATCTCTTTCTTTTTTTGGAAAGTTGTGTTCCACCATGCATTTAACAAAGAATTATCCTGCCAGATTGAGATAGAGTTGTTTGTGATATTTGTATTGTCTGGTTGTAAGGTTGCATATCCTGAAACTTCTACGTTCTGGGATTGGTTTATTATTGTGTTGTCAAGGTTTAGTGTGACTGAGATGTTCTTTACATAGAATGATGTTGTGGTTGTGGTTACGTGGCTGAAACCGTCTGAGAGGTTTGCATAATAGGTTATGTTATATGTTCCTTTTTCATTTGTGTTTGCGAATGTTCCGTCCCATGTATTTCCCTGTACTGAGCCGGATAACTGGACTATTTCTGAGCCGGTTGGTTTTGTTATGTTTGCCCAGACATTGGAGATGTTTAGGGTCGGGTAGTTGATGTTTGATGTTGGGATGTTTACTGTCAGATTGATTGTGTCTGATGGGTTTGCGTTTGAATTTCCTGTTGAAGTTGATGTTGCTGTTTGGTCTGTCAGGTTGATTTTTACGTTTAGGGTTGTTTCGTTTTCACCATAGATTGAGTTTGAGTCTGTGAGGTTGACCTTGACTGTGTGGTTTCCGGCGTATTGAGATGCTGTGTAGGTGTAATTGTATTGTCCGTTTGAGTCGGTTTGTATCAATGATTGTTCTGCGCCGAATGATGAGGTTGGGGTTGTTGATAGAGATGCTGTATAGAATACATTATCGATTTCTGCTTGGTCATTGACTGCCATCCCAACGAATCTTATTTCGTCAATACCATTTGTATACGAACCACTATCCTGATATAATCCATCATCAACTATTTTTATGCCGTCATAATACCAATCAAAAGTAGAACTATCCCATTCATATATAACTTTCTTCCATACATCAGGTGTATAATCTGTGCCTGTATCTATAGATGATGACACATAATATTTCAAATCCTTTGCACTCGAAGTTCCGAAAAAAGAATATATATATTTTGTTGCACCATCAAAAGTTTGGAATGATATTCTGCCAACTGAACCTGCGAAACTCTCACGCATCATGAATTGTAGTCTACCGGATGATAATTGTAATGGCTCAAACCCTACGTGTGGATCATTAGATGGTGCTACTTCAATTAATCCACATTTCGTGCCAGCATAACAATCAGTACTCTTCAAATCAATATATCCACCATTATTGGATGTTGTCCAACTGTTCTCATTTTCCCAGTCAGTTACATGATCTTCAAAATCATCGCCAAATATACCTGCTGTAGTAATATTGCTTCTACTTGTAACAACCGTTGAATTCTTGTAGTACATATAAATAGTCGTATTTGTTGTGTTTGAAAGAGTGTAGGGGATCTTTACCCAAACATCTGCGTAAGAACTGTCTGATTTGCTTTCGATCCAGTAAGATAATTCCTCATTATCTGAACCATTTGCAAATCTTAGATCAGAGAAGTCTGGGTTCATGTCAGAGTCATAAGATATGTTTAATAATAATGAATAATTTGCGATTTCATTGTCTGTGTTGTTTATCTTTATCTTTTTTTTTTTTTGGAATGTTGCGTTCCACCAGGTGCTTGCTCCTGCTATTTTTATGTTGTCCTGCCAGATCAAGATATTATTGTTCGTCACGTTTGTTGCGTCGGGTTGTAATGTTGCATATCCTGAAACTTCTATTGTGTCTTCCGGACTAACTATTGTGCTGTTGAGATTTATTGAGACTGAGATGTTCTTGACATTGTAAGTATAGTTTGTGTCTTGTATTGAGTCTGTTATGCCGTTTCCTGAAGTTCCAGTTATGTTTGCAAGGAAGGATTGCTGGCCTAAAGATGACAATGCTGTTAGGGTCTCATTTGTGTGCCAGACTGAACTTCCTATATGGTTTAGAGAATAGGTTGTTCCTGCTATTGTTGTTGTGAATGTCCCGGAAGTTACATCGAAGTAATCCGAGCCGTTGTATTCACGTATCTTTACTGTTGCGTTGTAGGATTCTGCCGGGTTTAATATGTTGTTCAACTGGCTGTCTGAATCGGATAGGTTGAACTGTGAATATGTAAGGTTTCGTACGTCTATTGTTGTCTCGTTCTCGCCTTTGATTGAGTTTGGATTTGTAAGATTTATCTTGATTGTATGTTGACCAAGAGTTGATGAAGATGTGAAGGTGTAGTTGTATTGCCCGTTTGAGTCGGTCTTTAACAGTTCTGATCCGAATGAATAAGTTGGAGCTATAATAAAATGATTAATTGATATATTGTCTGCATACATGTAGAAATTTGCATAATTACCTCTCCTTATTCTTATCCTATTAAATGAATTCATTGTCATATCCACAACTGAACCTTTAACTGTGTCATCTAAATATATTGTCAGATTTGAGTCTTTTCGTCTTGTAATCCTTGCAGTATGCCAATTCGTATCCGGAGACCATGAAACATCAATAATATTTGATGAAAAATCACCAATATATAAATCATACCCCCCACTCTGTTGGATATACAATACATAACCTACATTTGAATCAGTTTGCAGATAAAAAGAAATGCTTTCTCCTGCTGCAGCTAGATCGGAAAATTTAAATTTAAATTCTACATCCACTAAATTAATTGATGAAGGCATATCAGAGTAAATATGCCCATAACTTGAACCTGCACTACCTCCTTTTAATGTTTTTGTATCTATAACCCATGTACCGTCTTCAACAGACCATACAGGATTAGATGTATAGTCATTATCTTCAAAATCATCAGAATAATAAAAGGCATTAGTATAACTAATTACATTTTCAATGACCGTATTATTATTATAATACATATAGATCGTCGTGTTTGTGGTGTTGGTCAGATTGTATGGAATCTTTACCCAGACATCGGCGTAAGAACTGTCTACTTTAGATTCGATCCAGTAGTTTAATAATCTGTCTTCTGAACTGTTTGTGAATCTTAAGTCAGAGAAGTCAGAGTTCATATCTGAATCGTATGTGATGTTTAGAAGCAATGAGTAATTTGCAACTTCTATGTCTGTGTTGTTTATCTGGATTTCTTTCTTTCTTTCAAAGGTTGAGTTCCACCAGGTTATTACGGATACATCATCCTGATAGATATAGATTGTGTTGTTTGTGATATTGGTATTGTCGGGTTGCAATGTAGCTTTTCCTGAAACTTCTACGTTCTGGGATGGGTTTACTATTGTGTTATCAAGGTTTAGCGTGACTGAGATATTCTTGACATAGAAAGATGTTGTGGTTGTGGTTATATGAGTGAAACCGTCGGTCAGGTTTGCATAATAGGTTATGTTGTAGGTTCCACTATCTTGTGTATTTGTAAAGGTTCCGTCCCATTGGTTTCCTTCTTCGGATCCGGACAACTGGACTAATTCAGAACCTGTGGGTTTGGTTATGTTTGCCCAGACATTAGAAAGGTTAAGTGTCGGGGAGTTGATGTTTGAGGTCGGGATATTTACTGTCAGGTTTATTGTTTCACTTGGATTTGCGTAGACTGTGCCTGAGGTAGTTGATGTTGCAGTTGGGCTTGTAAGATTAATTTTTACATTCAGGATTGTTTCGTTCTCTCCGTAGATTGAATTTGAGTCTGTGAGGTTGACCTTGACTGTGTAGTTTCCGGCGTATTGGGATGCTGTGAAGGTGTAGTTGTATTGCCCGTTTGAGTCTGTTTGAGTGTAGAGTTGTTCTGTACCAAATGAGGATGTTGGAGTTGTCTCTAAATATCGTCTAACTATAATATTATCAAAATATCCAAGACCTGTGCCTGCACCTTCTCCCCATTGCATCAAACAGACTAAATGTTCTGTGTGTGAACCAACATTGTTATAATCTTTAATCTGTGTTGCTGTTGAAGACACTTTCTTAAAATATGAGGTCATGTTTTCCCTACCAATCATAGTCATATTTACCCACTTATTATCATCATCAGATACAGCCCACGCATGATAATTTCCAGCACCATCATCATCTGCCCAATAATTTACACCTCCATGATACCGTAAAGTCATGTGAGTATTAGATGTTGCTGAATCAGGAGTCCAAGCTAAATAGAGATTCCAATTATCGTTTGCAGTTGATTTACCATCTACTTCGATAATAAATGGTCGTGAAATATTGACGACACTACATAAAGCATCTCTTGTGCCATCGGTTCCATCTACTGTTAAAATACCACTACTTTCTGTCGGAGTTCCACTTTCAGATGTCCATAATGATGTATCTATTGAATTATCATCAAAATTATCACTTAATAGAAAAGCATTAAAATAATCGCTTTCACTACTCACAATCGATGTGTTTCCATAATACATATAGATTGTCGTGTTTGTTGTGTTGATCAATGTGTATGGAATCTTTACCCAGACATCTGCATAAGAAGAATCTACTTTGGACTCGATCCAGTAAGATAGTTCTTCATCTTCGGAACTGTTTGTGAATCTTATGTCAGAGAAATCTGAGTTCATATCAGAGTCATAAGTTATGTTGAGGAGTAATGAGTAATTGGCAACTTCGTTGTCTGTGTTGTTGATCTGGATCTCTTTCTTTTTCTCAAAGGTTGTGTTCCACCAGCTTATTGCATATGAGTCATCCTGCCAAATATGAATTGTGTTGTTTGTTATGTTTGTATCATCTGGCTGCAAGGTTGCATATCCGGACACTTCGACACTTTCAGATGGGTTTGAGATTGGATTGTTTAGATTGATTGAAACTGAAACATTCTTGACATAAAAAGAAGTTGTTGTTGTGGTCACATAGCTGAAACCGTCGGTCAGGTTTGCGTAGTATGTTATGTTGTAAGTTCCGGTTTCATCTGTGTTTGTGAATGTTCCATCCCATGTGTTTCCTTGGACAGAACCGGATAACTGGACTAATTCAGAACCTGTCGGTTTTGTTATGTTTGCCCAGACATTGGAGAGGTTCAATGTTGGATAGTTTATGTTTGATGTTGGGATATTTACTGTCAGGTTGATTGTTTCTGTCGGGTTTGCATAGACTGTTCCTGATGTGGTTGAAGTTGCTGTCGGACTTGAGAGGTTGATTTTTACGTTCAGGGTTGTTTCGTTCTCTCCGTAGATTGAGTTTGAATCTGTGAGGTTGACCTTGACTGTGTAGTTTCCTGCGTATTGAGATGCTGTGAAGGTGTAGTTGTATTGTGCATTTGAGTCGGTCTGGGTAAGGTTTTGTTCTGTGCCGAAAGAGGATGTTGGAGGGATTATGTATTTTCTAATTATTAATGCATCAATATATACTGTTTGTGTTTCATCTAAAGTAACACCAAAACTATGGAATTGGTCTTGAGCTCCATTAGAACAAGTATCATGTCTGAAATAATCATCTATATAAAAATCACATTCTGTTGAAGTGATATTTTCATAATTTAATTTCATCCATTCATTTGCTACAACATCTATTACAGGACTAAATGCTACAACACTGCCAGAATTATTTTTATGACTCCATCCATTTGGATCAGTTGCAACCCAATCTGTGAAAACACTTACTTCATCTTCACTGTTAGGATTAAGTAAATATTGTCGTGTTGTCATAGATGTACTTGAGATCATGACCCTGTATCCAAAAGCATGAGTAAGCGCATCTCTGGTTACAGAATCAAAATAGGTTGTAGCTGTATCTGCTCCACCAACAGCGGATATTTTAATAGATTTGCTGCCTTCAAAGGCTTGATCTGTTGAAGACTCTACTGTTCCGCTTCCAAGAGTGAAAGACCAATCACTTGCATCTTCACCATCTTCAAAATATTCAAATGCATTGTTTCCATTGCTTTGGCTCGAAACAGTAGATGTATTATCATAGTACATATAGATTGTCGTGTTTGTGGTATTTGTCAAATTATATGGTATTTTTACCCAGACATCTGCATAAGAACTGTCTGATTTGCTTTCTATCCAGTAACTTAATTCTTCATTATCTGAACTGTTTGTGAATCTTATGTCTGAGAAGTCTGGGTTCATGTCTGAATCGTATGTAATGTTTAGGAGTAAGGAATAGTTTGCTATATTGTTGTCTGTATTGTTTATCTGGATTGCTTTCTTTTTCTGGAAGGTTGTGTTCCACCAAGATCCTCCTAATTTTAGGGTGTTGTCCTGCCATATTGAGATTGTGTTGTTTGTAATGTTTGTATTGTCTGGCTGCAATGTTGCCTTTCCTGAAACTTCCACGTTCTGAGATGGGTTTACTATTGTATTATCAAGATTTAGCGTGACTGAGATGTTCTTGACATAGAATGAGGTTGTTGTCGTGGTTACGTGGCTGAAACCATCAGTCAGATTGGCATAGTATGTTATATTGTATGTTCCTGTTTCATCAGTATTTGTGAAGGTTCCGTCCCAAGTGTTTCCCTGCACAGAGCCGGATAACTGGACTAGTTCAGAACCTGTTGGTTTTGTTATGTTTGCCCAGACATTGGAGAGGTTCAATGTTGGGCAGTTAATGTTTGAGGTTGGGATAGTTACAGTCAGGTTGATTGTCTCCGTTGGGTTTGTATAGACTGTGCCGGATGTGGTTGATGTTGCTGTCGGACTTGTAAGATTGATTTTTATGTTTAATGTTGTTTCGTTCTCTCCGTAGATTGAGTTTGAGTCTGTCAGGTTTACTTTGACTGTGTAAGCACCAGCGTATTGAGATGCTGTGAAAGTGTAATTGTATTGCCCGTTTGAGTCTGTTCGGGTTAGGGATTGTTCTGAACTGAATGATGTGGTTGGTTCTGTACTTATATTAGTTCTAGATACATATCGCACTATTACGATACCAGAACCACCAATTCCTGATGGATTATTTTCGCCGCCGCCGCCGCCGCCGCCACCTGTATTTATAGTGCCGTTTGTAGCGTTTACAGATGATGCATACTTACCATTACCACCACCGCCATTTCCACCTGAAGGAATACCTGCTGTTCCTTGACCATGAGTAGAGCCGCCTCCACCGCCTGCTCTATAGATAGATGTTCCTGTTATAGTACTTGCTACTCCTATACCACCATGACCGCCTTCACGACCATCAGTGCCATATGAAGCGCCTCCAACTGCTCCTGCGCCACCACCAGCTCCAGCACCAATACCACCTGTTGCACTTGAACGACCTCCTGCATATCCCTGATTTGCTGTTCCAGATGCTCCAAGATCATGAGATTGTCCTCCCCCTCCTCCAGAACCACCACTGCCTGCGGCAACCGCGTTATAATATCCTCCTTTCCCACCACCTATGGAAGTGATACTACCAAAGACAGAGTTGCCTCCGTTTGTATATTCTGCGCCGCCGGCACCAATAGTTACAGTATATCCTGTGTCTGCTGTTAGAACTAGAGGTGATTCTGCTGCTGCGCCTCCACCAGATGAATCCCCAGAAACTGAACTTCTATATCCTCCTGCGCCACCACCACCAGAATTTCCATTATTTGCAGTGCCACCTCCACCTCCACCAGCTATGACTAAGTATTCTGTATTCATATTTACAGTTGGTGTAAATGTACTGGATTCAGTAAAAGTATGGATAAGATATTTATCATAAGATGTTATATCTCCACCAGAACCAAATGCATCGAATGTTGCAGAGCCATTGCTTTCGCTGCTCACGGCAGAAGTGTTACCATAATATATATAGATTGTCGTGTTTGTTGTATTTGTCAAAGTGTAGGGTATATTTACCCAGATGTTTGCATAAGAGCTATCGACTTTGCTTTCTATCCAATAGTTGAGTTTTTCATTTTCTGAAACATTTGTGAATCTTATGTCTGAGAAGTCTGAGTTCATGTCAGAGTCGTAAGTTATGTTTAGTAAAAGAGAATAATTTGCGACTTCTATATCTGTGTTATTTATCTGGATTGCTTTCTTTTTCTGGAAAGTTGTGTTCCACCAAATAGAAACATAATCTGGTTTATTTATAATATTTATCAAAGAATTGTCCTGCCAGATATATATTGTGTTGTTTGTGACATTTGTCCCGTCGGGTTGTAAGGTTGCATAACCGGATATTTCGATTGTTTCTTCTGGATTGACTGTTGTGCTGTTGAGATTAATAGAAAGAGAGATATCCTTTAGAGATATTGTTCTTGTCCCGGTCTGGTTTGTATTTGCTGCAGTGTCGTTTACTGTTGCGTTTATATAATAGGTCTCAAGAGGCAGACTTGTGTAATTTACAAATAAAGGCGAAGTTGATGAAGTATCAGTTTGCACCAAAGATGTTGAGTTGTAAAGATAAAGAGTTATTGTGTCAATATTATCATCAGAGGCGGTTATGTTTGCTTCAATATAGGTCTGCTTGTATGTCCCTGGAGCGGTTGTCGAATTAACAAAGTCTATGTGGGGGGGCTGATCTTCTTCTGTTACAAATGAATATGTCGGGGTTGTTGAAAGATATACGCGACTGATTATATTGTCATATTCAAT
Organism: Candidatus Aenigmatarchaeota archaeon; assembly: GCA_023137195.1. Taxonomy (GTDB): domain Archaea; phylum EX4484-52; class EX4484-52; order EX4484-52; family EX4484-52; genus EX4484-52. The sequence continues at coordinate 22,485 of JAGLPV010000006.1, read as the reverse complement.
CCAGGAGTTGCCATCGGTTGTGGGCGAGGAGGTATAGATTGCAGGGAATTCACCTGAAAGAGGGTTAGTTTCAGTATAAGCATTCATGTGAACTGTATTATCATATTTTGTTATCCATGTATTTGTGTGTATGATTGTCGCATTCCATGATACAGAACTATGTGAAACATCAGAAGGCTGGTAACTATCGGGACTATGGTAGCTCCTCATATAGAATCCATCAGTATTATAAAGTTTATATGTTCCGATAAAAATATTATCTGTATTATTTATTTCATAGTGTAATCCACCCCCGTGATAATCAGAACCCAATATACTTGAATCAACTATATCCCCTGTTGTGATTGTATCAATCCCGGAAAGATTTGTTTTTGATATAGAATAGAGATAACAGTTGGTGCCGCTTCTTGTAGCGCTTATGTTTAGCCTGCCATTTGCTTCTGTTATGGAACCGCAAGCCGAACCTAAGAAGTATACTTCGTCCCATTTGCCTGTGTCGTAAGAGTTATCGTTGAAATCGTCTGCAAATAAAAATGCATTAGTTATGTTGCTTTTACTTTCAACTGCACTTGCATTATCATAATACATATAGATTGTCGTATTCGTCGTATTCGTCAAAGTGTATGGAATCTTTACCCAGACATCTGCATAACTTCCGTCTGATTTGTTCTCAATCCAGTAAGACAATTCTTCGTTTTCAGAAGCATCGGCAAACCGTAGGTCAGCAAAGTTGGAGAGCATGTCAGAATCATACGAGACATTGATAAGCAAAGAATAATTGGCAACTTCCTTGTCTGTATTGTTTATCTGGATTTCCTGCTTCTTGTCAAAGGTTGAATTCCACCATGCCCATTCGTCAAAGTCTATGCCGAATATTCTTGGAATCCAGTCTACGTTGTCAAAAGGATTCTTTTTTCCTTTCAAAGTTATGTAATATTCTCCTGCTTTGTAATTCTTGTCAAAGAAATCAGCTCCATCTATTTCAGATGAAAATGATTTCAGGTTTCCTTTGAACTTGAATTTGTTGTCCTTGTCTTTTGGGATTGGGATGTTCTGATATGCTGTGAATTTTATTACTGCCTCGCAGTCGATGAAGCAGTGGTCTGTATTATTAATCAACTGGAATTCTGCGATTTTTTCTTTCCCTCCTAGTTTAAGAGATAGTAATTTTTTCTTTGGTTTTTTTGTGATTGTGATTGTTTTGGTCTGTGGGTCATATTCTTTTTGTAAATCTGTTAACTTATCTATACTGGTGCAATTGGCATAAGCTGTGTTGTTGCCGAATGTGAATTTTAGATTGTGTTTTCCTGCGGTAAATATTTTAGAGATTACATAACCTGCTTGTGTGCATGAATAATTTTGAACCAAAACAGAATTGTTCCTCCATATATAATCCAATGTTTGACTTCCGCATCTTATTTGAATGAATTTCAAATCTTCTGTTTCGTCAGCGTCGCTCCATGTTGTGCCGTCAACAACTGATATCCAGAGGTCTGCAATTCCGGTTGTATTAAATTTAACCGTCCAATTATCTTCAATTGTCGTAGAATTAAAGATATTGAGGGTAGTTTGATTGTCTTTTTGTTTTGTTGTATTTTCAACTGTTTCACCAGTTGTATTGGTTGTATTTTCCTGTTCTTTAAACTCTATGGTGGTTGTATTGTATGTTCCGTAAACTGAAGTTATATTTATTGTGTGGTTTCCAAACTCTTTGTTAGTTGTATTTATGTGGAGTGTAGACCAGCCATTTTGATTAGTATTATTCTGTCCTATTATCTCCTGGTTTTGCCAGAAAGTAAGGGTGCTGTTTTGGACAGAGGTATTGTTTGAATAACCCAATCTTGCTAGGATAGAGAGCATATCTCCTAAAAAAATGGAATAAGAATTGGGGATGATTTCGTATATTTGAGGGAGTTGGATTGTAATGTTTTCCTCGATTTCATTGGTGGCATTGTCTTGTGTTTCATCAGAATTATTTGGTGAAAAAAACTCCACAATAGTTGTATTGTATGTGCCGTAGATTGAAGTCACATTTATGGTGTGGTTTCCAACCCCTTTGCCAGTTGTATTTATATAAAGTACAGACCAACCGGTCTGGTCGGTATAATTTGTGCCTAGAATCGTCTGGTTTTCTTCATATGTGATTTTGCTGTTTTGGACAGAGGTTTGATTGGAGTAACTTAACTTTGCCAGGATGGACAGCATATCTCCTAAGAATATTGAATACGAATTTGGAATAATATCGTATATTTGAGGGAGTTGGATTGTGGTGTTTTCCTGTTCGAAAGAAGAATTACCAGAAGTCATTATGGAAATATTTTCTATGGTGTGAGAGGTGCAGTTATCTGTTGAATTGCATACTGTCAAATCAACATTATATGTTCCGTCATCAAAGACAGATATACTTGATTCATAATTTTTACCTGTTTCTCCTTCAAGCTCAATTGCTGTTGAATTTATTATCGCCTGGTTTTGAAAAATTGATATGTAAACATAGCCGGATGTTGTGTTTAGAAGAGTCAGGTTTATTGGAATTGTTTTTGAGTCAAGAACACTGTTTGGTGTGGGTGAATTTATTGTAATAATGTCTGTTTTTTCCTGTCCCCAAGTCCAAAAATTTCCGGTTGAAGAAAGAAAAAATAATGATGCGAAAATGACGGTAAATGTTAATAAAAATGTAGTAAATTTTAGATTCGTCTGTGATTTTTTTCGCATATTAAATATAGATTATCAGTTTTATATAATTTATTGTTTTGTTTATTCTTTTATTGTTATACCCCTCCATGAGCAAGAAATTCAGTTCAAAAATAGTATTTTTCATAGGACTATTTTATGAATTTCTCCTTAATTTATGCGCCAAAAAAACCAATAATTCGTCTGCTTTTTTCATTGTATATATATGCGTATAATTTCGCAAGGAAGTTTAGATACAGGCAATATATTATGCTATAACTTACAAACTTTATTTTGACATCCAAAACATATGTTTTAGTCGATACATTTATATAAATTTCTTTTATCCATCAATAATGGGAAACATAAGACCTCTTTACATTAAAAACAATGCAAAAAGACTATTTGCTGTAATAGAAGACAAAGTTACAACAAATTTTGAGGAAAATAAAAAACTTCTTAAGGAACTTCAATTGATAAAAAGCAAAAGTACGAGAAACAAACTCGCTTCTTGTCTATCTAATCTTAAAAAAGCAAAAAAATTTTAAACGATAATTCTTGCGATTTTTATAAATATCTCTGTATCTGAAATTATCCTCTGGATTTTCGGCAATACCACAAATAATTAAAAATAAGTATGAACTATTATTTGAATACGAAAAACAATACTTTATTTGTGGGATATCTGGTTTTATCCGATATATTCAATATTCTGCACTTTTTTTTCCTGTATAACAGGGATGTTTATTGGTGGAGGCATGTTTATCTGCTGTGCGATGTCAATTGCAGACAAGATGCATTTTCTCAATATTGAATTCATGATTACAAAAGAATGTTTTTCCGGGAGTTTTTTGTCTTTTTCCCATGTGGTTTTGAATGTATTTTCTGAATCATCTTCTTTCCACAAGAGAGAGCCGAGAAAAATTACATCTCCCAACTCTTCTTTTTCTGTTTTGTAGATAATCTTGAATTCAAAAGAAATTGCAATCGTTTTGCTGTCTGTGTTTTCAACTACATTTTTAATAGAAAGCATGTTTCCGATTTCTATTTTTTTTTCCTGTTTTTTAAAATCAATTTTATTGGAAGCAGAAATATTTATTATATTTATATTTGCTATCATATTTTTTATTTCTCTGCTAAAACGCCATTTAAAGACGGATTTTGACCCGGTCTTGATGTTATTTTGACATTTCCCATATCTGTTTTTATGATTGCTCCTTTTGTCATAAGGGTTCTTCTTATAAAATGAGGATTTGCGGGATTTTTTACAATAGAAATTATTTTTGCTATTTTAAATGCCTTTTTTGTTTTATCAAATACATTTATTTTATCTGTGGAAATTATGGTTTTCTTTACGCTTCCACCTCTTGTCTTTTTTTCTTTTAGCTTAATTGGTGCTATTGTTGTTTGTGTTGGGAGAGATCCCATTTGACTTTTCTTGGATTTAGAATCTCTTCTCAGTAATCCGCCTGTATTTTTTCGCTTTGATCTTAAATGCCATACGCCCATATTAACCCATATTTATACATAAATAATATAAAGCTATTGAAATTAATTTATTTTTGTTTTTGTTGCTGAAAAATAATGTCCTCTAAATTAATCACAGGAACATCAAAAATATTATCTTCCTCGATTCTTGGGCAGGCGGTATTTACGAGTACCTCTGCATCAATCCCGAGAATTTTTTCTTTTGAAATATAATCCATTGCAAGAATATATACTTCTTTTCCCTGCCCTTCTAGTTTTTTTTTGATTTCAAAGATGTTTTTTTTGAGTTGACCTCGCTTGAAGGATACCAACAGTCCTATTGTTTTAGAATATTCAAATTTTTTTTGCTTTATTATCTTTCTCTTTAATATCAACTCTCTTTTTCCTGTTATGTCTGTAATTTCTTTTTTGTCCGGTCCTATGGTCAACACAGGTATGGTTGTTTTTTCCAGAATCTGAAAAGCGTGAAATAGTCCTCCTCCAACGAATAACACACAGTCAATATTGCTGTTTATTGTCTCTGGACCGGAGGCATCACAGCCTAAAACCTGACCGTCGTATTTTGCTTTTTTTGATTTTGGAACAAATACGATTTTTTTGTTTTGCTCTAAAAAGTCCTTTATTTTTTCCAGTTCTAAAATATGCTGGACTGTTGAGCAAAGGGCAATTTTTTTGTATTTTTCTAATTTTTTAAGATTGTTTTTTACCTGTTGGAATGGAGAATAGTCGCTGAAAACTTCAATATATTCTGTCGGAACCATTGTCTTTAGACCAAAATCACTGTGTCCTAAATGGAGCAATAAATCGCAGTCAAGCAACTGTGCCTCCCAATCTCTTAGGTCACATGCTCCGAAACATGGCTCAACAATTAAAACAACTTCGCAGTTGTTGTATTCTATAAGTTGAGCAATTTCTTTCAAATCCATTTTCATGCCTTCCGGCATTGTCACTGCAATCCTTTTTGGTTTTATTTTTTCAATAACCTGAACTATTTTTTTTTGGCACGATTTTGATAACATAAACTATTTATATATTGGAGATTTAAAAAAGATAAGATTATATATGAAACTAAAATCACACCAAAAAGAAATAACAAAAAAAATACTTATCTCACTCGTTCTTCTCTATTTTTTTCTTTTGAGCATAAAACTGATGTCTTCTTCATTTAAACTATTTGGAAACGATTTTGCCGAGTCTCTCGTGTCTATGACTGCAAATCCTTTTGTTGCTTTATTTATCGGCGTTCTTGTGACGAGCGTCGTCCAGAGTTCTTCTTTCACAACTGCTCTTGTAGTGGGCTTGGTCGCATGTGAATGTTTGACATTGACTAATGCAATTCCAATAATACTGGGGGCGAACATAGGCACTACAATTACAAACACTATTGTTTCGATTACGCATATACGCAAAAGAAAGGAATTTAAGAATGCTTTTGAGGCGGCAATTCTTCATGACACGCACAATGTCCTTGCTGTCCTTATTTTTTTCCCGCTTGAGCTGCGTTTTCATATCCTGGAAAAATCGGCATTGTTTATTACTGATTTATTATTCGGGTCTGCCGCAGGGACAATAACAAATCTTTCTTTTAAAAGTCCGCTTGCCTATATCATTAGTCCATCTGTGGATTTTTTCAAATATATTTTCAGCAACAATGCGCATGCCCTGGCAATACTTTCTTTTGCCATGCTGTTCTTATCTCTTGCTTCTTTTGTAAATATCCTAAAGCCGCTTGCAAAAACAGAATTTCGGGATGTCATACACCATTCGATTTTTAAAAGCCATAAAAGGTGTTTTGTACTTGGCTTATTGTTGACTGCATTTGTACAGAGCAGTTCTGTTACAACATCCCTGATTGTCCCATTTGCAGGAACAGGGTTTGTTGTCCTGGAATCGGTTTATCCCTATATTCTTGGAGCTAATGTAGGAACAACCATCACTGCTCTTTTGGCTTCTCTTGCCTTAGGAAGTTCTGCTGCTCTTGCAGTTGCTCTAGTACATTGCCTGTTTAATATATTTGGCATATTTCTCATATACCCTATCCGGTTCATTCCCCTTTATCTTTCAAGAAAAATCGGAGATAGCGCAATGACTTCGAGAATAATTCCTTTAATCTATGTTGTAACTATATTTTTTCTGATTCCTATCTTAGTCATATTTTTCTAAGGCAGAACCCTGTCCAAGCAGGATAAAGCGCCGAGCATGTTTTCAAATGCCTGGTGCGGCGTATCGTAAGGACTGAAATATTTATGCACATCTCCATCGCCCCAGTATTTTGTGCACATATAATAGAGCATATCTGAGGTCTGGAGGCTTCTCCATATTGCGGTGAGTTTTTCGTTGTTTGCCTGTCTTACTTTATCTCCTCTTTGTTTTATCTGGTCGAAAACATATCTTTGCATATCATTTCCCAGCCATGCAGAACAGTCTCTTTCCAGATCCGCCCATGAATTTGTTGATAAATCCTCTACATCAATAATTCCTCTCTGGGGGTATCTGGAGATTACTTCTGTGGGGGTTGCAAAATCCATGTGGTCTTGTTTTATCACTTCGTAAGGGAGGAATTTCATAAAATCAAATATGCCTGTGTCTTCCCACTGGTGTTCGCCAAATGTTTCATAATCCATGAAGAGGTTTATTGTCTCTCCCTGGCACTCCTTTATCCAATTGCCGAATTTATCTGCGGTAAGAGGCCATGCATCTGCCCACTTTGCAGAAAACCTGTATGCTATGTCGTCGCTTAATTTATAGTGGCGAAGAAGCACAGAAATATGGGATTCTTCGTCCTTTAATTTATAGATGTGCTCCGGGGTGTAAGGTGGGTTAATTAGTACTCTTTCAACGCCTTCTGCAAGTATTCCCATATATCCCATCTGCTCTACGGTTTTTGCAATTGAATTGTTGAATAATAGTTCTGTATTTCTGAATACCTTTGCATCGTATTTGAATAATTCTTTTATTTTTTTGTTGTGCATCTGTATCTGCTCTTTGAATTCGGGTCTGTCTGTGCCTTTGCCGTAAAAGCTTGAAAGAGAATGGTAATATGTTTCATTTAGGAATTCAACGCATCCTGTTTTTGACAAATCTTTGAATGAATCCAGAAGCTCGTCCATGCCAAACATCTCGAGCTGATCCAGAAATATGCCTGAAATAGAATAGCTTATCTTGAATTTCTTTTTCTCTCCCTTGTATAAATCTATCTGGTCCAGCATTGTCCGGTTTGCCGGCATATAGCATTTCCCTGCTACTTTTTCCATCACTTCTTTGTTTTTTTTGTCAAAGAAAATCGCTTCTTCCAATTCCTCTATGGATTTTGGATTTTTCATGTCGGAAAAATACTTCACTCTCCTGGGTTGATGAACCTGAAAATAGAAGCATACTGAAACCATAGTTTTCCTGAACGATAAATATTTTAAATGTATTAATTAATATACACTATGCCTAACATTAATTTTTGCAGAAACTGCAAAAAATACACTCTTGAACAAAGATGTCCGAAATGCAGGAGAAAAACGGTCAATACAGAACCGGTTGAATTTGAGTTTGATAAAATCCCCAAAAAAAAGAACTGTTGAATTTTGAGATATTGCAAGCAAAAATCATAAAAGAGTCTTACGCAACCTACTAATTTTAAGCTTTTGTTATTACTTCCTTTCGTAATTTACTGTAACAAGCAAATTTTTTAACGAAAAATATGGAAAAAATTTTCATGTTGCAATAAAAGAGTCTTATGAAAGTTACTTCTTTTAATGTTGTGTCTAAAATTGTACGCAAGATACATTTTATACACAATATCTAAAGTTCCTTACGAAATTTACACTTTATATACAATAACAAAATCCTGCGAATTTGATTTTTTTAGATTGTGCAGGATTTTTTCATGTTGCAATAAAAGAGTCTTATGAAATTTACCAATGGAAGTTTCCCTACGAGCAATACTACTTCCAATGTTTTCTCCTTCGGAGAAAATACATTTAATGTTATATCCAAAATGATTTGTATATAATGTCTAAACTTATACGTAAGATATAGTTTATACACAATTAAAAAACAAAAGTGTATTCAAAAATAATTTAAGCAACAACCCTTGCAATCTTTCCTATTGTCGAGAATCGCTCTATTACTTCCTTTGCAATGACAGATTTTACTTCTTTTCCTTTTGGCTCGTATTTGTCATCAACAATTACTGCTGCGTTGTCTTCAAAACGGACATGCACTCCATTTGGACGCCTAAATGGTCTTTTTTGCCTTACAACAACTGCTTTTACAACTTCATGCATTATTTTTTGTTTTCCTGCTATTACAGAGCAAATTATTACTGAACCTACACCGGCAGAAGGAATCCTGTTCTTCACTCCCCTAAAACCTTTAACAGCAATAACATTTAGTCTTTTTGCTCCTGTATTATCAGCGCATTTTAATCTTGTTCCTACTAAAATGCCTTTTGTGTTTTTAATTGTCATTGCCTTCATTTTAATCCTTCTTTAATTTATCTATAAGCACAAATTTCTTTGTTTTTGAAAGCGGTCTGCATTCTCCAATCTTTACTTTTTCTCCTTTTTTCGCGTCCAAACATTCCGGTACATGAACATATAGCTTTGTTTTTCTTCGTTCATATGCCTTGTATTTCTTTAATTTATGAAGATAGTTGATTTCAACCACTACTGTCTTGTCCATCTTATCTGAAACAACGATGCCTTCAAATATATTTCCTCTTATTTTTACTGTGTTGTGGAAAGGACAATTGTCATCACTGCATTCTTCTTTTGGCTTGACGCTCACTTTAACGCCAATGTTTTTTGCTCCTGTCATAATCAATGTATTTAAAGAAGTAAAAAGCTTTAAAAATATGTCTTTTCTTTGTCCTGCTTATTGTGGTTTATTTAACAGAAGAGATTGATTGATTCTTATTTATGTATAATGTATTTTGTTTCTTTAGCAATATACTATAAAAAAATAAATTTTTATAAAGAAAAAAAAAGAAAAAATTAATTTAAACGCATCTTCCTATATGGCAATAGCTCATATTACAAGATAATTCATAACTCTGTGGCTCATTTCCAAGACAGTAATATTCTGTCAATGTGATGTTATTAGAACAATAATCTGTATATGTATAATTTATTCCATTGTATCCGATTACAGTCCCTTGTATATCTATTGAAAAGCCTCCATCTGTATCATGGCACGAAAAGGGGTATCCGCAGTCTTCCGGGCAGGTTTGTTGTGTTTCGTTAGCGTTGCATGTACCATCTCCACAGTATTCTGGGTATCCGCAGTCTTCCAGGCAGGTTTGTTGTGTCTCTCCTCCTTCACAAACACTATCTCCGCAATTGGTTTCATCATTGTCTGTTGGTCCACTGCATCCGGCATCGTTGTAGTCTACTGAATTATCTCCATCGTTGTCTATTCCGTCATCACATTCCACGCCGGAATTTAGTTCGCTTATATCATTTTTTGAACTACATCCTGGGTCGTCCAGATCCACATATCCATCTCCATCGTTGTCTATTCCGTCTCTGCATGCTTTTTGTGCTCTATCGTTTGGCTTTGCAATAGTTAAACCAACCAGCAAAATACCAATAACAAATAAGGCACTTAAAAAGACTATCTTTCTTTTGGTTTCCATAATATCTACTATTTTTAACTCAAAAATAATATAAACTTATGTCGAGTAAATTTTTGTATTTTTATTTCGCAATATAACAAAATAAATTCCATGCATCTTTGTTTATTACTAAAAACTATGTTAATTTAAAAATATTGCGCATTAATATATTTATTATGAAAAAAACGATTACAGGAGTACAGTCTTTTTGCAAGGAAAAAGGATTTGTCTTTCCGAATTCTATTTTGTATGGAGGCAATGGGTTGGCTGGTGTCTGGGATTATGGACACCTTGGCGTTGAATTGAAAAACAATATAAAGTCCTCGTGGTGGTCTCACTTTATCTACATGAATGAAAATGTAATCGGGATTGATGCTTCAATCCTCTCTAAAAAGCAAGTATGGGATGCGAGCGGACACACGCAGAATTTTACAGATGTGCTTGTAAAATGTGAAAAATGCAATGGCTCCTTTCGTGCAGATCATTTGATTGAAGATGTCCTGAAAATACAGACTGACGGGATGAGTGCTGAAAAAATAAATGAGCTCATAAAAGAAAAGAAAATAACATGTCCCGGATGCAAAGGGGCTTTTGGCGAAGCTAAACCATTCAACCTGCTTTTTGAGACAAATGTAGGTCCTATTGAATCAGATGAATCAAAAGCGATTTTAAGACCTGAAACAGCGCAACTGATTTTTTCAAACTTTAAACTGGTCCAGAATTCCTCGAGAAAGAAACTTCCCTTCGGCATTGCGCAGATTGGGAAGGCATATAGGAATGAAATATCTCCCAGGAACTTTTTGTTCAGGTCGCGTGAATTTGAGCAGATGGAAATTGAGTTCTTTGTTGACCCGAAAGATGAAGCATGCGAACTAAAAGATATTTCTGAAATGCTAAAGGAAAAAGTGCTTGTCTGGACAGAAGACATGCAGAAAAAAGAGCTTGAGGAAAAAGCATACAGCTTTGATGAATTGATAAAAAAGAAAATAATCAAGGAAAGATGGCTTGCTTACTGGATTTGGCAATATATTGTGTGGTTTAAAAAAATAGGCATAAAAAATGAAAATTTGAGAATTAGACAGCATCTGACAGAAGAACTATCTCACTATTCGAGCCAGACATTTGATATTGAATACAGGTTTCCGTTTGGATTCAAGGAAATTGTTGGCATTGCGGACAGAGGACAGTTTGATCTCACACAGCACCAGAAATTCTCAGGACAGAACCAGGAGATATTGAACAATAAAGAAGAAAAAGTCATTCCTCACTGCATTGAACCCTCATCCGGGCTGGACAGGATATTTTTGTCACTTTTGTTTGAAAACGCAGATACCTTTAAAGATGATAAAGGAGCGGATTACACAATTATGCATTTTGAAAAATCTCTCTCCCCTGTGAAAGCGGCTGTTTTGCCATTAGTCAATAAACTAAAAACAGAGGCAAAAGAAGTATATACACAAATACTTGATCTGGGAATAAATGTCCAGTATGATACATCCGGTTCAATCGGCAGGAGATATGCCCGACAGGATGAAATCGGCACGCCTTTTTGCATAACGGTTGATTATGAGTCCAGGGATGATAAATGTGTTACTTTAAGAGACCGAGATACAAAAAAACAGGAGCGGATAAAGATAAAGGATATTTGCCGTGTTTTGAAGGAACGATTATATAACAAAACACATAAATAATATAACTATATAATATCTGTATTTAGATAGCATTTATGTATTTTGCTAGTATATTCGACCGCAAAGAGCGGGTGAATATATTCGAAGACGCAATTAGCATAACGGGTAATATAATTGCGTTTGAGATTATATCGCGCCACATACTTGCATTTTTTTGTTGTTGCATAACTGCAAGGAAACAAGAAAAATCTGCAAATATTTACTAACGCAGTTTACAATATTTGAGACATTTTGCTTCACAAAATGACTCTTGGAAGTAGTAATAATCATAAGGAAACTTCCATGATTACTTTTGTGCCGCGATATAAATTAATTTTCAGACTTTTCGTCCAGACTTGGATTATTTTCTATCTCTTCCTCGAAAATATCAATTTCTTCTTCTTTTTTGATAAAAAGAGAGATTGTGTTGCTACTGACCCTTAGAACGAACTCTAAAGCAACCACAAATACCAGATAATATATTAAAATACCCTGCATTTCCGGAATCTGTTTTATGGTATCGAATGATTCTCCAAATGAAAAATAAGATATATCAACCAGAAATATTCCCAGCAATGCAAATGGAAGCATCTTGGCAAGATCCTTGGACAAATCCTCATTATAATATGCAGTAACTCTTATCACTCCGACCACGGCTATGGAAACCAGTAAAATGCTTTCCAATGGCTGACCTTTTGCCATAAACGAAAGCAACACTACAAATACTGCGAACCAGAAGAATGTAAATATCGGGAACAATATAATATATTCAATCAAATAAAAAAAAATACTAAATGTTTTTATTAGTAATGGGTGTTCTGCCCTGTTGTATTGGTTTAAGTTTAGGGGAATGATGTCTTTTCTTGCCAAAAACCGGTAGAACTTGAAAATAAATATTGCATATACTGTCATGCCTAAGACAAAAAATGCCAATGGCTTTAAAACTTCAATGGCTTCGTGTATGTCAAAATTAATTGGAATCATTCTATTGATTATATAGTTTTAGAAATATATAAATGTTGTGATTTAAAGAAGGCTAACATTATAATTTTTTTTAAAAAAATCAATTGATTCGTCCTGTTTTATCCTGATGGAAGTCGGAATACTTTTTGCTTTAACTTTTCTTCGCCTTATCCTGAATCCGCCCCTTGTAAGGGTTGTATTTATATTAAAACCGAATATTCCTATTGTTGGGTCAAACTCTTCTCCCGGAATGTCAAGATGTTCTTTTATGCCGAAACTTACATTCCCGTTATTGTCGAAACATGATTTTTTCAATTTATCTTCAACACCACCCAGGGCTTTTTTCAAAAATAGCTCTGCTTTTTTTCCGCGTAGTGTTACCTTGACTCCTATGTCAAGACCTCTTCTTAACCTGAATGTCCTTGCATTTCTTGTTGTCTGTGTCCTTGTCGGGTTTGAACCTGTTATTTTTTTTACAAGCTTGAATACTCTCTCTACAGGTTCTCCGCTTTCTTTTAGACCGACGCTGAGTAATACTTTTTCTATTTTTATTTTTCTCATTGGATTTTGAGATTTGTCTTTTTTTGGTTTGTCTGTTTGCTTTGTTTTCTGCTCAACTTTTTTATCCATAATATAATTAGTTTATCTTAACTGATGCCTCTTTATTTCCAATAACGAAAATGTATGGCTTCATTGTTATGTGTTTTTCTTCTTCTTTTGTCTTAACAACATAAGATGCCGGTTTAAATCCTTTTACTTCCTTAATTTCTGCGATATTGCCAATAAGACCTTTATTTTTACCATCTGTTATCATTACAAAAGCGTCTTTTGATAAAGGAAGGTGCTCTTTTATTTCCTGTTTTGGAAGAGTTATTAAAATACTGTCTCCTACAGAGTAGTTTGAAGCATTCTTGTCTTTTGAATCAACGAGTATGTTTTTCCCGTCGTGAAGATGAAGCTGGACAATTCCTTTTTTGATTTTTGATTTTCCTGTGATTTGGCATATTTTTTTGTCTGCTTCTTTTTTGTCAATGGCTGTCAAGTTTAGTTTTTTGTCCTTTATCACAACCCTGAAGAAGTCTCCTGTTTTTGGAATAGAAATAATATCCATGAATCCGATGCCGTATTTGTAATTTGTTCTTGCCTTTGCATCAACGAATATCTCTTTCTTTGATAATATTCTTTTTGCCTCTTTTGCAATAGATGCGTATTTTAAAACATCCCTTAATGTTGTTGCCAGAGGAATGCTCTTTTTTGCCTTATGCGGACCCGGGCATACTGCTATTGAAAAAGTCAACTCCTTTTTCTTCTGCCTGTAACTGTCCGGAACTATTATTCTTTTTAGATGCATAAAGTAAGTTTGTAATTAGCTTTAAAAATGTATTATTTGAATTAGTAATATTATGGTCGTTAATACTAATCCTAACATGGTAATTGTGGGTTCTGTTGCATTTGATTCTATAGAAACTCCGCACGGGAAAAAAGACAAGCTACTGGGCGGTTCTGCTGTTTACTCTTCACTATCTGCCTCCATCCTGGCAAAACCAGGGATTGTCGGCGTTGTTGGGGATGATTTTGAAAGTAAATATTGTGATTTTCTGAATTCAAAAAATATAGATACGTCCGGGCTTATCAAGACAGAAGGAAATACATTCAACTGGGGGGGCAAATACGAGGAAGATATGGCCCAAGCATACACCCTGCATACTCACCTTAATGTATTTGAAAAATTCAAGCCTACAATCAATGAAAACTATAAGGCGGTCAATTACCTGTTTCTGGCAAATATCGACCCTGTTCTGCAAATGTCTGTACTTGACCAGATGACAAATCTTGATTTTGTGCTTCTGGACACAATGAACCTGTGGATTGACATAAAAAAAGATGAGCTGATTAATGTAATAAAAAAGGTCAATGCAATATCTGTAAATGATACAGAGGCAAGACAATTGAGCGGGGAATGGAACTTGATTAAGGCAGGAAGACTTCTGCAAAACATGGGTCCTGAACTTGTGTTGATTAAAAAAGGCGAAAACGGGACGATAATATTTTACAAAAATGATTATTTTATTGCTCCGGCTTATCCTACTACTGAGACTAAAGATCCTACCGGGGCGGGTGATTCGTTTGCTGGTGGATTTTTGAGTTATATTGCGAAAAATGATGGTGTTGATTTTGATACTATCAAAAAGGCAACGGTCTGGGGGAATATGGTTGCGTCTTTTACTGTTGAGGAATTTGGCGTTGAAAAATTGAAAGAATTAACAGAAGATGATATTGGGAAAAGAATTGATGAATTTAAAAAAATGATTTCTTTTTAGATGTATAACAAAACACATAAATAATACAAGATATAATATCTGTATTTAGATAGTATTTATGTATTTTGCTAGTATATCGCGCCACATACTTGCATTACTGTGCCGCGATATAAGTAGAAATAACCTATTAAGCAGGGATACCCGAGTGGCTAAAGGGGCAGGACTTAAGATCCTGTGGTGCAGACCTTCGTGGGTTCGAATCCCTCTCCCTGCATGTTTCGGTAGTGAACAAAGGAATTTGTCCCTAAAGAGCAAATTCCGCAGTGAGCACCGAAACACCTTGAAAAGCGCGGTATAACTTGTAAGACCAGCGATTTTCATGGTTTTTTTCTGCACGCAAATTTCATAGGACTGCAGAAAAAATTCGTAAGCGTAAGAGCAGTAAAAGTTTAATTACGGTTGGGTATTTTATGCCTATATAAAACTACCACAACACTTTTTATATTTTAAATTACTTCCACAAGGACATTTTTCGTTTCTACCAATCTTCTTCCCAATTCTAACCAACCTACCTTGCCCTCTTCCCTCCAACAGGGTTTTTGACATCTTTTCTAATTCTTCATTATATTCCCATTTTTGATCATTAAAAGATACAATATCTATCATATTATAACTATTGTTTAGACTACCAAAACCAATCCAAACGTCACCTCTGCTTTTATATTTTCTTAATGGACACAAAGTTAATAATTTTTTTCTTAATTCTTCGGCATTATCAGAGTTTAATGAAATATAAGTAACGCCAACACGGGAAGAATAACTGTCGTCTGGTGGCATAGAAAAATTATGAATTTTTCCATCGTTCAAAGTTTGCTGTTTTAGCTTAACAAGAAGGTTAACAAGATTTTTCCTTGCATATCCAGACCAATCTAAAAGATGAAAGATAATATCTGTTATTTTTGCTTGGTTTAAAGTTTTTAACTGATTGCACAATTGATTAAACTCTTCATTTTTCCATCTATTTTTGATTATATCGCCTTCATCCGAAACATTTATACCTGCTTTAATGGGGTAAAAATTTCTATCAATACTTTGAGCGAAACTGGCTTCTATACTGCAATAATCTACTTTCGGAAGTTTCCACAATTTCTTTTCTAAATGATAACCAAGAAAGCTCATCTCTCCGTCAGCTTTAAAATAATCCATTAATGAACTTCTTTGTCTGATGTAGTACAAAAAATCATATGGATCATTCAAGTAATAAGTGAGCAATTCTAAATCAAAAATAGTTAAAACTATCGGAAATGGATTATCATCTTTCTTGTCCAACAGGACATGAGCCTGATGAGTTAAAGAGGGATAATTTTCCGTTGTAATACCCATTATGTAAACCTCATCAATTTCTTCTGAAAGTTTTATTTCATTTCCGCTTTCATCTATAAATTTTGCATTCCTCTCTAGTATTTTTTGACGTGATACAATACCTTGTTCATAAGCATCTTGAACAGCCTCTTGAAAATCTTTCTGTAATTGTTCATCATTACCCATTCTTGAAAGTTCGGTTAATTTTTTAGATTTGACCTGCACGCACAAAGCCTTGCTCCCGAGAATACAAAGTACATCTATATCCGTATCGTCCTTTTTCTTTTTTGTAGATTTTTTTGTTTTAGGAGATTGAATTTTTACTGATTTAAAAACTTTTTCTGATTTAAAAACTTTCGACAAAAAGGAGTATGTAATTTCTTCGCCCACTTTTCCTCTATTTTTCCCTGTCAAATCTTCATATTCTTTGTCTTTTATCATCCAATAAAAAGGACTCTCATAAACTGCTTCAAATAATAAAAAACTAATTGGTACGAAATATCTTTCTTCATCAAATTTGATGATAGGACAAGCATTTATGAGATTAAAATTGCCAATAGTCTGAAATTGAGAATTTAGATTTTCTTCAAAAGAAATAGAAAAATTATTGAAAAATGATTCAATATCTATATTGCTATCAAAATCTGATTTTCTGATAACAAATAATTCTATCAGCTCCTTGTAAAAAGATTTCCATTCTTCTTCTCCAATATCATCCAGATTCAATTTATTTTTGTCTTTTTTGTATTCAAAGAATAGTTTCACGTATTGATATAATTCCATCATTGGCAAAACTTCTTTTGTATGCTTCTCCCAATCCTCATTTGGATTTTTCTTTTTATTTTCCTCAATTGTTTGAGGTAATCTTTCTTTTAAGTCATACAAACGAACTTTTTTTGATTTCTCTTCTAAAATATTTTTTATATGAGTAACTATATTTTTTACTTGCTCAATATTAAAATTCTTTTTTTCCGAAAGCCACTTTTTATCATATTTGTACTTTCTTTCTAAGAAATCTAAATATTGAAAATCATAAACACCTGTTCCAGAATAAAATATTGGTTCTGTAAGCATATCTCCTTTGCCGAAGAATTCTTTTTGTTCCATTCTAAGATTTTCTTTTTTATGTTCTTTTTGAAAACTTTTTTCTAGTTTTTCTAAAAATGGAATCATGAAAGAATAGTGTAATTCTTCCATCAATTCGTAAGTTTTTTGTTTTAGTTGAATTAAGTCTTGTGGAGTATCGGGTGTTGAAAAATCAATTTCTTTTTGAATTAAAAATCCAAGTAATAAAGAGGCTTCTTTTGTACCCAGTCTTTTTCCGTAATTGATTTCTTGTAGTTTTTCAGGGTTAATATAAAAATCTTCAAAAAGAATCATACAAAGGGCATAAATGTAGCCTTTTGTATTTATCAAATTTTTTATATCCTTTATTATCACTTCTCTTTTTCTCATCACAATAATAATATCCGTAAATATTTATAAAAAATCGTTTTCGGAGCTACATTTGAGAAAACGCATTATTTCTCCCCCCATAAAATAAAGAAAAAAAATTCACTCATTGCTTATTCAAAAGAAACTTGAAAATATGTCGCCTAATGGACATTATTCGTACTAAAGTATGTTTAATCTTATGGTTAGGTGCAATCAAATTAGAAAAAATAAAAAGATACTTTTATTATACAATCCTAAATTGGTTGGAAAAAATTTACGCTAATTATTGCAACGACTATAGCATTGTTATTAAAACTATCCATAAAGGTGTTAATGAAAATGACAATAAATATAACAGAATGTATTATAATCTGGAGGATTGCTGTGGTTTCCATCATAACTGCGACGATTTTGTTTTGGTGATTATTCTATCTCTTTTTATGGATTTTTTGTCATTCCTTTCAAACTTCTTCTATTTTTTCTTCCAATAGTATTTTATATTTTTATGATACTAACCCGTTATGACAAGAAAATGGAACGCAGAAGACGATAAAATTTTATTCGAATTATATGATAAACTCAGTTTAGAAGAGCTATCCAAAAGGCTTGATAGATCTAAAAATGCGATAAAACGTAGATATAAAGAACTTAAAGCTAAAGACACAAAAAGTAGGGTTTCGGAGAATATTATTGGATCCTTAAACAAGATAAAAAATATAAAATCCCCTTGGTTTTTTTTCATTTTACCCCTTTTGTTTCTTGGAGGTACGGGCAATGTTCATATCTACATGACAGATCCATATAATCAGACGGAGTTAGCGGATTTATCCTATAAACAATTTAAGTTGGATATTGGAAAAGAAAAGATGGATGAGATACAAATAGAAAGTTCGCCCTATTACATGAAACTCTACTATTTTGTTTATGATAAATCAAGCATTATTTTAGATTATTTGAAAAAGAAAAAATTAGAGAACACATATAATAGTACAAATATAGATTATGAGAAATCGCTCGCACTCATGAGTTTAAGTAAATATGAAGATGCACTAATATATATCGACAAAGCACTAAGTCGTGATAAAGATAATATGACATTTTTATTGACAAAGGCCAGGATTTTAGCCAGTTTAGAACGATATGAAGAATCTTTAAGATATTTTAATCGAGTTTTAGTAATTGAACCCGAAAATAAAGAGGTATTGCTTGATAAATCGACTGTTTATATGGCGATGGGACATTATGATGAAGCTCTGATTTTGCTTGAAATCGCAAGAAGACAAAAAGTCGATGTTTTCGGTTTTGCAGAAGATATGAAAAATGAGTTAAGAGAAATGTCAAAAGAAGAAGGAATGAACATCAGTACCGAAGATATTGAAATGAGTATTACAATTGTAAGAGATGTATATGATCCCTATGTTGATTTAAATACAGCAATTGTTTACGAAGAGATAGGAGAATATGAAAGAGCGATGTTAGAATATAATAAGTTACTCGTGGATGTATTTTCTAAGACAGATGAAAATAGTTCATTGTATAAATTTGCTAAGAACAGACGCGAAGGTTTATTATTCAAAATGTTCCCGCCACCTCCACAGATTGAGGATAATCTCATTTATTTTTCAAATAGTATTGCTTTAAATGATAATTCTTTATTATATTATGGTGGTAGTTATGGTGGTCCCTCACATAATGGAGATGAAGCTTCAGTAATATTTATTTGTAAAAATAATAATAAAAGAGTAAAACAAGTTCGATATATAGAAACAGATTCTAAATCTGATAAGTGGGGAGAAAAATATATATTTTATTGTGATGGTTTGGATAAATATTGGATTTATTTGGCGGGTGGTCCGGATATTAGTACGCGGTTATATGGTCCTTTTGAAAACCTAACTTTGAAAGCAAAATAAAATTCAAAAAGGTCGACGATAAGCGTAGTTACCTCGACTCGATACCTTTCTCATGCATATACTTGATATTATCAAGCACGGGTTGAACATCCCTACACCCCATGATAGAACTCTTCACTTGACATCGACATTGATAGCATCAAGATACGGAAGTATCTTATCCATCGCCTCTCGGCTCATGAACCAGTTAGACACAAACACATTCTTCAGACCCAACATCAAACCAAAACCCCAAAAATGAACATCTTTTTATTATTTCTTTAATTAATCATGGGCGAAAATAGATATAATCTAAAATTCAAGAAAAAATCAGGTGACTTCAAAAATTCGAATAAAAAATCCTTTAATTCCGGATTTAAACCAGCAAACAAAAAAAACGCTTTGAACACCACCACGACAAAAAGAAATTTAAACCAAAAAAAGAAAAAGAGAATATATCACAATACATAATATCAAACCCTTCTTTTTCTTCTATCAGCGGAAAGACTGGCAACAAAAAGCCTGACGCCCGGATTCAAGGTTTATTCTGAAAATTTAATAAAAAAAGGCAATGATGAATTCAGGACATGGGATGCAGAAAAAAATTCGTAAGCGTAAGGAACACAAAAGTTAAGATAACCCTCTGTATTAATAGATTATCTGTAATAATATATATTAATCTATTGTTCGACGCAATTTTGCGAACATAAGGCGTATTTTTAGTTCGCAAAACTTCTTCGTCACTTCACTCCTCAACCACATCACACACTCTCCTTCGCCCCGGAGTGCAGAACAAGACATCGGTTCACTACGTCGCACTTGTTCTCCAATTTGCCAAAGACACTTCGTATCCCCCCAAATCTTATATTCCTACTTCTTCTACGAGGAGGAAGTTCGTCCCCACAAGACATTATCTTCTATTCATCAATTCCATTCCCTAAACCAGAATTAATTACAATTTTCCTTCTATCTCTTCCAGAGCCACCACTAATTTATCTGTATCCTCTTTTGTTCTTACAGAGATTCTAATAAATTTTCCGTCCTCTAAACCTTTTTTAATTTTAAAACCTTTAATTAAAAGATTATATTCGTTAAAGAGTTCTGTCGTCAATCCCTTTGAATCAATTTTATCAGTAA
This sequence comes from Candidatus Aenigmatarchaeota archaeon, assembly GCA_023137195.1. Taxonomy (GTDB): domain Archaea; phylum EX4484-52; class EX4484-52; order EX4484-52; family EX4484-52; genus EX4484-52. The sequence continues at coordinate 2,000 of JAGLPV010000006.1, read as the reverse complement.
CCAATTCACACAATATGAAATTTGCCCATGGTTTGTAAATTTTCAAAAAATTTATATTTTCAAGTTTCTTAGTTAAATAATCTCTATCTGAAACAATTTTGTTCATTGAAGATTCATAAAATGAATTATATCTTGTAAATAATTCAATAAACATTTCTGCAACTGAATTTATATTCCAAATAGGTAATCCTTTTTTAATTTCTTCTTTTACTAATTCATTTTTAGTTAAAATATAACCCAATCTTATGCCCGGAACTCCAAATTCCTTACTTATACTCCTAATAATCACCAAATTAGAAAATTCCGCAATAAGCTTTTGACAGGAATATTTTTCTTTATTATTTGCAAAATCAATAAATGATTCATCGACAAAAACTAAAACCTCCGACCCTACATTTTCTAAAACATAACGAATATTATCATTATCCAGAATTTGTGATGTAGGATTATTTGGATTTATTAAGAGGACAGAATTACTATTTGATGATTTTACAGAATCGACCAACTTAACAACATCTATTTTGAAATCCTTTTTTTTATCCAATAAAAAGAAATTGATTTGATTTTCTTTTAACTGTCCAAAATATTCATCAAAACTAGGAACCGGAATTGTAATTTTTTTTATTAATCTTAGATTAATAAGTCTAATCAATTCAGAAGCTCCATTACCTACAATTAAATCAGTATGCTCAAAATCATCTTTAAACCAGCCTGATAAAAGCTTTGCTATCTCTACTTGAGTAGATGGATAATAATTAATCAGTTTTGGAAGCTTGTTTTGTAAACTTTCATATAGTTCTTTGTTTGGGAAGTATAGATTGTATAGGTAACAAAAATCCACGAAATCATAATTCCAATAACCGCCATACCTATTCTCTATATTTTCAAGGTACTCATTCTTTGAAAACATCATTGATGCTTTTTCTAAATCATTTACATCATCTATCTCATACCAATTGACATCCTCTACTAAATGAAAATGAAGTTCGACCCCAATATAGGCTAAAGCTCCAAGAACAACTTCATAATAATCATTTTTCCCATGAATGCTAATATGATTATCTAAACTGGGCATGAAGTATTTATCCAAAAACTCTTTTTTAAATAAGTAGATATTAATTGTTTTATATTTATCATCAAAATAATCTTTTTTTTGTTCTTGATTTTTTGACCCAATAAAACTATTTATTCTTTTAGTCTCTTCATCCGTGGTGATTACTGTGCCGGTAATATTTTCATTGTATTTTGCAACTAATGACAAACTAGGGCGATTTGAATTCATGTGTGGCATTAAAAGTTCTTTTTCAAATATAACGTCTCCTTCCAGTAAAATAACATCATCTTTAATATAGTCTTTTGCAAGCCATAAAGAATAGATGTTGTTGGTTGAAGCATAATCTTTGTTTAATACATAAGTTATTTTCATACCCCTGTAGGACGTCCCAATATGTTCTTTTATTTTTTCAGCTTTATATCCAATTACGATTATTACTTCATAAATTTTGTTTAATTCTGCGAGATTATTTAAAGCTCTTTTTATAATTGATTCACCGCAAACTTCAATCATAACTTTGGGGGTATCATTGGTAAGTGGAAATAATCTTTTTCCATTCCCTGCTGCTAAAATTATTGCCTGCATTTTATTTTGTATTTCCATTTTTACTCCTTTATTATTTCAACATAATTACTTAGTAAATTATCTGCTTGCTTTATTGAATCATTCAAAGATTCCCTTGATTTTTCAACAATCATTAAATTTCCAAGTTCCGTTTTATTTTTAATTACCTCGTCTCCCGGGTTTAACTGTCCAACCAACGCGATTCCTTTACGATTAGCAAATATTTTTTGAACATCATTTGAGATATTCAAATTGTTAATAATACCATCTGATTTTGAACGCAATATTTTTTTATGCCAAAAAAAATCCTCTGGTTCATTCCATAAGTTATGTCCGTGAAAAGTTCCGTCCACAATGGCCATAACTTCTAAATCCAGTATTG
>JAGLPV010000057.1 GCA_023137195.1 Candidatus Aenigmatarchaeota archaeon | reverse complement strand
ACAGGCTGTCCAACAATCAAACAAACAAATCACTCATATTTTGACCCAAACCAATTTTAACACAACATTCTGCATTTTCCTTCATTTTTTGAACAACATTCCTCATTGCATACTTTTTATTCTGTAATAAATTATGTATTTTTCTCAAATTCACTGCTGCACAAACAAAATTAAACTCTGTTTTTACATTCTCCAGCCCCCTTAAAAGAAAACTCCGAATGCCTTTGTTCTCTTTTATATTACCGAACACAGGTTCTACTGTTCGTTGTCTTATTTTGCACATTTCTCTGGCTTCATCTGTCTGCATATTTTCCTTCATTTTGATTTTTTCAGATTCGTAAGGGTACATTCGAATATATCTGCTTCTTATTATTTTTTGATGCACACACTCTTTGATTTTAGAGCAAGTTAGACATTCATTTCCTTTGTATATTCTCAAGTCGCACTTTTTATGACCATTATATTCTTCTCTAATAAATATCAATCTCTTATTTTCCGGGCAGATATATTCATCATTTTTTTCATCATATGAAAAATTACATTTATCATAATCTTTCTTGCCTTGTTCTATAACAGGAATATATCCATCAATATTCTTTTCATTCAGGAAATGAATATTGTTTCCTGAACAATATCCTTTATCAACCAGCCATTTTATTCCTTCCGGAAGATCTCCAAGATTCTCTTCGGTCTGCATTACCTGTGGCTTTAACTGTTTCATATCACTTGCGCTTTTGCAAACATCATTTGCAACGACAAAACCGTTTTTCTCTGTTGTTATTTGAGGATTGTAGGATAGTTCAATACGTCCTTTTTTGTTCTTCATAAAATGACTGTCTGTGTCCGTCATGCTTACTTTATCCAATTCTTTATTGTCATTGTGCTCTTTTTGTACTTTTTCAAGAGTCTTTTTTGTCTTTCTCTTGAACTTGATTCCTTCCTCTTTTCCTGTTTTGATATAATGCTCAACTATCTTTTTCATTTTTCTTTTGTTCTTTTCCGGGAGTTCATCACTCCCGCGGATTTTTTGGAAAAAATCATCTTCCAATGAATCCTGCTTTGACCATTTTTCGAGTTCATTGTCAATGAACCCCATCAAAAATTTTAATTCATTCTTGTTTAGAACTTTCCTGTCTGAACTATTGGCTTTGATTTTGGTGCCGTCTGTAGCAAAACAAGACATATTAAGCATACCTTCTTGTTTTGCCAAAATTACGGTATGCTTAAACAATTTTTTTACAAGATCAGGATTGTTTTTTCTAAAATCACTGATTGTCCTAAAATCAGGGGTCAATTTTTCAGCAAGATGCATGTAAACTATATTTTCCTTTATGCTTCTTGCAATTTTACGGGAACTGCGAATGTTATCCATAACACCCATAAGCATTGGTTTGAGTATGACTTTAGGATGATATGCAGGATGTCCTGCACCAGAATATTTTATTTCAAATGGAGAAAAATCTATTGAATCTACAAGACTTTCAATCAAAAAGCAGACATGGTCTGACGGTATTAATTCTTCTATGCTTGGCGGCAATAACCATTGCTGGGATTTAAATGATTTTATAAATGCCATTAGTTATTGTCTTTTTTGGTTTTAGGTTCAACAGGACATAAATATTTACTCCTGTGTTTTACTTTTTTCCCTATTCTGTAGCTTGTTCTTTCATACCTGTACTTTTTGCCGTTTATCGTTTTGATTTCGATATAACTCATATAATTCACCTGTACTATATATAGGGTGCACAAGTATATAAAGGTGTTTGAATTATCGGACAGCCTGATTA
>JAGLPV010000056.1 GCA_023137195.1 Candidatus Aenigmatarchaeota archaeon | reverse complement strand
CAACTTCGCTGTGCATCAACGTAGCGCTGATAGAAGACACGGTTTCCTTCGTAATTTTCTTTCCCTCTATAGCAGCACACTGCAACAGATTAACAGCACCCCTTGCATCTCCCTCGCTAATCTCAATAATCAGCTGAACTGCATCCTCATCTATAGGAAGCTGCTCCTTTTCTGCAAGGTTTTTTATATGCTTTACGAGATCCTTTTCCTCTATTTTCTTAAACCTGAACACAGCGCAACGGGACTGGATTGGAGGAATAACATTTGAAGAATAATTGCAGGAAAGAACGAACCTTGTCGTAGAAGTGTACTTTTCCATTATCCTTCTCAACGCCTGTTGAGCATCTTTTGTCAGTGCATCGCACTCATCAAGGAAAATAATCTTGAATTCTGAACCAAGCGGCTTTATCTTCGCATTTTGCTTTATCTTTTCACGAATGACATTTATCCCTCTTTCATCCGAAGCGTTCGTCTCAAAAAAGTTTGACCTCCAGTTCTCTCCCCACAAGTCCTTTGCTATGCACATAGCAGAAGTCGTTTTCCCAATCCCTGCAGGACCGCTAAACATCAAATGAGGAAGAGATTTCTTCTTTACAAAAGATTTTAATGTCCTGACAATCTTATCCTGCCCGATTACATCGGCTAATGTATCGGGACGGTATTTCTCTGTCCAGATTTCATTCATAGAAAAATATGGTCTTTAATTTTTTAAAGCTAATAAGAACATATATAAAAAAGAATATGTATGTGGTAAAACACGGAGGTGAAAATATGGTATTTGAAGAAAAGGATAATGAAGAAAAGGATAAGGAAGAAGAAAATAAGAAAAAGAAAGATGAAAACTCATGCAGTTCCTGTTGTGGATGCAGTTCTGGTTGTTATTGATTAAAATTTTTTGTTTGTTCCCGCTCTATTTGCGTGTAATTTTCAACAACCCCGAGCCAGAATATAGACCACCAAGATATATTTATAAATAATTTACCTTACCTATTTTATAATATGAAATATCTCATAATTAATGCAGATGATTTTGGATATAGTAAAATCTTTAATGAAAAAATTCTTAATCTGATAGAAAATAACATGATTTCATCCACAACGGTTATGGTAAATCATATAAATCAAAATCAGCAAAGACAAGTACAGAAATTAATCAAACTCGCAAAATCTCACAATATTAGTATCGGACTTCATTTAGAATTTTCAAATAAATCTTTTGAACTGGAGACAAAAAAACAGTTTGATAAATTTATTTCTGTTTTTCGATTTAAGCCAAGCCATCTTGACATTCATAGATATGGGGACTTCAAAGAATCATTCCTCTTTATTCCTGGGTTTTGCAAACGAAATGATTTGCCATGCAGAAATCACAATAGAGATACCTCTGGGGTCTTGACGACAAAAAATGAAGTTTTTGTCGGAACAGGAAAATCTTTGGAAGAATTACAACAATGGATTTGTAATTTAAACGATGGCGAATCTTATGAAGTGATGTTTCATCCGGGAAGTTATGATCCTGAGTCTAAATCAGCTTTAAACAAAGACCGCAAATTGGATTTTATAAATATTAATAAGATAAATCCTTTTTTACTAAAAAATGAGATAAAATTAATAAGTTATTTTGATTTGGCAGCCATTCAATAATTCAATTTATCGTCCGGCATAATTGTGGAAACCTTTGTTTCTTTCATAAGACATTTTTACCCAGATGTGGCAATTTATTCAACTTTAATTAAATCTGCCTTACCAGTAGCATTAAATGCATCAAAGAACAGCAATGCACTTGCATAGCTTTGAGCTTCCATTGCTTTCACTGTAGCAGGATTAAGATTATTCAATTCACTGAAAAATTCCTTTAATGCAAACTTAGCGTTTTTGCCAAATATTTCCTCGTCGCTTTTCCCTTCTGCCTTGTATGTCTCAATCACCCAGTCATGTACTTTTTTATACAAGCTTCCCTCGCATACTTTCAAAGTATCGTAAAATACATTCTGCCAGAAAGTCCCGACATTCCCTTTAATAAGATCTCCCCGTGGAAATCTTTCTTTTATCAAATTTAACGGCGTTCCTGTAATCCCATGCTGTGCAATTCTCACATTTAAATTCGCCTCTCTTAATGCTTCAGCTATCTTTTTTGTCTGCTCTATATCAATTGAAATCTGCTCCACAATATGTCCATCTTTATAGATGTTTCCATGTGTAGAGCCATTAGCAATAGCAATTGCATTGGGATAAACTCCTGCTTTGTTTAATTCACTTATGTATGTCACTGCTTCCTCCGGGCTCGTTATAATAAAGCCTCCTGTATCTGTCCTGCCAATTTCACCAACTTCCACTTCAAGACCATAGGAAGAAACTCCTTTTTTGTCCATTTCCTCTTTGATGAAATGCGCTATCTTTACAGTGGCATCAATATTTCCCTGTAATTCTTCCTTGACCGTCTTGCCGTCAAAATTAAATATATGAGAAGCATCAATTGCAAAGGAAGTGAATCCTGCATCTATCTGTGCTTTGACAAGTTTTTTTGTGTTCTCAATATCTGCCTCATCTCCTTTTTTTATCCCTATATGGTCTGCATGGAGAGCCCAGTACTTAAAACCCACCTTGTCTGCACTTTTTTGTATTGCCTCTGCAAATTCCTGTGGATTATATCCAATATATCCTCGTTCAAGGTTGCATTCTGACCGTGCAATCTCTATTAAAAAAGGAGCATTCGCCTCTTTTGCCGCTTTAAATATACCGCTTGCAACACCCGGGACATATCTTATGTTTGTTGCCATTATAATTGCATCTTTGTCTTGCAGTGCTTCGAAAATCTTTGCACCCGAAATTGGAGAATACTCTGTCATACTTATCACTTAACTAAAGTAAATTATATTTATAAATATTACATTTTTTGATTTTAAAAATCAACATCTAATTTTTTCAGGCAATCCAGCAGTTTGTCATAAGAAGTGTAATGAATTCCATTGATTCCTGTCTTGTTCGCTCCTTCAACATATTCTACAACATCATCAATAAAAACGCATTCCTGTGGCTTTAATTTAAGTTTATCAAGAGCGTCCAGATATATTTTTTCTTCTGGTTTCCTTGCTCCTACCTCAAAGGACAATGTCATAAAATCAAAGAGAGAGAAAACTTCGCTTTTTTTTATCCCGTGCTCGAAATCCCAATGGCTCGTATTTGACAATAAAGAAATTTTGTATTTGTTTTTTAATTTTTTTATCAATCTATGCGTCGTTTGGATTGGACAAAATATATCTGTATATGCTTCGATAAATTCCTGCTTTGATAAAGAAAGATTGCACATCTCTGAAATCTTCCTGAAAAATTCACCAGAGGATATTAGCCCCATTTCATATTTTCTTGGCAAATCAGAAGAAACGTAAATTAATTCATTTAACTCTTCGACACCTTTATCACTAAATTTTGAAATCTTTTCGAGGAAAATATCATTGTCAAACTTTTCTACCACGCCACCAAAATCAAATATTATTGCCTTAATCATAAATTTTATTCTTCAAAAAAACTTATAAAACAATAGATATGACAACACATGCGACTATTATTACAGATGCAGCAATATTTTTTGGCCTAATTTCTTCTTTTAAGAACACAAAAGAACCGACAAGTATTATTACTGGGGCAAGACACATCAAAAGGCTCGTATAAACCAATCCATTTATCTTATATGACCAATACATAAATACATATCTTGCAATCACAGCAACATTAGCAAACAAAATCAGCATAAGTGTAGCTTTGGAAATTCTTGATTTTTCCCTCACAAAGATACGGTACATAAATAAGAATATTACTGAACACAAGACACATCGGATAAAATAAAAACTATATGGATCGTAAACTGTCAATAGTTTTTTTGCAAACAAATCGTGTATGCTTATCAAAAAAGCAGATAACAATATACAAAAAGCATATCTGTCCAACTGCAGGTGATGCTTCTTTAGATGAGAAAGAAGAACACTCCCTGATGCTATAATCGCTAAAGCAATACCTATTGTATTTCTTTCATCGGGATATATGATTGCCGCACTTATTATTGTAAAAATCCAGCTTGTCAAAATCAACGGTTCTGCTTCATTCACTTTTGTATGCTTCAGACCAAAAAAGAACAAAGAATTAAATACAACTGACAAAAAAATCACAACCGCCAGGTAAATTATATTGGTTTTTGACAAATATAGAGGGTTATACTTGAAAAAAAAAGGACTTCCAATAAGCATAAATAAACTAATCGTAATAAAACCGATATTTAAATTTTTTTTCCAACTTACCTGCTTTTTATCAAGAATATACCGTTCAAGCAACAATTCTACACTATTAGCCATTGCCGCAATCAATCCTGTAATCATATTTGTATTATATCATCATAATTAGATGAACAAAAAGACCCGCAATCAATGTCGAAATAAAATTAACACTGCCATTTGTCATTTTTTTCTTGTTTTCTAAAACTTCCCCTAAAATGCTGTCTGTAATGGTTCCAATAATTCCTCCAAGGAAAACGCATATTGTAAGTTTCAACCGGATATCCAATAAATCCCCGCTCATGAAAGAAGAATAAAAAACATAAGCGCATGTCGCAATAATCAGTGAGCCGATTCCTGCCGCAAAAAAGCCCAGTCCACTTACTCCGCCATTTGCTCCCGTACTGACTTTTTTTCCCGGATTCAATATAGAAACCGGTTTTTTCTTTGAAAGCATTCCTATTTCAGAACTCATGGTATCCGCAAGAGCCGCACTTATACTCCCCAGGTAAATATAAGGAAAATTAAACAGCGCGCTTGTAAATGCCACAAGACCGTTCGAGATGACATTGTCAAAGTCTCTTGTCTTATGCGCAGACGTCTTCTTCCTAATCCTGCGACCAAAATAAGTGCAAAACATACCAATCACAAGAAATGAAAACAACACAATAAACCATTCAAAACCCTTGTATTTGAAGATAAAAATCCCCATAAGCAGGGATATGACAGTAGCATATACATCAAATGCCTTTTTGAAAAGCAGGAAAAGAGCAAACGCAACAAAGAACAGGACTATTGCTAATTCAAAAAATACCATTATAAAATCACTTCTTTTTAACTATTATTTCATTTTTGCACATCTTAGTCAGATGCTCTAAGAATGACGTTGCTTTACTAGAAGGCATCTGCACTAAAACCACCCAGAAATCAGATGTCCAGTTTTCTTTCAATATCTTTGTACTACCCCGGACTATTTTCTGCACACTAGGGACATCAGCAATTGGTATCTTCACTTCAATTTCATCTTTTTCAATAATCAATGGCAGGACAGACATCATCTTCTTCAACGCTTCTTTTATCTGTCCGTCAATATTGCCAAAAATATCAACATTAAAATGTGCCTCTTTTAGGGCTAATTCAATATGCGTAGGCGTAGGAGGACAATTTGTCCGCGGATCAATCGCTTCTTTGCAAATGAAGTCAACTATCTGCCTTCTTTTTCTCTCCTGCAATTCCTGTCTTTCTTTCGTCGTCATCTGGATTTGTCCCTTTTGAAGAATCTGAGAAGCTATTTTCCCAAGCTCCAGGGTTCCAAAAGCTTCTTTCATATCGCTTTCAACTGCACGCTCCGCCTTGCTGATGTTGTTGAAACAAAAATCTCCTACAATAAGATCGTCAACAGGAATGTCCTTTTTGGCTTTCCATTCAAGGTATTTATCAAAGTCCAGCATAATTTCAAATGTTTTTTTGCCCTTCTTTAATTGCGCAATTATCGTCTTTGGCATAGTCCTTATATTTGTCTTAATTATAAAAAGATTTGTTCTAAAGTCTTGTATGGCGTTCAAAGATATAGATAAACTATGCAAACTCTCAAGAATTGATTTGACCGACAAAGAAAAGAAGGAATTCAGCGGTCAAATCGGTGAAGTAATCTCAATGTTTGATGAACTGGACAGCATAAATACAGATAAAGTAAAACCTGCTTTCCACATATACGACATTAAAAACAAGTACAGGGATGATAAAATCTGTAAATTTGAAGACAGGAAAGCACTTGAAGAAAACATTGAATTCAGCAAAGATGGTCATGTAATAGGACCAAAAGTGTTTGAATAAAAAACCGCTTTTGATTAATCTAAATTTTGTAGTATTAATGAAAAGATATTTAATAATAAATAATTTTTATTTTATAATATGGCTTTTTGTGGCATTATAAAAAAAGAAGAATTCAACGATTCTGTAAACAAATTAAAAAAATCAAATAGTGAATATTATCTAAATTTAGTACCCAAAAGTCAATCGGAGTATTATGTCCTGAAATCTGTGCATGTAAAGAACGATATAATAGTTCCTGCTATCCATAAAAAATCTCAGGACATCTATATCATTACAAGCGGAAAAGCCATGTTTACGTATAAAGGAGAACTCATTAATCCGCATGTCAAAAAAGGAGAAAAAGATGCCCAAACCATCAGAGGAGACTCGATAAAAAATGGCGAGTCTTTTGAAATAAAAGAAGGCGATATAATTAGTATCCCTCCAAATACGCCTCATTCTGTTGATGCCATGAATTCTGAAATTGTCTTCATCACTATAAAAATAGATGATTTAATATAAATAAAAAGGGTTATGTTGTGACATTGAATGTGGTGGATTATAATGAATGAACAACCCCGCAGCAAGCTG
>JAGLPV010000055.1 GCA_023137195.1 Candidatus Aenigmatarchaeota archaeon | reverse complement strand
GACTATGGTAATGATTGATGTATCTCACAAGGAATTAAACACGAGTATCGGCAAAAAGATTCCTGTTGATAAATTAAAGGAAATTTTATTTGATTTTGGTCTGGAATTGAAAAAACAGACAGGGGATGAGTTGAGCATTGAACTTACTGCTGAGCGGAGCGATTTGATTTCGCTCCAGGGGCTTGCAAGGGCATTAAAGAATTATATTGGTCTTGAGGATAAAATGCCTAAATGGAATGTCAGGAAAAGGGATTATGTTGTTGAAGTATCCAACATGCCAAAGCAATGGCCTTATGTTGTTTGCGCAGTTGCAAAAAACCTGAAATTTGACGATAAAAAAATTAGGGAAGTTATGAGAGTGCAGGAAAAACTTGCAGGGGCTTTTTTGAGGAACAGGAAAAAAGGAGGTATCGGGATATATCCTCTGGATAAAGTACACTTTCCTATTAAGATTATTGGGGAGAACCCTGATAAAATAAAGTACCGTCCTCTCGAATATCCGAGAGAAATAACAGGAAGAGAAATTCTCTCACTGCATCCTACTGGGAAAAAATATGCGCATATTGTTGAGGGGTGGAAAAAACTCGTGTTTTTCATTGATTCAAAAAATACGATTATGTCTATGCCGCCGATTATCAATTCCCACGAAGTCGGGAAAATAACAGAGGATACTAAAGATATTTTTATCGAGGCAACGGGGATAAACCTGAAAATTCTTGAAGAGGTTTTAAACCTTGTCTGCGCGATGTTTGCGGATATGGGGGCTGATATTTATGCAACGGATGTTAAATATGCTAAGGAAACGATTACAACGCCGGATTTAACTCCTTATGAAAGGGAAGTCAGCGTCAGTTATGCAAATAAAATGCTTGGTCTGGATTTGACTCAAAAAGAGGTGGTTGGATTCCTTAAAAAAATGATGTATGGGATTGTTGAAGCTAAAGGGGATGTGATTAAGGTTAAGGTTCCTAAAGTCCGTGTTGATTTATGGCACCAGATTGATATTGTTGATGATATTGCAAGGGCATATAAGTTCAATGAGTTTCCTTTAACTCTCCCGTCTATTTCTACTATTTCTTCCACGCTACCTGTATCGGATTTGTCGGAGCAGTTGAGTGATATTATGGTCGGGCTTGGCTTTAGTGAAATATATACGCTTGGTCTGACATCTACAGTAGACCAGTATGATAAGATGAACCTTGAAACGGAGGAGCATGTCGGTCTAAAGAAGAGCGCAGAGCAGGGGATAAACATGACGCGTACGTGGCTTCTGCCGGAAAGCCTGAAGTCACTGGAAATCAACAAGAACAGACCAGTTCCACAGAAAATATTTGAATGCGGGTTTGTTGTGATTCCTGATGATAAAGAGGATGTAAAGTCAAGGACGATTAAAAAACTGTGCGCATGTATCAGCGATAATGTTGTGACATTCACGCAGATAAAACAGGTTTTGGATGCGCTTTTGAGTGTTTATGGTCTGGATATAAAGATTGGAAAAACAGAGCATGATTCATTTATGGCGGGGAGATGTGGGAAAATAATTGCTAAGAAAAAAGAAATAGGGATTATCGGCGAACTCAATCCTGCTGTGCTTGAAAAATGGTCGTTAATAAACCCGACAGCGTGTTTTGAAATTGATGTCGAGGCACTGAATGAGTTGATTGAAAAATAAAACAATCATTCCGTGCCTTTTTTTGGAAGTTCTTCAAGTTTGAGTGTATTTTTTAATTCTGTTTCTACACCACGGATATCTATGGGATTTGCAAAAGAAATCAAAACATTCTTCCTGTAATCATCCTTGTCTAGTTCTTCTATGTTATATTCGTCTATGTTTGCACAGGAATCCAATTTTTCCTCTAAGTCCTTCTTTTTTATATCCATTACTATTTCTATTGTGGTTACATACATATTTATTTCACCATTAAATGATATAGATATAAATATCATTAATTATAAAAAGTAATTCAATTTATTGGATTGTTGTTTGCTGAAGTCGCATAGCCTGGTATTGCGGTGGTCTCGAAAACCACTGTCCTCACGGACACGCAGGTTCGAATCCTGCCTTCAGCGTTAAAGGTGAGCGAACAAAGGAATTCATCGTATATTGCGTATTTTATGAATTCCGCAGTGAGCCACCTTTAACCTTGAAAAGCGCGGTGTTTAGCGTAAGACCAGCGATTTTCATGGTTATTTTCTGCATGTAATTTTCGTAGGGATGCAAAAAATACTCGTAAGCGTAAGATTAAGGAATTCACTACACATATCACATATTAATTAAACGAAAAAACAAAGTTGAAAAGAAAGATAAAATCTTTGGAATAAATGATTTATTTCCCTCTGGTTCTAATCCTTTCTTAATTCCAACAGAATCGTTTTTTTGAATTTTGATGTTCTGCAACATACTGTAGTTGGATTCTTTCTTGTCTCCTTTCAAAAAATTCCCGTTACAAGTATCTCCTGCCCACAAACCTCTTTTATTTGTCTTGGCGAGCGTTTCTGCTTTATTGTATTGCTGTATTTTTGAATGAGGATATTTGACATATGAAATGCCATAACCTTCTTTTACCATTTGCAATCCTATGTCTTTTCCTTCTATAATTACATATCGCAATAGACGACCATATTTACCCCTATTATCTCCAGAATGATCTTTTTCGAGAGTTATTGTTTTTCCTTTAGTCAATTCAGTCATTTTCTCTGTTGCTTCTTTTCCAAAACATTGAACTCCTTTTGTAGGATGTTTTGTTTCCGGTGTATCTAGTCCTATTATTCTTATTTTTTCTATTATTGTTCCTATTTGTACTTCTATTGTATCGCCGTCAATAATTCTTATGACTTTTGCTCTTTCTTCGTTTTCAAATATTGTATCGGTTGTTTTATCTGGTTTAGAAAAAATCTCTTTTTCTGTTTCATCACATGATAGATAATATGGAGCGCAAGTTTTGGAAAGAGAAGTTCCATCACAACATTTACAACCGCAAACACCGTTATGATGCGAACAACAACCAGATATTGCTTCAACGACAGTTGAGAATAAAGCAATTAATAAAAATAAAATAAGCACTGTTCTCAAATTTGCTTTTGCTTTTATTTTTTCCATTTTATATTATCTATATATTCTATATCTGCTGTATTGACTATAGAGGGTATACACATATTATATATAGTAACATTTATATATATTATATGGATGGCAAGGGGAAAAAGAGATTTTGATATAAGAAAAATATGCAGGATTAGTAATGGATATGGCGCTTTCTTAACTAAAGAGGTTAAAAAATTAGGATGGGATGAAAATACTTATGTAATGGTAAGAGCAGATATTGAACAAAAAACAATTACGCTAAAAGAAGTATCTTTAGAATAATGATTAATTTGAACTTGAAATCTTCTTCAAAAAATTACTTATGCCTTTACGTGAATATTTTATGGGTTTTCTAATAGGGGAAATGGATTCTAATAACGCATTTGTGGTTTTCGAAGACAGAAAAATCAGAAGAACGTGGCATGATGAAGAATGACATTTTTCTGTAGCTGATATTGTCACAGCTTTGACGGATATGATTAATGCGACAGATTATATTGAAAAAACGAGATGAAGCGTTGTCCAAAGGGTGGGGACAAATTGTCA
>JAGLPV010000054.1 GCA_023137195.1 Candidatus Aenigmatarchaeota archaeon | reverse complement strand
GATGTTAAACTGTCAAACTTAGGTTACAACACAAAAGTAATACAAGTATGCGGGGTGAGATAATCTCAAGCGCAATTTGTACTGTTTGACAATTGCGTCTTCGAATATATTTGTCTGCTAATTTCAATCTCACTCACAGTCAAATATACTAGTAAAAGACATAACTATCTCCTAGATATTATCATTATTTATGTTTTTTGCTATAAGTTTACTTCTTCAACACAACCAGACTCTCGTTCAATACTCCTATTTTAGTCGTCCTGTTTTTTGTGCAAACTATTTTTTTCAGCGGCTCAATATCAATCAGTTCAAACCCAACATCCTTTGCAATCAGACCGAGAATAACATCACTCTCTACAACCCCCCATTCAAAGCACCCTCCGCCAACAATAACAGCGCAGTATTTATTTCTTTTCAAACAAAAATACACATTCTCCAGCCATCTTTTCGTGTCAACAAAATAAGACGCAATCTGGGCTTCATATTTTTTCCCGCGAAATTCAGACAAATGCTTTTTCAATTTTTCATCGCCAATATCATCAATTCCAATAGATGAATTTTTCCCGACAAAAGACCGTAATGGAGCATTAAATTGCCTTTTCAAAAACAAATATTCCTCGATAAAATACACATTAGTATATTCAATTTTATTCAGGTAAGGTGGCGAAGTTATCACGCAGTCAATAGAATTTTCTTTTAATTCAAAACACCTCGCATCCTGTCTATGCACTTCTGTTGTACACCCAGGAAATTTTATTTCTTCCACATCCCTGATCATTTTTTTTGCTGTTTTTATGAACATGTATTTTGCAGGAGGTAGAGATCTGCTTTTATCTATCTTTATGCACCCCCCATCTTTCATTGCAAAGCTGGTCTTGGTGGCAGTATTAATCAAACAAAGCAGGAAAAAATCAGAAACAACACGGTTTTTTATTTTACCGACATTTTCTTTTATATTCAATAATTCAGACAAAATTCTCTCAGGAAATGCGCGAAGAATTATTTTTTCCTTTATCCTGATTTTTTGTTTCCTCTTCGGCACATTTTTCAGGTCTTCAAGACTTCCCTTCAATTCATCAATAACTTTGCTATAATCTCTTGTTTTGACAGCAGATGCAAAAACAGCAATGTCCAGCACATCAAACCCAACAGAATTAATTCCTTTTTCTTTTGCCGCCAGCAGCGTTGTCCCGCTACCACAAAAAGGTTCCAGGATAGTCTGTCCTTTTTTCAGGTCAAATCTTTCAATAAGGTCAAAAACAATCTGCGCCGAAAATCCTTCCTTGTAATAAAGCCAGTTGTAAATAGGAAGTCTTTTATTTTCAACAAAGCCAGAGAGGTTTTTCTTATATTTTTTATGCATAGTATTAGTATTCATATATTTTAACAACATATTTAATAACTTTAATTATCTATTATACTATGGCAATCGAAAGAGTTCCTTCAGGAATAACTGGATTAGACGAATTGATGGAAGGAGGATTTCCAAAACAAAACGGTTTTTTGATTTCCGGCACCCCGGGAAGCGGCAAAACAACATTTGCTCTCCAATATATCATCAACGGCGCAATGAATTACGATGATGTCGGCGTTTTCATATCTGTCGAAGAACCGGTAAATTTACTCCAGGACAGGTTCGGAAGATTTGGCTGGGATTTTAAAAAATTAGAAGAAAAAGGACAGGTTTATGTAATAACCCCCGATATTAAAACCGAAGAAGGGGAAGATTTTATGCAATTCCTAACAGGCGGCGCATTCATTGACAAAATAAAGGACATTGGCGCAACAAGAATAGCCTTTGACTCATTGACATTAATATTAGAATTTAGTGAAGGTTTTGGCGGTTTCAGGAGAGGAACTGAAAAATTAATAAAACTCTACGCAGATATGGGCATAACCCCTCTTTTGACAGATGAAAGAAAAACAAGAATGGACTCTATGGAATTTAACATGGAGCATTTTGTCGTAGATGGATTGATAATGCTGGATTTGATTAAAACCGGAGATTTGTATGAAAAAATAATCACAATACTAAAGATGAAAGGAACAAATCACGGGAAAGGAGTGTATCCCGTCCAGATGCAGGAAGAAGGAATGGTAGTATATCCAACCCAGCATGTTTTTTAATGTGAATTTATTTAAAACTAATGACAATATAAAGAATAATAGAGGTCTCGTAGCTCAGCTTGGTTAGAGTGCCGGTCTTATATGGCAGTACTCGTAATAAAGAGAATGGAGTATTCTCTAAGATAGCCGGAGGTCTCGAGTTCAATCCTCGACGGGACCATTAAAAAGGAGTGAACAAAGGAATTCGCCCCAAAGAGCGAATTCCGCCGTGAACCCTTTTTAACCTTGAAAAGCGCGGTAACACCGTAAGCCCAGCGATTTTCATGGTATTTTTCTGCAAGCAATTTTCGTAAGACTGCAGAAAAATGTCGTAAGCGTAA
>JAGLPV010000053.1 GCA_023137195.1 Candidatus Aenigmatarchaeota archaeon | reverse complement strand
ATACAGAAAAATGTCGTAAGCGTAAGAAACAAAGAAAGTTCCCTTAATTTTCACAAGAAGAGTGAATTGTCTCTGCACAAGACTGCAGAATAATATCCTAATCATAAGAAAAAGAACCTTCAAACCCGCAAAAAGTCTTAATTTTTCGCAGCATCAGACGACAAAAAACCTTTTAAAACAATACCCCATAAAACAATAAGAGAACAAAGGTGGTTCAATGACAATAGAAACAATATTAGGTTTTAAAACGCCAAAAGAAGTATCAGAAGCAGTATACAACATGCTGGATTCTG
The DNA here is from genome assembly GCA_023137195.1 of Candidatus Aenigmatarchaeota archaeon. Lineage (GTDB taxonomy): Archaea > EX4484-52 > EX4484-52 > EX4484-52 > EX4484-52 > EX4484-52. Next base: position 1,347 of record JAGLPV010000053.1, on the reverse strand, counting down.
CAAAAGAAATAGCAAAGACACGAAAAGGTGTTAACGAAGCAACAAAATCCATAGAACGAGGAAATGCAAAATTGGTTGTAATTGCAGAAGATATTAATCCACAGGAATTAATCATGCACATCCCCACATTATGCAAGGAAAAAGAAATTGCATTCATGGCAGTTCCAAGCAAACAGGAACTCGGCACTTGTGTAGGTCTTAAAGTAGCAACAAGTTGCGTTGCAGTAGAAGACGAAACCCTTATCAAAGATAACAGTAAATTAATCGCTGATATCAAGAAATTATGAGTGCAGCAGTAAAAGAAGCTCCTAAAGAATACAGGAGAACAGCCATTGTTGGAGAAGAAATACAAGACAATCTCAATATAATTTCCGGTTTTGGAACATACAGGGAAAATTCAAAAATATTTTCAAAATACGTAGGTTTTGTAAAAGAAAGAGACAACATAATTTCAGTAAGTCCATTAAATAACATTTACGTCCCAAAAAAAGACGATTTTGTAATAGGAGAAGTAATAAGAGTCGGATACAACAACTGGTCAATTAACATAAACAGCCCTTTTGATGCAATGCTATCTCTTTACGAAATAAGAGAATTTGTAAAAGACGGCGAGGATATTGAAAAATATTATAAAATAGGAGATATTCTCTACATCCATGTTTCTGTAGCGACAAAATCCAGGTTCATAAATGTCAGCATGAAAAACAATGTATGCAAAAAATTATATGACGGCATAGTAATTCCTGTAGTTCCATCAAGAGTCCAGAGAGTAATAGGAAGAAAAGGCTCAATGATAAAATTGATAACAGAAAAAACAGGATGCAACATTCTTGTGGGGCAAAACGGACTTATCTGGATAAAAGGAGACAATGCTCAGGTAGCCATCAAAGCAATACGTCATGTTGAAAGCAATTTTTTAGAACGCCATTTGACACAGAGAATGGAAGAGAAATTGACAAACAACGAGTTCCAATAAGAGATTGATTTTTAATTATTTTTTCTTACTTTCTTTCATTATTTTTTAAAATCTGTGGTCTAAACCCGGAAGATTCTCAACAGTAGATAGATTGTATATTCTTTGCATTTACAAGCAAAGAGTAAGTGGTTTTTATTGTGTTGTATACATTAAAAGTAGTAGTATTTCTTGCAAGACGCTTTTATTGTATCTAAAGTTCCTTGCGAAATTATACACTTTATTATACAATAGAAAAATTAAAATTAATTGCATTAAAAAAAAATAAATAATAAGTAGATATGTTTCTTTGCATAGACAGATGTTTTGTGTGATTCAAAATTAATGGAGGTGATCCAGCCGCACGTTCCCGTACGGCTACCTTGTTACGACTT
>JAGLPV010000052.1 GCA_023137195.1 Candidatus Aenigmatarchaeota archaeon | reverse complement strand
CCTTGCGACCGTACTCCCCAGGTGGTCCGTTTAACGGCTTCCCTACGGCACTATAGTTTCTCTTAAAAACTACAATACCTAACGGACATCGTTTACAGCCAGGACTACAAGGGTATCTAATCCTCTTCGCTCCCCTGGCTTTCATCCCTCACCGTCAGACCTGTTCTAGCAAGACGCCTTCGCCACTGGTGACCCCCGAGGGATTAATAGATTTTACCCCTTCCCCTCGAGTACCTCTTGCTCCTCCCAGTCTCAAGTGATACAGTATTTTCTGCATGCCCAAATGTTTTCATTTGGATTTCACAGGAAACTTATATCACCGGCTACGGATGCTTTAGACCCAATAATCGAGATTACCACTTGTGGCGCGGTTATTACCGCGGCGGCTGGCAACCGTCTTACCCACCACTTATTCGAAAAGATGTTTCAACTTTTCAAAAGACAGCGTTATGCTGCCACTTAGAATCTCCCCATCACACATATTGTGCATTGTGAAGGTTTCGCGCCTGCTGCACCCCGTAGGGTCTGGATTCGTGTCTCAGAATCCATCTGAGGGCTACTGCTCTCACAGCCCCTATAGATTATCGGCTTGTTGGGCCTTTACCCCAACAACAACCTAATCCACCGCAGTCCTATCCTTAAGCGTCGTAACTTTCAGAAATACATCATTCCAGAAAATATTTCCTATCAGGAATTAACCTCAGTTTCCCAAGGATATGCCTGACTTAAGGGCAAGTTGACTACGTGTTACTCAGCCTTTTGCCAGTATAATAAAACCTCTGACTCGCATGGCTTAGTCAAATTCTAATAGCAGTAATCTCCGGCAGGATCAACCGGAATTGGTGAATCACACAAAATTTCATCCTATGCAATATAACTAAGCGCTATACATCATATCTACCTTTCTTTAAAATGCCTATATCTTTTTAAATATATTGAATGAAGCAAACCTAATTGTTGTAAAAATAATTTTAAAATAACCAAACACATATATTTCCATGGAACCATACGAGTACAGAAACCACTATTCAAGACAGGACATAATTAATTCTTTATATGAAAATTCAAGAGACAAGGAAATGGTTCCAGTATTTTACAGCACCCAATATGGAAGACGACCAACATGTGCAGAATATCCCGGGGACATAATCGGCTGGATAAAACAAGGAGCATCTTCTTTCCATTGTTCTATTGAAAACTGGAAAAATCCAATGACAATAACTAACTCAAAATTCGAGATGGACAACAACAGGCTTTCATTTGATCTTCTCTTTGACATCGACGCAGACAAGGGAATAGAATTTGCCCAAATCGCGGCAATACTATTGGTCGAAGAACTAAGAAAACACAGCATAAAAAACATTTATGCCAAATTCTCAGGAAACAGAGGATTCCACGTCGCAATCTCGCACAAGACAATGCCAAACAACATCGGGGGAAAAGAAACAAGACTGATGTATCCGCTCCTCCTCCAACAGACAGCATCATACTTAAGAGCGATGATAAAAGAAAAATTAGCTGCCCAATACGCAAAAGTGCTTAACAAAAACATAACAAACCCCTACGAATACGTAGACATAGAAGAGAACTGGTCAAACAGGCATCTATTCAGGATGCCCTACAGCTTAAATGAAAAAACATACCTTGCAAGCATAGTTTTAGATATCGATAAAATAAAAGACTTCAAAAAAGAGGATGCAGAAATAGGAAAAATAAAAGAAGTAAGACCATTTTTAACAAAAGGAAATCCTGACGAAAGCCAAAATCTCCTTATCCGGGCAAATGATTATTTTTCATTCGAGGAAAACAGGATATTTAAAGAAAAAAAGCAGGAAAAGACAATAGGCTTTGAAAGAAAAGTAAAAACAAAAACAAAGGATTACCTGGAAAATGAAATAATAAAACTACCTAGGTCAAAAAGAAAAGCATACAGGGATGCATTGGAATCCAGTGGCACACTAGTATTTACCAATACTCCATCAAAAAAAAAATCCGGGATGAAATTAATAAATGAAGAAGCAGAACTAACAACAAAAGAAAAAACGATTTACGAACTCTTTGTCTCAGGCATAAAAGAATCAGACATAATTTTGTCAAGCAAAAAAGAAACCCTTCACTTTATCCCGCCAGAAGTTGCAAACAGAATCAGGTCAATGAAGTATTCTTCAAATACAGCAACAATAGCATTGGATAAATTTCCACCGTGCGTCAAAACAATACTTGCTGGTCTTGATGACGGCAAAAAGAGAGCAGTATTTATCTTAATCAATTTTTTGTCAAGCTGCGGATGGGAAAAAGAAGAAATGAAACAACTCCTCCTGGAATGGAATGCTAAGAACACAGAGCCATTGAAGGAAAATTATATTTTATCCCAGTTAAATTATGCAAAAGAAGGAGAATCCGCAACACCCCCTCCAAATTGCAACAAGAGTGGATACTACAAAGATATTGGCGTATGCCACAGGGATGAATTCTGCATTGAAAAAAACATAAAGAATCCCGTTTCTTATGCGACAAGAAAAGCCAAACTCAAAAAGTCAAAAAGAAAAAAGAATCCACGGATGCGATAAAATCAAATACAGAGGACTCAAAGATTTTCTGCACATTCAACTTTGTTGAATGATACACAAGATACGAAAAAAGCATAGAGTTTTCTCACATCCTATGGATTAACTAAGTTTCTTCTTACTCTTCTTCACAATCTCCTTCTTCTTCTTCCAAAACATCCCCATCAAATATTGTTGAGCAACTAAAAAAATCAGACCAACAAATACAAATGCAAAAAAACTCATCTCTTCATCTTCAGGATATTTCAATTGAATCGTTTCCATTGCATATATCTTTTTTAAATCCGGGCTTGCAAACACAAAACTAATCTTTCTTTGATTCGTCATAAAGTCATCTGCAAAAAAAGGAAGAGATATAGTATTTATTTTGTTTTTTTTCAATGCAATTTTTTTCGATGAAACCTCATACCAAAATGGTTTTTCATATGGTATAATTACAACTTCTGTATTTTTGGAAGAGACAATACTAAATTGAATATCGTTTTTGTCATTCCATGCATTTACTATTTTCAAATCAACATCATTGTCAAAAGATACATTGCTTAACCCAACGCTGATTTCATAAGGTTCTAAGTAAATAACCTCATTACACCCATAAACTCTTGGCTGAACACTATACGTATTTTCATTAACAGAACTGTTCAGGGACGGGATGAAATAATTGTATATTGATTTTCTGCCGCCGGCATAGATTAGTTCACTTGAATATGAAGAATGCAGAATTTTTACCTGATTTTCTTCAGCCAGCGTGTCAATATAGGTTTTGTTATTTATAATAATCTTTTTTGTATAGTTTATCCCGGCATTATAATAATCCAGACGATATTTCTTAAGGCACGCAACAGAACCCATATTTTCCCAATACATTTCAGATTTCATTATGTTTGTGTCATTTGCAAAACTATAGTTGGTAAAGAAGGTAACTCCATTAATTATGGGGGGTATTTCTACCTCAAGACTAGATGCAAAGCACATTGAAGATAAAGATAACAAAATCACAATAGAACAAAATATAATTTTTGAGTATTTCATAACAAATAAAGAAAATATTATTTTTATAGTTTTCTTTTTTCTCTTGCATCACAAATTGAATCATCAGGAAGTATTCTTCTTCTGCCCATCAAGAGAACTTGTAACTCTCAGGAGCATAACAGCAATTAATGAAGAAAGTAACGCAATAATAGAACCGCAGAAAGAGGCAATAAAAAACACGACAAGACCGGCTATCACAAAATAATATTCTTTCACTATTGTTATTAAAAAATCAGCCTGTTCAAATATTGAATTTTGATTATTTTCCATTTTCAATTCGCCTGCATTTTGCAAATCTAAATCCAGCTCTTCCAAATCCAGACCGGAATAACTTTCCTCTATCTTCTCTCTCACATGCGCATCACTGCGATTTATCGAATTAAGGCATGCTATTTTTTCGCCATCAGATAACAAGGAGTCTTTATACACACTCTCTATTATCAACAGTCTTGTCATGTCCGCAGTCTGAAATGCGCTTTGTTTTTGCATTTCCATTGCCATATCAACCACACTGTCCAATTCAATAGATGTATTTTCCATATTAAGTCCTGTTTTTCCAAAGACATCCATTCCGGATATGTCAACAGCAAGAGATGCAACAAGAATAGCAAACAAAAAACTAATCAAAAAAAAGCATTTGTGCGTATTTGATTTAATTATCATAAATGCCCTCATATGATTTACTCGTTTGAATTCATCCACTTCTTTTGAAATCTTTCTCATAAACAAATAAAAACAAAGTCCAGTCAAAAGAGAGAATAACAGGGCAGACAATACAGGAATCCTAACTCCCGTCAAAGCAAACAATCCAATAAAAACAAGACCACCAATAAACATCCTGTTTTTTTTATCAACCCTTACAACGCTTGAAGAGGCTATCATCGCAATAAAACAAGAAAAAAACAAGGCAAACAACGCCAGATTACCAAAAGAAAGACCGGCATAATTCATAGTCACAGCATACAATATCATCTCCTCTGTAATACCAGAATTATTAAGAAAAAACAAACTCAATACAAAAAAAACAGATGCAATTATTTTTTCTTTCAGGTATTTCATCAAGATAAATGAAAGTGAAGTATATATTCTTTTTCTTCCGGGACGATGCAAAAAATTGAAAACATAGGTTTTTAAAATTCAGAACAAAGTTTTATTTTTAGATGAAGATGAGTTCAAATAAAAAATCTAAAAAATGTTTTCTTGTTCTTGAAGATGGCTCTATCTACGAAGGAACCAGTTTTGGTTCACAGAACAGCAGGAGCGGAGAAGTTGTATTTAACACAGGAATGGTCGGCTACAACCAGACCCTGACAGACCCATCCTACTCCGGGCAGATATTAACATTCACTTACCCTTTAATCGGAAATTACGGAGTCCCAAAAAACGAATCTGACAAAGACAAATTAAACATAAATTTTGAATCAGAAAAAATACACGTCTCTGGTCTTATAGTAAGCCAGTATTGCCAAAAATACAGCCACCACACAGCAGTAAAATCATTGTCCAAATTTTTAACAGAAAATGACATTCCGGCAATTGCAGGCATTGACACAAGAGCCCTGACAAAAAAAATAAGAGAGAAAGGCACAATGCTCGGCAAAATAATCTTTGACGAACAGGATATTGATTTCTACAATCCAGACAATGATGATTTAGTAAAAGACATAACCACAAAAAAAGTCATAAAATACAATTCCGGCGAAGGAAAAAAGAAAGTGGTCCTGATTGACTGCGGAGTAAAGCATTCAATTATCAAAAATCTAATAAAGAATAATTTGGAAATCATCAGGGTTCCCTACGATTACGATTTTATAAAAGAAGGAATTGCTTACGATGCAGTTTTCATTTCAAACGGTCCGGGAGACCCCGCCAAATGCACAAAGACAATTGAAATTCTAAAAAAGAGCTTAAAATACAATAAACCAATTTTCGGCATTTGCTTAGGGAACCAACTCCTCGCGCTTGCCGCAGGAGCAAAGACATACAAATTAAAATACGGTCACAGGAGTCAGAACCAGCCATGCATCGAAACAGGAACAAACCGATGCTACATCACCAGCCAGAATCATGGCTTTGCCGTAGATGAAAAAACATTATCTGAAGAATGGAAGGACTGGTTTTTCAATGCAAACGACAAGACAAACGAGGGCATAAAACATAAGACAAAACCATTTATGTCTGTCCAGTTCCACCCTGAAGCAAACCCTGGACCAAATGACACGCAGTATTTATTTGCTGAATTTGCAAAATTAATAGAGGGGTGCGAAAAATGAAACAGACATTTGAAGATTTTATTGAACTGATAAAGACAAGCTGTAAAAAAGACCCATGGACAAAAAAAACAGGTCTGGAAGGATACTGCTATGAATTAAAAAAAGAATCAGAAGAAGTAATTGAAGCCATTGAAAAAAAAGACAATGAAAATCTAAAAGAAGAACTGGGCGACATCCTGCACGACTGGGCGCATATTTGCATGATGGCAGAAGAGAAAAAATTATTCTCAGTAAAAGAGGTTTTAGATGAGGCAATAGCCAAAATCAACAGGAGAAAACCTTATTTAAAAACAGGTCAAAATCTCTCGGCAGAAGAAGCAAGAAAAATATGGCTTGAAGAAAAGGAAAAGGAGAAACATGGTGGAAGAAAACAATAAATTAATCGTCTTTGAAGACAAGAAAATAAGACGAATCTGGCATAATGAAGAGTGGTATTTTTCTGTTGTTGATGTCACAGCAATTCTTACAAATCAACCAGACCCCTTAAAAGCCAGAAAATACTGGAATAAACTCAGTCAAAGGTTAAATGAAGAAGGAAGTGAAGTGGTGACAAATTGTCACCGGTTGAAATTACCCGCACCAGATGGAAAGTTGAGAGAAACAGATTGCGCCAATATTAAATCTCTTTTTCGCATAATCCAGTCAATCCCTTCCCCCAAAGCCGAACCATTCAAGCAATGGCTGGCGCAACTGGGAAAAGACCGAATCGATGAGATAGAAAATCCTGAGTTGGCACAGGACAGGGTAAAAAAATATTATGAATTAAAAGGATATCCAAAAGACTGGATTGACAAACGCTTAAGAGGAATCGCCATACGACAGGAATTGACAGAAGAGTGGAACTCAAGAGAAGTCAAAGAAGGAAAAGAATTTGCAATCCTGACAAACGAGATTTCAAAAGCAACTTTTGGAAAAACGGTTGGAGAATATAAAAATCATAAAGGATTAACCAAAAGAAATCAAAACTTAAGAGACCACATGACAGATTTAGAGCTAATTTTTACAATGCTTGGAGAAAAAGCAACAACAGAAATTACAGAAGCAAACAATTCGCAAGGATTCAATGAGTGCAGGCATTCCGCCAAAAAAGGAGGAAATATCGCAAAGAATGCAAGAGTTGAACTGGAAGAAGAAACCAAAAAGAAAGTGGTTTCAAAATTAAATTATATGGATAATGAAAAAAGGATTGAGTAAAATAAGCAGGAGATTTAATACAAAGAAGTATTATGGAAATAAAAAATATAAATTGGTCCTCAGAAGGATTAGTCGGCTTGCCACCGCGCAGAATGCACCTCAAGGCACATACCTACCTTCCAAGACTTACCCAATTATATATTATGCGAAAACAACTTTATAAAAATTACTATGGACGACAAAAAACCAACTAAAGTCCTCCTCTTGGGAAGCGGGGCATTAAAGATAGGACAGGCAGGAGAATTTGACTACTCTGGCAACCAGGCAATCAAAGCATTAAAAGACGACAACATAGAAGTCATCCTAATCAACCCAAATGTCGCAACAGTCCAGACCAGCAAGGACAGAGCCGATAAAATTTACTTTCTCCCAATTACTCCATATTTTGTTGAAAGAGTAATTGAAAAAGAAAAACCAGACGGCATACTACTATCCTTCGGCGGACAGACCGCACTTAATTGCGGTGTAGAACTCCACGATACAGGCATATTAAAAAAACACAACGTTGAAGTACTCGGAACCGGCGTAGACGTAATAAAAAACACAGAAGACAGAGCTTTATTCAAGCAAAAATTAAAAGAAATCAATGTCAGTACTCCGATAAGTTTTGCCGTAACTTCAGTTGAAGAAGGCATGACTGCATCAAAAAAAATAAAATTCCCGATAATGATAAGAAGTGCTTATGCCCTTGGCGGAGCAGGAAGCGGCGTTGCCTACGATGAAGACGAACTCCAAAAAATGCTTTTGAAGGGTTTCTCCCTCACAAAACAGATGCTGGTAGAAGAATACCTTGAAGGATGGAAGGAAATAGAATACGAAGTAGTAAGAGACAAAAATAACAACTGCATAACTGTCTGCAATATGGAAAACTTTGACCCGCTCGGCATCCACACCGGAGAATCCATCGTAATTGCCCCCTCCCAGACCCTGACAAACGAGCAGTATCATTCCTTGAGAGACATCTCAATAAAGACAATCAGGCATCTTGGAATAGTAGGAGAATGCAACATTCAGTATGCCCTGAACCCAGACAGCAACGATTATCGTGTAATTGAAGTAAATGCAAGACTGTCTCGCTCTTCTGCCCTTGCATCAAAAGCAACAGGATATCCTTTAGCCTACGTAGGCGCAAAACTGGCAATAGGAAAAAGCCTGACAGACATAAAAAATTCAGTTACAAAATCAACAACCGCCTGTTTTGAGCCATCTTTAGATTACGTAGTATTAAAGATTCCAAGATGGGACCTGGAAAAATTCACAAATGTAAGCAAACAGATAAACACAGAAATGAAAAGTGTCGGCGAAGTAATGTCCATCGCAAGAAATTTTAACGAGGCGCTTCAAAAAGCAATAAGAATGCTGGACATCGGAAAATCAGGTGCAGTATGCAATGACATGAAATTTAAGGATCTAAAAGAAGAGCTAAAGCATCCGACAGACAAACGGGTCTTTGCAATAGAAACAGCAATAGAAGAAGGCATGAGCATCGATGAGATTTACAATTTAACATACATCGACAAATGGTTTTTATACAAGATAAAAGACCTTGTTGAATTAAAGCAAAAGATAAAAGACAGCCCAATCAATAAAGATTTATTAAAAACAGCAAAACAACAGGGCTTTTCAGACCCCCAGATAGCCCAGCTGAAAGATACGACAGAAAAAGACATAAGAGAACAGAGAATCTCTCTCGGCATTGTGCCTTATGTAAAGCAGATAGACACCCTTGCCGCAGAATATCCCGCCAAAACAAATTACTTGTATCTAACATACGATGCATCTGAGCACGACATAAAATACAACAGACAGAAGATGCCAAAGGCAATTGTTGTAGGAAGCGGAAGTTACAGGATAGGCTCTTCTGTAGAGTTCGACTGGTGCTGTGTAAGCGCAACCCAGACCCTGAAAAACAACAATTACGAAACAATAATGATTAACTGCAACCCGGAAACAGTTTCAACAGATTACGATGAATGCGACAAGCTTTATTTTGATGAATTGAGTTTCGAAAGGATTTGCGATATATATGATCTGGAAAAGCCGGAAGGCATAATAGTCTCGGTAGGCGGTCAGATACCAAATAATCTGGCAATGCCTTTTTACAAAAGCGGAGTAAAGATATTCGGGACAAGCCCAACAGATATTGACAGGGCAGAAAATAGGTTCAGATTTTCCAACCTGATGGACATCCTGGAAATAAAACAACCAATCTGGAGACAACTAACAAGCCTTGAAGATGCAATCGATTTTGCAAAAGACATCTATCCTGTGCTCATAAGACCTTCTTATGTATTAAGCGGAGCCGCGATGAAGGTAGTGTTTGCAGAGGAAGAACTCCTAAAATACTTAAAAAAAGCAGCAAGCATCAATAAAAAATACCCTGTTGTTGTTTCAAGATTTGTAGAAGATGCAAAAGAAGTTGAGATGGATGCTGTCGCAAACAACGGCAGTATTGTATGCTATGCCATATCAGAGCACATTGAAGAGGCAGGAGTGCACAGCGGAGACTCCACCATGATTCAACCAACGCAAAACATAAGTGGCATAGAGAAGAACCTGATGAAGAACATTGCAAAAAAAACAGCAAGTGCCTTAAATATTACAGGACCGTTCAATATCCAGTTTTTGATAACAGACACAGATATAATGGTCATTGAATGCAACTTAAGAGCCTCCCGCAGTTTCCCTTTTATTTCAAAAGTCCTGGATGTTAATTTTATAGATTTAGCAGTTCAGGCAATGATTGGCAAACCAATAGGCTCAGTAGAAATAAAAAATCCAAAATACATGGGTGTCAAGACATCACAGTTTTCCTATTCGCGGCTCAAGGGAGCAGACCCATTCCTCTCTGTGGAGATGGCTTCCACCGGTGAAGTCGCATGCCTGGGAAGGAATCTGGATGATGCATTTTTGAAATCCGTATTGTCAACGAACCTCGAGTACCCAAAAAAAAACATTCTTGTGAGCATAAGCGGAGATAAGAACAGGGCAAAATTAACAGAATCCCTCCAAAAACTCCAAAGCAAAAATTACAATCTCTATGCAACAGAAGACACTGCCCAATTTTACAAAAAACACGGCATCAATTCAACAGAACTCTATAAAATCAAGGAAAAAACACAGCCAAACATCTACAATTACATGACAGAAAAAAAGCTTGATTTGATTATCTGCATCCCGAGAATAAATGAGCAGAATTCAAACGGCGACAATTATATGTTGAGAAGACTCGCCATAGACTGCTCTGTTCCCCTAATCAACAACATAAAAATCGCGGAAATATTTACCGAAGCAATCATATCAAGGAAACTCCAGAATCTGGAGATTAAATCCCTGGATGAATATACGAACTCTTAGATTTTACAAAAGCAGATTTTAGCGCATAAGAATATTAATCTTACCATTATAATTAAATTATGGAAGCGATGAGAGTAAATACAAATTACCTATGTTTCAAACTAATAGGCATAAATATCGTTTTTTATATCTTACAGCAGATTATGCCCTTCTTTGAAAATCTGCTTATTTTATACCCTCCTGAGTTTTTGCACCGCCCGTGGATGATTGTAAGCGCGATGTTTCTCCACGGGAGCTTCAATCACCTCTTTGAAAACATGTTCGCCCTCCTCATGTTCGGCATAACTTTAGAGCAGATTATAGGCAAAAAGAAATTCCTTTTTGTTTATTTTGCAACAGGAATTGCAGGAAATATTGCAGGACTCTTTTTTTACCCCACCGTTCCCTCTCTTGGAGCTTCAGGGGCAATAATGGGAGTAATAGGAGCATTGACATTAATCAGCCCTTTTACAATAGTGTACTTTGTCGGACTCCCCCTGCCGTTGATTTTTATATCCGCCGCATGGATTCTTATTGACCTGACAGGAATGATTTTCCCTCAGCCGGGAATCGGGTATGCCGCCCATGTATTTGGTTTTGCAAGCGGTCTATTGGTCGCATGGTATTTAAAGAAAAAGTACCGCAAAGCGCAATTAATGATATAATTATTTTTT
>JAGLPV010000051.1 GCA_023137195.1 Candidatus Aenigmatarchaeota archaeon | reverse complement strand
TGTTCTAATCCTGTTTTTTTGTATGCCCATTATGCCTAAAATATGATTTTTTTCCTCCATTACGTAATAGTCTCTTTCGTTTGATCTTTCAATAACGCTTTTTGGGGTATTTTTTTTGTATAGGACATCAATGACTTTTTTTGGATATAACAGAACACATAAATTATGTGTTCTGCTAGTATATCACGCCACATTACTTGCATTACTTTTGTGCCGTGATATAGTAATAAGGGTATATTTGCGTAATGCATTTTTTTATTAAGTGAGATGCTTTGGTTGCATCTGTTTTTCTGAATTTTCTTATGTGCATGGAGTTATATTGTGGATTTTTGTATATTAAGTTAACTGTTTGGGGTTAAAAATAGTTCCTCAATCAAAATCTCCAAAGTAGATACACACAAAGCCAATAAGAAGACCAATAAAAAAGCAGTACCCTAGTATTAAATCCACATTCTCTATATTGTACATAAATCCAACTATTGTACCTCCAATAATTGGTGGTCCAATTCTTCCTAGAAACTTCTTTGTGTTAACTGTTTTTGGCATATGGTTTGTTAGTTTTGATTTATTAAAAAGATTTATTTATGTTTTAGAAAATTTACTTTTAATGAATTTTTTTGTTTTAACAAATAGTGCTTTAATCTTAATGTTCGCTTTTCCTACTTTAGTAATATGATTAGAAGTTAAATATGGGAGAAATGTGTTTAAAATAAGAGTAATTTCATCTTTAGAAAATACCTCTTTATTATTTTCAATTTCTTTTTGCAAATCTTCTAATTTAATTGATTTAAAGTGTTTATTGTCATCAATAAGAATATGTTTTTCAGTACAAATAAGAAAAATATTTACAAATTTCTGATTTATTTTTTCACTAAATGTTTCTTGAAAAACTTTTCTAATTTTTTCTAGTTGCTTAATTATTTTTTCGACACCAGCATTAGAGTAATTTTTCCAAGCTTTTGTTTCTAAAATATAAAGACCATACGGACACAAAAGGATGTGGTCAATTTTATTTTCTACAAGAGTATGGTCATGAAAATTAATTGCTTTTCCTAATAAGTTTATATCAAAACCATTAATTAAATGATATCTTTTATCTTTTTCATAAACATTTAGGATATGAAATATTACATTTCTTTCTCCAAAAGCTCCTTGTCTAATTTTCTTAAAACGATTATCATTATTTAAGTAACTGAGTTTTCTTATGTCTTGATCAATATTGTAAAGTGTGGATTTTTTAGTAGAATATAATGTTTGAATATCTGATTTTAATGAAGTTATTTTTATGTTATTGCTTTCAAAATCTGATTCTAATCCCCTTTTTCTTTCTATCAACAAGGATAATTCTCCTTCAATTTTTTCACGCAGTTTTCCATAGTACTTATTAACTCCTTTTTCTTTATAGAAAATTCGACTATTAATTATTTTTAAATCTTTAAGAATTGATTTATTTCTGTTGTAACATCTGGTTTGTTCCGCCTTTGATGTTTCAACCATACAATCAAATGTTTTTATGATACCTGTTTTTCTTTTTTGTGGATATCTCTGAAAATTTTGATAATCGTCCAATGATGTTAATTTACTCTCAAGCATATTTCCATTTAGATATTCTAAGAATTCTTTTTCAGCATCGCTTTCACCATAAACTCTGACCATAATTATATGCTGATGAATATAGATAAAAATGTTTCGTTTAAGAAGTAAACACTAGAACTTAAGTTTAATATAATCGCATCCTTTCATCAACAATTTTACCTCAAACCAAACCCATCCACAATAAAAACTTAAGAAGTTTACCTCTCAATTATTAAGGGGTAATTAAAAATCATACAAATAGTTGTACCCCTAATTATTATATTCAAAAACAAGTGATTGATATGAAAACAGACTTCAAGACAAAGGAAGGAAAAGAGATATTCCGGCATTCTTCTGCCCACATCCTTGCGATGGCAGTAAAACGCCTCTATCCGGACGCAAAATTGACAATAGGTCCTGCAGTAGACGAGGGCTTTTATTACGATATTGACATGACCCCGGTAACCGAGACCATTAAAGAGAAAATCCAGACAGAAATTGACAAAATAATTAAAGAGAATATTGAGTTTGTAAAGGAAGAGATATCAATTGATGAGGCTAAAAAGAAGTTCAAAGATAATCCTTATAAAATAGAGATGATTGAAGATTTGGCTAGAAAGAAAGAGAAAACAGTTTCTACATACAAGAACAATGATTTTGTTGATTTGTGCATAGGTCCTCATGTAAAAAGCACTGGTGTGATTGTCGCGTTGAAGCTTACTAAGATTGCAGGGGCTTACTGGAGAGGGGATTCAAAAAATAAGATGCTCCAGCGGATTTACGGCATTTCCTTTCCTTCCCCGAAGGAAATGAAGCAGTATTTTTTCCAGATGGAAGAGGCAAAAAAAAGAGACCATAGGAAAATAGGGAAGGAAATGGACTTGTTTAGTTTCCATGAAGAAGGAGCGGGATTCCCGTTTTTTCACAACAACGGGATGATAATCAAGAACGAGCTTGTGCAATTCTGGAGGGATGAGCATCGCAGGATGTATTACCAGGAAATACAGACTCCGATTATTTTGAACAAAAACTTATGGCTACAAAGCGGACACTGGGATCATTACAAGGAAAACATGTATTTTACAAAGATTGATGATGTCGAGTATGCGATTAAACCGATGAACTGTCCCGGCGGGATGCTTGTCTATAATGAAAAGGTGCATTCTTACAGGGAACTGCCTTTGAGAGTTGGAGAATTCGGTCTGGTTCACAGGCACGAGTTGAGCGGAGTGCTGGCGGGATTGTTTCGTGTAAGGGTATTTACACAGGATGATGCGCATATCTTTATGATGCCTGAGCAGATTAAGGATGAGATTATCGGCGTGATTAATCTGGTGGATAAAATCTACAAAAAGTTCGGGTTTGAATATGAAGTTGAATTGTCTACCCGACCGGAAAATTCCATGGGAAGCGATGAGGTATGGGAAGTTGCTACAAAGGGGCTTGAAGATGCACTGAAAGCAAAAAAAATGAAATATCAAATCAATGAAGGGGACGGCGCATTTTACGGACCTAAAATTGACTTTCATGTAAAGGACTGCATCGGGAGAACATGGCAGTGCGGAACAATACAGCTGGACTTTACAATGCCGGAAAAATTCAATCTTGAATACGTAGGTAAGGATAATACAAAGCACAGACCTGTAATGATTCATCGTGTAATTTACGGAAGTCTTGAAAGATTCATGGGGATTTTGGTTGAGCATTACGCAGGGAAATTCCCTCTTTGGCTTGCTCCTTTGCAGGTGAAAATAATAAATGTCGGCGGAAACGCGGTTGAATATGCCGAAGAATTATACAAGGATTTCTTTGACAAGGGACTGCGGGTTGAAGTTGATGTTAGGGATGAGTCTGTTGGATATAAGATAAGGGAAGCGCAGAAGCAGAAAATACCTTATATTGTTGTTGTCGGAGATGATGAGATGAAGGCAAGGACGGTTACTTCGAGGACTAGGGACAATAAGATTCAGAAAGACATTAAAATTGATGAATTCACGGATAATCTGGCGGATGAGATAAAAAGAAGGGACTGAACACAGCCTATTAAAATCCACGAGATTCTTGCGATTAACACAAGATAACTTAGTTTTGATTTATCTTTTAATCTCGTGGAAATCTGTGTTAATCAGGCTGTCCGATAATTCAAA
>JAGLPV010000050.1 GCA_023137195.1 Candidatus Aenigmatarchaeota archaeon | reverse complement strand
TTTTTAATTAAGTGTCAAACTTAGGATACAACATATGGTATTTCTGAAAGGACTTTCTGGCAATGTAAGAAACGATACAAAGCAGAATGTTTTAATGGCTTAAAACTAATTCTACTGCAACTAAAAAAACCACAAGGAATCTCCAAAAAACTTGAGAATCTTATTATTCCTCTAAAACAAAACATTCTGAGGGTGTACGGAGTATAAACACATTACGATGGGATTAAAGAAAGGCAGAACTGCACATATATCTTGACAATGGCAAGCAATACCACCAAAGAATTTAAACAGAAGCAAAAGAGCACATATCGAGCTAATCTATGGAATACAATATAATGCAAAATGAAAAGGCCAGATTGATGGATATCCTGAGATACTAAACGGAGACCGGATATCGTAAATTACCTTCAAATCACTATCGCATTTCAGAAAAGAACTCTGGAAGTTTGACCAGAACTACAACAACAATTAACAGATACGTAACGGAAAACACCAGTTGATATTTACAATAATGAAAAGTTTTAATGAGGAATACAAAAATAGTCTAAAAAGCGGACATATGTGTTTGTGACAAAAGAGGACATAATTTATTGTACAGTACGGCTAAAATCTATTTTATGGTGCAATCAAAATTAGCGAAGTTACTATTATAAAGTTTTTTATGGTAAATTAATATGGTAGAAACGACAACAAATCCTTTGTTTCATTTCTTGAAAGAAAATGAAGAAAATCAAACTTCAGAATATAAAGAATACCGACGTAGATGGAATGAAAACCCAAAAAATTTTATAGTTGAAGAGTTCCCAATACATGTGGACATTGAAACGCAGATTTCATGCAATCTGAGGTGTATTATGTGTTATTATAATTATGATCCGCCCAAATATGTTCGTATGGACATGAGTTTAATTAAAAGGATTATTGATGAAGGTGTTGAGAAAAAATTATGTTCTATTAAAACGCAGGTCAGAGGAGATCCTCTTACAGACGACAGGATGGTAGAAATTGTTAGATATGCCAAAGAAAAAGGCATATTGGAAGTCATGTTCAATACTAATGCTATGCTTTTGACTGAAGAAAAATCAAGAGATTTGATTGAAGCAGGTCTGGACAAAATTATATGCTCAGTTGATGGATGCAATAAAGAGATATATGAGAAGATAAGGATTGGTGCAAACTATGATACGGTTATAAAAAATATAAAGACATTATACGCCATTAAAAAAAAATTAGGTTTAGAAAAACCTGAAATTAGAGTTCAAATGGTAGATACACCAGAAAATCATAAGCAAATAACAGAATATATGAAATTCTGGGAAGGCATTGCAGATCATATTGCAATATTAGAGTTGCTGGATTTAAGTAGAGAAGAAGGAGAAGATTCTACGCCTCTAGAGAATTTCTCGTGTTCGCAATTATGGCAGAGATTGATTATTACTGCTGAGGGCGATGTCTTGCCTTGTTGTGGAGCCATGATGGGGCACGTTGAAAAAAGTATGGTGGTCGGCAATATTGGAGAAAATACCCTCTCCGAAATATGGAGAAGTAAAAAAATGAATGCATTGAGAGAATTGCATATGAAAGGAGAGTCCCATAAGATAAAAGCATGTAGATTATGCAGTAGCAGAAAATTGCTGGTAGAAAAAAAAAAAGCAAATAAAAAACCAGAAGAATACGATTTGCCAAAATAAATATTGCTTTAATGTAATAATAATGCTATTTTAAATACGATTTTTAATAGTTATTAAGAACAATAGAAAATTATGCAAACTCGCATGTAGATTATGTGGTTGCGAATAAGTAGCGGTAGAAAATAAAAAAGGAGAATAATATGTCAACGATAAAAAATAAAACAATTTTGATAACTGGCGGAACAGGATCATTTGGTAAAAAATGTACTGAGATTCTTTTGAATGAATATAATCCTACTAAATTAATGATATTTAGTAGAGATGAACTAAAACAATTTGAAATGCAAAAAAAATTTTCTGTAGAAAAATATCCAAATATAAGATATTTTCTCGGTGATGTTCGGGATAAAGAGAGATTATATCGTGCTTTCGAAGAAGTAGATATTGTTATTCATGCAGCTGCTCTTAAACAAGTTCCTGCCGCAGAGTATAATCCATTTGAATTTGTTAAAACCAACATAATGGGTGCACAGAATATAATAAATGCTGCGATTGATAAAAATGTTGAAAAAGTCATTGCTCTATCTACCGACAAAGCAGTAGCACCAATTAATTTATATGGTGCAACAAAATTAGTTTCTGATAAAATATTTATTGCAGGAAATTCTTATACTGGTATGAAGAAAACACGTTTTTCTGTCGCAAGATATGGCAATGTAATAGGTAGTCGTGGTTCGGTTATCCCTCATTTTCTAAAAGAAAAGGAGAAAGGAATCATTCCTATTACGGATAAAAGAATGACAAGATTTTGGATTACGAAGGAACAGGCAGTAAGATTTACATTAAATTGTTTGGAAATTATGGATGGGCGAGAATTATTCGTTCCAAAAATACCCTCGATGAAACTAATTGATTTAGCAAAATCAATAGCCCCGGATGCAGAACACAAAATAATTGGTGTAAGACCGGGAGAAAAGTTGCATGAAGTTATGATAATAAATGATATATCTTACGATATTTTTGAATCAAAAGACCATTATGTTATTTTTCCAAAAGAATATACAAAAAAAGAAACTAAACATAAATACAAAAAACATATTGATGAATTTATATATTCTAGTGACAATAACACCCAGTGGCTTGATATTGAAGATATAAGAAAAATTATTGAATATGAAAAAAAAGATTTTGACTGATGGACAATTAGAACTAAAAAGGCAAAAATACTTTAGTGAATCTGGTTTTTTGGCTGAATTAATATCTTCAAAATACAATGACCTTCCTTTTGAAAATATCCACTCTTATATGGTCAAGATAAAAAAAGGCTTTGCCCGTGCAAATCACTATCATTTAAAGAAGAAAGAATGGATTACTGCTGTGTGGGCGGAAACAGAGTTGAAGTTAAAAAATACGGAAACTGGAGAAACAAAAGAATATTTGCTGGATTTTGAAGAAAAAGAGCAGCATTCTATTGTTTATATCCCTCCTAAATGGGCTCACTCGGTTAAAGCAATTAACAATGATTCCGTTGTGCTAGTGTTTAGTGTGACCCCCGAAGACAAAGAAGACACTTATAAATATAATGTGCAATTATAATGGTGGTCCTTCATGCATCTGATACGATACGATTAACTAAAATCAAAAAGTTATTGTATCACTAAAAATAAAATAATTAAAAAATGAAGTTATTATGTATATCTCTGTGGGATAAAATATGAAAAAAATTCTTATTACTGGGGGCAGTGGACTTCTTGGAAGCAATATTGCAAAATTAGCTACTTCAAAATTTGAAGTTTATGCAATATATAATCAAAATAAAATTAGTATGAACAATGTTAATTTCTTCCAGATTAATCTTACAAAAAAAGAACAATTTGATAAAATAAATAAAATAAATCCAGATGTTATAGTTCATTGTGCTGCTTTGACAAATGTAGATTATTGTGAAGAACATCCAGAAGAAGCATATAGTCATAATGTGCTTGTAAGCTGTAATATAGCAGAGGTTGCTAAAAAAACAGGGGCTTTTCTCATCCATATATCCACAGACTGTGTTTTTGATGGAATGAAAGGAGATTATAAAGAAGAAGAAGAAACCAACCCCGTCAATGTGTATGGAAAAACAAAACTGAAAGCAGAGCAGGAGATTCTATCTATTCATCCTTCCTCGTGTGTTGTCCGGACAAATATTTATGGATGGAATAAGAGAAATAAATTTAGTCTGGCTGAATGGATGATAAACAAATTGTCTAATAATGAAGAACTTCCTGCATTTAGAGATATTTATTTTTCGCCAATACTAGTAAATGATCTTATAGACATATTATTTAAATTAGAGAATGAAAAATACAAAGGAATTATTAACATTGCAGGAAGTGAATCCTGTAGCAAATTAGAGTTTGCCTGTAAACTAGCAGAAGTATTTGATTTTGACAAAAACATGATAAAACCAATAAGTATTTCTGATTTAGAATTAAAAGCACCAAGAGGAGCAAACATATC
>JAGLPV010000005.1 GCA_023137195.1 Candidatus Aenigmatarchaeota archaeon | reverse complement strand
GCAGAACTATGGCTTAAGTCAGAGCCAGTCAGAAGAAGTTTTATCAGGAAACTAAAGAGTAATGTGGATGATCTTTTGAAAAGCCAGGATATAAGATGCAAGGTTGTATTCAATAGGACATACATAATATTTGAATTTGAAGAAAAATATAGCAAAAAATTACAGGAGTGTATTACAAGGATTGCAGGAATACATGGTTTTTGTTTTGCAGACAAAGTTGAGTTTGAAGACACAGACAAGGAATTTAAAAGTATAAAAAAGAGACTAAATGAAATTGCAAGAGAAGAACTCATGCTGAAACACACATTTGCTATAAGGGTGAGGCGGGAAGGAAAACACCCTTTTAAAAGCAGGGATGTTGAGATCAGTCTTGGTTCATTTATCTGTGAAACTTTTGGAAACAGGGTCAATCTCAGCAGACCGGACAAAACATTCTTTGTTGAGATGAAAGACAGGATTGCGTGGATATATACAAAGCAATACCTTGGAATGGACGGGATTCCGGCAGGTGTCGAGGGAAAGATAATATCATTAATCCGGAATGATAAAAATATTGATGATGATCTTATGGCGACGATAATGATGATTCGACGTGGTGGGGAGTTGTACCCTGTTATTTTCGGAAAAGATCCTACAGAAGAGGATTTTGAATATACCAGGGATGTACTGAAAAAATACGATGCCCGGGTAGAGAACCGTATCGATAAAATAAGTTGTTCTGCTTTAAAGTCTAATCAGTTCCGTGAGAAATTAAAAAAAAGAATAGAAGATACCAGAGCAAAAGCGATTTGTGTTGGTGTCAAGCCGGATGATATTGGTGCTTTTTTTTCATCTGCAAAATTATTTTCAAACAGGCATATTGCAATTGACAGGATTCCTGTTTTTATGCCTTTGATTGGAAAACATCAGTAAAAAATTAAATAATAGATGGAAAATTATATAAATGTTTAATGAGAATAATATATTAATTATATAAAAAATGATTCGTATGGTAGATTTAATAACTTCGTTTAAGGAAACAATAACAAGTCCTCTTTTGTATGCGAGTATTATGGAGGCACTAAAAAATATAACTGTGGCTATGATTATAATAATAATCGGTTATATCATTGCAAAGATATTGGGCATGACTACAAAAAAATTATTGTATAAAATAGGTCTGGACAAATATTTTATTGACAATGGTCTTGATCATGCTGTGGGCAGGGCGAGCGTAAGCGGCATAGTAGGAGAAATAGTAAAATGGTATGTGTGGGCACTGTTCCTGATTCCTTCAATAACAATCCTGCAGTTAGGAGAAATGTCTGCTATTTTGCTTGATTTTGTAAGATGGATTCCTTCACTGCTTATTGGCTCAGTAATAGTGATTGGCGGTTTAATTGTCAGTGAATTTTTAGCAAAAAAAATAAGGAACTTAACATTCCGGTTTAAAAACCAGATGGCATTGGTGGTAAAAATGATTGTCTTGTTTTTCTTTGCAGATGTTGCTTTGGTTGAAATTGGGCTAAATATCACTTTAATTGAAAATACATTCCTTATATTGTTGGGTGGCATGGTATTTACGTTGGCTCTTGCAATTGGAATAGGACTCGGGTTTGCACTGAAGGAAAATGGAAAAGAAGTGATAGAGGAACTAAAAAAAGATTTTAAAAAGATTGAAAAATGATAAATGAAGATAAATGCGTTGTTGCAAAGGAGATGAGTAAAGGCATAAAAGGGTTCCAGTCAATTTCCCTGATAGATTATCCTGAAAAAATAGTGTCTGTTGTTTTTTTTAGTGGATGCAATTTCAGGTGTCCTTTCTGCCATAACAAAGAATTAGTCATTAAAGATGATAAGACGCTATATCTGAACACCCGTGAAGTTTTAAGTGAGATAAAGGAGAGAAGTAAGATTATAGGGGGCGTCTGCATAACAGGAGGCGAACCGACATTATGTCCATGGCTTGTGGATTTTATAAAACACATAAAAGAAATGAACCTGAAGGTAAAGCTGGATACAAATGGGACTATGCCTGATGTCGTTAAGGAGTTAATAGATGAAAAGCTTATTGATTACATCGCGATGGATATAAAGGCACCAAAGGAAAAGTATGCTCTTCTTTGCGGCATAGAAAAGCCACCGATGGATAAAATTGAAAAATCAATTCATATCATTAAAGGAAGTGGTGTGGACTATGAGTTTAGGACAACAGTCATTCCAAAATACCACACTAAAGAAGATATAACTAAAATTGCAGAATGGCTGGATGGTGCAAAAAAATTCTGCATCCAGCAGTTCAGGGGCATAAATACACTTGATCCTGCTTTAGAACATGGAAAATCTTTCTCGATTGGCGATTTAAAGGAAATGAAAAAGAACATAAAATCCTTTTTTAAATCATGTGAAATCAAAGGGATTGATTTTTAGATATTTCGCAACAAAAAAAGGTTGAATTACTTCATTCCTTTTCTTGTCTTGATTTCTTTTACAATCTTGTCCATGATATCTCTTTGCACTTTTTCGTATGTGATATCAATAAGAGACTGGAATCCTCTGCCTGCTGTTGCTGATTTTACTCCTGCCTCGAAGCCAAACATCTCTGCTACAGGAAGCTTTACCTTGATGGAATTCATATCTCCTTCTTCTTCCATTTCAAGGATTTGTCCTCTCCTGTTCTGGACTTCCTTTACAATACTTCCCATGTAGTCTATAGGAGCATCGATTCTCAATATTTGTTTTGGCTCGTATAGAACAGCTACACCATTGTTTATTGCCTCTCTTATGGCTGTTTTTACAGCAGGAAGAACCTGTGCCGGACCCCTGTGGATTGCATCTTCGTGAAGCTTTGCATCCATTAATTCTATGCTCACACCCATAAGTGGTTCGTGGGCAAGAGGTCCTTCTGAACATACTTCCTTAAAGGACTGTATAAGCAATTCAATAACTTCATTTAGCTGGACAATACCTTTTGTAAGATTCAAAAATAAATTCTGGTCATGTATTGCGACTGCTTTTTTTGCCTTTGGAGTCTCCATTCCTGCTTCCCTTAAAGCCGCAGAAACTTCATTTAAATCCTGCTTTCTTATCTTTCCCTGTTTTACTTCCCCGCTTTTTAGCAAGTTTATAATCTTTTCAGGAAGAGGTTCTACTTTAATCATAAATTTGTTGTGCTTGTTTGGAGTTTTCCCTTCAACTTCAACAGATTCTTTCATGACTCCTTCCTTGTAGATGACAATCGGCTTAGAAACATTTATATCTATACCCTTGTCTTTTATGAATCTTTCAACCTTTGCTTCAATGTGCAGTTCTCCGAGTCCTGCGACCAATGTCTCGCCGGTGTCTTCTGAAATAGAAACTTTTATTGTCGGGTCTTCTCTTCCTCTTTGCTTTAAAACATCAATTAGTTTTGGCAAGTCCTTGATATTCTTTACTTCTATTGCCTTTGTAACAACTGGTTCAAAGAGGTGTTTTATTGACTCAAACAATTCAATATCCTTATTTTGAGTTGTGCAGATTGTGTCTCCTGTAGATGAACCGGAAAGACCGGTAACTGCGACAATATTCCCACATACAATTGACTCAATCGGTACTCTTCTTGGTCCTGCATAAACACCCAACTGCTGTATTCTTTGAATTCCTTCCTGGCTTGCATTCCATATCTCCATACCTTCTGTTATTGTCCCACTGAAAACTCTTATGGTGGAAATTGTTCCTGCCTGTGGATCCTGCATCGTGTTGGTAATCATGCCTACAAATGGTCCGTCCTTGTTGGACTGTGCCAGAGATTTCCCGAGATCAGATTCAATATTACCTCCCCATATTTTTTTAATCCTGTAGTCCTGGGACTCCCTTGGGTTAGGCAGGTGTTTTATAACCATGTCAAGAAGAACCTCACTTATGTTTGCCTTGTTTGCCAGTTCTTTTTCCTTGCCTTCTTTTGTGTATTGGATTATGTCTTTGAATGTAATGCCTGTCTTTTTCATGAGAGCAACAGACAATGCCCAGTTCCTGTAAGCAGAACCGAAAGCAACGCTTCCTTCCATTACATTTACTCTCCATTTCTTTTTGTATTCTTCGGGTGCTGCTTTTTCTATTAATATATTTACATCAGCAATTATTTTTGTCACTCTTTCCTGTATTTTTTCAGGAGTCAGGTCAAGTTCTTTTATTAACCTGTCCATCTTGTTTATGAACAAGGTTGGTTTTACTCTTTCCTTTAACGCCTGCCTTACTACTGTCTCTGTCTGAGGCATGACGCCGTCAACAGAATCTACTAGAATTACACAGCCGTCCACTGCACGCATAGCTCTGGTTACATCTCCACCAAAATCAACGTGCCCGGGTGTGTCTATTAAATTAATTAGGTAATCGTCATTTTCAAAATTGTGAATCATGGAAACATTAGCAGAATAAATTGTTATTCCTCTTTCCTGCTCCTGCTTATCGAAATCCATAAAGCACTGCTTTCCTGCTGTGTCTTCGCTTATCAGTCCGGATGAAGCAAGCAGGTTGTCGGTAAGCGTTGTTTTACCGTGGTCAATATGTGCTGCAATAGCAATATTTCTTATTTTCGTCTGGTCGTTTACTGTGTTTTTGATTTGTTCTACAATTAAGTCTGCCTTTGCCATTTTAATCATTATTTATATTATTATATGCATTATTATATGCAATAGAAGATTAACCAATGTTTTTAAAAACTTAAAAAGAATATATCAATATGCCTTATTTATTCGAAATGAAACGCAGGAGGAAAGGATTTTTCTATACATTATTTACAGTTATCATTTTTTCTTTGATAATGTCTAATATGTCGTTAAACCGCGAATTTTCTTTTAAGAATGATGAAGCTTTTAACATGATGAGGGGTAATGAAATGTCTTATTTTGTAGAAGGGGTCTTTAATGATGTAGAAAGGAGTTTTGAGATTAGCGGAAAACTGGCAGTTATAGCAATTACAAATTATGAGCTGGCTAATGGGACATTCATAAACAACAGCAATATTTCCCTGGTTACTGCAATGCGCAATGGTACGTATAATAGTACACAGCTTCCTTTTATCGAGAATGCGACGCTGGATGACTGGCACAATTCAGTGAAAAAAATGGCTGAGAATCTGAATTTTGATTTCAACATTCACGTTTATGACCTCGAGATAAAACAGGAAGATAATTTTCACTTAAATATAACTTCTTTTTCCAATTTTTTAATTATTGATCCGATTCTAAATGCCTTGTTGGACAGGAACAAGACAATTTCAAAAATCATCGAGATAAACCGGCTTGAGGATCCGTTCAATACAATATCAAGCAAGGGCTATATTTACCAGCCCTATATGCCATGTGATTATCTGGAGGGGGATTCTTCTTCTGTTGACTGGAAGTATGGAAGAAGTTATGTGGATTTTGCAACTACTGATTTTTCTTTATTTCCTCCCTTTCCTGTGGATACTATTCTTATTACAAAAAACATATCTGAAGTAGATAACTTTGGTGTGGGATTATTTGTTGGGGTGATTGGAGAGACAAAGGATACTACGGTAGCAATAGATTATATTGCAAGTGTCAGCAATGCAACAGACTTTATTTTGGATGATTCTATTATTGTAATGGACGGAAATAAGACGTGGATGACAAATCTTATAACAGAGACCAATCATTCCTGTTTTTTTGAGGCAAAGGGTGCCCCATGCTTTTTTGAACGGATAGAGAACATAAGCACTTTTAGTTCAAAGTACCTGCCTGGTGACAGAGGGATTGGTTCTTTCATAAATCTCATGTATTTTCCTGATCCCATGAAGAACCCAACAGCAGAAGGAATAGATGACTATAAGCTGGACTGGAAATATTATCCCGTCTAATAATTTATGATAAAATTTTATGTCTGTTGTTGAATCCTGAATTTCAATAACCTTAAGTATAAATAATTTCATTTTAATAAAATATATATCCGGCTATATGTTAAAATCAGCAGGTCTTTGAAAAATATGTTAGGCGATGTAAAATTAAGGGGTCTTCTTAGGCGAAGATTGAATAAAATAAAAGAAGAAGACTTCAAAAGAAAAGAAGAGATTGAAAAGTTTAAGATTGGCAGGAAAAAAAAAGTCACTCTTTTGAAAACATTCGACAAGAGGGAAGATATCGATGTGTATTATTCTCTTATCCCTCCTTATGCTTATGCAAGGATTGAATGGAATCCTGTCTTAAAAGAGGTACAATACTGCGTTGAACAGCCGATATTGAGTGAAGAAGAGTTAAAGATATATGATCTGGTTCAAAGTGCTCTCATAAAGACAATAGATATTAATCTATATACACTGACTACAAATGAAAAAAAAATAACATATATCAAAGAAAAGATAAACAATATTCTGGTTGAATTCGGAGTTGTTTTGAGACCAGGGCAATACATTAGATTATTGTATGTGGTTTATGTTAATTTTGTTGGTCTTGGAAAAATTGAGCCTTTAATGAATGATCCTTATATTGAAGACATAAGCTGTGATGGTGCAGATATAAACCTGTATGTATCCCACAAGAAATATGGGAATCTGGTAACAAATGTGTCCTTTCCTGTAATGGAAGAATTAAGGTCATTTGTCATAAAGCTTTCGGAAAGATGCGCCCGGTATATTTCATATGCAGAGCCACTGTTAGATGCAACTTTGCCGGATGGCTCCCGTGTTAATGCAAATGTTTCTAAGGACATCTCTACCCGTGGACCGACATTTACTATAAGAAAATTCAGGGAAATTCCTTTTAGTGTAGTTAATCTCATTCAGAACAGGACCATTTCGCCAAAATTAGTTGCCTTTCTATGGTTTCTTGTGGAGCATAAGCAGAATATATTGATCTGTGGTGGTACCAGTTCGGGGAAGACGTCGCTGTTGAATTCATTGGTCTTATTTATACCTCCCGAGAATAAAATAATATCTATCGAGGATACAAGAGAATTGAATCTTTTGCACACGAATTGGATTCCTTCTGTTTCCCGGGCCGGGTTTGGAACAATGGACGCTTATGGGCGAAGATACGGGGAAGTTTCGCTGTTCAGCCTGTTGAAAGAATCTTTCAGGCAGAACCCGGATTATATCATTGTTGGAGAGGTGCGTGGGGAAGAGGCATCTGTCCTTTTCCAGGGAATGGCATCAGGACATCCATCATTTGGAACAATGCATGGGGGTTCTGTGGATGATATAATCCAAAGGCTTAACACACCACCAATAAACCTATCTAATAGCATCATCCAGACACTGGATTACATGATTTTGATTACACGGGCAACAAAATACGGGAAATCTTCGCGAAGAATAAAGGAAATTGATTTTATTGAAAAAATAGGCAATAAAGGGGAACTTTCTTACAAAACACCTTATTTTTGGGATCCAAAGACAGACAGCTATGTTGAAAAGAAAAAAGATCTTCTTTCATGCCTGGATAAACTAACCTCTGAATATGGAATAGATCAGGCAGAAGCCATGAAAGAAATAAACAGGAGAGAAAAATACATCTTCTGGCTGTTGAAGAAAAAAATATCATCATTCCAGTATGTCTATGAAAAAATAGAGGAATACTATAATAAATATGAACCTGTGAGCATCAAGGTTTGATTCTCTGGATTGTGTAGTAAGTCACATCTCCTTCTGAATCAACTACACCCATCAATGCAATTGAGCGGATATTATGGGATAATCTTACATAGCGGGAAATTTCATGATAAACAAAACTGTCGTTTTCTAAAACAGCATGAACATTAAATTTAGTATGCTCTTTTTTTGCTTTATCTCCACTTTTGTATGGGTTCACTCCCTTGTCATATACTCTGAAATGCGTACCGAATTTAAATCCTGATTTTACAATATATCCTCTTTTCCTTAAGTCTTTGTATACGTTGTATTTTTGATAGAGTTCACTGTTTTTTTCTGAACAAAGAGCGTAAACTTCCTCGAAACTTGCATTTTTTTTGGTATTTTTCTGTTTTAGGGTTATTTTTTCGGCTTCAATTAAAAACAGGGCTTCTTCAACAGACAGCTGTAGGACATTCTTATTATCGAATTCTATAAATTTGCCGAAATATTTTTCATCGTGTATCTGTATAGCGTCTTTTTCTTTAAAAATAAATACGCCTTTGTCCAAAATTATCGCTTCTATGGGCTTCATAAGAGTTAAAAAAGCAAATATTTATATATTTATTGGTTTAATACATTCTAAGGGCTTATAAAGCCTCTTATAAAAAAAGTGATATATTATGGCAGACAGTTATATAGTAAAAAGCAAAGTAAGAGAATACGCAAAAAGTAAAGACATGAATGTATCTGCAGAGGCAGATGAAGCATTAAACACTGCAGTTGAAGAATTAATGGAAAAAGCAGTTGCTAGAGCAGAAGGAAACTCCAGAAAAACCATTAAAGCAAGAGACATTTAAAGCGCGTAATTTTCTTTTTATTTTTATTTTAGATTCATTTTAATTTATATTAGTATAATTGTATTGTATTCATCAAATAAAAGAAGGCAGATACCTCTGTTTTCTACGCATTTTTGAGGATTAAAAAAAGAAAAATCCGAAAAAATTACTCTTCTAGATATGCTTCTGCGAATATCGTCATAGACATTATACTTATGATAAAAATAGCTATTGCAGAGCCGACAACAGGGATGATAAAAGAGAACATAGATATTACAATTGAACAGACCACTACTATAATCCACGAAACAAGATAGTTGCCGGTAAATACTTTTTTTAGTATGGTTCCCAAAGAAAAAGCTGCTCCAAAATCTTCCTTGTCAACATATCTCATAATTGCTATGGGGACGATTAAAGAGGCGATGAGGTATAATATTCCTACAATCAGTAATACGATTCCACCGCTACCAATTGCTGCCATAATGGTTGCTGAATCCATAGTTCCTTTGACTACAGCACCAAGAATAATTGTTCCCATCCCGCCAATAAGTACAATTCCTGCAGGAATGAAATATATGAATCCTATAATTGCAACTACAATACCCTTGATAAACAAATTTCCCCAGTCTTCCCATTCAGGCAAACTGTTGTCTTTATTCAGTGTGCCTTTTGCACACTTAAGAGCATATCCGCTAAGCATAAAGTTAACAATTGGGATAAGTGCCAAAATACTTCCTATCAGGAGTTTCTTGATGTCCTGAAAAGGTCTTTTTATTGCTTCTTCATAATTTACCATAGTAATACTATCTATTATTTATCATATATTTGTTTTTATCATATTTAAAGTTTTTGGTAATTTCTGTATATGAAAAAAGACAATTTTACAGTAACTCCGTGGGATGTTAAAGGAGACATTGATTATGACAAGATGATAAAGAAATTTGGTCTTACTCCTCTAACCAATCTGCCGGAGGTCTTCATGAAAAACTTACTGTTCAGGAGAAATAAAATTTTTGCCCACAGGGATTTTGAGAGGATTACACAGGCATATTTGAATAAAAAGCCTTTTGTAATGATGACAGGTCTTATGCCTAGTGGAAATTTCCATATAGGGCACATGATTCTTGCAAAACAGATGATTTTCTACCAGGGTCTCGGAGCTAAAATATATATTGCTGTTGCGGATATTGAAGCTTATAATGCAAGAGGGCAGTCTCTTGAGGAAGGCAGAAAAATTGCTATAGAGGAATACATTACTAATTATATTGCGCTTGGGCTAAAGCCGAAAAACTGCGAAATATATTTCCAGAGCAATCGTTCGCAGAATCCTGCAAAAGCAAATGCTTATTACAGACTCCAGAATCTGTTGGCAAGACATGCTACATTTAATGAGTTTAAGGCAGTGTATGGAGAGATATCTCCCGGAAAGATGGTTTCTTCTCTTTTACAGGCATCGGACATGCTTCATGCACAGTTGCCGGAGTTTGAAGGTAGAGCTGTGCCGGTGGTTGTGCCAGTAGGCATTGATCAGGATCCTCACCTTAGGCTTGCCCGTGATATTTCAAAGAGATTTAAATCATATAAATTTGTCCAGTTGAGTTCAACTTATCATTTATTTGTCCCGGGGCTTTCGGGCGGCAAGATGTCTTCTTCTGATCCCTCTTCTTATATTGCACTTACAGATGACCCTAAAACAGTAAAGAAGAAAGTTAATAAGTATGCTTTTTCAGGAGGACAGCCTACGCTTGAGGAACATCGCCATCTTGGAGGAAACCCAGATATTGATGTGTCTTACCAGTGGCTTACATTCCTTGAAGAGGATGATGAGAAACTAAAAACAATATATGAGGATTATAAATCAGGCAAGATGCTCTCGGGGGAGTTAAAGGCAATACTTATTGAAAAGCTCAATAATTTCCTCCAGGAGCACCAGAAAAAAAGACAATCGGCAAAGGCAAGATTAGATGAATTTATTTCAATAAAAGAGCCTTACAATTAATACTACTTTTAATGTTTTGTAATCGTTTCCCTTCAATTTGCACAACAATTAAAAAACAATAAAAGAGCCTTACAATTAATACTACTTTTAATGTATAGAAATCATTATACGCAAATTACATAATTTCTATACAATAAAAGAGCCTTACAATTAATATCACTTTTAATGTATAGAAATCATTATACGCCAATTACATAATTTCTATATAAGTGGAAAATAAATACATATTTATATATTTAATCACGATTATTTAATATGAAAATAAAAGTGATGTGTAATTTCTGTAATGTAAAATTTATGTGGGATCTGGGAAAAGATATAGAATTGTGTCCCGGGTGCCGGAGAAGGCTTAAAATCAAAGATACCAAGATGTCGAGTTACAGTTACTCCCTTTATGTAAAGGAGCAGAAAAAAAAACTCTCTTCAACAGATATTTTTGGTGTGGTAAAAAAGCGCCATGCTACCTACAATACACCAGATAGAAAATATAAGGGTATTCCTGCAAAAGAAGAAGGGCATGAAAGAAAAGGAGCGGTAAAAGAGATTGTAATTGAGGAAAAACCGGGCTATTTTCATGTTCCAAGAACCATGCTGGGAAAGTATACTGTGCTTAAAAATAAGGCAAGACACGGGACTGTTGAACTTACAAACCCGGATTACATGATATTGAAAGTAAATCTCTGGTGTATGGGGGATAACCAAAAACAAATGATTCTTGAACTCAACAACATGATAAAAAATTATTTGATAGAACGCGAATTTACATTAAGACGCAAATGAAAGATTTAAAAAGAAGTATTATATCTTTTTTATGATACACTATGATGCATGATCCTATAGCAGACTGCTTTTCAGCAATAAACAATGCAGAAAAAGCAGGGAAAAAAGACATTGTGATTAGACATGGCTCTAATTCAATAAGAAATATCCTAAAAATCATGAAAGAAAATGACTATTTAGCTGATTTTAAAGAAGAGAAGACATACAATGATGTTGTTTTTCACCTGACACTAAAAGGAAACATAAATAAGTGCAGGATAATAAAACCACGTATGCCGGTTAAGAAGAATGAATACATTAAGTATGAAAAACAATACCTTCCGGCAGTTGATGTTGGTCATTTGATTGTTTCAACGCCAAAGGGCATAGTTTCCCATAAGACCGTATTGGGCAAAGAAGGCGGCGTTTTGATGGGATTTATATATTAAAGGAATATGGTAGAAAGAAAAATTGCATTATTTGATGAGACAGAAGCAGTATTGGAAGATGATGTTTTGACAATTAAAGGAAAATTGGGTCAGATAGAAAGACGGTTTTCTTACCCGCTTATAAATCTGGAATTTAAGGACAATACGTTTATAGTAAGTTCTCCAAAAGACAGGAAAAAGCAAAAAGCAATAGTCGGTGCATGGTATGCGAGAATAAAGAATATGATGAAAGGAGTAAACGAGCCATATGTCTACAAACTAAAAGTTGTTTTTTCTCACTTTCCAATGAAAGTGAAGTCAGAGAATAGCAAGATTGTTGTTTCTAATTTTTTAGGGGGAAAGGGAGTTCATGAACTCGACATTCCGGAAGATATCAAGATAACTATTAATAAAGAAAATAATAAAGAATACCTCAGTGTAGAAGGCATAAACAAAGAGCAGGCAGGATTGTGCGCTGCCCAGATTGAAAGGTTATGCGTAGCAAAGAAAAAAGATCGTCGTGTATTTCAGGATGGCATCTATATTGTTGAAAAACCACACAAATTGTGATTAAATGACAGATACAAAAACATCATCAGATAAAGGTCAGGTAGCCAAAAGAATTAAGCCATCTTTTAAAAGAACAGATTCATGGAGAAAAAAGGGTTTGAAAGATACATGGAGAAAGCCAAGAGGAAGGCACAACAAATTAAGATTGGGTAAATTCAATAAAGGTCCTCTCGTAAGAGTAGGATATGGAAATTCTAAATTAGATTTCGGAAAGAATGCAGATTCAAAATATGAAGTTTTAGTTCACAATGTCTCTGATGTGGAAAAATTAAACAAAGCAGAAGATGTTGTATTGATTTCAAAAAGCACGGGTCTAAAGAAAAAATACCAGATTGTAGAAAAGGCAAAAGAACTTGGAATTGGTGTTGTAAATACACCAACGAGAGTAAAAAAAATTGGTGCAAAAAAACAGAAGGCACTCGAAGAAAAGGTCAAAAAGGAAAAAGCGAAAAAAACAGAAGCCAAAAAGCCGGAAACTAAAGTTGTGAAAGCAGAAGAAAAAACAACAGTAGTAAAAAAACCTGTTAAAAAAGAAGAAAAGCCAAAAACAGAGGCAAAAAAGCCAAAAGCAGTCGAGAAAGTTGTAAAGAAACCTGAGAAAAAAGTAGTTAAGAAATAATTATTTTTATAGCAAAACACATAAATAATCATAAAAGTTTCCCTACGCAAAATACTACTTTTAAGCTTATTTTCTGCTTATACTTTATTCACAGCAGAAAATAATACAAAAATATAATCGGTATTTAGATAGCATTTATGTATTTTGCTAGTATATTCGACCGCAAAGAGCGGGTGAATATATTCGAAGACGCAATTAGCATAACGGGTAATATAATTGCGTTTGAGATTATATCACGCCACATTACTTGCCTTACTTTTGTGCCGTGATATAATTGAACTTAACTAAAATTCCTGTTTTCAAATCATATTTTTTGATTAAACCGGATTCAACTTCAAGTACATACCTGCATTTTTGTTTAGGGATATATGTTTTCCATGTTTTTGGATTTAATGTCAATGGTTTGACATCTTCAAAAATATCAACAATTTTATAGTTTTCATCAATGAAAATCAAATCCAGTGAATATTTCATGCAAGCCATCCAGATGGAGTGCTTTGCATTAAGTGGAAATACAAGTAGAGCTCTGCCGCTTTTTTTGAACATCAGTCCTTTTGTAAGTTGAAATATACTCTTCATTGAAATAATATTGTCTATTTCCTTGTTGTTGATTGTTATTTTCATACTTGGATTAATGCATTAAAATCATTTAAACGTTACATCCCGACAAATGAATTCTCTATCAGTTCCTTTAGTTCATCTAAAGTTTTTGTATTGCTTATTTTCTCCCTGAAGAACTTGCCTCCTTTCAGGGTTTTGGTAAATCCATAAGAATACAATTTAAACCGCGAAAATTCCGGTTCATAATATTTTTTTGAAATATTCCATAACTCTAAGAAAGCATCTCTTCTTTCTCCAGGAGTGGCTGGTTTTAGTAATTTATTAGATTTGAAATAATGCAGGCATTCCCTGAAGATAAAAGGATTTCCTACTGATGCACGACCAATCATTACAAAATCACATCCTGTCTTTTTGAGCATATCTATTGCATCTTCGGCTGACCGGACATCCCCGTTTCCGATAACAGGTATTTTGACGGCTTTTTTTATTTTTTTTATTATAGTCCAGTCTGCTTTTCCTCTAAATTTCATTTTGCCGGTTCTTGCGTGTATTGTTATTGCGCTGGCGCCTGCTTTCTCTATTGTTTTTGCTATTTTTACTGCATTTTTGTCATCATTCCAGCCAGCCCTTATCTTGACAGTTACAGGTATCTTTACAGATTTTACTGTCAATGTAACTATTTTATGAATAAGTTCTATGTTGTCAAGGATTTTTGCTCCTGCTCCTTTTTTTGAAAGCTTGAATGAAGGACAGCCCATGTTTATGTCAATTATGTCTGCGCCTTCTTTTTGAAGCGCTTTTGCGCTGTATACCATAGCATCGGGGTTTGAGCCGACAATCTGTGCGGATATAGGGCGGTCTTCTTTTACATTTGTAAATTCTTCTTTGATTTTGTATTTATCGTGGAAAATCCCTTCTGCATCAATCATTTCTGTAACTGCCAAAGCAACACCATACTTCCTGCAAAGTATCCGAAAGGGTAAATCAGTGAAATTAGCAAGAGGGGCTAATATAAAAGGATTTTTTATTTTTACATTCCCGATATGAAGAGCAGTCATATTTCATTATCGCCCCATTTTATTTTTTTGCCGGTTATTTTGTAATATATAGCAACTGCCCACCACAGACCAAATAAGAACAGGTAAAATATTAGGTACAAAAGATAACCGAACTTAATTGGTTCTTTTTCATTTGAAATTTTCTTTGCAATTAGGATTATTATAATCCCGCAAATGAATCCGGCGGTGGCAAGAATAATCAACGGTCTGAAGGTAAACATAAACCAGTCAAAGCGGAAGACAAATAGATTATGGAAATCAAATCCAATATAATACCAGTTTATTATGTCTTTTGAATATTCAATTATGTTCTTGATTACAAGGTATGCGCAGACGAACTCTACAAGAGCAATACTGATGATGCAGCTTGGAAGTAGGATTACGCCGAAGTCACCGTAGTCTTTGCCGAACAGGGCGCGATAATTTATGAAGTTGTCCAGTGCTCCTTTATACCATCGAACCCTTTGTTTCATAAGGGCAGAAAATGTTGATGCGGGTTTTGTAAATACATAGGCGGCAAGGGAATTTTCTATTTTATAATGGTGTTTTTGTATCCTCATGGCAATTTCCATATCCTCGGTTAGATTTGCTTCATCGTATCCGCCGAATTTATCAAAGAACCACTTTCTGTATACTGTAAAAGGTCCGGGGGTTACATTAAGGGCGTTTATGATGGAAAAAGTTTTTCTTAAGTATATTCCTATTATGTATTCGACATTCTGGATTTTGTCGAGCCATGTTTTAGGGTTGTTTAATTTCAATGTTGGCGTCACTGCCATGACAGATTCATCTTCAAAAAAGCCTATCATACTTTCAAGCGCATTTTTATCTACTACTGAATCTGCGTCAAGGCATACAAAGAATTCTCCTTCTGCTTTTGCAAGACCGGCATTCATTGCGCATCCTTTTCCCTTGTTTTTTTGTTGGATTAATGTAATTCCTTTTTTGGCATATTCTTTTACAATTTTAGAAGTGTTGTCTGTTGAGCCGTCGTCTACTACAATAATCTGGATTTTGCTTTTTGGCCAGTTGAGGTTTAGAAGAGAGTCAAGGGTTTTTTTTATTGTCTTCTCTTCATTGTAGGCAGGAACAACGACAGAGACTTTTTTGAATTTTTTTACTTTCGGGTTTGACAATTTATTTTTTGATTCTAATAATACAAGCAGGAAAAAAAAAGAACTGAACAGACCAAATATCGCTACGCAATACATTAGTATTAATCCAAGTTCCATTAGAATATTGTATAAGAGTTATTAAAAAAGATTATTTTTGTCTGTTGACAGCACTCTTGATTAGATTAAAAAACAACGGATGTGGTTCTAGAGGACGGGAGTTGAATTCTGGATGGAACTGTACTCCTACAAAAAATGGATGTTCTTTTAGTTCTACTATTTCTACCAGATTTTGTTTTTTATTTATTCCTGCAATGACAAGACCTTTTGATTTTAACAGGTCAAGATATTTGTTGTTGAATTCATACCTGTGCCTGTGACGTTCCAGGACATGTTCTTTATCATAACATTTTTGTGCAAGCGTGCCTTTGACAAAAGAGCATGGGTAATTTCCAAGACGCATTGTAGCCCCGTAATTTGATTCCTGCATGTTTTTTTTCTGCTCTTCCATGAGGTCAATTACAGGATGTTTTGTGTCCTGGTTTATTTCAACTGAATTTGCGTCGCTCATTCCTGCCATATTTCTTGAAAATTCAATTACTGCTAATTGCATTCCATAGCATAGACCAAGGAAAGGTATGTTGTTCTGGCGGGCGTATTTTATTGAAGTGATTATTCCCTCGATTCCACGGGAGCCAAAACCACCAGGGACAATTATTGCATCATATTGGTTTAATGTCTCAACAGAGGACGGGTCTTCCTCGAACTTCTCAGAGTCAACCCATGTCAAAGTTGGTTTGACATCATTTGCCCAACAGGCGTGTTTTATTGCTTCAATTACAGAAATATAAGAGTCAGCCAAAATGAAACTGCCTGTTGCAAAATATTTTCCCACAACTGCAATCTTGACTTCTTTTTTTATGTTTTTTATCTTGTCAACCAGTTCGCCCCAATCCTCTAAATTGGCTTTTTTTGGCTCCAGGTTGAATTTACTCAATATTTTTTCAGAGAGTTTTTCTTTTTCGAAATTTATTGGAACTTCATAAATGGAATCGACATCAGGTGCAGATATTACATTTTCTATTGGCATCCCGCAAAACATGGATAATTTTTCTTTTCTTTTTTTGTCTAATGGCTTGTCTGAACGTCCCAGGATAAAATCTGCCTGAATTCCTGCTGAATTTAAGCATCTTACTGCGTGCTGGGTTGGTTTTGTTTTCATTTCTCCTACCTTGGATGGTACCGGGAGATAACTTACCATAACGAAGAGTACATCCTGTGGATTTTTCAGGCGCATCATTCTTGCTGCTTCTAAAAATAGGAGGTTCTGGTATTCTCCTACTGTTCCTCCCAACTCTACGATTGTAATTTGTGCTTTGTCTTTTGCAGATGCTTGTTTTATCCTTCGTATGATTTCATTTGGAATGTCCGGGACGACTTCTACATCTTCTCCCTTGTATTCCATATTTCTTTCTTTCCGGATGACTGTCTGGTAAACCTGTCCTGTGGTGATGTAGTTTTCTCTTGTGGAAGGAATGCCTGTAAATCTTTCATAGTTTCCAAGGTCCTGGTCTGCTTCAATTCCATCCTGTCCGACAAATACTTCGCCATGCTCTGTTGGTCTTATTGTCCCTGCATCGATATTTACGTACATGTCGCATTTTATGGTAGAAACAGGGAAACCTCTGCTCTGTAGAATCTTGGCAATAGAAGCAGTGGCGATACCTTTGCCAACAGACGACATCACGCCGCCAACAACAAAGATATATTTCGTTTGCATTATTATTATTTGAAGGAAATTATAAAAATGTATTCAATTAACTAAAATTTTCTATCAAATCAAAAGTCAAATCATTGATGCTGTTTATTATTTTACCGGCTAGTGAAAAATCATTTTGGGTAGTATACTTATTGGGTATAGCAACGCTCTTCATTCCTGCCTTATGAGCTGCAATAATTCCCTTCTGAGCATCTTCAATTACAAGAAGATTTTCCGGATTTATATTTAGTTTCTTTCCTGCAAGCAAAAATCCTTCCGGGTCTGGTTTGCGGTGTTTGACATCGTCATTTGTTACAGTCCAGTTAAAGTATTTTTTTATCTGTGTCATATTTAATATCAAATCAGCATCTTTCCTGCGAGAAGCTGTGACCAATGCAAGAGGATATTTTTCAGACAGTTGACAAAGTGTTTTATCAACACCGTCGTACATCTTTAATTCTTTTTCCAGTAGTTTGCGATAGATTTTCCTTTTTTCTTCTCTTATTATATTTGGGTCAGCAGATATGTTTTTTTCTTTGACAAAGTCAGCAATTCCTCCGCCCCTTCTTGTCCATAAGTCATAGAATTTTTCTTCGGTCAGGGTTATGTTGTATTTTTTCAGTGCTTCTATAAAACCCCTGCAATGAAGAGGTTCTGTGTCTACAAGAATGCCATCCATGTCAAAAAGTATTCCATGTATCATATTATAGAAATACGAATAAATTAATAAAACTTCATGTGCCTTTTAAGCCAATAATTTTTTGTTTTCTTCTATAATTTCCTTGAAAGCGGTTATAACCAGAGTTAACTCTTTTTTTGATATGCCAAAAGTAGATAATTTAAATGATTTTGTATGCCCTGGCTTTATGCCGATGATGCCTCTTTTTTTTAGTTCGCGGTACAGAAAATATCCTTTCCTTTTATGCTTTTTTGATATTTCATATAAAATGTCTGTTTTGAAGAACATTAAATCGTGTTTGTGTGGTTTTTGTCCGATTAGAACAAATCCTAGTTTTTCTAGTTCTCCTGCGAACCAATGGGCTTTTTTTAGTTCTTCATTCCAGTTTTTTACTCTTTTTTCTACTTCGGGGAATGATGCCATCAAGGTTACGATTGTTGCTCCTCTTGATGTGCAACCTAGGCATTCTATTACTTTATTTGGGTTATCTTTTGATTTTTTAAGAACTATATTTTCGTATTTTTTGTTCATACCAATTAGTCCGATTGGTCCTGATGCGCTCATGGATTTGTGTCCTGAGGCTACTACAAAGTCTGCACCTAAGTCTTTCATGTTTACCGGCATTCTGCCTATTGAGTATGCGCAGTTGATGGCGTAGGGGACATTGTGTTTTTTTGCTATTTTTCCCAGTTTTTTTGCGTCGGGGAGGTTTCCGTAATTTCCTTCGGGGTAGGTTAGGAAGATTAGTTTGGGGTTGTGTTTTTTGATTAAGGGTTCGTATAATGCTGTGTCTATTGCGTCTATGGGGCATTTGTTGTTTGGGACTTTGATTATGTTGAGTTTGCAGCGTTCTGCGGCGACTATGCACGAGTAGTGGGCGTTGTCGTCTAGGAGGATGGTGTCATTTGGGTTTGTCAGGGCGTGCATTATCATGAACATGCCTTCTCTTGCTCCGTTTGTTATTCTTACTGTGTCGCAGTTTAGGAAGGTTGGGAGAATTTCTTTTGTGAATGTTTTTATGGGGGGTTTTTCTATTTCGTCTAAAATGCCGTTGCAGAAGTCACATATTGCGTATCCGTCGCCGAATTCTATTAGGGCTTTTTTGGCAGGGGCTGTTAGTTTTCCTGCGGTTTGTAGGGGGTTTAGGTTTATGTAGTCTTTGTTTTCGCGGGTTAGGTTGAGGAGTTTTGAGTAGTCCATGTAAGATATATGTTGGGTGAGATTTTTATAATTGATTGATTTTTTTGTGGGTTTGCTTTTTGTGTCATAATATAACGTTAAGTGAAAAATAATTTGTTTAATGGTCATTATGTGCAATATTACTCGGTCTAATTTTACCTTAGAAAGTTATTTATATTATTCTTTTATTTATAAGAATATGATTAAAGCAATTTTTTTTGATTTTGATGGAGTCTTAACATTAAATAATAGTGGTACTGCTCAAACATGTGAGTATATAAGTGAAAATACAAGTATTGATTACAATTTACTTATTGACTCTTTTAAAAACCATAAATTAGATTTATTATTAGGATATAAGAAATATTCAGATGTTCTACCTAAAATTAATAATTTAATTAATAATAATATTGATAATAAGTTATTGGAAGAAGCTTTTCTAAGTACACCAAAAAATAGTCCGATGTTTGATTTGGTTAAATATTTGAGAAGTAGAGGATATAAAACTGGAATTATAACGGATAATCCTATAGAAAGATTTAATGTTTTAGAAAAAGAGTTTAACCTGGATTTAATTTTTGATTCAATAATTATTTCCTCAAAAGTTCATAGTTTAAAAACAGAATTTATTATTTTCGAGACAGCTTTAAATTCATTTAATCTTAATCCATCGGAGATTGTGTTTATTGATAATTCCAAAAAAAATTTAGAGATTCCTTCTAAAATGGGAATAAATACAATTTATTATGATGATAAAGAGAATAATATTGAATTATTAATTTCTGATTTGAAGGGAATGGATGTAGATTGAATAATAAATATCGAGGATTCGTTTTCTTACGCTTACGACATTTTTCTGCAGTCTTACGAAAATTACGTGCAGAAAAACACCATGAAAATCGCTGGGCTTACGCTAAATACCGCGCTTTTCAAGGTGTTTCGGTGCTCACTGCGGAATTTGCTCTTAAGGGGCAAATTCCTTTGTTCACTACCGAAACATGGGATGGGCGTGACTTGAACACGCGACACCTGGATCTTCAGTCCAGCGCTCTGCCAACTGAGCTACCATCCCCCTTAAATTAATCCAATACAGAAAGTATCTTTACATTCTCCAATTTTGCCTTTCCGCCCGTAGGAGATGCCAATAAAGCTCCACATACGAGACAATTTACTGTTTCTGTGGCTTCCTCAAAGATAGTCTGTTCGTTTTTGCATTTTGTGCATTTTATTTTTAAAAATTTGCCTGCCATATTTCTTTAAAATTGAAATCTTATTAAATCTATCGAAAATTTATAAAGATTTCTTTGATTAATTATTATGAATATTCTTATTGTTGGAAGTGGAGCAAGAGAACATATCTTGAGTGAAAAAATATGCGAGAGTAAATACAAGCCTGATTTGTTTTGTTGCAGTGGTACAATTAATCCGGGGATTGAAAAATTATGCAAAAAGTTTGTTGTGATTTCTTGGGATGATAAAGATGCTATAGTTGAGTTTGCGAGGCAAAACGATGTTGAGTATTGTATGATTGGACCGGAGGCGCCAATTTGTATTGGACTTGCGGATGAACTGGAAAAGGTCGGCATTACGGCAATTGCGCCTAAGAAGGATGCGGCAATAGAGAGAAGCAAGATAGTTACACGGGAATTGTTTACTAAATACAATATTGAAGGGAATGTTAAGTTTATTACGCTAAATAAGATTGAAGAGATTAATAAAGCGGAAGAGTTTTTGAATGAGCTGGAACAGGAAGGATTAGGATTTGTGATTAAACCAGAAGGACTTACCGGGGGAAAGGGAGTGAAAGTACAGGGAGATCATCTTCAGACAATAGAGAACGGGATTGATTATTGCCGTGAGGTTATTGAAGGAGGAGACGGCGTGATAATTGAAGAAAAGCTGGATGGAGAGGAGTTTAGTCTCCAGGCATTCAGTGACGGGATTACCTTGGAATTTATGCCTGTTGTCCAGGACCATAAAAGGGCGTTTAATGGAGATACTGGTCCCAATACAGGCGGTATGGGAAGTTATAGTTTCGGAAATCATTCTCTGCCTTTTTTGACTCAAGAGGAGATTGATAAGGCGAAGCAAATAATGAGAGATACGATTAAGTCGATAAAAGAGGAGTATGGTATTTTGTTTAAAGGGATTTTGTATGGTGGATTTATGGCAACTAAGAGTGGCATAAAGGTGATAGAATACAATACTCGTTTCGGGGATCCAGAGATTATGAATGTTTTGTCTGTTTTGAAGACAGATATTATTGATATTTTTGAGGCAATAAAAAATGAGAAGCTTGAGGGATTGAATGTTGAATTCCTGAATCAGGCAACTGTGTGTAAGTATATTGTGCCGGAGAAATATCCAAGTAAGTCTGAGTCAGGAGAGGTTAAGATAATGCCGTTTGAAGATAGCAGGCTTTATTATGCTAATGTGGAAGAAAGAGAAGGTAAATTGATGACACTTTCGAGTCGTGCTCTTGCTTTTGTTTCGAGTGATGAGGATATTTACAGGGCTGAAGAAAAGGTAGAAAAGGCGTTAAAGGCTGTTGTTGGGGAAGTAAGGCATAGGAGTGATGTTGCTACAAAACCGTTGATTGAAAAAAGAATGAAGCATATGGAAGCGGTTAGAGGGAGATAACATTCTCTGCTTGAAAAATATATGAGAATGAAATTTATCATATTAATTACAATTGTTGTTATGCTGGGAACTTTATTTCTTCTTGTTTTTTCAACAGAACCAAAGATATTTGAAGTTTATATAACTCCTGAGAATCCACAGGTTGGAGATATGGTTACTGTCCATACAAAGCTTCAAATATCTTATTTGGATATAGTTAAATTATATTACAATAGCTATTATACAGGAGAAGGAATTGGAAGTGGAGGAGGAAGTCAAAGTATGGAATTTGATTCTGAATCAGGCGAATATACCTATAGTTTCCTTAATCATGTACTCCGAGATGGTACAGATGTAGATTTTAAGGTAGTTATAGATGGTTTATTTGGTTTTGGAAAAAAAATAGAATCTGATGAATATTCTTTTAGGATATCCAGCAAAGAAGATATAGGAGCAAGTTTATTATCTGTAACAAATTTTTACCATATGCCTGAAAATCCTACAGTGAATGATATGGTTAAATTCCAGGCGACAATACAAAATAATACTGAACTCTTACTTGTGACGTACGCTTATGAAACTATAAAAGGAAGTACCCGGAGTAGTGGGTCTGGTTCAATGCAAATCACAGAAAATGGCGAATATTCGAGTAATCCGTATGGTAGAATAGATCGACCTAAATTTTTGAGCGGTACTCAAATTACATATAAGATTGTAGTAAAAGATATAACCGGTAATTTAGTAAAATCAGAAGAGAAAACGTTTAATGTTCAATAAATTCTCTTGTGGGTCTAATGGAAATTTCACTTAACATTGGTCTTAAACGAAGTTTTCTATTGATAGCGAGGAATTTGGGGAGATGGACGAGTTGAGTTCCGAACTATTTAATAGAAATTCAAAATATTTATAAATAAGTTCTGACAAATATAGATATGGTACAAACACATCATGGTTTTCGACACCTCCATCAGAGAATGAATGAATATGAGCCGGATAAATTGAAAATGTCAATAGATAAGGTGATTTATCCTTTGGTCTTGATAGGTCCCCTTATGACACTTCCACAGATATTAAAGATATACACGCAACAGACAGCATCGGGATTATCTCTGCTTTCCTGGAGTCTCTTTATGATTCCTGCATTTGCATGGATTCTTTATGGATTTGCCCACAAGGAAAAAGTCATCATACTATGCAATATGGCGTGGATTATAGTCTATATATTTGTGATAGGTGGAATTTTTTTGTATGGCTAAATGTTTGTTGATTGATTTTCTATTATATGGGTTTCGGCTTTGAATTTTGTGGGAGTAATAAAGAGATACAAT
This sequence comes from Candidatus Aenigmatarchaeota archaeon, assembly GCA_023137195.1. Classification (GTDB taxonomy): domain Archaea; phylum EX4484-52; class EX4484-52; order EX4484-52; family EX4484-52; genus EX4484-52. Next base: position 40,659 of record JAGLPV010000005.1, on the reverse strand, counting down.
ACTTTATGGATATAACATCAGCATTAAGAGAAGTTTTTGGCGTAGCCAAAAATTTGGACGGAGAAACCTGCAAGGTTTCGTAGTCTCTTGCTTGTTATGTCTGTCGGAGCGAAGCGGAGACCAAGGGATAGCCGCAGGCGGTTTTTGCGAAGCAAAAAATCCCGCAGAGTTAAGTTTAAGTTTTCCGTATATATTCTGCGAAGCAGACTGTCTGTCCGAAGGACGGGGGAATTCCTTTTTATGAAATGGATAAGATCAAAATATTACATCTTTAAGAATATCCTGTTTAATGAGTTCTATATTAAAGACATAATCATTGTGGATAAATGTTTCAGATAATGATTTTTTTGTTGTCCTCCAACCTAAACCGTCAGTTACCCAAATTAAATCAATTCCTTGTTTAGACAATAAATCATAAAGATATTGATATTCTCCGGCTGTTGATTTTAATTTTGAACCGCCTCCGCCATAAAAATTAGTTTCTATAATATAGATCTTGTTTTTGGATTTGTTAAATATTGCAAAATCAAAAATTCTGTTTGTTTTATCCAATTCCATCTCAACGCCCCATCGAGCTTTAATTTTTGTTTGTGTTGCCTGTGGAATATATTCAAGGTTGTTTTCTTTGGAAAATTTTTGAATTATTTTTTCAACTATGCTTTCCATTGATTTTCCGGTTCTGTTTTTTCGGGCATTTGTATCCATTCCCACTTCTACACCAAAACAATAATCAACCACATTTTTGATATTTTTATCTTCAAAAATTGCCTTTAAACCTGAATTATTGAAAAATGCCAGTAAATCCTCTTTAACTTCATTTGTCAATTCTTCAGAAGGATTAAACAGGTTATCTTTATTTTCTGAGATTAATTCATCGAAATCATCAATTATTTTTGTTTCTTTCATTTTGTTATTTCTGATTGCTATTAGTATCGGTAAAACCGTTCTTACTTTTGGATATTCCGCAACCAAATTTATAAATTCGGTTTCAATATCTTCTTTTCCTATAAGCACATTTAGTAGATTGAGTTCTTTCTCAATTTTTGTTATATTTTTCTTTACTTTTTGGAATTCAACAAAATAGTCCCATGTGAAAATTGAATCTTTTAGCGTTTTTATTAGATATTCAAAAATCTCTTTATCGTCATCTTTCAGATTTAGTTTTTTGTAAGTTTGTAAATATTTCATTTTAGCACCTCATAATTAGTTATAACATATTCGTTTATGGCTCCTCGTTTAGAACCATCACAGTTAATCATCCGTCTTGCTGTAACCATGTGAATTTTAAAGTTGGTATAAAGGTTTTTGATAAATTTTGTTTCGCTGTTGCTTTCCATAACATAACAACCTTTTTTATCTAAAGTTTCAAAGACTTTTGTTAAAAGTTCTTGTTCTTTTTCCAAGAAATTGTTTTTACTATATGTTGTAAAACTTTTCCCTTTTTGCAACGGATAATAAGGCGGATCTAAATAAACAAAATCTCCTTTTTTTGCTAAATTGATAATTTTTTCAAAAGACATTACTTTGATAATTACATTTTGAAGTAATTTAGAAATTAATTTTAATTTCTCTTCCTGAATAATATCGGGGTTTTTGTAAGAACCCATAGGCACATTAAATTTACCTTTTGAATTTACTCTATAAAGACCATTAAAACAGGTTTTGTTTAGATAAATAAATCTTGCGGCTCTTTCTAAAGGAGGCAAATCATTTGGATTAGTTGCACGAATTGTCAAATAATATTTTTTGCCTTCTGATTGGTGATATTCTTTATGTTGTTTTAATTCAACGATTAATCTTTCAACATCATCACGAATTATCAGGTATGCGTTGATTAATTCTTCATTAATATCAGAAAGAATAATCTTTTTTGGTTTGAAATTTTGGATTAGATGAAAAAAAACTGCTCCGCTTCCGACAAATGGTTCCAAATAACAATTAAATTTTTTTGGGAATAATGGGATAAATTGCTCAATGAGTTGGGTTTTTCCACCAGCCCATTTTACGAATTTCGGTATCTGGACACACATATAATAATATAACACTTAGTACTATTTAAGTATTCGTTTTATTCAATAAATTCAGTCTTTTTAAGGTGAGTTTCAAAAAATCTTCTTCTTTATCAATGCCTATATATTTTCTGTTTAACATAGAGGCGACTACGCCCGTTGTGCCGGAACCGTTAAATGGATCTAAAATAACTGCATTTTCTTTTGTTGAAGAAGAGATTATTCTTTTTAGTAGTTCTATTGGTTTTTGAGTCGGGTGTTTCCCATGGATTTTTTCAGATTGAGGCGTTAAAGGAATAGTCCAAACACTACGCATTTGTTTCCCGTTTGGACTTAATTTGTCATTCCAGTTTTTCATTTCTTCATAATTGAATTGGTGGGGTATTTTTAGATGCTTTCTTGCCCATAAAACCGTTTCGTGAGCATGGGCAAAATATTTGCAGGTTAAATTAGGCGGTGCATTTGGTTTAAACCAGCTGATTTCATTTAGAATTTTGAAATTATGTTTTTGCAAAGCAAAACCAACCTGATAAATACTGTGCATAGTTCCGGAAATCCAAATAGTGCCATTATCTTTTAGAACCCTGCGACAGGCTTTAATCCAATTTTGAGTAAATTCAAAATCTTTTTCAGTGCCTTGTGATTTATCCCAATCTGCTTTATTTACAGAAACAATTTTTCCCGCTCTACAGGAAATTCCGCCATTAGAGAGAAAATAAGGCGGATCTGCAAAAATCATATTAACTGAATTTGCAGGTAGTGAATTAAGAACATTTAAACAATCATCATGGAATAACTGTATATTTTCTGAGTTGAAGTAGGGTTTGACCATATATCTATTTGTTTGGAGTTGGTTAATAAAAAGTTTGTTGTTTTGAGTGAACTGATCAATAGGTTGTAGGATTAAGAGTCAGTTTCATTTATTAAAAGAGTTCTGTGATGCCTTAGGACAAAGAATAAAAGGTATTTTGTTATTTAAAGTCTATTATGGAAATATATAAAAATCTCCTTATCCTAAGTATGCTAATATGAAAAATGATTTAATTTTAAAATTAAAAGAATATGACCAAGATGAATTATTTTTGTGGACTCAAGTAGTATCAATCCATCCAAATAATCAGTTATATCAGTATAGATTTGAATTATTATGTACTATTATTTTATCAATTAAATCTGATACTTTCAAGAATAAAACTATTTCCAGAGATTCTTTTCAAGAGATAATTAATATATTTAATCAAAAATATGAAAAAGACTTTATAATGTTAGAAGATTGGAGTCCTTATCCTATTTTTAAGTCAATTCCTTTAATTATTGACAAAAAGGAATATTATTTTTTTGCAGGACCATTTGAGAATAGCTATGAACAATATCAGAAATACATTAAATATTTTTTAGAAAGTAGTTTGAAAGAGGAACTTAAACAAATAAACTCTAAATTCATGGATTCATTATCATTACAAACTAAACTCATAAAAAAAATATCAGCAAAAGAAGAATCTAAAAAAGAAAAAGATTACATATATATCCCATCCAATGACTTTTTTGATGATATAAAACAATTATTTATTACAGAAGAGGATGATGTTTTCTTATCGATTGATGATTTTAATGAAAATATTGAGGAAGTTAAGAACCAGATAGTTGAATCTAAATTACATACAAAAGCAAAAATAAAATTAAATGAAAAATATTATTGGATATTCCCACAGGAACACTTAACTTCGTTTTATGAATTAATAAATAAAACGATAACCCATAAGGATTTAGTTGAAATAACCAAAATTTTTAAGAAACAATTATTATTTAAATCACCAGAATTTTTCTCAAAATCTGAGTTTGAAATTAATATATTAGATAATGAAAAAAAGCCTTTACTGAGAAATATTGATTTTTGTGCTTGTGTGGATTACAATAAACTTTTTTTGATTAAAACTACAAATGTGCTTAAAGATAGAGATTTAAGTAGTGAGATAAAGAATGCAACAAATTCTTTAGAACTATTAGAGAGAGACATTAATGAACATGGTGAATTTTTGTTGATTAATAAAGGTTTGATTCCCTTAAAAGAATTAGACTTAGAAATTATCAAAATAATAGTCCATGAAAATACTCTTGGTGAATATTATGCATCAATCCCGGATATCAAGGGAAATAATTTAATTATTTCTTTTTCTGATTATCTTGCATTGTTAGACACATTTAAATCCAGCTTAGATTTATTTAGATTTGTGAGGGATGATACTGAGTTAAGAGATAAAATTCACACGGCTGATTTTTTAGATAGAATCCCTTATTATTTGAAAAATAATCTATCTTATCCAATTTCGAGTGATCAAATAAATTCCCTTATAATTCCTCCTCATGAATGGTTAGATTATTACTATGATAAACTTTATGAAACCTATGTTACCAATAGGAAAGCAAAAATAGAATTGTTATATGGGAAAAATTTTAATAAAATAAAAAAAGTTTCCAAAAATATATATGAATTTATAGATACATTTTCTTATAGCGGGGGGGCTCTAATTGAGAATTCGTTTTTTGATGATATAATTATTCAGTATCCTTCTGAAATTAAGAATCTTTCTTCAGAGTCTATCGAGTCATTTTCTAATTTTTTAGGTCCTTTGATTTATACTAATTTAGAAAAAATGAGTAAAGAAATAAAAGAGGTTATAACTCAAAATTATTGTAATGATAAATATATTATATCATTATACCCTGTGGAATTAATTAAAAAAAATCAAAAATTTAGATTCTTAAAAGACTATTTGGATAAAATTGATGAAAATAACCCTATTTTTTTAAAAACTGGAATTATATCCGGAAATGTTCTAAAAACTTGTATTATTTATGATTTTAATTACTTTCCTAAATTATTTACTTCCGATAACAATGAAGGTGAAAGGGTGATTATAAAATTATATTTGGATAATTTATTTCATTATTTTAATATTCCTAATTCAAATAATACTATTATTTCATTAATTGATAAATTTATTCCTTTTTCTAAAAAGGGGTTTTCTTATAATAGTATACCAGTAATTAATAAAAAATTAAACGATTATTCTTATTCAATAAAAGATATAAAATCGGATATAATGAGAGTTAATAGAGAGTTGACACAATTTATTAAGAAAGAAGAAATAAAGCCGGGGATTTATGAAAATGAAGATGCTAATAAAATAAATGGTAAAATCTTTGATTACTTGAAAAGTAGAATTGAAGAATATATTTCTAATTTGAGTTTTGAAAATATCTTTTTTATTTATAATCAAATAGAATTGTGCGAGGGTGAAAGAACAAGGCATAATTTAAGATTAAAAATAGATTCTAAAAAATATATTGAATATGATTTAAAAGAACAGGATATGAAAAAAACAAATGAGATTGGTACTGTTTCCATGTCATCAAAGTTAATTTTATCGCATTTCTTGAAATTAAATCCAAAAGGGGAAAAAAGATTGACCTTGACTGATTGGACTTATTTAGTTGCTTTAATTGTTGTTCATCAAGACAGCAGTTTGATTATTGATTATATTAAACATAACATTCAGGAAAATAAGATAGAAATTACAGATTTATTTGAGTTAAAGGATATTAAGGGAGATTGTTCTTTCCGTATACAATCTTTTTTAGAAAATGAATCAGAGAGAAGAATAAGTGATTCAAGTGATGAATTTAATTTAAAAAATATTTTTGAAAGTAATATTGATTCAATAAATGAAGCATTTTTTAAATTGTTAGGATTTTCATTTGATGATATCTTAAATTTTTTAATGATTTTAGGAAATTCCAATATTCCAAATAAATATTTTCCTATGACTTTAATTAATTCTGATGACTTTGTAAAATATGTTTATGATAAGGATAAAGAACTAACTACTGAGAAAACAGATAAATTAATAAATTTTTTATCGTTATCTTATGATGATTTAAAGGATATAAACTTAATGCCTTTGACATTATCTAATCACCTAAAACGAACAACTTTATGTCCTTTGGTGTTAATTGATAATAAAATTTTATTTGGCAATGAACTTTGTATTAAATCTGCATTGTTCTGGACAACTAAAATCTCAAATGGGATCCTTCCATATAATGATGATAATTCTGAAATTGAAAATACATTAAAAAAATATTATGGCAAGATAGACAATTTTTTAGAAAATAAAGCAATAGAAAAATCTAAAGAAATTTTAGGTGAAGAAAGAGTAATCCCGAATCTAAATAAATATAAAACAATCGGAATTAACAAATCAGGGAATCTTGATAATGAAGGAGGGGAGATTGATATTTTAGCAATCAATAAACCAAAAAAAATTATTTTTGTTTTGGATGCTAAACATACTATTAAAGACCTAAAACCACATGGGAATTTTAAGGAATTCAAAAAATTTTTTCTAAGTAAGAAATCTTATTTATCTAAATTAGACAAAAAATTATCATTTGTTGAAAAGTATAAAGAAAGTATTTTGAATCATTTTAAGATTGAGGATAAGGAAAACTGGATTACAAAAAAAGGATTCGTGGTAAATACCCATATTCCTTCTTTTCATTATGTAAAAAATGAAGTTGATTTTATTCTTATCGATGAATTAGGAGATTATTTGAATAAAATATAAAGTCTATTGTGTGCTCTTTCTACGATGAATATATTTTGCAAAGTAAAAGGGAATATACCTTCATAAAAGACTTCATATAATATAGAAAAATTTGGGAGAGCGAAGCGAACCTCTTAACCTTTGTTATAGAAAGTGCGAAGCATTTTCCCGTCCCCGTTGGTCGGTTAAGAGAAGTTTTTCTCCGAGGCGAAGCCGAGACAATATGTCCGAAGGACACGCCCCCTTCCCGTTTTTTAGCGAGAACTCAATTGCGTATAAAATATGCGAATATGCGAAGTTTTCCATCAGGAAAATTTGGGAAAAATTTCAGCAGGAAATTTTGCTGTATATTCGTTGTGTGGTTCTCCGAACGGTAGTGAGGACAAGGAATAGATGCAAGCGGTTTTGCGAAGCAAAAATTCCGAAGAGTATGACGCAGGATTTTCAACAAAAATAAGAGATAAATATTACTGAAAATTCGAGTAATATTGAACTACGCATAATGGTATCATGACTAAAGTAATGATACCATGCTAATATGGCATATTATACCTACTCAATACATTACTCAACCTTTGTACACCAAATGCTTCTCAAATATATCCTGCTTTTTCCATTCCGGTTTTTCCAATGTCTTCATCTCTACAATATGCGCTACTTTCTCTGCTTTTATTTTTGCTTCCTCAACAGTATCTGCAATTACCAGCGCAACACCCATTCTTCTCTCAACATGCGCAATCGGTTTGCCGAAAAGTCTCACAGATGTGCCTGGTTTTTCCAGTGCTTTTGAGATATTCTTAAATGTTGTATCCCATCCGACAGTGGGGGAAAGGATGACATGAGATGCTCCTGAAACTATGTTGTCTATTACACGAAAGCCCTTCCATTCTCTGGTGGGGACAGGTAGTCCGCATGTGGCTCTGACATGCAAGCCCGCTTGTGAGAGACCTTGCAGGTGGGTTATGAATGTTACCATACCTGTATCATGCGGTCTTGGAGAACATTCATTCCCGTAAACCTTTACATCATTATTTTCTACATCAAAAACAACAAACAACTCGCAACCGAATAGTCCAAGACCGCCAAGAGCATCTGTGATTTTCCCGGCGGCTTTGTATATTCTTTTTTCTGCCAGTTCAATGAGTTCGGCTGTAATCTTTTTTCCATTTACGACTGTGTTGGGTTCAACCCATGGCTGCCAGCTGGAATGATAATCGCCGTCTATCTGGTAGTGACCGACAGGTCTGCAAAAGCTGGTCAGTGTTTTGCCGGAGTTAGATAAATGCCTGACGGTTAGTTCTGTTATTTCTATATCAAAAGGGACATGCTCTTCAATTATAACTTTTTCTCCAGAACCCCTTGCATTTTGTTTTGCATCTATTATGGCTCTGTCAACATCATCGGAATTTTTTACAAATGAAGATCCCTGTCCGCTTGAACTCATGATTGCTTTAATCCAGCAGGGGAATCCTGTCTTTTGGACGGCTTTTTTTACTTCCTGCATGTTGTCTGTATTTGCATAGGCGTATTTTGATGTTGGGACGCCTGCTTTTATAATTAATTCTCTTATCCTTTCTCGCTCCATTGCTGTCCAGGTTGCTTTTGCATTAGGGATTACAAGGAATCCTTCTTTTTCAAATTCTGCCAGAACGTCTAAGTTTATTGCTTCAATTTCAGGTATTATTACATCCGGTTTTTCCTTATTTATAATCGAACGCAGGGCGCCTGCGTCTTTCATGTCTACAACATAGGATTTATGCGCTACCTGATGACCTGGTGCGTTGGCGTACCTGTCAACACCTATGGTCTCGATGCCGAATTTCTGTGCTTCTATTATTATTTCTTTTCCTATCTCTCCACAACCAAGGAGCATTATTTTTAAGGCGTTTGAAGAAAGTGGAGTCCCTATAGAATCTCTCATATTATCACACTCAAAAATAGACAATAAATATTAAATACTTATTTTTTACTTTTTAGTTGTAAATCTCACAAAACATACTGTTTTTTTTGTTACTACTAAAAAGTGAATAATTAAATGTCTCACAAATTGCTGTTTTTTTGCTTGTTTTTTTGGCTATAATGCGTCCATAGGACTGGAAATTGCCTTTAACTGGGATTTAGAGACACTTGTGTATATCTGGGTCGTTGCAAGGTTAGAATGCCCTAAAAGCTCCTGTATTTTACGTATGTCTGTGCCGTTTTCGAGCAAGTGAGTGGCAAAAGAGTGCCTCATGGTGTGTACATGCACTCTTTTCCTGATTCCTGCCCTTAATGCTGCGTTGGTGATGATATACTCCACTGTTCTGGGGGCGATTGTATCTTTTGTTTTTCCGTTGAAGACATATCCTTTTGGTGTTCTGTTATCCCTTAAACTGGTTCTTAGGTATGAAATTAATATTTCTGATAATATTATCATCCTGTGTTTTTTCCCTTTTCCTTCTCTAACCCATGCAATTTTGTCATTCATGTCCAGATCGTCCCATTTCATGTTTATTAATTCGCTTAGACGGATTCCTGTAGAATAAAAAAAGCAGATTATTGTTTTGTTCCTGTGGTTGCTCTCAAAGTCAAGGATTTTTTTTATTTCTGTTTTGGTCAGGACTACAGGAATAGACTTTGTTGTTTTTGGTGTCTTTATTTTGTATGCTTTTCCCAGGACTTCATTGTACAAAAATAAAATTGCCGACTTTATGAGAGCAATTGATTTGAATGATTTTCCATCATCAATTAATTCTGCAAGATATTCTTTTATGTCATCGAGTTCTGCTGTTTTTGGATCTTTTTTATACCATAGAATAAATTTTTGTGTGTTGAAAAGATATGTCTTGTAAGTCTCGCCGGTAAAGCCCCTGAGTTTCATTTCAGTGAGCATTTTTGCCAAAAGCTCGTTTTTTGGTCTATTTACTCTCTGTACCCCACCCATAGGGCTTAAATAGGCACTAAAACTATATAAAGTTTTGCGTATAATGTATATTATACGCAATGGAGCAAAAATAGAAGATATTTAAAGTATTTTATCTCATAATTGCATGAATATAACATTAATTGGAATGGCTGGTGTTGGTAAATCTTATATAGGAAAAAAATTAGCAGATCATCTGGATTATTTGTTTATAGATACAGATCGATTGATTGAGGACAAAACTCAGTTAAAGTTACAACAGATAGTAGACGACAAGGGAGATGAACATTTTATAAAAATTGAGGAAGAAATAATCCTGGGATTAAATCACACAGAGGACTCTATATTTTCTACCGGGGGGAGTGTGGTGTATTCGGAAAAGGCAATGGATTTCCTGAAAGAAAAATCAGTTGTTGTTTATTTGGATGATTTATTTGAGAATATTGAAAAGAGGCTTGAAAATGCTTCTGTAAGGGGTATTGTGGGGTTTAAAGACAATAGTATAAGGGTTCTTTTTGAAGAAAGAAGCGCACTTTATGAAAAATATGCAGATTTTGCGGTAAAATTGCCTGAAAAAGCCGATTTTAAGGATGTTTTAGTAGAAATAGTTGAAAAAATACCATTATTTGAAAAATAATTTTCCTACTTTTGTGAGACTTATTTTTTCTATTTTTTAGTAGTAAAAAAGAACATTACAATTTAATCAAATTTATCTTTTTTGGTGAGGTGTTTTGTGTGTTTTGAATGCACATGAAAGTAATGGCTTTCAATTAAGAATAGTACAAAGAAAAAAACAATCAATATGCTCGTTGTTATGCTCTTGGTTTTATTGGGTTCTACCATGTTTATTGCCAGGTATGCTATGCCTATAAGCAATACAATCAATAAAAGAATTTCCAGTTTCATCTTTTTTTCTTTTTTCTTCCGGGATTTGATGTTTTTATCCTCGTCTGCCTCAAACATAGACCACATACGGATATATGGACTTTACTATATAAAAAGATATCTATTTGATAAAATTTTCTATTTTTGTGAGTTTTATTTTATTTACTGAAAAGTAGTAACTAAAAAAACATATGGTTTTGTGAGAGTTAATATTATTTACTAAAAAGTAGTAAACAATAATTTAAACAATTGGCAAAATGATGAGATAAAACTGGCAATATTGTGAGAGATTTTTACTTCAGGACGGTTTCTGTTTCCAGATACCACAGATACAAATCCAGTTGAGAGAGGTTTAAATCACATTCAGAAGCTATTTTCCTTAATTCTTCCTCGATTTTTTCATATGTTTTTTGGTTGAGCGTCTTTGGTCTTTGGATTATATTGTGTTTTATCAATATATCAATGATGTGAAAATCTATTATTGCGCTGTTGCAATAGCCGACATTTCTCAGGAAATGGCTTGCTTCTTTCATTCCAATTCCCTTTATGTTTTTTACAAGCCACGTACGTGCATCCTGCTCATTAAGGAACGTAATTATTGTCTTAATATTATGGGAGTATTTTTGCGCTTCAAAGATGAATTCTGCTCTTTTGTTCGGGAATCTGTGCCCGAATTGTCTTAATTGTTTTTCCAGTTCGTTTTGGGGCAGTACTGCAAAGTTGAAGAATAAGTTTTCCTGTATTTTGATGGCGCCTTTTGCGTTGAAATTGGCGGTTAAAATGCAAAAACACAGCTCGGAAAACCATTTGTCATTGGATTGTTGGTTAAGATTATCGAATGCATTTGTTCTTTCTTTTATTTTTTGTGCAATTGGGGTGCTTTTTGTTTCTTTTATTTTTTCGATTAAATCTATTTTATCCATTGTAACTAATTATATTTGAAAATTTTATTATGCTCTTTTTGGCTTAAATTCAGTGATATTGACCATAATGTCATCTATTAATTCTCCATCATTTAATTGTCGTGAATATCCTGTTGTCTTTAATTCTAGCTTATTTGCGCTTGATTTTTCTTTGAGTACATGGATTTTATTTTTCTCCAAAATGCTTTTTATTTTATCGATATTTTTTTTGTCTTTCAGGGTTATTTTGATGTCGTAGACTCTTTCATATCCCCTAGATTTTAGTTTTATCATATCCTCTCTTGTCGTAAATTCAAGTTTACAGACAGATAGTTCCTTATTTTTATTGATTTTTTCTTCTATTTTTTTCAGGTCAAATACTCTTTTTTTGGGGTTTTTTATCTCTATTACAAATGGTCTTTTGCCACTGAATAAAAAGTCAGCAGACTCAAAGCCGATTGTGTGAAATTTGCTTTCTATGCCGAGTGTTTTTACCAGCAAGTGGCGTTCAATGAATTCGTGTACACTTTTTTCTGGTTTTCCAATGTAATCGCATTTTCTGCATCCCAGACCATAGCAAAGATAACAGACTTGTTTTAGAAGAGCCATTTTCCGGAATTTAGAGCAATATCCTTTGACATAGAGGGCTTTTGTCTTTGTCTTTATCTGCTTTGTCGAGAAATCCACCAAGATGCTTAAATCAGGATCTTTCAAATTAACTTGTTTGTTTAATTCTCTTCTTAGAAGCGTTCCAATGTTTCTGTTTAGGTGCGTTTTAATTGCCTCGCAATAATCTATTCCTGTCTCTTCCCATAAAGATTCTTCTTGTTTGAATAGTTCGTCGCTTAAGTGTGCGCCCATAGAGAATGTGTCGAAATCAATTCCATTAATGTAATATTTTACCTGTTCTATTAGTTTTTCCATGCTCTCTTTTTCAAACAGACCATTGCAAATAAGGCATTTTGGAGTTTCTTTTGCTTTGTTGTTTGTCGGGCAGGAAAGATGTTTATTGTTTTTGAATGTGTAATTAGACATGTTTTGAGTAAGTATGTGTTCGGATGGTTTTTCCTTCTTTGAGTCTTCATTGGAATCCAGCCACAGGGCATAGCTCATTCTGAGCGCTTTTCCTCGTTCTTCATTTGTTGTCTGTGTAAGCAGCTTTGCAAACTGACGTCCGAGACATGCATCGCAAATGAGGGCATGATCAAATATAGACTGGAGTTTTTCTTTTAGCATATAATTTAATATGAGAATATCTTTTAAAGTTCTTTTGGTATTTGTGTCTATGAAAACCAGTTATGATTTGGTGATAGTCGGGGCGGGACCTGTTGGTTCGACTCTGGCAACCCAATTGTTGAAATTAAATGAAAATGTTCGTATTTGTATTTTGGAAGAGCACGCGAAAGCCGGTACGCCCCAGCAATGTTCAGGGTTATTTTCTAAAAATATAAATGATGTTGCAACCCTGCAAAAAAAAGAAATTATTGCGGAAATAAAAGGGGCTGATTTTTATTCGCCCTTGCGAAGTCCCCTGGAAATAAAGACAAAACAAATACAGGCATATGTTGTGGACAGGACGCTTTTTGATTATCGTCTGGCAAAGGAGGCAGAGTCTCTTGGTGCGAAAATGATGATTAATACTGCGTTTTTGGGTGCGAAAAAAATTGATGATGTCTATAGAATAAAGATTCTTGACAAAAAACAAAACAAGACAAAAACTATTGTTGCTAAATACATTGCCGGGTGTGATGGGGCGACATCTACTGTTGCAAAAACATTTTCTTTCCCAAAAATGGAGTCTCTTTACAGTTATGCAATATTTGTAGATGCAAAAACGACAAAAGATAAAGAATTCATCAAAAACAATAATGTGGCACTCTATGTCGGCAAAAAAACAGCTCCTGACTTCTTTTTATGGAAAATTCCCAGGGCAGGAGAAAATACAATTGAAATAGGTCTTGCATCAAAAAAAAATCCTGTTTTTTTAATGGACAAATTCATTAGGGAGGAAAAAATCAATAAGAGCAATATTTCCGCAAAAATGGGGGGATTAATACCTTTTGAATTGAGAAGTAAAATAGTAAAAGAAGGGGTTGTTCTTGTTGGTGATGCTGCAGGACAGGTAAAAGCTACTACTGGCGGTGGTGTTATATGGGGGATGAAATGTGCCGGAATTGCTGCTAAGGCATTGAACAAAACAATTGAACAGGACAATAGTAAATATTTAGGGACTTATGTTTGCGAATTCAACAAAAAAGCAAAACCTGAGTTGAAGCGTCTTAAACTGGCAAGGACATTTCTAAATTCCCGATCTGACAGGCAGATGAATTTAGTATTAAAAAGTCTGAACAATAAAAAAATCATTGAATTCATAAAAGAAAACGGGGATATGGATAGCATAACTCCTGCAGTTGTTTCGCTTCTAAAAAAGCCGCAATTATGGTCTGTTTTTGCAAAGGCGATATTTAGAAGTTTGATTTAGTTTATTCAACATAAACGACTAAATATTCCGGGTTTTTTTTGATTTTTTTGACGATATTGGCCGGTCCTATTATTGTCATACCGCTTCTTTTACCGCTTATTATCCTGACAAGGAGTTTTTGCAGTTTTTTAAGAAGGGTCTTGTCTTTGTTAATATCCAAGCATGCAATTTCTATGCCGGAAAAATCATCAGAAATATTGGTCATTATTTCATTTATGAGGATGCTTTGCTCTGAGGGAGTTATTTCTTCATCAATAATTAAAATATTCTCGTTTTTTAAATCTCTTATTATTTTCCAGTCAACGTGACCTCTTTTTAATTCTAATATTTTTTTGTGTGGAAGAAGTTTTATTTTCAATTGCATGTGAATTATATATAGATAAATCTTATAAAATTAAATTATATTCTATATACATGGATTCAAATAATATGAATAAAAAACAGACAGGCACTACAACAATGGGTATTATCTGTAAAGACGGACTTCTTCTTGCGGCAGACAACAAGGCAACTGCAGGAAATCTTATCGTTAACAAGGAGACAATAAAAATATACAAGGTTCTTGATAATATGGCAATGACTATTGCAGGTACTGTAGGTGATGCACAGGCAGTAGTAAGATTATTAAAGGCAGAAATGAAATTATACGAATACAACCAGCCAAAGGCAAGCGTAAAGGCAGCTACAACTCTTCTTGCAAATCTCCTGCGCTCATCGTACAAGAGTTATATGCCGGAAATGGTGCAGTTGATTTTAGGAGGATATGATTTTAGAGGACCGCAATTATTTTCTATAGATATTGCGGGGGGGGTTTCAGAAGAAAACAAGTACACATTCAGTGGGTCTGGCTCTCTCATTGCAGTCGGTGTCCTTGAAGGAGACTATAAAGAGAACATGAGCATTGAGGAAGGCGTAGCTCTGGCAAAGAAAGCACTAACTGCTGCTCGTGAAAGAGATGTTTTTAGTGGTGGAGCGGGATTTGATATTTTAAAGATTACAAAAGGTAAAACAGAGTGGATGAAAATATAAGTTAAGTTTTTGTAATACTTTACTTCTTTTTCTTTTTATTTAATGTCGATGCAAACAAGGCAATCAATACAAAACCAATAGAACTAATATCTGGTGTGTTTTTCTCGAGATAATACGCCATTTCATCGAAGGTAGTAATAGTATATTTTGCAGTATCTTCCGCAGAAAATCCTGTTGTATGCGATGTAACAATCACAGTAAGATTCCCTTCAGTCATATCATCAATGCCTTTTGAAACAAGCATGATTCTTTTTACACTATTCGCCTTTATATTGTATTGGGCGGATTTATCCTCGTTGTCGTTTTGTTCTCCTTCTATGTAGGAGAACTGCCATATTGTATGCGCTTCATTTGTGCCGTCGTAGCCGATTTCAATGTCGAAGACATCATCTATGTTTAATGTATTGTTTATTTCGATTATGTTTTTGATTGTGAAATCTTTTGGAGCAGTTATTGTCCTGTTTATAAATAAGACTGTTGGATAAGTATTTATTGGCTCATTGCAAACTCCATAATAACAGAATCTACTTTGGCATTCTGTGTTTAAGTTGCATTCGCAGCCAATAGGTATCTTTTTCTTCCAGTTGGTTCCGTTCCACCAGTATATTGTTGTTTCACTGCCCGTACAGTCAGAGTAATACTCGCTTAAGTTTATTTTTTCGCATTTGAAAAGTCCGGAAATATTGTATTTGCTGGCAATGCTGATGTTTTTCCCGTCTGGCGTTACGCCGCAATCTCCGGCTCCCAGCGGAGTGCATGAACCTGAACCATCGCAGTAATTAGGGCATTCATTTTTTAGGTCTTCGCTGCTTGATTGGTCTGTGCAAGTATTTAAAATGCATTTCTGGCAAAGATTGCAGTCGTATTCATCTGTGCACGGAGTAGGTGCAGTTATTGTTATTTCCCTGATTTCTGACTGGTTTGTAACACCTCCAAAAGAGCAGTTTATGTACCAATCGTAAGTTCCATCTATAAGTGTTGGATTTGCTGTGATTGTTGTGGGTGTGTTGTTTAAAACAGAATCATTTATTCCAAAACCAATATTATCAATAAACAACTCGCAGGAATAATAATTTTTACTTCCTGTGGTCGCAAAATCAAAATTTGGAGTATTGTCGGAAGATGTTGTTTCATTTAACGGAGTGTTTGAAGTTATAATGAATAAAGCAGTAGTATATTTATTGCTTAAAGGAAGATGATCCTCTGCCACAGAATTCCCTATTGCTGTTAAAATACGCTTGTTGTCACAGAATCCATCAGTATTTAAATCTGCGCAGGTCTCAGAAAACCCAGTTCCTGTTAAATCTGTGTAATAATTGCCGCCAATATAAGGGTTATTTGAATCAAATATATTAAGCCCTGTTTGTTTTGTCGTATTTAAATAATTAACATTTGACATTCCTCCATCTACATCAATGTTCTTCAATGAGTTGTTGAATAAGTTGTTGTATATCTTATTCTCATCAGGTGTGTTTAAGCCCCATTTGTCTAAAAAAAGTCCCCCCTCAGTATTATTATATATTAATGAATCTGCAATTATATTGTTGTCTGAATCGTAGGATATTTGAATTCCATATTCATTATTGGAATTTGCAGTAAAATCCATTAGATTATTTGAAGAAGAGGAGAAAAAAGAGAAACCATGTTGAGTATTGGAAGTGGCTGTGGAGCGGGTAATAATATTGGAGTCTGAATCAGAAATATAGAAACCGGATTCAAAACAGGAATTCGCTGTGTTGTTTTTAGCAGTATTGAAATTTGAATGGACAAAATAGAAGCCGACATTATTGGAATTAGCTGTGGAGTTGGTGATATTATTGGAGTCTGAATACTCCATATATATACCACGAACATTAGAATTCGCTGTGATGTTTGTAAGATTGTTGGAATTTGAATAGTAGATATGGAAGCCATTATCCGGAGATGAAGTGGAATTTAGATTTTCCAAATTATTATCGTTTGCATGATATAAATAAACATTTGCTGTATCCCAGTGCGTAAGCACACAATTTTTTAGGGTTATGTTTGTTGTTTCTGAGAAAGTTCTGTGTATATAAATTCCGTAATCTGCTACATCATCTCCTTCAATTGTATGTCCCTGGCAATCAAGAATTACATTATTTGCAGTTATGTCTATACAATGATCAGTTGAGGAACCAAGTATATTTTGAGTCAAATAATATGTGCCTGATTCACTCAGGACAGAACAGTCAGATACATAAAAAGAATAAGCATAATTTACGAGTTTGGCGTAGTATAAATCCCAAGATGCATCATCCATATACGAAAGGTGAATATCGTTTGAAAAGGAGGTTGAATCAACAATCCTGCCTTTTTTTATTGCTATGCCGCGACCGCCATAAACACCAAAATCATAGCTAGTCAAATCATGTATAATTTCACAGTTCCACGTAGAATAATCCGTTGTACTGCAGTATCGCAAATCACTATTTGTGGAATCACTATGGCTTATATGCACATTATTCTCAGAATCTATTGCTATTGAAGAAGAGCGTCCAACACTATTTATAGTTTCAACAGCACTACATACAAATCCACCACCGAGATTGTTGCAGTATTTTAAATCCCTGTTTCCTCCATCAGAATAACTTATATGCACTTTATCATTAGAATCTATTGCAATTGAAGAATAATGACCAACATCGCCTATACTATCTATAGTACTGCATGACCATCCACCACCAGCATTGGTGCAGTATCGCAAATCCTTCTCACTTGAATCATCATAACGATGACTTATATGCACTTTATTATTGGAGTCTATTGCTATTGAAGAATAGTACCCTGATCTATAAGCCGCATCTATTTCATTGCAAGTCCATGAGCCACCGGCATTGGTGCAGTATCGTAAACCTGCATTTGGAGCGATATGAGAATTATGGCTTATATGCACCTTGCCGTTGGAGTCTATTGCTATTGAAGAATGTCGTCCAACATCAATTAAGGAATCAACCGTGCTACAAGTCCATGAGCCACCGGCATTGGTGCAGTATCTCAACTCACTCGCCAAATGAACATATTTTTGATGACTTATATGCACCTTGTCATTAGAATCTATTGCAATTGAAGTATATAGTCCAACATTACCTACTGTTTCAATATCATTGCATGACCACCCGCCGTTTGTATTGTTGCAGTATCGCAAATTACCATTTGAGTAATCATGATGACTTATATGCACCTTATCATTAGAATCTATTGCAATTGAAGAATAATAACCCAGACTATTTGTACTTTCAACAACTTCTATTACTGCATAGACAATGTTACTAATAAAAAAAAGAGCAGTAAAAAATACAAAGATACAAGTTGCATTTTTTAGACTAAAAAATCCTGTTTTGTATTTCATAGAGAGTTCCTTTTTTATTCAATCAGCAGAACCGTATAATAATTTCTGCTTGTTTACAATTATATATTCGTAGTAAATACTTATATACTTATTTATCTAATTCCCTAAATGTTAATTAACTATTCGCTGCTTTCTTCACTGCCTCAGAAACTCTTTTTGCAACACTCTTGTCTAGAGGAGGAGGGATTATATTTTCTTCATTGAGTTCATTGTCGGAAATAGTTTCTGCTATAGCATGAGCTGCTGCGAGTTTCATATCCTCTGTTATCTCCTTTGCTTTTGCATCAAATACTCCCCTAAAAATCCCGGGAAATGCCAATACATTGTTTATCTGGTTCGCAAAGTCGCTCCTGCCAGTTCCCACAATTCTTGCTCCTGCTTTTTTTGCCAAATCAGGCATAATCTCAGGAATTGGGTTTGCCATTGCAAACAAAATAGCATCTTTGTTCATTGATTGCACCATCTCTTCACTGACGATGCCTGGTGCAGAGACGCCGATAAAAACATCTGAATTTTCCATTGCATCTTTTAGCGAACCTTTCCTGTTTGTCTTGTTTGTAATTAATGAAATCTCTTTTTTTGCCCAGTTCATATCATCCCTGTCTTTGTGGATAATCCCCATGCGGTCGCACAATATTAAATCTCCTGCGTTTGCAGATATTAGCATTTTTGCAACTGCCATCCCCGCGGCGCCGGCTCCACTTATTACTATCGTCAAATCCTCTATTTTTTTATCAACGATTTTCAATGCATTGATTAGGGCTGCTATTACAACAACGGCTGTCCCGTGCTGGTCGTCATGAAAAATAGGAATATCGCATATCTCTTTCAGCTTGTTTTCTATTTCAAAGCATCTTGGAGCAGAAATATCTTCTAAATTTATTCCTCCGAATGTCGGCTCAAGCAATTTGACAGTATTTATTATTTCTTTTGGGTCTTTGGTTGCAAGACATATTGGGAAAGCATCTACTCCTGCAAACTCCTTGAATAAAATGCATTTTCCTTCCATTACAGGCATTGCCGCTTCCGGTCCTATATCTCCAAGTCCCAGAACTGCTGTGCCATCAGAGACTACTGCAACAAGGTTTCCTCTGCTTGTGTATTTCCATGAATCTTCCTTGTTTTTGTGTATTTCTCTGCATGCCTGTGCAACACCAGGGGTGTAGGCAATGCTTAAGTCGTGCTTTGTTTTTAATTCGCCAAATTTATTGGATATTGCAATTTTTCCTTTTTTTTCTTCATGCAGTTTTAATGATTCTGCGGAGAGTTCATCCATATTTAATTAAAAGAAAATTCTTTTATTTAACAACTGCCTGAACTTGAAGCACCAGAATATGTTGGCGAAAGACTTGCTGCTGCACTTTCTTCGGTAAGTGTTGTGGAACAGTAATTTGGTTTGGTTGTAAATCCTTCACATAAGACTGATTTTACTGCTTCTGCTGTCCTGCCACCGAAGTCGAATTCGCTTACTCGTTCATCATTCATTATTAGAGTTGGTGAACCGGTTACGCCATACTTCTCATTCAAATCAAAGTCAACCTGTGCGTAAACAAGACCTTTTGAAGTGTCTGTCATGCATGTGTTTAGTTTGTCTGCATCTACATTGGTTGATGTCAGGCATTCGTCGGTTTTTCCTTCTTTCATGTAGCATGAAACATATAGCCAGTATTTGTCTGCCTGTTCTTCTCTCAAGCAGATTTGCCTTAGATTTTCCTGTGCTTCTACATCTCCGTGCATAGCTGTTATTTTATCATCAACTACAGCACCCATGTATCTTACATTCATACTGTCTGCTGCTTCAGGAATTTCCTTGATTATTTCTGCCATGATTCTCTGCATCTGTACGCCGAAAGGGCATCTTGAAACTACATAGGCTTCTAATTGAGGGTTAGTCGACTGTTTGATTACATTACCTGTTATTTCATTTGATGAATCGTCGGTATTATCTTCTACTGCTTCTTTTAATTCCTCTTCTTTAACTTGTTCAATCAACTGCTTGTACTCTTCTACATTTATTCCCTTGGGGAAAAGTACTTTTCCGTCTTTAGTTATGTAAGAGTTGAATGTTGTGTCTCCCTGTGGACCGGATAGTTTTACATTAACAGAATACATCCCGTTTGATTCACTTGAATTGATAATAGAAGGAGTTACATTTAACATTTCCAGGTTGGGATCCATCTTTACGACATCTAACACAACAGCTTCAGCTTCGCTTAAGGATAAGTAATTGTTACTGGGACTATCAACAGGAGTCGGGTTTATTTGCGTATATGCAAACATTATTAAAATACCTATAACAACACCTGCTGCAAGATATATTGCCTCTGTTTTACACATATTGCCTGTATTTGAAGAATCTGAAGAACATTTCTTTCCAGAACTTTTTTGGGATGTTTTTTCTGTTGAGTTAATTTCTTCTTTTTTAACTGCCTTGTTTGTAGTTTTTTTTGTAACTTTAGCTTTATCTGTTTTTTTTACTGCTTTTTTTGTTTTTTTTGCCACCATAATATCATCACATTTAATTTATCGATTATTAATTAGTTTTTAATTCTCCGTTATATTTAAATAAGTTTCTTATTTAATTGTGTATGGCTGACGAAAAATATACATCCAAAATAAAACAAGCATTGGCAGAGAATCAGGTTATCATTGGATTGAACAAAGTATTGATGTCGATTAAATTGGGCGGATTGTCTGATGTTTATTATTGCAGTAATTGTCCGAAAGAAGCAGTTGATGAATTAAACTATTATAAAAAATTGTCTTCTTCCTTAAATATAGAGTCAATACCACTATCTAATAGCGAATTTGGAACAATGTGCAAAAAACAGTTTTTTATAAGTGTTGTAGGAATTAAGAAATAATAAATTCTTTATTTTTTTCTATGAGAAAAGGAATAAAAAAGGCAATAAAATTTATTTTAAGAAAATGTTCTTTGGGTGAAGAGCATATTGAAACAAAGAAACAATCCTTTAAATTAGAAAAAATAGTTTCCCTGATTAAAAAAGGAAAGGAAAATAAGATTAAGCTTTTGTTTGTTCTAATATTCCTGATTTTGTTGTGTGTTTTTTCAAAATGGCTATTTGTAATTGCTGCGCTGGTTCTGGTAGCATTATCCCGTTTATTCCAGAAATTCATTCCTTTTAAGATCGGGTTTGAATTAGTCACCCTGTTCAATGCCTGTTTTTCAATTGCATACGGTCCTGTTTTTGGGGCAATATTCGGCTTTTTTTCAATATTGATGACATTGGTGATATCTGAAGAAATCAAGAGAAGATGGGCTTTTGTTTCTATTATCTCTGCTGTGGTTGTTGCTGTTGTTGCCGGTATCTTTCCTTATGAAATATATATGTCTCTTGCCATGTTCGGCTTTTTGCTTGCAGCATTGTATGATGTTATTTTTGATGTGATATACAGGATTACACTCGGGAGAATGGATATGTTCAAAAGAATCATATTTTATTGCACTCATGTTTATTTGAATTATCTTTTGTTCCTGCATTTCGGTCAGAAGATACTTCTGTATTTGAGTGGTATGTAGAAGTTTGACAAGGAGTACAGGATAGAATGTTTTCAAAAACAGATACATATTTATAGTTATCAATATATAAATATTAGAATTATTTAATGGTGAAATAAATGAAAGTGTTGAATTTAAGTAGAATAAGTAATTTATTATTGGTCCTGGTTTTATTTTCTTTTGCGGTTAATCCTGTCTTTGCGGAGGAAAGTGAAAATAAGGTCGATATTTATTTTTTCTGGGCAGAAGGATGTCCGCATTGCACTCATGAAAAGGTATTTTTAAATTCTCTTGAACAGAAATACAGCAATTTGGAAATACATCGTCTTGAAATCACTAGGAGCAAAGAAAATGCTGAGTTGCTGGCAAGGGTCAGCAAAGAGATGAATGCTGATGTTTCGGGAGTTCCTTTTACTGTAATAGGAGAGCACTATTTTATCGGATGGTATAGTGAAGAGACTACAGGCAAAGCTATGGAAGAAGCAATCCAATGCGCATCAGAGACATATTGCCCTGATGTGGTGGGGGGTTTGACGACTTCAATAACTCCGAACCCGGGAGCTGTTGGTGTGACAGGCAGTATACCTGAAAAATTAAATTTGCCTCTTCTGGGGGAAATAGAGACAAAAAATATTTCCCTGCCTGTCCTGACAATACTTATCGCGGCGCTCGATGGATTTAATCCGTGTGCCATGTGGGTTTTGCTTTTCCTGATATCTTTGTTGTTTGGAATGAAGGATAAGAAGAAGATGTGGATTTTCGGGACGGTTTTTATCGCGGCTTCAGCATTTGTGTATTTTCTCTTTTTGTCTGCGTGGCTTAATATATTCCTCTTTTTGGGATTTATTTTCTGGGTCCGGATGGTGATTGGAGCAGTTGCTCTATGGGCAGGTTATCATAACTTAAAGGAATATATTACAAACCCTGCGGGAGTGTGCAAAATTACAGGAGGAGGAAAAAAACAGCGTGTGTTTGAGAAGCTAAAGGAGATAATCCAGGAAAAACATTTTTTGATTGCTTTGGTTGGTCTTGTGGTTTTGGCTTTTGCAGTTAATTTAGTTGAGTTGATATGTTCGGCAGGTCTTCCTGCAATATACACTCAAATATTAACCTTAACCAACCTTCCGTCATGGCAGTACTATTCTTACCTGATATTGTATATTTTTGTATTTATGCTGGATGATTTGTTTGTGTTTTTCGTGGCAATGACCACATTGCAGATTACAGGGATTTCAAGCAAATATAGTAGGGCGTCTCATTTGATTGGAGGTATAGTTATGCTTATTGTCGGGATATTGATGATACTTAGACCGGAGTTGTTGATGTTTGGTTAACTGTTAGGGAATATAATATGGAAGAGAGATTGAAAATTTTGAAAGCACTGTCTGATGGGACGAGACTAAGAATAGTAGAGTTTCTTTTGGATGGGGAAAAATGCGTCTGTAAAATAGTTCCGCACACAAAAAGGGCGCAATCAACAGTATCTATCCAGTTGGGAAAACTGGAAGATGCCGGCGTTTTGGAATCAAGAAGAGACGGAAAAAAGATTTTTTACAAAATCAAGGATTATAGGGTTTGCGATGTTTTAAAAGCATTAGAGTATACAAAAGGGAAAAATTTGAAGAAAAGTTGCTGTGTGGGTGAAAAATAATGAAAATAGAAATATTGGGGACTGGTTGTCCGAAATGTAAAAAGCTTGAAGAAAATGCAAGAGAAGCGGTAGATGAGACCGGCATAAAAGCAGAGTTGGTCAAAGTAACAGACATCAATAAAATTATTGATTATGGTGTTATGTCGACTCCGGTAATTGTAATTGACGGAGATGTAAAGGCTTCGGGCAGAATTCCTGAAGTTGAAGAAATAAAAAAGTGGTTGAATTATAGCAAAACACATAAATATGCAAAAAATATAATTGGTATTTGGATAGTATTTATGTATTTTGCTAGTATATCGCGCCACATTACTTGCATTACTTTTGTGCCGTGATATAATATGAGAAACAAATATTTTTTTGGATTAGTGATGATGGCAATCGTAGCAGTTCTTTTTATTTCAGGATGCACCCAAAAAGCAGAAGCGAATGTTGCGGGCAATACAACACTACAGGAAACAAATCAAGTTTCAGATGCAAATACAGAAAGTTTGCCGGTACAAAAAACAGGCGAGTCGGATGTACAAAAAATAGAAGTATTCCATTTTCATGTAACGCGCCAGTGTTATTCCTGCAAAACTCTTGGAGCGTACGCAGAAGAAACAATTAAAACTTACTTTTCAGATGAATTAAAATCCGGGAAAATTGTCTTTGACCATATTAATGCTGAACTCCCCGAAAACAAGGAAACTGCATCGAAATATGGAGCAACAGGTTCTTCATTATGGATTGGGATTTATAGAGCGGATGGAAGTTTTTCAAAAGAGGAAAATGTCAAGGTTTGGTATAAGATAAATGATAAGCAGGATTACATGAATTATTTAAAACAGGTTCTTGAGCAAAAGCTTAATGGGAATTAAAATGGATTTAATGGCTTTCCTGGAGACGATGGGCACAAATGATATTGCCCTAGTTGCGGCTTTTTTTATAGGTCTAATGACTGCCATAAGCCCGTGTCCGATGGCAACAAATATAACTGCCATCGCCTATATTTCCAAAAAAATAGACAATGGAAAACATACATTAATCACGGGTTTTAGTTATACTGCGGGAAGAATGTTAACTTATGTTGGTCTTGCGTCTTTGATTGTTTATGCAGGCCTGAATGTACAGGCAATTTCTTTCTTCCTGCAAAAATATGGTGAAAGAAGTTTAGGTCCACTGCTGATATTTATCGGTTTGACTATGTTGGATGTAATTAAATTAAATTTTATCAGAAATAGCAAAAGACTGGATGTCCTGAAAGAAAAATTATCTGAAAAAGGTTATTGGGGCAGTTTTTGCCTGGGGATTGTTTTTGCATTGGCTTTTTGTCCTTTTAGTGCAGTCCTGTTCTTTGGAATGCTAATCCCTCTTGCCCTGAAATTTAGTGACGGTATATTGATTCCGTCTGCATTTGCATTTGCTACAGGGTTGCCAGTGATTTTATTTTCATTCATACTTGTTTATAGTGTCTCAAAACTTGGCGCCATAATGAACAAAGTCCAGACATTTGAAAAATACATGAGGTATATTGTTTCGATAATTTTTCTTTTGGTTGGTGTCTATTATACGATTCTGATTTGGTGGTTTTAACATGATTATAACAGATTTATTTTTTGCAGGATTTTATGCTTTAAGCGAGTATTTATCGGCACATGTCTTAACGTGTTTGATTCCGGCATTTTTCATAGCGGGAGCGATTGCAGTTTTTCTTAAAAAAGATTCTGTTTTAAAATATTTAGGTCCGAAAACCAAAAAACACATTTCTTACTCTGTTGCTGCTGTTTCAGGATGTCTGCTGGCGGTTTGTTCATGCACAATCCTGCCCTTGTTTGCAGGCATTAAAAAAAGAGGTGCGGGTTTGGGTCCTGCTATAACTTTCCTTTTTTCAGGACCTGCAATTAATCTGCTTGCAATCATCTATACAGCAAGAGTATTGGGTTTTGATATAGGTATGGCAAGAGCGGTTGCCGCTATTTTTCTATCAATAATCATTGGTCTGATAATGCATTTTTTATTCCGAAAAAAAGAAATGGAAAACGAAGATATGTTCTTGAATTTAAAAGCAGAACAACACCTGTCAAAAACAACCATTTCATTATTTTTTGCACTCCTCATAGGGTTATTGATTGTCAATGGATTTCAAATTGCTTTTGAGTTAAAGATACTACTTTTTGGAGTATTGATTGGTCTATTGCTGGTTTTGCTGAAATTAAAATTTACGAAGAAAGATGAGATGGAATGGATGAGAGAAACTTGGAATATTACAAAGTTAATAACTCCATATTTGTTGATAGGTGTATTTATAGCAGGAATAATTAGTTTTTTACTTCCCGGGGAAATTGTCCGGACTTATCTTGGAGGTAATAGTTTAACATCTAATTTTGTTGCTTCGATTTTTGGAGCATTTATGTATTTTGCGACCCTTACAGAAGTCCCGATTATAGGAGAATTGATGAGAATGGGAATGGGAAAAGGTCCGGCTTTGGCATTATTATTGGCAGGTCCAAGCTTAAGTTTGCCGAGCCTTTTGGTCATAAGAAAAATATTGGGAAATAAGCAAACAATAGTTTATATAATATTGGTTGTGTTTTTTTCAACGATTGTAGGAATGATATTTGGTTCAATCTGAAAAATCAGCAATGTGATTAAATTAGACTAATAAATTATCAATAAGTCTCGTCTTGCCGACAAAAACTGCCAAGGCTATCAGTATTTTTCCTTCTATCCTGTCTTTTGGCGTTAGATTATCTACATCGACCAGTTCTATGTAATCTATTCTTGTCGAGTTTTCTGATTCAATCAGCTTTACCATTTCTCTCTGTATTTTTTCTGGATTTGTTTCTCCTTTATCTATCAATTTCTTTGCAAGGTCTAATGATCTTGACAGGACAAGCGCCGATTTTCTTTCTTCTTCATTTAAGTATCTGTTCCTGGAACTCATTGCCAGACCATCTTTTTCGCGTATTATGGGACATACGATGATATCTACATTGTAGTTGAGATCTCTTGTCATCTGTTTTATTACTCTGGTCTGCTGGTAGTCTTTCTGTCCAAAATATGCTTTATGTGGTTTTGTGCAATTGAATAGTTTGGAGACTATTGTTGTAACTCCTTTAAAATGGGTCGGTCTTGATTTTCCGCATAAGGATTTAGTCAGGTTTTCTACATTGACAAAGGTCTGGTATCCTTGTTGATACATTGAATCGTCTGTCGGGCAAAAAATTGCGTTAACGTTATTCTCTATGCAAATGGTTTTGTCTCTTTGGAAATCATGCGGATATTTGGATAAATCCTCATTTGGTCCAAACTGCGTGGGATTAACATATATACTCACAATAACAATATCGCATTCTTTTCCTGCTCTTTTGATGAGACTCAAGTGACCTTCGTGCAGATAGCCCATCGTTGGAACAAGACCGATTGTCTTTTTTTCTTCCCTTGCCAGGTCTGAAAATTTTTGCATTTCCTCTACTGTATTTATGATTTGCATATGTAATCCAAAAGTTCTTTTGCTATGTTTCTTTTGAGTGTTAATTTAACATGTTTTATTTTTTTATTTTTATCTATGATTAGGACTTCATTGGTTTCTACGTCGAAACCGCAGTTTTTTTTGCCGATGTCATTTGCGACCATTATGTCTGCATTTGCCTCTTTTAGTCGTTTGTAACTTCTTTCTATCAAAACATCTGTGTCTATGTTGCATTCTGCTTTGAAGCCGACAAGGAATATGTCTTTTTTTATTTCTTTTATTTTATCTAAAATCTTGACTGTGGGTTTTAATTCTAAGGACAGTTGTTTGTTGGTGCTTTTGATTTTTTCTTCTTTTTTATTGGTGAGAGTGTAGTCTGAGACAGCGGCTGTGTGAATCATTATGTCTGTGTCTTGTATATTTTCTTTTATTTTGTTGAATAAGTCATCTGTGTCCTTTATGATAATATCTTTTATGCCAAAATACATGGGTTCAACGGAATTGTATCCTCTTACCAGGGTGACTTTAGCTCCTCTTTTGGCGGCTTCCCGGGCGATGTAGGCACCTGTCTTGCCTGAGCTTTTATTGGTTATGACTCTTACTGCGTCTATGTCTTCGACAGTTGCTCCGGCAGTTACAAGGATTTTTTTGTTTTTCAGGTCATTGGATCTGGTTAAAGTCAAAGTTGTTTGCTCAATTATTTTTTCAAATCCTGCCAGTCTTCCCATGCCTTTGTAACCGCAGGCTAAAATACCTTCTTCGGGTTCGACAATTTCATAGCCATTTATTGTTAGTTTCCTTATATTTTCCTGTATTGTTGGGTTATACCACATCTTTACATTCATTGCAGGACATAATATCACAGGTGCATTGGTTGCCATGACAGAGGTGCAAAGCAGGTTGTCTGCAATGCCACAGGCGAGTTTACTGATGGTGTTGGCGGTGCATGGGCAGATTAAAAATAAGTCTGCCCTATCTGCTAAGGAAATATGGTTTATTTTTGCATCTTTTTTCAGGTAGTCCCTGAAGTCGACATTTGGCGCAAATTGTTTAAGAAAAACTTTATTTCCACTTGCCTGTTCAAATTCATCTGGATTGACCAGTTTTGTGGCATTGTCTGTCATAATGACAATGACATCTGCGCCTTTTTTTTTGAATTGCTTTATTAGATCAAGAGATTTGTATGTGGCAATACTGCTTGAAATTCCCAGGACAATTGTTTTATTTTTAAGAATCATATTATTTCTTTGTTGTTTTCATCAACAAGAACTACCTTTGGTTTAAATTTATTTATTTTGTCTTCATCGACGAGAACATAAGAGATGATGATGATTTTTTCTCCTTTTTTGAATTTATGGGCTGCTGCACCATTAATGCATATACAACCTGAGTTGGGTTCGCCTTCTATTGTGTACGTCTCGATTCTTTCTCCATTGTCTATGTTGAGTACATGAACCTGTTCTCCCGGGACAATATTTGCTTTTTTCATCAGTTCTGAGTCAATAGTTATGCTGCCTTCATAATCTAAATTAGCATCTGTAGCTGTTGCGCGATGTATTTTTGACTTAAACATCAGCCTCTGCATTTGAGTAAAATTAGTGCCTGTGCTTTTGACTACTCCTTCCTTAACATTTTGGTTGTATTCTATAAATGCAGTTTTCATCTGCTCTGAAAGATTAACATAGGTTTTTGCAAAATCCGGCTTGATTTTTTCGAATAGACCCAGGACATCATGGCTTACTAGAACCTGACCATCGCAGTCCAATCCTGCGCCTATTCCAATAGTAATTATTTTTAGTTCAGTTGTTATTTTTTTTGCCAAATCAGCAGGGATGCACTCTAAAACTATGGCAAAACAACCTGCTTTTTCCAAAGCTCTTGCTTCCTGAAATATCCTGTTTGCGCTTTCTTCATCCTTTCCCTGCATTCGGTAGTCTGTTATTGTCTGGGGGGTCAAACCGACATGTCCTATTACTTCTATGCCTGTGTTTACTATTGCCTCTGCCATTTCATGCTGATTCTCTATCTTGACACAATCTGCACCGGCTTTGATTAATGATTTTGCATTTTCTACTGCTTCTGTCTTGTTATTATAACTATTGGCTGGCATGTCTCCTATTATTATGGATTTTTTGACAGCTCTTTTTACTGCCTGTGTTGGTCTTATCATGTCCTGCATGGTTACATTCAAAGTGTTGTCATCGCCATAGACAACCATCCCTAAGCTGTCTCCTACAAGAATCATGTCAACTGTGCCGTCCATTACTCCTGCTGTTGAAAAATCATAAGCAGTAAGCATGCTTATTTTTTCCTTGTTTTTCATGGATTTTATGTTTTCTATATTTAATTTCATGAGGTGATTAAATTTTTAATTTTATATAATTATTCTTGCTTTTTGACAAACCACATGATTAATCCACAGAATGCACGGAACCCACAGGAAAAATATTTTATGAATTAATAATACCAACTAATATAGCACTTATATTGGCAATTTGAACATACGGTCTGCGTATTCTCATGAGCAACGTGGTCTGACGTGTATGCTATTACTTTTGATACATTTTTGTTCACTCTAGGACTGATTACTTCTATAATCTTTCCGCAATTAGGACAATTTACGTATTTTGTTTCTTGATAATTATCCATATTATAACTTCCTTCCTTTTAATTTTCTTCCATATAGTAATTTCCCATTATGATTTGGATTATTACTTTCATTTTTTTTATTAGATGAACTTTTATGTCTTTCTGTGTGGTTTGTATCAAATAGTTCTAGTATTTTTTTAACTACATTATCTAATCCGCTTTGAGTTTTTACGGCTAATCTATCTGCAAGCATAGGGGAATAATTTACAATATCTTGATATTCTAGATTATGCCAAATAGGTATTATTTTTTTCTCGAGAGAAACTAAACCATCTAATTCGGTTTGTGGTCATTCTTTTGTAAAAAATGATTCACTCAGTATAACAATACCATATTTTGATTCTTTGAGACCATTATCTATACTCCTTCTTAATTTGTCACCTAATTTAAGAGTAAATTCATCATACCATACTTCTAAATCGTTATCCTTTAGTTTATCTGCAAGTGGTTTTGCGATAGAACCTTTATCTTCACTTGCGTGACAAATAAATACATCCCATGTCATATGAATCTCCTACTTATTTTTGTTTTTTCATCGTTATTTCAATGATTGAGAATGATTAACTCTTATTGGTGGCTCTCTCTAGTTCTAGTTCATTAAATTATTTTTTCACGGTTTTTTCTTTTTTTACTTTGTCTTTTTTGTCCTGTTCAATCCAGTCAATATTTCCAAGACCTTTTTGTCGCATTGTTACTATTATCTTGTTCACTTCTTTTTTGTTTATGCTCAATGCGATAATCCTGCATCTGACGACATCTCCTATCTTTAGACTTTTGTTTGTGTTTTTTACAGAGATGGTCTTTGCGCTTTTGTCCATGTCAAGATACCCGTCAATTACCTGGGATATGTGGCAAAGTGCATCTATTGGTCCGAAACGGATGAATACTCCAAAATCAACAATATCTGCAACTACTCCCTCTACAACTTCATAAATTTTTGGGACAAAAACAAGAGCATTAAAATCTACATCATAATGCACTGTGGGATCATCTATTTCTATATAGCCACCTTCTATGCTGTTTACTTTGTCTATTGTAAGAAGAACGCCCAAATCAGTCATAATCTTGTTTTCGTAGGTTTCCTGAAGTGTTCTCATCATTCTTTTCTCTTTGTCAAGAGTAAGGTATTTTTGGTTTACCGTTACGTGCTCATTGAATTTTATAATTTCAAACATAGATGAAAGAATAAATTAAGTTTATTAATGTATCGAAAAATAAATTATATTTTACAACAGTTTTTTAAGATTTGTTGATTCAAAAATATATGAGCAAAGATTATTATAAAACACTTGGTGTGGACAAGAATGCAAGTGCCAGCGAGATAAAAAAAGCATATCGAAAGCAGGTAAAGATGCATCATCCTGATTTGAACAAGGGAAACAAGGAAAATGAAGAGATAGTAAAGGAAATAAATGAAGCTTACGGTGTTTTAAAAGATAAGGGGAAAAAAGAGCAATATGACCGCTTTGGTTCAGAGGGATTCAAATACGGTGCCGGTGGAGCAGGACAAGGCGGCTTTGGTGGCGGAGGATTTGAAGGAGTTAATGTTGATTATGAAGATATAAGTGATATATTTGAAAATGCGTTCAGTGGTTTTGGCGGCGGATTTTCTCCATTCGGGCAAAGGCAAAGGAGAGGACCTGAGAGAGGAGAAGATTTGGTGTACAGGATTGATTTGGAATTTAGGGAAGCGGCTTTTGGATGCAAGAAAACTGTTGTTTTTGATGCAAAGGAAAAATGTCCTGCATGCCGTGGAACCGGGGCAAAGGATGGTGTTATGCAGACCTGTTCTGCGTGCAATGGAAAGGGTAAAGTAAGAGAAGAGAAGCATACAATATTCGGGAGTTTTTCAAGTGTTTCTATGTGTTCCAGATGTAATGGTACGGGTAAAACAAGTAAAGCAAAATGTTCTGTTTGTGGCGGAGCCGGTTTTGTTTTGAAAAAAAAGGAGATGGACATAACAATTCCTGAGGGAGTTGATAATGGATATAAAATTAGGCTTAGCGGAAAAGGAAATGCTGGGGGGAAAGGAGGTCCTTCCGGTGATTTGTATATTTTGATTTCTGTGAAGACGGATGCTGTGTTTGAAAGGAGAGAATGTGATGTGTTCAATACTGTTCATATTCCATTTACTGCGGCTGTGTTGGGCGGAAGTGCAAAAATTCCAACACTTAAAGGGACTGATGATTTGAAAATACCTCCCGGAACACAATCCGGCACGACATTTAGGCTTAGGAGTAAAGGGATAAGAGATCCACATACCGGGAGGAAAGGAGAGCAGATGGTCAAGATAATTGTGGATGTTCCTACAGATTTGAGTGATAAGCAGAAAGAGCATATTAAAGCATTGTCGGAGTTGGAGAGTAAGTATGATCATGTTAAGCATAATGAGACATTTTTCGAGAAGATGAAGGATAAGTTTTTTTGATTGTGCATTAGTGGTATAGTGGTAGAATTTAAGCTTCCCAAGCTTACGATCCGGGTTCGATTCCCGGCTAGTGCATGTTTCGGTAGTGAACAAAGGAATTTGCCGTATAACCTGTAAGGAGAGCAAATTCCGCAGTGAGCACCGAAACACCTTGAAAAGCGCGGTATTGCTTGTAAGCCCAGCGATTTTCATGGTTATTTTCTGCATGTAAATTTCGTAGGGATGCAGAAAATACTCGTAAGCGTAAAGAACAGAATTTTCCGTATTTTTTGTAAGAATGTAGAAAAGTCGCATTGAGATAATCCATACAATTTATACGGTCTTAGAATGCATATAAAATATAAGAAGTAGAGGTATTATTGATAGAATTATTAAAACAGTAGAATTACGGAGTAATTCTCTAGGAACAACCAAATTTACAAATAGAGATATTAAGAATGCTAGAAATATTGCATAGGATATTGCCGTCAATAATATTCCATAACTTTGTTTTTCCATTAGTGATTCCATCCTGATTTTTCAATCAAATCAAATTTATTTAATTTCATTATCGTATCATATATTTTATTTGCAATTTTGTAATCGGTTCCTTTATCTATTTCAATTTTTAATTTCAACTTCTTTAAATCTAGAGTAAATGAAGAAAATATCCCTCTACGATTGATATACTTAAATTCATAATATACTTTTTTTGTTTCTTTATTGAATTTATCCTTTAATATCTGTTCTTTCCTATCAATATCAATAGATTTATCTATTGATTTCATCTTAAAGATAATTGAATTCAAAAGAATGCCTTCAAAAGTAGGTCGGAATTTGAATAACTGGTGATCATTATCTTCAAATATCTTTCTTATGTTTTTAAGTAAATCATAGTTTTTATTATCTTCTTTGATTTTTAACAATACAACATAGTCGTCCACTTCTAAATTTTTTCGCATTTTTTCGGACATCTTACTAATAACAAGAATAGAAATAAACATCAAAGAATAATAACTCCATCTTAATATTGGTTCGTATTTTAAAGGTAAAATTATTTTTAGGAATTCAACAAGACTTGTAAAACCAATTGCAATAAAAGAGGCGATGATTAGAGGATAAAGGGAGGTGTTGTAATTTACTTCACGATATCTTCTACTATGCAATATATTAATATTTCTTTCAATCCTAGATAGTTGATCTAATGTTTCTTTTTTAATAATATCTTCATTGGCTTGAGTATGTTTTTCTTGTTTTTTCTTTTCCTCCTTCGTTAGTTCTTCGTAATAATCAATGGCAAGGCTAGTTGGTTTTATAAAACGCCAATTGCCATCATACATTTTTTTTGCCGTAATATAACCTTTTTGTTCGAGATATTCTAGTGCTTCATCTGTTCTAGCCTTTTCGAATTCAAAATAAGATATAATATTAACACTATTTGAATTCTTTTTTTCAATTAAATGTTTTAAGATTGCTAAAGAATCATTTTTTATAGACATATTGATAAATACTTCATTAAGATATATAAATGTATTTAAAAAAAGATAGGTTGATGAAATAAATTTGCTTACTCAGCAATTGAACACAAAACCTCACCCTACCATCATCAATTTAAAATATTATCCCCCACATAACCTTATGAAAATTGGCGTAGTTGGAAAACCAAATGTAGGCAAAAGCACATTCTTCAAAGCATCAACCCTAAAAGATGTAGATATCCAGAATTTCCCTTTCACCACAATCAAAGCCAATGTCGGTGCAGGATATGCCAGAATAAAATGCGTCTGCAAAGAAGTGGAAAAACAATGCAACCCAAGAACAGGCTTTTGCACAGACGGCTACAGATATATCCCAATAGAACTGGTAGATGTCGCCGGTTTAGTTCCCGGAGCTCACGAGGGCAAAGGGATGGGAAACCAATTCTTGAATGATTTAATATTCTGCGATGCTCTAATCCACATAGTAGATGTCTCAGGAAGCACAAATGAAAAAGGAGACAGCGTAGAAATGGGCTCTCACAACCCAGTAAATGACATAAAATTTCTGGAAGAGGAAATAGATTTATGGTTGATAGGGATTATCAAAAAAAACTGGAGAAAATTTGTAAGGACAGCGCATATGCAAAAAGAAAAAGGAATTGAAGCATTGACTAAGCAATTGTCAAATATCAACCTAAAAGAAGAAGATACGATGGAGATATATGAACGGTTGGGTTTTAGCGATAATCTCATTGAATGGACAGATGATCAGATAGACCAGTTCGTAATAGAAGCAAGAAAAAAGACCAAGCCTATAATCATCGGCGCAAATAAGATAGACAAACTTATAGGAAAATACGGCATCGAAAAGACAAAAGAAAAATTAAAAGAACTTCAATCTGCAACCGATAGCAGGGTTGTTCCTATTTTTGCAGAAGGAGAACTTGCTTTAAGGAATGCCCAGAAAGCAGGAATTGTTGATTATTTATATGGTAACTCTGACTTCAAAATAAAGGAAGACAAAATCTCTTTACTGTCCTCCGAACAAAAACAGGCGCTGGACAAGATAAAAGACATAATGAATGTCTTTGACTCAACAGGTGTTTTGAATATATTGAATTATGCTGTATTTGACAAGCTTGACTACATCTGTGTCTATCCTGCCGGGACAAAAACACTTTGCGACAAAAAAGGCAATGTTCTGCCCGATGTATTTTTAATGAAGAGAGACTCTACAGCCCTTGATTTTGCATTCAAGATTCATACTGATTTTGGGGAGAAATTTATCCGTGCGGTCAATGTGAAAACAAAGCAGGTCATAGGAAAGGATTATGTCTTAAAAGACAAGGATATGATTGAGATTATTGCTGATAAGTAATTATCTCCTGTTTCTTAATTTTGCCAACAACCTTAAAATTTCAAGATACAACCATATTAAAGTAACCATCAGACCAAAAGCTCCGTACCATTCCATATATTTTGGTGCTCCTGATTTTGCTCCGTTTTCAATAAAGTCAAAATCAAGAACTAAATTCAATGAAGCGATGACAACTACAAATAAGCTAAATCCAATACCCAGAAGACCGCTTTCATGAATAAAAGGGATGTTCATGCCGAACAAACCCATTACGAAACTTAGAATATATATTACTGCAATAGCACCTGTAGCTGCAACAACGCCGAGTTTAAAGTTTTCAGTCACTTTGATTAATTTTGACTTGTAAGCCATGAGCAGGCAAAAAAGAGTGCCAAATGTCAAAAATATTGCCTGAACCACTATTCCCGGGTAGAATTGCTCCATTAAAGCAGAGACTGCTCCAAGGAATAATCCTTCAAAAAGCACATAAACAGGTGCAGTATAACCAGACCATTGTTTCTTAAAAATCGTTATTATAGCAGTGATAAATCCACCTATTGCTCCTCCAATCATGAGCAGCATAAATAAATCAGGCTTGTTCCAGCTCCACGAAGCACTAAGTATGGTAAGGAAAAGGAGAAAATATGTTTTATTTACTGTTCCCTCTATGGTCATTGCATATTTTGGATTTACAGACCCTTCTCTTCTGAATACTTCGTCATTTTTTAAAACTGGATTTCCCGAGCGCATTACCATAAATAGTTTACCAAATTAATACTTCCTCGAAAACAACACCGATTCTTTGGCGGGCTTTCCACAGACAATGCATTTTGCATGTTTCTCTTTAGGCTTGTCCGGAATCAATACTATTCTTGCGGCTGTTTCTTCTTTTATCTGTTCATCGCATTTTTCGTCTCCGCACCATCCTGCTTCGCAGTATCCATTAGCTTCTTTTATGACTTTGTCAAAGTCTTTTCTTGTTTTTGCGACAGAGTATCTTTTGTCCAGTTCTTTTTTTGCATCACAAAGCAATTCTTTTTGTATTTCTTCAAGGATTTTTGGAATTTGCTTTTGAATATCGGCAGTGGCAATAATTTCTTTTTTGTTTAGGTCGGGATTGTTGTTTAATCGTGTTTTCCAGTTTCGCCTGACACAGCAGACGGTGTTGTCATTTAGTTCATTTTCTCCTATTTCAATTCTTAGAGGTACGCCTTTTTGCTCCCATCTGCTGAATTTATAGCCCGGGCTTTTGTCTTCGGCTAAATCAAGGACTACATCAATGTTTTGTTTTTCAAGGAGTTCCTTTATTTTTTTTGCCTTTGTTATGATTTTATCTTTTGTCTCTGTTTTCCACATAGGGATAATTGCAACCGGTAGTGGGGCAACTTTTGGAGGTAAAACCAGACCATCATCATCACCGTGCACTAGTACCAGTCCGCCGAGGAGTCTTGTTGAAAAGCCATAGCTTGTCTGGTAGGCAAATTCTTTTTTCTCGTTTTTGTCCTGGAATTCTATATTGAACATCTTTGAAAAATGCTGTCCTAATAAGTGGGATGTTCCCAGCTGAAGGCTTTTCCCGTCAGGCATCATTGCTTCTATTGCGGTCGTATAGTCTGCGCCGGGGAATTTGTCATGTTGTGGCTTTCTTCCCGGTATTACGGGAATTGCGAGTAGGTTTTCGCACATATTGACATAATCTTTCAATCCATCGGACACTTCGCCTTCTGCCTCTTTTTTTGTCGAATGGCATGTGTGGGTTTCTGTCCACCAGAATTCCTTTCCCCTGATGAATGGCTTTGTCAGGGTCTGTTCCCATCGGATAATACTGCACCATTGGTTGTGTTTTAATGGCATGTCAGCGTGACTTTGTATGAATTTTGCAAAAAAATGATACATGATTGTTTCGGAGGTCGGTCTTATCGCGAGTTTTTCTGATAGTTTTTCTGATCCTCCTTCTGTTACCCATGCTACCTCTGCACTGAAACCATCAATATGCTCCTGCTCTTTTTCCAGTAGAGATTGGGGGATAAGAAGAGGGTAATTTGCATTTTCCACGCCTCTTTTTTTCAGGTTTATGTTGTGATACCCTTGTATGCTTTCCCATATTTTTGTTGCATAAGGGAGCATCACTATGCACCCTCCAACAGGCGAGTAATCTGCCATGTCTGCCTGTTGTATGATGTAGGAATACCACTCGCTGATATTTCCTGTCTTTGTTATTTTGGTTTTTTTTGCCATATTAATCAAAATGAAAATTCCTCTTCTATTGCATTTTTTATTTTTGATGCTGTTGAGATTGGAATGGCCAGACTTATCTCTTTTGTCCGTCCGTATCTGCCTTTTGAAATCACTTTTGCGTTGATGATTCCAAGCATGTCGAGCTCGGAAATTATGTCGCTTAATCTTCGCTGGGTTATGGATTTTATGCTGATTCTTTTGCATAATCCTATATATTTGTCATAGACATCGCCAGTAAGCATGTTCTGGCTTTCTCTTTCAAAGCAGGATATTATAGTGTAGAGAATCATTTTGGATTGTTTGGGCTGTGTCTTTACTGCATCAAAAACCCTGTCCCTGTCTATTCTTGACTGTGCCAAATCAACTAGTTTTTCTGTTATTTTTTCCATGCTTTTTCTTTCGGCTAACTCTCCTGCAACTCTCATTAAATCAAGGGCTTTTCTTGCATCTCCATGTTCCTGCGCAGAGACAGCGGCGCATTTTTCTATTACGCCTTCCTCAATCATGCCTTCATTAACGGATATATCTGTTCTGCTCCTTAGGATATCTGCGAGCTGGACTGCGTTGTATGGGGGAAAAATCAGTTCTTCCTCGTATAAAGATGATTTTACCCGGGCGTCCAGTTCATTGCTGAAAGATAGGTTATTGGATATGCCGACAAAAGAGAATTTGCATTTGGATAAATCCTGATTTATTCTTGTCATATTGTAAAGAATTGTATCTCCTACTTTGGCTACAAGTTCGTCTATCTCATCAAGGATGACAATCAGGACTCCGTCATAATTTGAGATGTAATCGAAAAATGCTTTGTAGACCTGCTCGGTTGCAAGTCCTGTCGGTGCGACATTGACACCGCTGAGTTCACAAAGATATGCTAGAAGACGGTATTCTGTGTCTGAAACCCGCTTCATCTTGCAGTTGACATAGAGTATCTTGAGATTTATATTAAGTTCTCCTGCTTTTTTTTTAAGTGCACTGGAAACCTGCTGTGTTATGAGCGTTTTTCCGGTTCCTGTGGAGCCATAAATGAATACATTTGATGGTCTTTGCTCTCTTAATGCTGTTGCAAGAATAATGCCCAACTGTCTTATCTGATTTTCCCTGTGAGGGATGGTATCCGGAGTATAGGATATTGTCAATGCCTGTTTATTTTTGAAAATCGGCTTGCTTTCTAGATAATCGTTGAATACACCCTCTAGTGAAAATTGAGACATAATGTATTTAAGAGTAACAAATGTTTAAAAATATATTCAACCATAATTAACTATGCATCCTGGTGTATTTTTTGCAATAATTGCCGCAATTGCCTTTGGAGTATGGACGGTATTTCACCAACAGGCAGCAAATGACATTGACTATTTGTTCGGCGCAATAATTGTTTCGCTTACAGCAGTTATTACCGGGTTGTTTTTCCTGCTGCCGAAAATTAAGTCTACTGTATTATACACTCATCCAAAAGGCATATTTTTTTGCGTTATTGCCGGATTCTGCGCTCTGGCGATTGATTATTTTGCTCTCAAAGCTTATGGTTCCGGACTCTCTATTTCTATAGCAGGTCCTATAATCATCGGCGGAAGCATAGCGGTCGCAACATTAATAGGATTCTTTTTAGGAGAAGCTATAACATCAATTAAAATACTTGGATTATTGCTGGTAATAGCTGGTTCTGTTGTTCTTTCGGTTTATGGTGTGTAAGCGGCAATTTGATGTTTAACATTGTGTAATGGATGAGTTCAATTTTTTTTGTTCCCGTCGTAAAACAATATTTTGACTTTTTCTTCTGTAATCAGTCCGCCTTTAATAATTTTGTTCAGCATTGGCTTGATTTTATCTATGTTTTCTTTCAGGTCAACCACCTCGATAATTATTGATAAATCTGTCGATAGTCTTAGTATTGATGTTGTGTGGATGTGGCTTGTTTTTCCATATCCTTCAATTCCACGCAGTACTGTTGCCCCGGCAATGCCTTCTTTTTTTAGCATTTCAACAATATAGCGGTACAATTTTTTCCCTTCGTATTCATCTGATTCTCCGATGAATATTCTCAATAAGATTGTTTCTGATTCTTTTTTCATTGTGTATAAATTATATCTTGTATTTAAAAGTTTAGACACAACATGAAAATTTTTTCGTATTTTTCGTTAAAAAATTTGCTTGTATTTATCAACTCCATAAATTTACTACAAGTAATTTTCCTAGATAAACTCCGAATAGAGTTAGTGTTACTGTTCCGATAATGTTTAGCCCCAGTAAAAAGATTTTGTTTTGCTCTAGTAATTTAAATGATTCAAAACTAAATGTTGACATTGTTGTAAATGCCCCTAAAAGACCAATAGTAAGGAATATTCTTGTTTCATCATTGAAAAAACCCCTATATTCAGAAAGGTACATCACCACGCTCAGCAGAAAACTTCCTACGAAATTAACGCCCATTGTCCCCATAGGAAAAGAAATAAAACCTGCCTGAATCCATCCGCTGATTAGGTATCTTAATATTGCTCCGACAAATCCTCCCAGTCCAATCAGTAATAATAAATGCATATTTGGTGTTTGTCAATTAAGTATTTTATATCTTTGCGTTTGGCTTGTTCTGTAATCGTCTATGTTAAATTCAATTCAGAAATCACCATCAATCGACCATTAGATAAAAATTAAAAAAGATTGTATTTTTTCTCTAACTTCTCAATATCTTTTTTTCCATCTATCCACTCTTCAGAAAAACCACAATCACTACATAAATATCTGGTAATTTTTATTGCATTGAAAATAAAAGCACCCATCATAATATTATTCCCAACACCAAACGATCCGATTTGTCCGGGTATTCTAATTATTTTTTTTGATGAACATTTAGGGCATTGTTTTGAATTCTTCATAGTATTATATAAAACACAAACTATAAAAAATTTTCACTTGCGATAATAGAGATACTTTCTGAAATTCTAATTGCTTTTTCTCTTCTATTTTTGAGAAGAACTATATCATAAATTTAACGAAAATCTCGTTACACTTGGATTTCTCAAATTATAGCATTCTGTCGTTACTTCATTAAATTTCAATGTTATTGGGCTTTTTCTTCTTCAAAAATGAACACATCCTCTATTTTTGACTTTAATATCCTGGAGATGTCATGGGCTAATTTTAATGAAGGGTTGTATTTTCCTTTTTCTAAAAATACAATTGTTTCTCGCCTCACGCCGGATTTTTTTGCAAGGTCTTCCTGGGTTAAATTGTGTCTGGCTCTGAGTTCTTTTATCCTTGTTTTCATTTAATACCTCTTTTGCGATAATATGCTATGAGTCCGACAAAAATCATAACGCCTATGGAAGAAATAAATATGTATCTGAGCATTAGAGGAAATGCGTTTTCAGAGCCACCAATAAGAAATACTGATGAACTAATATCTATTACATCATATAACAATATTATATCCACAAATGACAAAATCATTACGACTATAATGATTGAGAAAAATGCATAAAAACCTGCTTTATTTCTTATGCTAATAAATCGTTCATCAAGTACAGTCTCTGTTTTTGGCAATTTTGATGTTTTAATGGCGAGGAGAATATACATTATGCCTATTAAAATATAGCCTGCATTAAAAAATTGAATAGTCTTATAGTGCAGGATTTGAATGATTCCAAGCAAAATAAAAATAATACCACATATAATCTGCACTAAAAAAACTTTATTTTCTTTAATTTTATCTTTCATAA
>JAGLPV010000049.1 GCA_023137195.1 Candidatus Aenigmatarchaeota archaeon | reverse complement strand
CTAAAATATGACTAAACAAAAAATAATTGCAGTTATTCCTGCACTCAATGAAGAAAAGACAATTTCAAAAGTAATAAAAGGCGTAAAGAAATATGTTGATGAAATTGTTTTAGTCGATGATGCCTCTACAGATAAAACAAAGACTATTGCTCAAAAGGATGGCGCCATTGTCATCTCGCATAGTAAAAATATGGGTTATGATAAGGCCATTGGCGCTGGTTTTATATTGGCATCAAAGAGAGGTGCTACAATTATTTTAACTTTTGATGGAGATGGTCAGCATAACCCCGAAGATATTCCTAAAATTATTAGTCCAATTATAGATGGAAAAGCCGATATTGTTACCGGAAAAAGACCACACTATGCAAGAATTACAGAATATCTTTTTGCATTTATTGCAAAAATCAAAATAGGCATTGATGACCCTCTTTGCGGGCTTAAGGCATATCATATAGATATATATAATGATATTGGATACTTTGACAAACTTTCATCTATAGGAACTCAACTTATGTTTAATGCAAAAAAGAAGGGATATAAAATAGTTCAGAGAAATATTGATATAAATGAAAGAGAGGATAATTCCCGGTTTGGGGAAAAATTAAAGGCAAATTGGAAAATATTTAAAGCTATTGTAAAAATAATTTTATGGATAATAATAAAGAAAAAATAAAAATAGGACAGAGATTTGTAGGAAAAGAATATCCTGCATATATTATTGCTGAAGTTGGTTCAAATTTTGATGGCAGTATTGAACGTGCTAAAATGCTTATTGATCTTGCTAAAGAGTGTGGTGCCAATGCGGTTAAGTTCCAGTGTTTTACTGCTGAAAAAATCATTTCAAAAGAAGCATTTGATAAATTAAAAGTCGGATTTCAGGAAAAATGGAAAGAAACCGTACATGAAACTTATAAAAAAGCGGAATTCCCGCGACAATGGCATGAGGAATTATTTCATTATGCCAATAAAAAAGGACTTGATTTTCTCTCTGCACCGTATGATAAAGAGGCAGTTGATATCCTTGATAAGCTGGGTGTTCCTGCATTCAAGATAGGCTCTGGCGACATCACTTGGCACGGGATTTTAAAATACATAGCAGAAAAAGGAAAGCCTGTTATTTTAGCAACAGGCGCAAGCACAATTGCTGAAGTTGATGAAGCAATCAAAATAATAAGATCTGCAGGAAACGACAGGATTATTCTTCTCCAATGTGTCACAAATTATCCTTCGCAGTTTGAATATGCAAATATTCGGGCAATGAAAGCGATGGGGGATTTATTCGATGTTCCTGTCGGATATTCTGATCATACACCAGGAATTATTGTTCCATTAGGAGCGGTTGCATTAGGAGGATGTATTATTGAGAAACATTTTACAGACGATAAAACCCGGAAAGGTCCGGATCATCCTTTTGCTATGGACGGAAAAGACTTTAAAGAAATGGTTGACAGCATTAGGCTTTTGGAAAAATCTCTCGGAACCCCACTAAAGGATGTTTATGAAAATGAAAAAGAGACTGTTATTCTTCAACAAAGATGCTTAAGGGCGGCAATAGACATCTCTAAAGGCTCTACTATAACAAAAGATATGATTGATGTATTAAGACCAGCAGATAAGAATGCAATGAAACCAAAATACGAAGATATTCTTACTGGTAAAAAAATAAATACAGATATGAAAAAAGGGGATGCATTTACCTGGGAGAAAATATAAATTTAATCTCTCCGGGTAATTATATATGATTATGGAAAACATCGTAGCCATTGTACAAACCCGAATGGGTTCAACACGACTGCCCGGAAAAGTCATGAAAGAAATTCTTGGTAAACCAGTTATATTGTGGGATATTGACAGAATGCTGCTGTCAAAGTTAATCAACAAAATAGTTATTGCAATACCTTATGGAGATGAAAATGACATAATCCGAGATACTGTAAAAAACTACAACAAAGACATAATAATTACAAGGGGTAGTGAAGATGATGTTTTAGACAGATATTACAATGCTGCTGTCCAGACCAAGGCAGATGTTGTGGTAAGAATGACTTCAGACTGTCCGCTTATTGATATGATTGTGTCTGATTCTATTATTAAAAAATATTTGGATTCAGAGTGTGATTACTGCTCTAATACATTTGAATTGACTTATCCGCGAGGTCTTAGTACAGAGGTATTTTCTTTTGATGCGCTCGAAAGGGCATGGAAGGAGGCAAAAAA
Source organism: Candidatus Aenigmatarchaeota archaeon (assembly GCA_023137195.1). Classification (GTDB taxonomy): domain Archaea; phylum EX4484-52; class EX4484-52; order EX4484-52; family EX4484-52; genus EX4484-52. The sequence goes on along the minus strand of JAGLPV010000049.1, from coordinate 8,072 downwards.
AGAATATGAAAGAGAGCATGTCACGCCATACATAAAAGAAAACCCCGGCAAATTCAAATTAATTAATGTAACAAATGATGTCGATTTAAGCCACCTCCGGTGGACATTAGATACAAAGGAAGATTTTGAATTCATAGAAACAGTGTATAAAAAAATTTATCCAAAAAAACACATATTTTTTAAAGACGATATTCTGGCTTTATTGGAGCGGGAGCCAGAATTGATTAAAATAAACAGTCATATTAAACAAAAAAAAGTACATTAGCACCCAGATGTATTAAAAGATAAACCTGTGTTATATTCTACACATCCTCATTACAATCCTCTCCAAAAAGCTAAGGTCTAAACCACTCTTTTTCCCTAATGCCCTAAGTAACTTTAGATCATCTTTATCGATAACTTTGAATTTTACCATTATGAAAAAATACATTATTGAATATATTCCAAGAGCAGGAACAAGCGCAAAAAGAGGCGTTACAGGAAAAATTAATTTAACAGCAAAATAAGTAAAAGCAAATGCGATAAGTGTTGCAAAAAAACCTTTCAGCAGATTAACATTAAATGGGAAAAACCCAGTATATTTATGGACAAAAAATAAATAGGCGCTGTAAATAAATACAATTGATGTTGCTGTTGCACCTGCGGCTCCAGCCATTCCAAAAACAGGAATTAAAGAATAATTTAAAATAACATTCAATATACTGCCGCAGATTGTAACCATTAGAACAATATTTTGTTTTTCTATTGCCTTGAGAACTCCTCCTGTGGGGGCACAAACGTTTGACACAAAATATCCTATCGCAAGAATTGTCAATGCTACAGTTCCACCTACATATTCTGCACCCCAAAGAAAATTAAGAATTACCCCTGGAAAAAACATAATCACAAAAACCATTGGGAGTGCTATAAGAAATATCCATTTTACTGTTGTTATATATAGTTTATTCATTTCTTTATAATTTTTTTTACTGTAATTTTCAACAAAAAGAGGGAAAAACAGTACTGAAAAACAGGAGGCAATAGCTATTAATTGTGCTGTTGGAAGAGCGGCATTATAGATTCCGGTCTGGGAAACTCCCTTGAAATAACTCAGCATTATTGTATCTGTGTATGTGAGAAACCCGGAGACAAATCCTGTAATCATCAAAGGAATAGAATAGTTAACCAGATTTCTGGAATGATATTTTGCTTTAGACTTTAAGATAATACCATAGTCTGTTTTAAAAAACAAAAAATAAGCAGATAAAACAAAGGTACCAAAAATAGCAATAAAATATCCTAAAATTGCGGCAATAGCACTATATCCCAACCAGACTAAAGCAATTGTTGCAAAAATTTTGATAATACCTTCCAATACATTTTTTATTAATGCATTATAATCTGCCCGTAATTTTACAGTTAAAAGAGCCAAAAAATGGTTTGAAAAAACAAAAAAAGGAAGAATGAATGCTACAACATATACAGGACCAGTTGTATTTATATTGTGAAAAAAATTTTCTGCAAAATAAGGTGCAAAAAATACAAGCAGACATGAAAAAAACAAACATGAAACTGAATTTATAGAAAACACAGTTATTAGTACTCCCTTTGCATCCGCATATTTTTTTCTTGCAAAATAAAAAGAAGTATATCTAAATAGTCCGCTGGAAAAACCAAGAATGGCAAATACATTTATTAGTCCGAGCAAAGCAAGAGCAATGGAAAATATCCCATATGCATCATGCCCAATATACCGAGCAATATAAATTCTCCAGAGATAAGTGATTGGTTTTGAAATAACAATCCCTGCAAATACAAACATTGCCCCTTTTGCTATTATTTTAGAATCATTATCCATATCCCCCTACAAAACAAACAATTATAAATTTACTTTCTTTTAAGATACTACTATGGAAACCAAATACATAACCAGCGAATCTGTAACAGAAGGTCACCCAGATAAAATCTGCGACCAGATATCAGATGCTGTTCTGGATGAAGTTTTAAGCGAAGACAAAAACGGACGGGTTGCCTGTGAGACATTCGTAGGAAATGGTCTGGTAATTGTAGGTGGCGAAATTACAACAAACACATATGTTGACCTCGACAAACTGGTGAGGAAAAAACTAAGGCAGATTGGATATACTTCTTCAATATATGGTCTTGACTCCAATACCTGCGGTCTGATAAATGTCATAGGAAAACAATCTCCAGACATTTCACAGGGTGTTGACACCGGCGGTGCGGGAGACCAGGGAATAATGATAGGCTATGCCTGTGATGAAACCCCTGAACTGATGCCTATGCCTATTTCTCTTGCACATAAACTCTCAAGACAACTTGCAAAAGTACGGAAAGAAAAACTCCTAGATTACCTTGGTCCGGACGGAAAGACACAGGTAAGTATCAAATATGAAGACGACAAACCAAAAGAAATCACAAATATTGTTGTCTCAACACAGCACACAGAAAAAATTTTGGACAAAAAAGACCATTCTGTAATAACAGAGGAAGCAAGGAAACAGATAATAAACGCTGTAATCAAGCCGATTGTTCCCGAACAAATGCTTACCAAAGATACTGTTTATCATGTCAACCCGACAGGAAAATTCCTGATTGGAGGTCCTGCGGCAGATACCGGTCTTACAGGAAGAAAAATAATAGTGGATACTTATGGCGGCGTCGTTGCCCATGGAGGAGGAGCATTCAGCGGAAAGGATCCTACAAAAGTAGACCGGTCCGGAGCATACATGGCAAGATATATTGCAAAAAATATAGTGGCTGCATGTTTGGCTCAAAAATGCCTTGTGCAGATTGCCTATGTCATTGGCGTTGCAGAACCCGTTTCTGTGATGGTAGACACATTCGGAACATCTGAGCATTCTTCTGAAAAACTTTCAGGGATTGTAAGAGATTTATTTAAACTAACTCCCAAGGGAATAATAGAGATGCTTGACCTGAAAAGACCAATATATTCGGCAACAGCCAGTTACGGGCACATGGGAAGAAGTGAAAAAGAATTTAGCTGGGAACATACTAATTTGGCAAAAAAACTTGCAGATTCAATTTAAAAAATATCATGTCCTCTAAAAGTAAGCTAAAATAAAAATGGAAATAAAAAATGAAAAATACATAATTAACGAGGTCATAAAAATATCGCCCCTGCGTGTTGGCGCCTTGATTGGAAAGGGCGGGTCTTTTAAAAGAGAAATAGAAGCGAAATTAAACGCGAAACTTGTGATTGACGGCAAAGACGGGACAGTGATGTGTTTTTTAAATGACTATGATGCTTACCAGAAATTGACGGACATTATAAAGGCTATTTCAAGAGGATTTTCAAGTGATGTAGCTTCTGTTCTCCTGAGGGGAGATTATGCTTTCCATACAATCAATCTTGGCAAAAATAAAAAATACAATTTAAGGCAAAAGGCAAGAATAATCGGCAAAGACGGGGCAATAAAAGAAAAGCTGGAAAATATTAGCTGCACAAAAATAAGCATCTATGGAAAATCAATAAGCATTGTTGGGAGAGCCAGAGATGTATATATATGCAACCTGGCAATAAACAGCATACTTGACGGCGCAAAATTAAATGTCGTGCTTGGAATTTTATCAAGGAAAAAAAAGGAAGAAGTAAGCGAAGAATAATAATAACAACTCTACGTTATCTCTGGCAAGGAATAAATTATGCATTTAGAGCATCCCTTCTTAAAAAAAGACAAAATAGAAAAAAGATATTATCAGGAATCTATTATACGCTCATGCAAAGACAAGAATTCTCTTGTGGTGCTTCCAACGGGCATTGGAAAAACAATTATTGCAATTGGGTTGGTTGCGCAACGGCTTGAAAATTACCCGGAAAAAAAGGTTCTTCTTCTTGCTCCGACCAAGCCCCTGGCAGAGCAGCATAAAAAAAGCCTTGAAGATTTTCTGGAATATGACATCGCCAAAATATGCCTTTTGACCGGGGCGATAAGCCCGCAAAAAAGAAAGGAAGATTATGAATCTCACCAGATTGTAATTGCAACTCCCCAGGTCATAGAAAATGATTTGATAAAAAGCGTCATTAATCTGAATGATTATTCTATAATTGTTTTTGATGAAGCCCACCGGGCAATAGGAAATTACGCCTATACATTTATTGCAAAAAAATATTTGTCTGATGGAAGAGAAGGAAAAATTTTGACTGCTCTTACCGCTTCCCCGGGCTCAAATGAAGATAAGATTAACGAGTTGTGCGCAAACCTATTCATTGAGCATATTGAAATCAGGAAGGAAAATGACCCGGATATAAAGCCGTATGTGCAGACGATAGACAAGAAATGGATTGTTGTGGAGCTGACAGAGCAATACAAGACAGCATTTGGACTGCTTGAAAAATCAAAAGAAAAATACATGAAATCCCTGCGAGATGCAAAGATGGTGTTTGGCTCAAAAATATCCAAAAAGCAGTTGTTGATGCTGCAAAGAGATATGATGGAAAAAATAAGGCAGGACAAGAATCCTCTTTATTTCAACTATGTGTCGCTCATCTCTTCTTTAATCAAACTGAATTATCTTGCTGAAGTCCTGACAACGCAGGGTGCTGTACAGGCAAAACAATACGCAGATAAATTAAGACTGGAGCAGACAAAGGCAGTAAAATCTCTTTTTGGCAGCAAAGATTTTGCAAAGGCATTGATTCATATAGAAAAGCTCTCTGAACGAGGAGAACAACATCCGAAGATGGATACCATAATGGAACTTCTTGAGAAACATATTGGGAAAAACAAAAAAGCGATTGTTTTTGCACAGTATGTCAATACTGTAGAGCAAATATATGATTGGCTGGCTTCGAAAAAGGGCGGTGAAATCAGGGCGGTGAAATTTATAGGACAACGCGCTTCAAATACACAAAAGCAACAGATGGAGATATTGAACAAATTCAGGAATGATGAATATAATGTGCTTATCTCAACTTCTGTTGGCGAGGAAGGGCTGGATATTCCCAAGGTAGATACTGTTATTTTTCATGAGCCGATACCCTCTGAAATAAGGACAATACAGCGGAGAGGAAGGACCGGGCGGCAAAAACAAGGCAGCCTGTATATTTTGATAACAAAAGATACTATTGATGAGGCATATTTCTGGTCGTCCAAGGCGAAGGAAAAGAAAATGCACAAGACATTAAAAGATATGAAAAATGCATTTGAAGCAAATGGGGTGATGAAGGAGGCTAAAAAGCAACCGACTGTATTTGACTATTATGCGGATGAGAAAAAAATAACTATTGTTGCAGATGTCCGGGAAACGCAGGTCAATAAAAAACTGTCTCAATTAAGTGCGAGAAAAAATATTTCTCTTGATGTACACCAGCTTAAGGTTGCAGATTTTATCTTGTCGGACCGACTAGGGGTGGAGAGAAAAACAGTGGATGATTTTGTTGACTCAATTATAGACAAGAGATTGTTTGAGCAGTTGAGTGCACTTTCTTCTTCTTTTTTGCGTCCTGTGCTGATGATTGAAGGAGAAGGAGATATGCTTGATTTAAAATATAGCCGGAATATACATCCTTCTGCAGTCATGGGGGCGATAAATTCTGTTTTGATTGATTTTCGTATTCCTGTTTATTTTACGAAAAATATTGACCAGAGTTGTGAATTGCTGATTAACCTAGCTAAAAGAGAGCAGGTGGAAAAAAGCAGGTCTGTGCAGTTGTATGCTAATAGAAAAACAGATGGCTGTGATGATATACAGGAGAGGATAATCTCTTCTTTTCCACGGATTAACAGGAATATTAGTATGAAACTACTTGATAAATTCAAGAGCATAAAGAATATTGTGAATGCTTCTTTGGATAAGCTTGTGGATGTGGAAGGGATTGGTACGCTGAGGGCGAAGAAAATAAAGGAAGTTTGTGAATGGGAGCGCAAATAAATCCACGGGATGCGTAAGAAACTGCTTTTAATCCACGGGACGCACGGATGCGAAAATGCGGAAAAATCTCTATGATTTTCTGCACATCTGTCCAAGACAGATGAAGTAGGGCTTTTTTGCACATTCAACTTTGTTGAATGACCCACGGAACGGGTAAGAAATTATTTATTATCTTCTTCTGTTCTTGTGGATTATAACGAAACATATAAAAACATTAATTGGATATATTATTATGTTTCTTGAGTTAAAAAAAAACAGGAAAGCACAAACTGAACTTGTGGCTTATATGCTTGTTGCGGCAATAATTATATTTTCTACAGGAGTTGCGTATATGTGGGGCGTTCCTGTAATAGAGAAGAGTTCCAGTAATTCTAAAATAAAGGCGGCGCAATCTCAATTGACTAATATAAATGAAGAAATATCAAATGTTCTGCTGAATGGCGGGCAAACTAATGTTATACTGAATATTGACGGGGAATTGAAGATAGATGAAAAAACCAATAGTTTTTATTATTCTTTCAAGAGTCCGGTTACGCATATAACTTCAGAGGAATGGATTCCTGTGTCCGGGTCAAACATGTGGGGGGTTAATGGAACGCCTGAAGAGACAGGGGCAGGTAGAATGGGGATTGACGACCCAGGGGTTTTGCTTGCACGGGCGCATCCTACTGGAGACGAGTATTTTATTACATTTCGGCTTGCCTATAGGGAATTGGATGATTTGACGACAACCGGGGGGAAAAAAGTGAAATTAGTAATAAAAGGAAATGGTGCTGCCTCAGGAAAATCTACTTTGTTGATAAGAAGCGAGGAGGCTTATGTTGATGGAGATGCTGTCTATGGAGGGGATTTGGTCATAATTCCTATAGAATTGGCATTGAAATAAACGCTTATTTTTTATAATTCACCATCTTTTAATGGTAACAAAAAGAGAGATGGTATGAGTTACAAGCGAATTTTTTTGACGAAAAATATTATGAACGTGTTTAAATTCGACGCAAGGTATGGTTTATGCGCAATGAAAATTTTGATATTGGTTTTGTTTGTTGTGTCGGGGTGTGTTGAGGTGGGTGTTGATACGAAAAATAGTATTGATAATATTTCTATTGTGGATTCTGTTGTAAATTCGACAAAAGATAGTGGGAGTAATGCTGTTACGATACCGCTGAAAAAGCCGCCGTTTATTGATGATTAAAGTGATGAATATGAATAAAACTATATTTTTAATGACAATTCTGCTTCTGGCAGGGGTTGTATCGGCAGATGCCGGAAATGCGTTTCCTCAAGATGAGGCAGGGATTAGTGCTTATGTTAATGTTGGAGGGAGCATAAATCTTGAAGATGTAGTAGGAGCATATTACCAGATAGAAGAGCTTAGTGAAACTCATGCAATTGGTCTTATTTCTATTGGTAATGGGGTTAGTGGCGGATCGGATGTGTTGCGAGTATATGTAGATACAGATGGCTGGATTGTTGCATATTTAAAAAGAGATGAACAAAGAGGGAAAATGATACAATGGTCTGGCATCAATCTAAGCAATCCTGTTTTTGAGCGAACGACAATGTCTGATGCAATAAGCAGAATGTGCACTGTAATTGATGTTAATTATACTGAAATTGAAGGCAATGTAGAATATTATGATTTTAAATATCCTAATGCAGATAAGATAAAGATATTTGCAAACACAAGGATTACCAACGGATATGATTATACGACTATTTTGATGCCGGCTAATTATACTCTTTATGAAGCGGTTTTTTCATTGGTTGGCAGTGGTGATTATTATAATACTTATCTACGCACAAATTTGTATATAGATGGTGTAAAGAGAGGCGAGGTAACTTGGATGGGATGTGGTGCATATGGAACTTACTTTACACTTGGAGAACCACATACAATAAGATTTTACGGCATTCCTCGCAATGGCTGGGCTGGCGTTGCAAGCATCTTGATTTATTCATAAAATAGATATGAAAACCTGTATACTATTTGCCTGTCTGTTGACTTTGCTGGCTTTTGGTGTTTTTGCATCAGCAGAGATAACCATTTCCGGAGCGGATGCAATAACAAACTTTGGATTGTCTGAAGTCGAGATAGCAACGGATGAAATTCCTCTTGATGAGATATTTATCAGCGGAGAAGATGCTGTAACCTAAGTTTGACACTTAATTAAAAA
>JAGLPV010000048.1 GCA_023137195.1 Candidatus Aenigmatarchaeota archaeon | reverse complement strand
AGCTGTGGGGAATTCTCAAGTTAAATCCACTGGATTATTTTGTTGTTGTGTAGATTGTAAGAAAATAAGCTTAAAAGTAGATTTTTCGGAAGACTCTTTTATGATTTTTACTTGTAATTTAGGTAAATACACAAACTATATGATAAATAATACAAAAGTATTTATATGTGTAATGTATTAAACATATATCTACCAAATTAGTATGGAATATATAAGAAATTGCAGAATGACCTTATGTAAAACTACTAAATTAGCGGTGGGTAAATATTTTTTTAAACCAACCTCCAAAGCAGGGATTATTAATTAAGTTGGAATGATTTAGGGTTGAGATGAACACTAATGACCAGCAACAACACATCTCTTATCTTCTGTTTAATGATAGCAAAAGAAAACCATCGGAATAAAATCCACAGAATTAACCTGTATTTTTTGCGTTCGAGAATGGTTTTCTTTTGCATTTATCATAAACATATTTATTTCTGATTAATTTATTTGTAGTATATTCAACCATAAATAAAATTGCGAACTTCAAATATTTCAAAAGCAATTTTATGTGGGTGAATATATAGGAAAACACAACTGTTAAAAATAAATTCGAAAAAACAGTTGTGTTTGAGTAGATTTCACGTTATTTTACAACCCTTCTCCTCAAAAACTCCAAAAGAATATTTTAATAAAAAGTCCTGAAAAATTCAAAAGATTATTCAATCATCTTTTCAATGCCCTTTAAATCAGCGCTTACTTGTTTTTCGCAGTGTTTCTCCATATCCTTGAATGTAACTTTCTTCAAATTATCTATATCCTTGCCGACAATTATCACATATCTTATCTTTTCCCTGTCAGCGTATTTTATCTGACTTGCCAGCTTTCTGCCAGTCACATCTGTCTCAATAATCGCATCTTTTGACTTTAATTTATCTCTCAAAATCGCCGCCAATTCAATTGCCCTATTACTATATTGCACATCTGCACTTGCAACAAATATAGCATTCTTGTTCATTAACTTATTCTCTTCTTTTTTCTTTGAAACAAAGTAATCCAGCAAACGGTCAACTCCAATCGAAATACCTGTGCACGGCACATCTTTATTCATAAAAGAACCGAGCATCTTATCATATCTCCCTCCGGAGCATATACTTCCAAGTTGTCTTTCTCCTTTTATCTTTGTCTCAAAGACACAACCCGTGTAGTAATCCAGACCTCTCACAATGCTTAAATTATACTCGCAAACCTTGTTCATACCATAAGAACTTAAATATTCTCCGAGCTTTTCCAACTCAACCAGCCCTTCCGACGCAGTCTCATTATTTTCAAAAGAGTATTTTTCCTTTATGCTCTTCAACACGCCATTAACTGATCCTTTTAACTCAAAACAATCCAGGATTTTGTCTGCCTTTGTTTTTTTTATATTGTATTTTTCAAATTCCCTGTACAATTCATCTCTGCTCAACTTTTCTAATTTATCTATCGTCCTCATAACTCCAGTTTTCAGCTTATCTCCTTTAACACCCAGATATTCCAACATTCCATCTGTCAGTTTTCTGTTGTTTATCTGGAATGTAAATCCACTTAAGCCTGTATTCTTTAGAGCACAATAAGCACAAAACAAAATCTGCGCATCCGCCGTCATATCTAGAGACCCAACAATATCAACATCATACTGGCTAAACTCCCTATACCTTCCCTTTTTTGTATCTTCATATCTCCACACCTTACCTATCCTCTGAAGTTTTTGTGGTATCGCAAAATTTGAATTTTCAGATAAATAGCGTGCAAGTGGCACAGTCAAATCATATCTTAATCCTATTCTCCTCTTAGAAAAATCGTAAAAATTGTATGTCTGATTTTCTATTTCATCTCCACCAGTTCCTTGCTTGGTCAATGTATCAAAATACTCCATTACGGGAGTATCTATTTTCCTGAAATTAAAACTACTGAATACTTCTTCTATTTTCTTCACAATAAAATCCTTATCACTCATCAAACAAGAATCAAAATCCCGCATTCCCTTTACTTTTTTCATACATTAAAAATAAACAGGAATTATATAAATCTAATTTACTCAAAAAACAATAATATTTGATAAAAAAATGAAAAAGAAAAGAAAAGAGGGGGGTGAATATGAATACAATGCTTGCTTTAACTTGCAAGCACTGTTATTGTTCCTGTCTGAAGTGTTCCTGTGGGTACTCCATAAGGAAGAGCGAGCTTTACCCATGCTGTGTAGTATTCTCCTGGCGAAACTCCAGTACTATCTACCTTTCCTTCCCCGGGTGTAGCTGCAACATCTGTTATCCAGTAATTTTTGTTATTATTACCAGCAACACCTGCCATATCTCTATTCCATTGAATAGCATATATTCCTCTGCAATTTGCCATTGTCGCTATTGCTACATTCTGCCATCGCCCCTCGCCATCATCTACTGCGAGTAATGCTCTGTCATTGGTTGCATCCGACCCCATATTTGATGACTGATAGCATGTTGTCTGATCACAATCACTCTCAAATTCTATATCTCCAACATTTGTCTGATTATGTGGTACTATTCCAACAAAAAATTCAGGATAATTAGTACCTCCTGTATTTGAGCAATTATGCTCTGTTGGATTTGCCACCAATACCCAGAAATATTCGTTTTTTGCATCTCTTATTCTGCCGACAGATAAAGTATCAGCTCCAGCCGAACCATAATCAGTTGGATTATCAAATTTCACATAAGGTACTGCATTTCCTTCTATCAAGTTCCATGAAGAACCACTTATATTATATACTGCTTCTGCATATTCTACTTTATTTATAAAAAAATACTTATCATTATCATCTCTTATAGCACTATCATTTCCTGTTTTGTCTGCCACACTCACCGTAACAAAATTAGCAGTATCATATAAAGCTAAATCTCCTGTTCCATATATATCTGAGTATAATGTATTTGAAGCAGATGGATAAGTCGCATTAAACCATATTTTTGTTATATTCGAAGAGCCAATATTTCTTATAACAAACGCCCTGTGATCTGTAGTGCTTGTCTCCAAATCCGTAAAGTTCGTCGAATATGCTCCGGGATTAACACTATGCCACATAACCATATCCGGAGATATATCTATCCATGTCACATCAGCCACTTGGACACTGACATTTGTTAACGCAAAACTACCTTCTTCTGCAACAACATTACTTGTACTACATAAAAACAAAATACCTATTGAGGCAATAACTGCCAAAAAGGTATAGTTTTTAATATATTTTTTTATATTCATCATATTCACCATTTATATTACATTAATTTGTTTATCACATATATAAATCTTTCGGTTTTTTTACTTTTCATATATAAGTCTTTCGGTGATACCCTCGTTTTAGAAACAATAACTATTGACCTCTTTCCCAAAAAAGAAGCAACAAACAGCAAATAATACATCTTAATCCATTAATAAAAATGCAAAAAACAAATTATTTTTTCAAATACCTTCCCCTTCCGCGTATCTTATCAAGCCGATTTCTTATTTTCTTAGCCTCATCAGACTCTAAATTTTCCAGATACTTTCCTTCAAAAAAACAAGAACACTCCCCTAGCAACGGAAATGTCGCATTAAATGATTTCACAAAATTGTGAATATCCATTGCCTTTTCTTCCACACGGTATGTTTTCTGACCAAACCCAAAATCAATAAAATAAGGAACTTCTTCCTTATCCTCTATATACACTATTATATTAGAAGCAGTCAAATCCCCATGAACCACATTATTATTATGCATCTTTGCAATAAAAAAAGCGCATTTCCCTAAAATCCGTTTTATTTTATCCTCATTCCCTTCTCGAATAAAATCATCCAAATTCTCTCCATCAATAAATTCGGATTTTAAGGTAAACTTATCCTCCAACCATACTCGAGGCACCGGTATTTTATACTCCCTACACAATTCCAAAAGATTAACCTCTTTCTTTGTCCGCAACTTTCTTATCTGCTCATCAAGCTTCAAATCGCGGTATGACTTTCTTATTCGCCTCTTAAATACAAATTTCCTGTCTTCAGATATAATTATGTCTGCCTCTGCCCCTATTTTCATAATACAATAGTTCGATAAGTTTTTTAAATTCTTTACGCTTATACCCTCATGGTACACTACCGTCAACCAATAGTTTCTGTCCTGGCGCATGTAGACCACGGGAAAACAAGCCTGCTTGACTACATAAGAAATAGCACAATCGCAAAGAAAGAAGCAGGAGGCATAACCCAGCATATCGGCGCATCGGAAATCTCGAAAGAATCCTTGTTAAAAATGTGCTCCGGTTACATGAAAGAAATAGATTTCGACGGCTTACTATTCTTAGACACCCCTGGGCACGAGGCATTTTCCTACTTAAGAGAAAAAGGCGGAAGTCTTGCAGATATATGCATCTTAGTCATCGACATAACAGAAGGACTAAAACCACAGACAATTGAATGCATCCAGATCCTAAAGAACAACAAGACCCCCTTTTGCATAGCGGCAAACAAAATAGACAAAATTACAGGATGGGAAAACCATCAGGGCTGCTCTTTCACTGAATCTTTCAACAAACAGGAAGAAAGCGTAAAAAAGGATTTTGAATTAAAGATGTATCAACTGGTAGGCACTTTGTACGAACATGGCTTCAACGTAGACTTATTCTCAAGAGTAACTTCATTTGAAACAACAATAGCTCTCATCCCTATAAGCGCAAGAACCGGCGAGGGAGTAATTGACCTTATGAGCATCCTGGTAGGTCTTGCATCAAAATACTTAAAAGAAAATCTAAAATCCGAAATTTCAACAGACCGTGGTGAAGGAGTGATACTCGAAGCAAAAGAAACAATAGGAATAGGGAAAACAATAGATGTTATCCTCTATGACGGGTGCATCAGCAAAAAAGACACAATCATCGCAGGCACCAAAAACGGCGAACCTGTCGTCTCAAAAGTAAAAGCAATCCTTAAAGAAAAAATCGGACCAAAAAAAGAAAATGCATTTTGCGAAACAGTATCTGCCGCAACAGGCGTTAAAATCTCTGCAATAGGTCTAGACGAAGACAGCGTCGGATTCCCTGTAGTTTTCTTAAAAAACGACAAAAAAACAGATGAAGAGATTGCAAAAATGAAATCCCTCTTCAGCGAGGAATTAAAAATATGCCCTGACGAAAAAGGAATCATAATAAAAGCCGATACCCTTGGCAGCATCCACGCCCTTTGCGGAATCCTCAAAAACAAGAACATCAAAATAAAATCAGCAGAAATAGGAAATGCAAAAAAAGAAGACATTGCTCTGGCAGAAGTAGCAGAAGACAAATACAAAGTAATTGTTGCCTACAACACAGCTATACCGAACGACATAGAAACGCTTGCAAAAGAAAAAGGCATCAAAATCATAAGAGACAAAGTAATCTATCATCTAATAGAACAATACGAACTCTTCGCCGAAGAACTAAAAAAAACAGAAAAATCTTCATTCTTCAAAAAAACAACACTCCCGTTCAAGATAAAATTCATGCCCCAGTGCATGTTCAGGAAAAGTCACCCCTTTATCGGCGGATTTGAGGTTCTGGGCGGAACTGCCAGAACAGACGTGCAATTAATGGATGAACAAGGCAATGCCGTAGGTAAAATCGACCAAATCCAGGCAAATGGGAAAAACATACATAAAGCCGAAAAAGAAGAAAAAGTTGCAATCTCCTCAGATTATTTCAACTATGAAAAAAACATCAGGGAAAAAGATATCTTCTATCCTTTCCTAAATAACGAAACAATTGACCTGATAAAAAACAAAATATCAGCAGAGCTGGACTATCTGTCAGAGGACGAGAAAAAAATCCTGGCAGAAATAGAAAAAATAAAAAGAAAAAAATTATTCGAATCCTAAAACATACATTTATATAATTTTCTTATAATAAATTTAAATAGAGGGGTTAGTTAATTATGTTAAAAATATCATGTATGCGAATGAGTGAGCTTGCAAACAAAGGCATTATAAGCGATGAAAGCGGACGAAATTTTGGAAAAGTTGCAGATGTAAGTTTTATCTGCGACACAGGAGAATTGATGAATGTAATTGTCAAAGAACCAACTCAAATGGCTCATGAAATGCAATTACAGCAGGACGAACAGGGAAGACTGCTTATCCCGTTTTCTGCGATTAAATCTGTTGGTGACTTTGTGATTGTTTCTGAGAAAGAGATTTTTTAGTTGGTACTAACACACAATCTAGATACTGTATCAAAATTTTTGCTTCATAAAAAACTTTTCGGGATAATGTAGCGTTGCAAATAAATTTCTTCTAATATGAATATAAACGATTGGATTGAGTACATAAGAACCTTATTGGGGTTATCTGCCGATATAAAAAAGAAAAAAGTTTGTAAAAGATGTGGAGAACCAATCAAACATAGCATTCACTGTTGTTCTACAAAATGTAAGAAAAAATTGTCATCCCTGGGTGCTAAGAAACAAACAAAAATGTTAAACCGTTTCTCGAAAAATCCATCAATTTGTCCAGTTTGTAATAAAAGAAAAGCACACCTTGGTGGATCTGCTAAAGAATACCGATGTAGAAAATGTGGCTACCAGAGTTATTATTGACTTACTACTCTTCTTCACTACTTGTTCATCCTCCTTCTTGTTACTCAAAATAACCACTATAACACCACTCAACAAACAATTCTCGAACAGACTCTAATTCACAACGCATCAACATTAGCCCCATCCTTTATATAAATCACGCGTTCTGCATAATTTGCCAGCACTTTGTCATGCGTCACCAGAACAATCGTCTTACCACTCTTATGCAGATTATCCAAAATATCCATTATTTCCTTCCCTTTCTTAGAATCCAAATTCCCTGTGGGCTCATCTGCAACAATAATTTCCGGGTCATTAGCAAGCGAACGCGCAACAGCAACCCTTTGCTTTTCTCCCCCACTAATCTCTGTCGGATAATGACTCAACCTATGCCCTAACCCCATTTCCTCCAGAATCTTTTCTGCCCTTTTTTTTCTCACAGATGGCAAAACATCATAAAACATCATCGGAAGCGTCACATTCTCTAGAACCGTAAGCGTATTCATAAGATTAAACTGCTGAAACACAAACCCTATTTTTTTCCCGCGGATTGAAGACAACTGGCTTCGAGTCAATTTACTAATATCTGATTTATCCAGATATATACTCCCTTTTGTGGGTCTGTCCAGGCACCCAATCAAATGAACGCACGTAGACTTTCCACTCCCGGATGGACCCATAACAGCAACAAACTCTCCTTTCTTTATAGTAATATTTATCCCTCTTAAGGCCTCTACTTTAACCTTCCCGAGGTCGTATATTTTCCAGACATTTTCTAATTTAATCAATGTTTTTTCCATCGTATGTATAATGTTTGTAAGAATAATATATAAACTTTTCAATTCCCGTCCTTATTCTTCTTTATTATACTCATCATCTTCACAAGCGGGTTTTTCTCATAAAATATATCTGCCGAACTCTTTATGTGTTTGCATACTTTTTCTGTAATAGTATCCTCCCCATAATATGAAAAAAAAGCATTAAAATGAGGAACCTGTGATATATTGTATACAACAAGAGAATTACCATCAATAAATGCCTCTATTTCCAATATCTCTACACCCAACAGTTGCTTTATCTTATATATTATGTTTTTTTGCTCATTCAACAACTCATATTTTTTCCCATCATCCTCTGCAAAAAAAGAAGTGCCGATAGACAAAATTTTAACTTTTTTCTTATCCACTAACTCCTGCATAATTAACGGCTGATCTAATTTTTCAAGAGTATCTATTATTGTACTTATACTCTCTTTATTGTTTATGACAATCTCTGAACCGATTTTCGGTCTCACAACTACCGGCAGTTTCATCTCCCCCTCATCTAACCTCGACTTCAATATCTCTGCATTTGTTGCATAATATGTTTTCAATATCGGGATTCCGGCAGTTTTTAGTGTAAACAAAAGCAGGAACAAATCCTTGCACAAAGTTATGGTATCACTCGGAAAACAGACATATTTTCTATTCATCTCGAAAATAGAAGTCAAACTCGTCGTAAAATCAATTGTCTTTTTCTTCGGCAGGGCAAACAAGACATCAAAACTGAGCAATTCCTTGTTTTTAGAAAAGAGGCTGCTGCCCCTCTCATCCAAATCGATATTTATGTTCTTCCACGAAGTATAATATACTTTTTCAAAATAAGACTTAAATGTGTCCATAAAGGACACCATAGTCTCAGTGGGTTTTTCTCTCCCCAGTATAAGGAGTTTCATACTTATTTCCCGTTTATTTTGTTAATTCAACATCCTGTGGAAGCAGTAATATTACGTTCTCATCAACTCCTATAATATCTCCGCCAGTCGCATAGATTGTTTTTTTCAGTTTGTCAACCAATCTCTGAAGCTCATCAACGTCCTTTGTTTTCAATTCTTTTATCTTCAGAACAATGATATTTCCCATTCTAATCTGAGACTGTATCCGAGCACCATCTTCGTATGCTTTAACTTCCTCTACTTTAAGTTCAATCTTGGAAGTACCTTCTTTAAAAAAAGTTTCCTCTACTTCTACATATTCATCGATATCTTCAACTATATCCTTTTTTTTCCTACCTAAAAGACTTCTTATCATATTACCCCTCTTTTTCTGATTATATTTAAATGTTGTATATGTTTTTAAATATTTCCTTTATTTGTCTTTATGAAATGTATAAGTTGTGGAAAAAATCTAAGCAGTACAGATGACTACTCTATCTTTTCCTGTCCTGAGTGCGGAAAAATAGAGATTGTAAGATGCGGACAGTGTAAGAAAAACGCGGTTCAGTACAAGTGCAATGAATGCGGATTCATTGGACCATAATTAAAAATTATGAAAGATTGCTTGTTTTGCAAAATTGCCAGTAAAGAAATACCTTCCAACCTCATTTGGGAAGATGAAAATTTCATCTCTTTTTTAGACATCAATCCAAAAGCATTCTCTCATTGCCTCGTCATTCCAAAAAAACATTATGAAGATATCTATAGCTATGAAGAAGATCCAAACAAAAACATAATATCTGCAATAAAAAAGGTTTGCCTTATGATGAAAACAAACCTTAAGTGTGATGGAATAAATGTTCTTCAAAATAACGGGAGACTTGCCGGGCAAATAATAGGACACATACATTTCCACATAATGCCCCGCTTCGAAAAAGAACCGGTCGGCAACAAAAAAGATTTCAAGGCAGTTTTAAGGATGGCAAAGGGAGAATAAAATCACATCTGGTTTGTTTTTTGTGTATTTATAGCAGAACACATAAATAATCATAAAAGTTTCCTTGCGTAAATACTACTTTTAAGCTTATTTTCTGCTTGCTAGTTATACACAGCAGAAAATAATGCAAAAAAATATAATCGATATTTGATAGTATTTATGTATTCTACTAGTATATTCAACCGCAAAGAGTGGATGAATATATTCGAAGACGCAAGCATAACTAGCAATATTGCGTCTGAGATTATATCGCGCCACATCACTCATATTACTTTTGTGCCGCGATATAGTAAGACATCTTGATGATTTAGTAATTCAATTTCTTACAAGAATCACGACGAATTTCCGCATTTAAACATAATAAACCGACTGATTGCTTGCCGCAAGAAAATTCAGGTGGTATCCTTTTCCCGAAATATGCTTTAATATCGCAACAATAAGAGCAAAAATAATATTTCCTGACATTGCCCATAGACTTACAAAAATAAGAGTAGGACACATGATTTCCCTCATACTGTGTGCAATAGAAGAAGGTAGCTTATCACTATAAGACTCAAGAAGTATTGCCACAACAAGCAAAAGAAATGCATTGGCATGAATATTAAAACCAACTGCATTGTACACAAAAGTCCCCAGGGTATCAAAAGAAAGATAAAAACCAGACAAATACTGCGATAACTGTTCATCAAAAAACCCGTTAGTCAGGATGTATTTTGAAGCAGAATAAAAAATAGCTATCTGCAATATGTCTTTTCTCAACATAAAATTGATAATTGCCTTTATCAGATTAAAAGGATTCAGATAGAATTCAATATCATTTATAAGCTTATCAAACATAATAATAATTCATATGCATATTTAAATACTTGTTGTTCAGGTGATTATTTCAAAACTGTCAAATTCTCCCTTGTATTCCTGCTTTTTTATCTTTATGTCCACTACTTTTGCGGCAGAAGGTCCTTTTTTAAGCCAATCTAAAATCACCTTTATATTTTTTTCTTCTCCTTCAACCACAACTTCCACTGTTTTGTCGGGCAAATTCTTAGTATATCCTTTCAGACCCAAAGACCTTGCAGTCCTCTTCGCAAACATCCTGAAAAATACTCCCTGCACCAAACCCGTGACTATTGCATGATATCTTTTCTTTACCATAGTTAAATACAATAATAAAATATTTAAGTTTGAATTCCTGTAGTTATTTCTCGACAAGGGTTTTGATTTCCGCGCACTCCTCACAAAGCCAGCGACCATCAACATTCTTAAGCTCATCGGAATGGTTTTCACACTCCTCACATACCCCTTCTGTCACCAAACTCTCGGGAACTGGAGTTGTCTCTTCTTTTTCTTTCTCGTAAAATATATCAATAAGAGCCGGCATTACCTTCAGAAGGTCTGTCTTTGTGACAATACCCAGAACATTATTGTCCTCATCAAGCACAGGAATCCTTGAAATGTCATTTGCAATCATCTTCGTCGCGACTTTTGTCAATACATCATTGCCTTGTGCTGTTATTATCCTCGAACTCATGACATCTTTTACCTTCACACTTCCTGATGAAAGATTCTCTGCTGCAATTTTTATTGCGATATCCTTTAGAGTCACCATTGCCACCGCATATCCTCCTCTTGTAACAATAAGCCCCGATATGTTACTTTCGCGCATAAGCAGCGCAGCTCTTTGGACTGTCTCGTACGTATCAACAACTATTGGCTTATCTGACATGATCTCTGATATTTTTATTCTATCTGGCATTTAATCACCTTTTTTTACTGGCACAAAAAAAACATTGTTTATTATTAATGTAATGATAATATAGGGAAAATTAATTATTTAAGTCTATTTTTCTTTATCTATTAAATTTAATCACAGAATATGGAATTATTTGAACAAATTAAAAAAGAAGCAAAAACATTTTTACTGGATTCAAAAGGATGCCACGACTGGGAACACATCCAACGAGTCTATAATCTGTCCATGAGAATAGGACAAAAAGAGAGGGCAAATCTGGAAATTCTTGGACTCTCAGCAATACTACACGACATCGGACGGGATGCAGAAACCAGATCCAAAGGAAAAATATGCCATGCCTGTGAAGGCGCCTCCATGGCAGGAAAAATACTGCAAAAACATAATCTCAACAAAGATAAAATTGACAGGATTGTCCATTGCATTGAATGCCACAGGTTTAGGAACAATAAAATTCCTGCATCAAAAGAAGCCAAAATACTCTTCGATGCCGACAAACTCGATTCCATCGGGGCAATCGGCATAGGAAGAGCATTTATCTTTGCGGGCGAAAATGGCGCGAAAATGCATAGCAAAAATATAGATATAGAAACTACTTCGGCATACACAATAGAAGATACAGCATACCGAGAATTCATGGTTAAGCTAAGAAAAATCAAAGATATGATGTTTACAGCAGAAGGAAAAAAAATAGCTGAAGAAAGACACAAATACATGGCTATTTTTTTTGACCGGCTGCACAAAGAAGTAGACGGTATTCTGTAAGCACCCCATAAAAATATTAAATAATTTCAAGATAACTTATTCTATGAAAGGAATCTATATCTTAATTATTTCTCTATCCAAAACCATGAAAATAAAAGTCGGCGCCATAGGAGATATTAATTTTGCCAAAGGACACTACGCTTATGTGGGTTCAGCCCAAAACAACCTGGAAAAAAGAGTCCAAAGGCACATGAAAAAAAACAAAAAACTAAAATGGCACATCGACTATCTTACATCCGACAAATCCGCGACAGTTGAAAAAGTACTCTACAAACTTGCCCTAAAATCAGAAGAATGCAAAACAGCAGATATATTATCCCAAACAGAAGAAGGAATAAAAAATTTCGGCTGCTCTGACTGCAAATGCCAATCCCACTTATTCAAACTCAACAAAATTGATTTAAACGAACTTCTACCGTCCTTTTCTATGTATAATCCCGACAAACCGGGAAAATACGGTTTAAAAGAAAACGAAAAAACAAAACAATTACATAAAAGCAGAAGAATGTTTTGCATAAAAGACAACAATTTGTTTATCGCAAAACCAAATGTAGCTTACTCTCACGCAGTCTGGTTTGAAAAAGAAGGCTGGATAAAAGAAGACAGCACAATAATGGACAAAATCACAAGAGGCATGCTGGGTTCGGAAGGCAATCTTTATTTTTGTGTTGGCTATGATTTTAAGATAACCAAAAAAGCAGAAAAAGAATTCTTCAATCATATTTTGGAATTGACTAAAAAATTGAATGTCTCTCGGGACGCAAAAATATATGGCGGTTTTATCAAAGGCAAACCCGGAGAGAAATGGAGTCCTAATAAATGCTACGGCACTGTCCAAAGCTTATCCACAGAAGACACGGAACCCACGAGAAAAAAGAGGAATGTATCCAAATAGTTCCTATGTTCTTGGGTATTATATCACGGCACAAAAGTAATACAAGTATGTGGCGCGATATACTAGCAAAATACATAAATGCTATCTAAATACAGATATTATATCTTTGTATTATTTTCTGATGTGAATAAAGTATAAGCAGAAAATAAGCTTAAAAGTAGTATTTTGCGTAGAGAAAGTTTTATGATTATTTATGTGTTTTGCTATATTCAACAAAGTTGAATGTGCAGAAAATCAAGGATTTTCTTGCATTCTCACATCCTGTATATTACACATCAAAAATCTTCCTACATGAGCAAACAAATTCATCCTCGTAGTTAGAATTGGTCTGCCCCTGCTTCTTTGAACCTTCAAGAACCCGAATTAAATCCAGAATCATCGCTTTTTCTTTTTTCACATCAATCCCGCTTATTTTGACAATCCCTGTATTTTCCTCTGCTATCTTTTCCTCTATTTTTTCAGTACTTATATCTGCATCAAATCTTGTCTTGAATACAGTTTTAGACGTCAGACCGGAAAGATTTTTTTCAACTGCCAAAGCTCCTTTTTTCATCATTTCCTCTTCAATTTCACCTATATTCACATCTCCTGCTTTCCCGTCTTCAATCCTCGCCTTTACCTTCAATATTACAATTTTATTATCAAAAACCGTATTTTTTACCAATTCCCTGAGCTCTGCCTCTATTTCACTCACCTTGGCATTTTTCATATCAACATTAATCACAACAAAATCATGCTCATAAGTTCTGATTTTCTTCGTATGAACAACATCATCTATCACTTCAACAAGAACATACTGGTTTTGCCCGGTCAAACTAAAATCTCCGATATTGGTCGGATACAAACTCCCTGGAAATACTAAAGTTGAATCATTATCATTGATTTTCGCATTAAAATAAGCATGGATGTGTCCTGCTGCATAATAATCAAACCCTTTGGGTAGGTATGAAAGAGGCAAAAATTCTGTGTTTTTCATTATCTTTGGCTTAAATTCCTCAATCCCGTTATGAAACATAAATATATTAAATGATTTTTCTTTTGGATTTATTTTTATCTGCTCATATAACTGCTTATCCAGTCCCCTAATTCTGCCGATTATTCCCCCAATATAAATGTCTGTATCTCTGTGCTGTATTAATTTCAAAGAGACATCTCCTTCATCGACAGGATTGTATGCATTTATTGTAAGTCCTGCCGCGTTAAGGACATTGAGAATCGTATGCCCACTTGGCATATAATCATGAGAGCCTGCGATGACATAAACCGGAATGTCCCTGTCTTTGAGTTTTTTTAACTGCTCGATTGCAAAAACAAGCGTATTGATGCTCGGAGATGCATTGTTGAACAAATCCCCGCAGATAAGCACAAAATCGACCTTGTTCTGTATCGCACTTTTTATTGCATTTGAAAAGGAGAAGTTTAACTCATCCTGGAGAACCTTGCTTCTACTGTATGCATCCAGGTGACAGTCTGCAATATGGGCGAATTTGAAGTTCATAATATAATTTATAGGGAATTTTTAATAGTATTGTGGTTTGTTGTATGTAAATTAAGTCAGTCTTCTGCGACACTTTCTGGGGGGCGCAGAGGATAAAGTTGTCTAAAGTGTTGTCCTAGATATATACGGGTAAAACGCTGTATATATTGGATGAGCCGACTACAGGGCTGCATTTTGATGATATAAAAAAGCTTATACGGGTGTTGAATAATTTAATAGAGAAATGGAATACTATCGTGATAATTGAGCATAATCTGGATGTTGTAAAGCAGGCGGATTATATTATTGATTTAGGACCCGAAAGATGGGAGTTTGGCGGTGAGGTTGTAGGTTTAGGGACGCCTGAGGAGATTATGCAGATTCCGGGAGTCACACTGGGGGGTTTTTGGAGTGAAATGTGGGTCTGATTAGTACTGAAGGGAGTTTAGGCGACTAACAAATCAATAAAAAGAGCCATAAAGGGATTCCTAAAATATTATTGTCTTCATCCATAAACAAATCTTTTTTTGTTACAAGTATTCCAAATTTTACTTTTTCTCCTTTAAATTCTTTAATAAACTCTTTTATTCCATCTTTATCTTCTTCTCTTATTCTTTCCCTGTATTTTATCTCAATTGGAATGACTATATTTTTTAAATCCAGGATGATATCTACTTCTATTTTATCATATCTCCAATAGTCTAAAGAGAAATCTTCGGTTGGATGTAATTTGTACTTTAATCTTTTACAATGGGTGTGTGCAACCGTTTCGGCAATATATCCCAATCCATCGCTAATATCTTCTTTTAGTAATCCTAAAACAGCATTTCTCATACCTATATCAGAGACATATATTTTTTTCCTGGCATTTTTTGGTCTGTCTTTTTTATAGTATTTTGAGGAGAAACTAACTAAAAAAGAGTTATTTAGATAATTGAAATATTCTTTTAATGTATCTTCTTTTGTTTTAACTATGTTGGCATATTCAGTGAAATTGGCAATATTTGATGTGTCAAAACCAATCAAAAGATATAGTTTTCTTATTACTTCTGGTTTATTTACTCCAAATACTTCAACTATATCCCTGGAAATTATTCTCTGGAAATAGTCGTCTCTCATAGTTTTTGCCATTACAGACCAGCTATCTGTTTTATGTTCTTCATAGAATTCAGGGTATCCTCCTTTTAGGAAATAATCATTGAGTATGTTCTTTACTTTAATTTCAAATTCCGGCGTCAAAGATTCAGCAAATAAGTCTTTGAGCAAATATTGGTAAAATAATCGTATGTCTTTTTTTTCAACAGCTTGTTTGAAAACATTAGATATATCTTTTATTTCTTTGAGTTTTTCTTCATTATATCCTAGTTCTTTTCTGACTATATCTTTGAACTTCAAATGAAGAATATAGTTTTCCTTAGATCTTCCAACTAAGCTTTCTGATGACTTTTTGATGATTTCCGGTGCTGAAGAACCTGTAACAATAAATGATATAGGTAAATTTCTACTTCGGATAGATTCTAATATTATTGCCCATCCCTTTTCTTTTTGTATTTCATCAATGAATACATATATTCTTTCATTTTTATTCAATTGAGTGAAGTCTTTTTTTATTATATTGTCCTGGAATACTTTTAGACAAGCGTCTATTCCTCCTATATTAAATGCGATATACGATTTTGCTAAATCAAGATATAGAATATTTTTGCTGTTTATATTCCTGTCATTTATTAGATGCTTGATTAACTGATATATTAAAATTGTTTTTCCAACTCTTCTTGGACCAATTAGGACTTGGATGTGTTTGGAATCCAATACTTCTATATATTTGTAGAAGTCAGAACGATGAAAGGGTTTATTTTTATCTTCTGGTATTTTGTTTTCCTTCCACCAGAGATTGTCTTTTTGTAATTCCCTTAATAAGTCTACATCGAAAATTTTATCTGTCATGTTATTTTATCTATTTTCAAAGTTATAAATCTTTTGTTTTTATCCCTTTCTATTGGGTTAAAAGTTGTGTTTTTATCCCTTTGCAACGGGATACTTTGGTTGATGGAAGGTAGGAGAATTGCGCGGAATTCTGCGAGTCATACAGGGGAGTTTTTGGGGGGGTTTTGGAGTGAATTAGTGGCATAGTTGGGATAATAGTAGATGTATGCAATAATTTCGGACACTATAATACAATGTCCCATCGTCTTTCAAATTTAATCCTTACATCTTTATTATTTTTATTTTTTAATTCACTAATGTAATTTTCAAAGTTTTCATATATTACATCTAAGAATTTATGTGGATTAATAAGAATATTTGAATCTAAAAAACATAATGCTTCGGGATATTCACCACTTATTGTAACTGATTTTTTTGTCATTCCATCATGAAATAACCCACATCTGACCTGTTCATAGAAAGTTCCCAAAAATATATCAATATTTACAATCTTAATAATTTCAGGAAATATTCGTTTCATGGCTTTTTTAAAAAATGCTTTTGATTTTTGATTACTTGTCTGACCTTCTATATATTGTTGGTTTCCTTCAATATAACTGGTTGCTATTTGCAATATGACGAATCCTGCTTCATTATCTTGTTTTAATTTTACTCCGATTTTCAGAAACCATTCTTTGACACGATCTTCATAAATTAAAATTTTTGTTTCAATATTATTATAATCTAAAGCGGAATCTAAAGGCTTTTTGCCTTTTTCCAAATATTCATTTACAATTCTTTAATCAAATATTTCTGGTTCATCGCAAGGCTCCCGATGAAAATAATTTTTACTTATTGCTCTTTTGTTCATATTAATTTGCCTTCTTTTTCCGCTTTTTCTTGATTTTTACTTTTGGAGTTATTGATTTTGTATTGAGATTATATATCATTCCGAGCCGTACTTTTTTGTTATGCGTACTTGCATATACTTGTCCGCCTTTTGTACCTATTGAACCGCCTATTGAACCGCCAATAGACCTTTTTTCTCCTTTTATGCCCGCATATAAATAAGGACCACATTTGCCCAAACCGCCCGTAATTATTGCTTTGAGACCTTTCCGTCTACATTTTTTTTTGTATATTTTTTTCATTTTATCACATCTTCATTATATTTTCTATCTAAACATACACAAAATAATTTTATAAATCTACTCCTCATACATATAGTAGTAATGACTATCAGTAATAGACGATAGAAAAGTTTATATAATATTACTATTAATTATTAGTATAATGGGGAGAAAATCTGCAAAAGAATTAATTAAACGGATTATTAAATCTATTTCGGAAAATCCAAAATCAATTCATGAGATTGCACAGGAAAGCGAGTCTAACTGGGAGTCCATTAAAATGTACCTTGAAAGCCTGAAGGATGCGGGAGTAGTGAATGAAACATTAGATGGAAACAAAAGGATGTTCTCACTTGTCGATAGTAATGTTTTAAACAGAAATGGCAACTATTTTAATTTGCCGATTAAACCAGAAGATGAAAAACTAATTAATTCTTTATTTGCAAAAGTCAGGGAAGATTGGAAAACAGCTACGGAAAGACATCCTGGAAAAACTCAGGTTCAAAAAACATTAGTAAAAGTTGACCAAATATGCAATTTAAAACTCCCAATTGGCTGGTATTTATTTGGTGCAATGTGTGTAAAACCTTATGAACCATTTGAATCTTATTCCTTTAACGGACTTGAACAAGATACAGAAAAGTGCGTAAGGTATGTGGTTGGAGAATATTCTAAAGAAAGTTCTGTCTATAGATTAAAAATAAGACAATACAATGAAGAGAACAAAATACTCTATCAGACAAAGGAAATAATTTTGTCTCTGCTTTCTTCAAAAGTTTCTAAAGAACATATAAATGAAATTAACAGGCAACTTTATGTATTACTGGCAAATCTTCCGCCAATATGCGATAATGATTCAAAGGAATTGATAAATGAATTTACTGGTGTTGTTTTTCAACTTTTGAGTACATTGCCTGAGGAAGACATGCAATTTGTCAAAAACGATATATACGGGGCATTTAATGAAGTCTGGAAACTAATTGCATTGTATGGATTTTCAACAGATTTAGAACCATATTATTCCCAACATTATTCAAAACAAATGTTGCTGAAGCATTTTAATGCGGATATGTGTATGCAAAAATTAGAAGTCAGGAACTATTTATCTTATTTAAATGATTTAATTCCACAGATAGCTGAACCGGAAGATGAGACTTATCAAAAACTAAAACACCTTTTTGCTTCGGCGAAAAAATTAAGTCCTGAAGAAAAGACACAAAGGGAAAAAGAGCTTGAAAAAATCAGGAAAGATGAAGGAGAGGCAGGTGTACAGGAATTTTTACTGAAAGAGTTTAATTTGAATTAGATGTTCTCTGGTTTTTTGATTGGTATTTTTGTTCCGATTTCCAGAAAATGAATGATATTTCTTGTGATAATTGCATCTGCGTTTTCCCTTTCGGCGATAATTATGTGTAACGCATCGTCAAAATTATCTGAGGATTTTTGCTTTGCTGTTTCTATGTCGCTTTTATTATGATTAGCGGTTATGATTTTTCTTTTTAAAAGAGCGAATAGTGTTTTGATTTCTCCAGAATCTACATGTTTGTATAATTCCTCTAATGTCCATGTTGATATGATTATATGGAATTCACAGGATATTGAACGAAAAAAGAGTTTTGATGCAGGGGTACTGATGTCTTTTCCAAATAGATTTTTTCTGGATCCGATGGCATCTAAAAATATATTTGTGTCTATGTATAAAATAGTCATTTTAATCTCTTGTTGGTTGGTTGTGATTATGAGGATATTATTTATTTAAATTGTTGCTTGTAATTTTTTGCCTATTTGCAGTTTTGTTTGTTAAAAAAATATTAAAATTTATAAAGATATTTTGATTTTCTAAATATGCTATCTAAGATTATATTTACAGTTATTGCTTTATTGTTTATGCTAAATATGGCTCATGCGACGGAAGAATATAATCTTAGTGTAGACATAGATATTGAACCATATGTATACAAAGATGCAAATGTAGCAGGAGATAGTTTTTATTACCGTATAATGTTAACCAACAATATGTCCTACAATGAGTCATACAATGTTTCAGATATTTTTACGGTGAGTGTTTATAATCCAAAAGGGGAGTTAATTGAGAAACCAAGAATATATAATAGGACAATTAATCTAAACGAAACAATTAAAATTATAGCAAAAGGAGGATTAGGTACAGAAACTGCTGCATTTCCATTCGATATATCCGGAGATTATAAAATTATTTTAAATTCAACTAATAATTATATTAATTATTACAGATGGTTGAATGATGATAGATGGTTAAGAATGCCTAATAGATTTAATTATTATTTTGATGTGATGCCGAAATGGCAGTATGATTTATGGAAAGAAGAGCAAGATTTTATTAATAAAAGTTATGAAATAACTGGACAAAATTTAGATATAAATATTGAAAACCGTAATCTTGCTCAAGAAATGAAGGAAGGAACAGATAAGATGTATAACGTAACGGAGGATATGAGGGAAGCAACTATTGTTATGAAGTGGGTTTCAATATTAACTTTTTTTGTTGCACTAACATCTTTATTTGTTTCATTTGTATTTTTATTAAAGAAATGTGAAAAATTCGATAATAATTCAGCCACCAAACAAAATAATTCAAAAATAGAGGAAAACGCAGATCCAGCAATAGATGGAAGCAAGAGTGCTACAAATACAAAAGACAGTCCAAGGACAGACAACACAAATTCTCATTTGAAAAAGGAAATCAAAGAAGAATTCGAAGTCAATAAAAGTAATTAAAGAAGGATTTGAAATATGAACTATTTTGTCGTTCCTTACGCTTACGACTTTTTTTCGTTTCCTTACAAAAATACAACGAAAAAAAACCATGAAAATCGCTGGGCTTACATAATTTACCGCGCTTTTCAACCTAAGTTTGACACTTAATTAAAAAAGTGTTCTGAGTTTTGTTAAGTTATGACACAAACAACCCTCAGAACAAATGTTATTAGTCTAAATAAAAATATAAACTTTCCTATTGGAACAATTTTTGCTGTGCAAAAATATTACAAAAAGCTAAAATTTTCCAAAGTGTTCAGCGAACACAAAAAGAGAGGAAGAAACATAAATTCTTTGATAAAAGCCATAGTAAGCTACAAGCTTACAGAAAACTTTAGCATCAGCAAAGCATCAAACTGGATAAATCGCGACGAAGTCCTGGAAAGATTCGACCTAAAAAATTTTGAGGAAAGAACATTATTCCGGCTCCTTGACACCATAGGAGAAAACAAGGAGAAAATCATTGCAAACATACAAGACTGCCTCTTTGATACATATCAATTTGAGCATACTGACATCAACATGGACTGGACAAGCCTTGTCCTGTACGGCAATAAAGCAACACTAGGAAAGCACGGCTACAGCCGTGACCACCGACCGGACAAAAAACAAATAACTCTTGGAATCGCTGAACTTGCAAGCCCAATCAATGTACCTGTGAGTCTCACAGTAAAAGAAGGCAATGT
>JAGLPV010000047.1 GCA_023137195.1 Candidatus Aenigmatarchaeota archaeon | reverse complement strand
TTGCAGGAGATGCAAGGAAAAATCTAGAAATAGAATCAGGTAAAAATATTGTTACAGACGAAAATTATTTGGAAAAACCAGAAAGTGTTAAGAGACTCGAAAGAAATCCACAGGAAGACACGAGAATGCACAAGAAAGCGCAGAACCGTTGAAATCCACAAGATTCTTGCGATTAACACAAGATAAATGAAAATATAATCTCGTGGAAATCTGTGTTAATCTGTGGATTAAATCACTTTTCCGTACTTTCTGTGGATACGATTCAACGACATCTTCAACATATCAAAAACTATCCGAACATATACAAACGATTTGTGAATAAACCACTTGTATCACTCAACCCCTTTCCAGATGGCAATTTTCATCAAAGACAAGGTCTTATTTGCGTACCTGTCAATAAAAACAAAAGGATAAGTAAACACATAAACCGCTTTGTTGTCCGGGATAACTCTCCCAAAACTCATGTTTTTTCCAGGGAATGTTATGTTGATATTTGCTCCGGAAAGTCCTATCTGCTTTTTCAACTCATGATAATCTGTCTGGAACAAGGTATTCAAACTATTATTTGTCGCCCCGATAATCTTTTTTTTCGGACCAAGACCAGTATATTTATCTGCCAGATACTTTTCTTTTAATTCGATCCCTACAGTATAATTGCCGTTGTGGGGAATAATCCTGTATTTGTTTGCGCCAGCTATGTTTATTTTCCGCCAGTATGTCTTGTTTGTGATTATCTCGATGCTTAAATTCTCCCCGATTATAGCAACACCGCTGTCGCTGTTGTATAAATCAATAAAATCTGCTGTGCCTGTCCAGACAGACTGGTTTTGTGATGTATTGAATGTATTTTGGGTCCCGTTGTAAAAATATGTGTAATTGACAAAAGTTATGTTTGAATTAAACTGGAAAAGAGACTCAATCAAAACAAGGGAATTGTTCTGATAAATTGTTGCTGTCCTGTTGCCGCCGTTAAGATTTCCTTTTGTCCTTGCATAGCCGGGAGTGATGCTGTCAAAAGAAGTTGTCGAAAGCAGGCACTTGTCTTGAGATAGAATCTCACTGCCGTAAAACATTATACTTTCAATTCCGGTATTTTTGAATTCAACGTATACCTGCGTGTTGTTTATGTAATCTGTGCCGTTGTCAAGATCAGAGGAATAAGAAAGAGATGATTTGTTTGCGCTGTAACCTGTTGGTATTGCTACAAAAAAATACGGCTTTTGGGAATTCCGTGCTGTAAATATTATGGTGTTTTCGTCTATATCTACGGGAATTGTGTCAAAAGTAGAGTTTAAGACAACTGTGGAATCTGCGTTAGTGTTTTGGAAGGAAAAATTGTAAAAAAATTCTACCGGGTAATTTGATGAAAAATTCGAAAGACCGATAGAATACATATATACTTCTTCTTTCAACTGGCTTTCCAGTCTTTCTTTTACAATCAATGTCGTGCTTTTGAACATCTCCTGGTTTTTTAATGTGGCATAATTTGAACTGTACTGCACATAGACAATCATAAGCACTACGGCACTCAAAAACAGCATAAATGCGATGATGGAAGAAATATCTACCTGGGCTTTATTTTTTTTTGCTGCTGTTTTTTGTTTCATGTACTATAAAGAAATCCAAAATATTTAAATATAGCAAAAAATAGAAATATTCTAATTATGTCTTTGGTTTTGTGCTGTGACATAATGCATAAGATTATTAATGTTATATATCATTTATCATATAGTCTATTATGAAAAAAGAAATTGCATGTGGGGCTGTTGTGTTTTATCAAAAACAGACAGGCAAAAGGAAGTACCTGCTCCTCCACCATTCAAACGGGAATCACTGGGCTGTTCCAAAGGGGCGCACAGAAGAAGGAGAAACGCCTATGGAGACTGCGGTCAGGGAAATAGAGGAAGAGACAAGGATTAGTGACCTGGAATTTATAGATGGGTTTGAGGGGGAAATAAAATATTTTGTCAAATATGGTGATGAAAAAATAGATAAAACAGTGATATTCTTTCTTGCAAAAACAAACAGCATGGATGTAAAACTCTCCGGCGAACATATTGATTTTAAATGGCTTGAATTAAATGAGGCAATAGATTTATTGACTTATGAAAACAGCAAAAAGATAGTGAAGGAAGCAGATGAATTCTTAAACAAAATATGAAGGGAAAAACGATTATTGGTATAGGAGAGATTGCCTACGACAGGCGACCAAATATCATTTCTACGCTTGGGCTCGGTTCCTGTGTTGGTCTGTGTTTGTATGATAAGGAGAGAAAAATAGGTGCCTTGTGCCATATTATGCTGCCCCGGCAAATGGTTGTTTTCAAAAATGACAATCTCAATAAATACGCGAATTTTGCATGCAAGAATGGGATTGAAGGATTATTGAAAAGAGGTGCTGTAATTAAAGATGTAGTTGCAAAAATAGCAGGAGGGGCACAGATGTTTGATAATTTCATTGGGAAAATGGATATTGGAGCTGAAAATGTGGCTTCAATAAAAAACGAGCTTGCAAAATACAATATCCATATTATTGCCAAGGATATTGGCGGCAATTACGGAAGAAGCATTGATTTTGATCTGGAGACAAACAAGATATTTATAAGAAGGTCGAAAGGAAATGAAAATATTGTTATATAGTTGTGGTTGTTTTTTCTTCGGTTGAATTCTCGTTTGAACTGTAGTTTGTCAAGGGTTGCTCTTCCCCGGAAGATTCTTCTTCGGCATCATCTTTTGCATTTTTCATCATCCTTGATTCAAAATACTGCTGCAATTCCTCTCTTGTGCTCATGCCGAAATAATCCAGGAATTTTCTTGTAACTATAATCTCGTTTGTATGTCCTTTTGGCTCCAGCTCTATGAATCCCTCGTTTAGAAAATTTTTTATGTGCTCGTATGCTCTGTTTCCGCGTGTCTTTATGACCTCACTCTGGTTTACTGGGTTTTTGTATGCGATATAGGATATTGTCTGGATTTCTGCCCTTGAAAATTCCCTGTTGTGGTTGAATCTCCTGACATAATCAAGATACTCGTCCTTTACTTTGATGCAGTAAGCACTGTTTTCATTGATAAGTTCCAGTCCCCCGTACTTGTTGCCCTGTATCATCTCATCTATAATCTGCTTGATGT
>JAGLPV010000046.1 GCA_023137195.1 Candidatus Aenigmatarchaeota archaeon | reverse complement strand
GGAGAAATAAAAAGCATTGCTTCTATGAGAGCACATTTTTGCTCTTTGCTATGTGGAGAGTTTAATTCTGTCATATTGAGAATTTATTTTGTCTTTTTTTTGGTCCTGGATTTTTCAACTATTATTGTGCCTGATTTTAAATCATTAATCTGGTTTTGCAATTTTTCAAAGTCTTTTTTTGAATCCGGTCCTTGCGGGATTACAACTTCTTTTTTTGCAATCTGTTTTTTTAAATCAAAAACTTCTTTTCTTAAAAGGGCGATTTCACCTTTTTGCTGGTCTATAAGACCCCTGTTCTTTAATGTGAGTTTTGCAAATACCTTTAAATCAGAGAAATTTTTATTTATCTTTTTTATGTTGTCTGATTTCTTGTCAACTCTCTCGGAAATCTCATAAATATCCTCATCAAGCACATTGAATGCTTTTTGAATATCGGTAATCTTTCCTGCGTGGTCTTCTGTGTTCTGTTCAACCTGGTTTTTTACATCCAACAGCATGTTGTTAAGTGTATTTATCCTTTCAAATATCTGGTTTTTTAAGTCATCTAATGCTGTGTTTTGCTCCTCTTTTTCCTTGAATAAGCCCATGATATCATCCTATAATATTATTATTATATAATGGATGTTAATCTTTTTAAATTGTAAGGGTAGTTTTGTTTATGGAAGATAAAAGACAGATTCATATTTCTTTTTGCTTTTCAGGAATCTATGCCTTGGCAATGCCTGAAAACAGGATAATAGAGCAAATTGATTTCCCGCGGGACGTAAGTAAAGTCATAAATGAAATGGATTTATGCTCACAGGAGAGTGTATCGGGGGAAGAGAAAAAATTACTGCAAAAAATTGCAAAGAATCCACAATATAAAGACTGCGATATTGTCTTTGAAGTTAAAAAAAAAGGTTATGATTATTTATTCCCTAACAAATGCGGGGATTACATCAGGAATACTGTTGTGCTTAACCTGTGCAGAAAAGATTCGGATTTCCTTGTTGATTTGTCTGTCGGGCAGTGTGAAGGAAAATCAAAAGAGAAAGACAAGAAAATAGATCTTGTGATAATATTGTCTTCTGCAATTGGAGATATAGAAAAATCAGTAAATGCATTGTTTCTGCATGCTAAAGATATAATTGAGTTGAATAATCCTTATTTGAAAGAGGAGCAGAATTTAAATACAGAGGAAAAATACATAAAATACATTGAGAAAAATGCGGATAAAGTTCTTGAAAATTTGGGAGATAAGACAACAAAAGAGACTATAAAAAATTATATTTGTGAGTTAAGCTGTCTGTTGAAGCAGAAAGAGAAGTTAAAAAAGCAGATAGAAATTCTATTGGAAAAAGAAACGCCGACTATGCTTAACCTGATTGGAGTGGATTTGTGCGCTAAGTATTTGAGACATGCGGGGGGTTTAAGGAGACTTGCTTTTTTCCCTGCATCTACGATACAGGTTTTAGGGGCTGAAAAAGCTTTATTTCGTCATCTTAAAGGAAAGGGATTGTCTCCGAAATACGGGATTATTTATATGTCCAGCTATGTCATGGGCGCAAAGGCAAAGAATAAAGGGAAGGTTGCACGCCTTTTGGCAATAAAAGTATCTCTTGCATCAAGGATGGATTTGAATAAAAATACAGGATGGGTTGGAAAAATAAAAAAGGATTTTGAAGATGCGATTGGGAAGATTTAATCAGTCTGCCCAAGAATGTAATTTTTTTCCATCGTAAATGAAACACTCCACCCACTAAAGTGGGTGGTTTCCAACAAAACAAATATTATGGTAAAAGAAAATACAAAAGAGGACGGCATTCATCCCACCAATAAATTGGTGGGTATTCTGCCGAAATTATATAAAGTGCGGTTATTACTATAATTCTTCTTTAATGTGAACTTTTCTAAAGCGTTTTTTTCTTTCATCACCGACTATCTTTCCATCTTCGAGCGTAATCACTCTATCAACATATTTGGTATGCCATAGTTCGTGCGTCACCATAACAATTGTCTGCCCAAATTTTTCGTTTAGCTCTTTGAAAACTTCAAGCACTTGTTTGGAGTTATTTGTATCCAGATTAGCGCATGGCTCATCTGCAAACAATATATCCGGCTTTTTTGATATAGCCCTTGCTATCGCCACTCTTTGCTTTTCCCCGCCAGATAACTCATCAGGAACCCTGTCGGGTTTATCTCTTAGACCGACTTTATCTAATGCTTCAAGAGCAGTCCCATAAGATTCTTTTTTTGATTTTCCTTCCATCATGGAAAGAACATAAACATTTTCTGCAGCACTCATTTCGTTCATAAGAGCATAATCCTGGAATACATAACCAACTTGTGTCAGCCGATAATAGCTTCTTTCTGCTTCAGGCAAGCTAAATACCTCTAATCCCCGGATGGTGTATTCTCCACTTGTTGCATCGTCCAATAACGCCAATATCCTCAACAGAGTAGTTTTTCCGCTTCCCGATGCACCCATTATCGCTACAAATTCTTTTTTTTTTATTTCAAAGGAAATTCCATCAAGAGCTTTGACTATAGTTGCCCCTGTCCCATAATATCTCTTTAAGTCTTTTACTATAATCATTTTATCTCCCCCATATTGCTTCAAGTATGCTCTCTTTTGATACGCTCCATGCAGGAATTATCCCTGCTATAACTGACATTGTAAGCATAGTTAATACGCTTTGAATAAGCAGCATAGGATTAATCTCTGGTGTTATTTTCATGGTTTCATAAAATGTTACCGGGTTTGCCTGAAAATAAAACATAATCAAAAAGAATAATATTAATCCTGCTATTATCCCTAATGAAACATAAAAAAAACTCATAAATGCATATGAAAATACTATTGATCTTGGTGTAATTCCTAATGCCTTTAAAATTCCAATCTCTTTTTTTTTATTTAAGATATTAATATAAATGATGATAAATATTAGTGCCGCTCCCACTATTAAACTTACTAACTTTGACATTGCATCTATGGCTCCTATACTTTGCATTGCCTGTTTTATGAGGGCTTCTGACTTATCTGCCCATGTGAAGACTTGTTCTTTTACTCCTGCTTCTTTGATCTTATTTTGCACTTCCTCTTCTATTCCCTGCTTATCTAATCTTACAACAACACTGGTAGCTTTGCTGCCTTCTAAACCATAGACATCTTCAATCTCTTTATAGTGGACTA
>JAGLPV010000045.1 GCA_023137195.1 Candidatus Aenigmatarchaeota archaeon | reverse complement strand
GTTCTCTTTACACCGTTGCTGTATGTTACGTCAACAAGAGATCCTACTCTTACCACCCCTAAATTATCATATATCTCTGATCCAAATCCTGTGCCTGCAATCATTGCACCAATAATTATTTCGTCCCTTGAGAGTTCTCCCAAGAAATCTCCATCACTTATAATATATGGATATCGCGAAATTTCCATCTCTTCTGTGGGCAGCAATCCTATTATGGTCGCTCCGACAAATTTATTTTTATGTTCAATAGATGCTCCTACATCCAGGCGCTTGGTTGCGGCTCGCACTCCGTTAACTGCCCTGACTTTTTGCAATACATTATCTGCATTGTTTATGTAAGTGTTATCGCCCGATGGTTCAATGACGATATCCCCGTAAGGATAATCCTGCATCATACCGGTAAACAGACCGGAAACTCCGCCAATCATAGATGGAAGAAATACTAAGTTCATAAAAATGAGGGAGAGAACAAAAACTATAAACATCAATGTTTTCTTGTTTCCTCTTTTTATGCTGCTATATGCAATCAGGATTCCTACCCTGATATCATCAATCATATCAAAGACAACCTCCTTATTTTTTACCGGTATTCAAGTTGCTATTTCCTTTCATCAACTGCTTGATTATTTTGTCTTTTGATTTTTTTGTCCTGTAATTATAATAGATCAGACCTGCAATCACCAATACGACAAGTATTGTACCTATGGCTTCTCCTGCTCCATCCTCTGTCTCCAATACAATGACATTGACTTTTGTCTCGATTTGCTCTTCTCCAAAATCATCACTATATGTTATGGTTATGGGGATTTCATACTCTCCGGATTTATCTGTTATAAATGTAATTACTGCCGGTCCGTCTTCATTTGGCTCGAGAGTTCCTATAAATGATTCTTTTAATCCCATGAATGAATGATTTGCATATACCCTTATAGAATTTATTGTCCTGTCGCCAAAGTTTTCAACCCTCATGGTCAATTCCACAGTGTCTCCCATGTATGGAAGAACA
Source organism: Candidatus Aenigmatarchaeota archaeon (assembly GCA_023137195.1). Classification (GTDB taxonomy): domain Archaea; phylum EX4484-52; class EX4484-52; order EX4484-52; family EX4484-52; genus EX4484-52. The sequence continues at coordinate 4,396 of JAGLPV010000045.1, read as the reverse complement.
GGGCTGACCTTTATAGATGCAATATTTAAGATTCCTTTTTCATCAAGTACTGTTATTTTGATCTCATATTCGTCTTTTTGATTGCCGAAATCATCTTCATATTCTATAATGACAGGAATCTTGAAGTCTCCTGCTTTGCTTGCTTTAAACTTAAATAGTGCTGTTTGAGTGCCATTTATGTCAAGAGTTCCAATTGTAGAATCCTTGATTCCTTCAAATTCATGAACCAGACTAACTACAACTGATTTTGCTATTGCATCTCCATAGTTTTCTATGCCCAACTCTAAATCAACTGTGTCTCCCTCATAGATATAGCCAGGATATGTTTTTACAGAAGATATTCTTGGTTCTGCATCTTCACCCATTACATTTATTTCAACTTCATAATTTTTTGATACCTTAGCACCTTCATTGTCATAGGTCAACATCATCTTGATAGTGTGGGGTCCGGGTTTAGCATCAGACGTTGTTTTCATGTGATATCTCACATATCTTTCACTCGTACTATAAAATAATTCAGGAATATTGGTGACTAAATCTTCAGTAACGATGATATCTGAAGGGATGCTCGTGATTGCAAAGCTGACATCTTCAGGAATTTCATTGCCACAGCTCTCAAGATTAATTCCCAGTGTGAATTCTTCATCAATTCCAACGGAACTTGGACTTATACTTTGCACTTCTGCAGTTACGCACTTGCCATCTACAATTCTTGCTTCAGCATAAGGAAGTCCGGTTAATGCTATTGCAAGAATGAATATAAGCAGGTATGCTTTTTTTATTTTTTGATTCATATTTTATTCACCTCTTTTTGGATATTTCTCGTAAATTCAGCCAAATTTTTCAAAATTTTATCTAAAGCCATCATTTGCCGGTAATACTGTTCAAGTATTTGCAGCATATCTTCTGAACCTTCTTCTTTGTTTTTTTTGCACCTTTCAATTATTGACGGAAGTTTTTCAATGGCGGGTGCAACCATAAGTTCATCTTGGGCTTTTAATTGAGTCAGAGTCATTTTCATCATGTCTCTTTGAATTGAGAAATACAATTTCTTTGAACCGCCTTTCTTTGTTTTTTCAACAATATGCATGCCTGTAAGCATCTTCATTGCTGCACTTACGGCAGAAAAGCTGTAATTTGTCTTTTCAGAAAGTTCTTCTAAAGTAAGCAAATCAGGTTCTGAATAAAGTAGTGCTAATAGCTTAGAAGAGAGTTCATCGAGTCCCTGGGAGTTTACTCCCCTGTAGACAAGATTCTCAAATTCTTTTTTTACGGTTTTCATTTCATCACTAAATTTATACTATTTCCAGTAATTACTATAAATAGAGTAAATATATATAAATGTTTCTATTGCCCTCTTTAAAAGCACACAATCCATAATATAAACCCCAAACCCATCAATAAATTAAAATCAAAACAAATAATCTGACTGGTTGGTTTTGGAGAAAAAATGAAAACCATACGAATATGTTTTAATGTGTAAAAAAATAATACACAATGTAAAATAAGAAAATTATTATGATGCTCCATATAACGCTTTTCCATGTAACATCCCCTATATTTTTTCCAAACAATTCCTTTTTTTGAGAGGCGAAGCCAAAGATTACAAACACAATTGCTACAAGAATTACTTTACCAATCCAATGATGTGTGAAAATAGAAGTGAGAAAAGACTTAAATGGTTCGCTAAGTTCCGTCAAGATGACTGAGAGTGTTAAAGCTATTGTTGCTGCAAAACCTCCAAAATAATAATTGAATTCTTTCATATTCTACTCCCGTTAAATATTATGAAACCTAATATTGCCATTGCTATAGACAATACAATAGTTAATATCCACCATCTTTCGCTTTCTTTTGCTTTTCCCGAATAAACTAAACCTGCCGCAACAGTCACGATGACCGGTATTAATATCCCCCAATGTTCTTTTGTCTCCATTAAAATACTGTGTATCCATGGAGAAGTACCTGCCTTTATTATAGCTTTTTTAGGAGCATAAGAGACAATGTAATTTATTCCGGCAGGCAGCAGCATAACCCAACTTATTATTGCTGTTGCCAGAACTGTTGGTTTAACCCAGGATGCTTTTTTTCTTAATCCTTCGATAATGATTACCGGAAGGACGATGAGTGATAGACCCAATAACAAATGCAATGTATTCATTTTTACCTCTATAATAAATACTCTTTAAACTTAATAAAAGTTTCGTAATTAGGATGATTATTATGCCTTAAAATCCATTAAATTTTTAATTCACCTTTAGACACCCATATCCGGGGATAGAACTGAATCCCTTTTGTGCTTCGCACATATCGACTTTTTGCTTGTATTACTAATTACTCTTAACTGCTGTTCCATATGCAAGCATTTCAGAAGCGCCTGCCATTACCATTGATGTTGTAAACCGAACACCAATAATTGCATCAGCATTCAAGTCTACTGCTTCATTAACCATTCTATTGTATGCTTCATCTCTGGCATTCTGTGTCATCTCTGTGTATGTTTTAACCTCTCCACCCACGATATTCTTTAATCCGGCTCCAATATCTCTTCCAATATTTCTTGCTCTTACTGTGTTGCCTTTGACAACCCCAAGGACTTTAACGATTTTTTTCCCAGGAACTTCATTTCCGGTTGTAACAATTATATCTGTCATTTTATTTTTCACCCCCTTTAGTTTTTATTTTTTCAATATCGTCTTCTTTTTTATTAAAAAGAATGACAATTCCTATTATGATAAAAAAAATCCCATAAATCAATATAACGGGTTTGGTGTAACCATCCATTATTATCACTAATCCTAAAATGATTGCAATAATTCCTGTTATTGTTCTGCTTAGGGTATTCATAAGGATATGATAACAAAACATATATATAAATCTGATGTTAAAAAAAGTTTATTTACGGCAAAATCTACAACGCCGGTAATGAGTATTATTGATTATTTGCATATTTTATAATTCTATATGGAATTGACAAATCTGTTGTCTGCAATAATATATAAATGTGGATGTGTGGTATTACTGAGTGGTAATATGGCAAAACCAATAAGAGCAACACCGACTTTGAGAGGCACAGAAGCGGTCAATTTTATGAAAGAAGTCCTGCATGAACAGAAACACCCTTCCGGAAACAGAATCGCTCTTTTGAAACAGGCAGAAAAAATTAAATTTAATTGTTAAGAATATTAAATCAAGATGCATGGCAATAGTTCTTTTTTTCCTCATTTTTAGTACGTTAAAACCCCTTTTTGTATAAAAATGAATTGAGTTCGGTTCTCTTTTATTGTTTTTCGTCAAAAAATTTACTTGTTTCTTTTTCTAAGATATTCCTAAATAGGAATATGATGTCATTCTAAAACCTCCCAATGACCGCCTTTATCCGGACCAACTCTTTTAATTAATTTTAATTCTTTTAATTTCGATATGTCTCTTTTTATTGTTTTTTCGTTAACATTGCATTCTTTTGCAAGAATAGGAATGGATATTTTCCCATCTCCTCCCATTAACCTTAATATGTTATCCAATCTTTTTTCAGGGACATTTTCAGGGACATTTTCTACCCCCCTTTCTTTTCGTTTAAATGTCACTAAGAAAAAATCACTTATCTCTTCAAACTTTGTTTTTGGTTCTAATCTTCTAATCTTTCCAATACCAGTCCCCCCTTTCTCAACAAAATCAACTTTGTGAAAAATATCTGCAATTAAAGGATTTCTTCTCTCTGAAATAGGTTTGCTTAAAATATCTTTAATACTTAATCCTGCATACAATCTTCCTGGATTTAAAATTTCTACTTTATTTTTAAAAATTGCAATTTGTACTTCTTGAGGTATTGAATAATCCCTGTGGCAAAAAGCATTAATTATTGCTTCTCTAAACGCCTCTTTGTTTATTTCGGGAACATCAACTCTTCTTAATCCGTTTAATCTCATTCCAACATTAATATATTGTAATATATACTGCTCTGCTTTAGTTATTAATTCAAACAGGTCTCCGTCAAAATCAGTCATATCTAAAGTCGTACTTGCCTTATTTTCGCCTAAAAAAGAGGCACACCTTAGATTTAATAAACTAAAATATTTAGATGGATTTTTGCCAAATAAGATTATTGAAGCATTTGTTAGTTTGTCATCTCTGATTAATTCTAATTTTTCAAGAACATCTTTTTTTGATGTGTATTTTAAATTGGCATCTTGGACATATGATTTTAATTTATCTCCTGAAATATCTGTTAAAGTAAACTTATTGTTTGTTTTAGAATCCCACAAGAGTTTATCTTTATTTTTTTCGAGTATTAACTTTTCTAATTCTGATTTAGATAAAGGTCTATCTTCATCTGCTATTCGTTTATATGTTCTTCCATATGCAAAGTACGGAACATTTTCTCCTTCAAATTCAA
>JAGLPV010000044.1 GCA_023137195.1 Candidatus Aenigmatarchaeota archaeon | reverse complement strand
AGCTGTGGGGAATTCTCAAGTTAAAGTATCTAAACTCCCGCATAAGATATAAGTTCATACACAATAAAAGAGTCTTACTCCGATCACTACTTTTAATGCATAGAAATCATTATACGCCAATTACATAATTTCTATACAATAAAAAAATTTCCCGTGGATTCCGTGAGTTCTGTGGATTAAAACTATAAACTAACAATAATAAACACAAAGACACCAAAGTATTATATAATTAAATTTATAATAATAAATATAAGTAAACTAATAATATGAATTGCAAACTAATCTTAGCAAAAACAAACGACGAGGAAGAAGCAGACAAACTCGCAGAATTCCTGTTAAATAAAAAACTCGCTTTGTATATCGACGTGATAGAAACAAAAACATACCTAAAACAAAGCATAGGTTCTATTGAAAAACAAACAGAATACCTGCTACTCATAAAGACAAGTCCTGAATTGGTAAAAGAAGCAAAAAAGAAGATATTGCACCGCATTCCTTTTGAAAAAGGAGATTTAATCATACTTGACACATCAGGTGAATCCACAAGAATAGATTTATTATTATCTAAATTAAAGAGCAACTAATATGGAAACAGAAACAGAGCACATTGAATACTCCGGACAGGAATCAATTAATCAGGAACAATTGGCAGAAGAATACAAAATTAAGATTTTAGCTGAAGAAAACCGGCTGTTAAAAAGAAATTTATTCGAAGCGCAGAACGAGATAGAAAAATACAAGATAATGCCCCACTTAATCGCAAAGGTCGTTGACGTTATAGACCACGACAAGGCAATCATTATGCTGAACACAGGAAAATTCTTTGTAAATATTTCAGATGAGATGACTGGTAAAATAAAAAGAGACGATGAAGTTTTTATCGAGCAAAAATCATTGACTGTAATCGGCAAAAGAGGAAAGGCAAAGCATTTTGACGTAGAGCGATTCATTATTTTCGAAAAGCCGAATGTCTCATGGGACCAAATCGGTGGTCTGGAAGAAGAAAAGAGAGAATTAAAAGAAGTGATTGAACTCCCGTTACTAAAGCCGGAATTATTCAGGAAAATAGGGATAACCCCCCCAAAGGGAGTTTTACTTTATGGTCCGCCCGGTTGCGGGAAGACTTTGCTCGCAAAGGCAGTAGCATCTGAGACAAACGCAAATTTTGTAGAGATTGTCGGCTCTGAACTAGTCCAGAAATATATCGGCGAAGGAACAAAATTCGTAAAATCCATATTCCAGATGGCAAGAGATAAATCACCGTGCATAATATTTATTGATGAAATAGACTCGATAGCCTCAAAGAGAATTGAACTGGGAACGAGTGGCGAACGAGAGGTTCAAAGGACATTCATGCAGATGCTTGCAGAAATAGACGGCTTCAAACCACTGGGAGATGTCAAAATAATAGGAGCAACAAACAGGATTGATATACTGGACAAAGCAGTAATCCGCCCGGGAAGACTGGACAGACTCATTAAAATCAACCCCCCAAATAAAAAAGAAAGACTGCATGTACTGAAAATACATACAAAAAAAACAAAACTTCATAGCAATGTATCTTTAGATGATTTGGCAGCTAAAACAAAGCACTTAAGCGGTGCTGAACTAAATTCTATTGTAATAGAAGCCGGATATTCAGCCATAAGAGACGACAGGTTTGAATTAAACAAATCTGACATGGACAGTGCGGTAATAAAGGTAAAAAAACAGGACAATAAAAAACAATTGAACTATTATGCTTAAAATATGGCAGATTTCAAGGAACAGATAATTACTTTCGCATATAGTCTTTTTGGCAAATACATAGAAGATTATGTCTCAGAGAAAAAAGAATTTAAAAAGCTAAAAGAGGATATCCAGATTTCCAATATAGGTATGACATTGGCAGAATTCCTATGCCTTGTTGTAACAGCAGGGATAGTCTGCTTTGTTATTGGAACGCCTTTTTTGAGCATTTTTATTTACCTTGTCACCCAGGATATTTTTTTCGCATTGTTCTTGAGCGTATTCGGGGCATTATTCAGTTCATTCCTTATCTCATTCAGCCTTTTATACATTCCTAATATGATGAGGGGTGAAAGAAACAAGAAAATAGAAGATGTCCTTCCCTTCGCACTGTCATACCTGTCCATAATGGCAGGGTCTCAAAACCCTTCTGTTTCCCTATTCAAAACAATAGCCAAATTTGATGAGTATGGAGAAGTCTCTATCGAGGCAAAAAAAATAGTAGAAGAAGTTGAATTGATGGACATTAATTTTAATGATGCTCTTGTTCATGCAGCAGAGCGCACTCCATCAAAAACATTCCGAAATATCCTATGGGGAATGAAATCAACTATAGATTCCGGCGGAAATTTAAAACAATTCCTGGAAGAAGCAACTGCCGAAGCAATGAATTCCTATAAGATAAGACTGACAAAATACGAAGGTCAAATAATGCTTCTGACAGAACTATACCTTACTGCAGTAATTGTAGGTTCTATCTTCATCATTGTTCTATCCGTAATATTCAGCGTCATTGGTGGAATGGATAACGAGATGATAATAACAATGCAGTTGATTATAATAATCCTTGTCCTCCCTATGTCTGCAGGCGGTTTTATCTTGATTGAGAGAGGAATAGCTCCGGCACAGGTATAGATATATTTATATAATTACTGCTCCTATTTAATAGAACGGTTATGAATAATATCAGAACTATCGTAGGAATGCAGTTCGGGGATGAAGGAAAAGGCAAGATAGTTGATTTTTTTTCCAACGATGCAGATGTTGTTATAAGATACAATGGCGGAGATAATGCAGGTCACACGATTGTAGCCAATTCAAAAAAATACAAACTTCATTTGATTCCTTCCGGCTCAGTTTACGGCAAGGATTTAATCATAGCAAACGGCTGTGTCCTAAACCCAAAAATTCTTATAGATGAAATAAAAATGTTTGATCAAGTCCGCCTGCGCATCAGCGGAAGGGCGAATGTAATCATGCCTTATCACATAGAACTGGATGGATTGCAGGAAGAGGAAAGGCAAAAAAAGATAGGCACAACAAAGAGAGGAATCGGACCATGCTTTTCTGATAAAGTCAACAGGAGCAATGCAATAAGGATGTATGATCTTATTGATGAAAAGACATTGATGAAAAAAATAAAAGAAAATTTATCTTCAAAAGCAAAATTAATCAAATACGATGATATTGAAGAATATGCAGAAAATATTTTCAGGGAGTATTCCGGATATGGAAAGTTCCTGGAAAAATATGTCTGCGATACAGGAGTATATTTAGACGAAAAGATAAAAGAAAACAAAGAAATACTTTTTGAAGGAGCCCAGGGATGTTTCTTAGATGTTGACCATGGGACATATCCATTTGTCACTTCCTCAAACACATTAAGCGGAGCCCTTTGCTGTGGATGCGGTTTTTTCCCAAAAGATATGAAGATAACAGGAATCACAAAAGCATACGTAACCAGAGTCGGCGAAGGTTATTTCCCGACAGAATTATTTGATAATGACGGGGAACATTTCTTGAAGGTCGGCGTAGAATACGGCACAACAACAGGAAGACCAAGAAGATGCGGGTGGTTTGACCTACCTCTAATGAGAAGGGCAGTCTTACTCAATTCTGCAGACTCTCTCGTACTCACAAAACTCGATGTCCTCTCAGGCTTAAAGAAAATAAAAATATGCACTCACTACAAAATAAACAACAAAACCACAGATATTTTCCCTGATAATTTAGAAGAACTAAAACATGCAGAACCAATATATCAGGAATTTGACGGCTTTGAAGATGTTGACCTGAGCAAAATAAAAAAAAGAGAGGAACTGCCTGAAAAGGTCCAGGTGTATGTTAATTTTATAGAAAAACAGTTAAAAGTTCCAATAGAGATTATCTCGGTTGGACCAAAAAGAGAAGAAACAATAATATGTTAGATAAAAAATACGACTGTGTTATAGTAGGCGCAGGACCCGCGGGATTATTTTGCGCACACGAACTAGCAGAAAAAACAAAGCTAAAAGTTCTTGTTGTGGACAAGGGAAAAGATGTTTTCAAGAGAGAAAACAAGGGACTCGATATTTTAGAAGGCGTTGGCGGAGCAGGATGCAAAAGTGATGGCAAACTTAATTTATCTCCTTATATCGGCGGAAATTTAACAGACTATTGCCTCAGCGAAGATCATGCAAATGAATTGATAGATACCGTAGACAAAGTTTTTGTCAAGTACGGGGCTCCTGTAAAAAAAGCACTGGATGCAAAAGAGGTAATTGAACTCCAGACAAAAGCCGCCCAGTGCGATATAAAATACATTCCTATCATCCAGAAGCATATTGGATCAGACAGACTGCCCGATGTAATTTTTAAATTCAAAAAAGACCTGATTAAAAAAGGCGTGGATTTCATTCTCGAAAAAAAAGTAAAGGACATAATTGTCAGGGAAGAAAAAGGCAAAAAAATTGTCGGAGGAGTAATCCTCTCAAATGGTGAGGAAGACATAAATATTTGCGCCGACTTTGTTGTCCTTGCACTGGGTAGGAGTGGTCAAAGAACAATGAACCAGATAGCAACAGAACATTCAGTAAAAAAACACTATTCATATATTGATATCGGCGTACGCGTTGAAACAAGCGACAGCATAATGAGAAAAATAACATCAATAAATTATGACCCAAAACTTCACATCGCAACAAAAACATACGGTGATTTTGCAAGAACATTCTGCACCAATCCATCTGGTTTTGTTGTAAAGGAAACATATGACAACTATATTGGCGTAAACGGGCATTCAAAAAAATACGAAAAATCACAGAATACAAATTTCGCTTTACTGATAAATGTCCTCCTGACCGAGCCATTAGAAAATGCAAATGACTACGGTGAAAACATCGCCAAACTTGCAACCACCACAGGCGGAGGAAAAGTCACACTGCAAAGGTTGGGAGATTTACTCAAAGGACGCAGGACAAGAGCAGAATACCTGCAAAACAATTTAGTATCGCCGACATTGAAAGAATTTACAGCAGGAGACGTATCCATGATACTCCCTGGGAGAATCATGACAGATATTGTTGATGCTCTAAAACAGTTGAACAACTTAATTACAGGAATTTATTCAGACAGCACTCTATTGTACGCCCCTGAAATAAAATACTATTCTATCAAAATTGATGTCGATAAGATACTCCAGACAAGCATTGATAATCTTTTTGTTGCAGGAGATGGTGCGGGTTTGAGCCGCGACATAATCAACGCATCTGCAACAGGAATACTTGCAGCTGACGGACTAATCAAAAAGATAAAAAATTAACTTATTTTATTAAAAGATTCCTAACATATAATTCAAAGGAAGAATATTATGACACAAATAGAATATGCCCTGGAAAATAAAACAACAGAAGAAATGAAGACAGTTGCAAAAGAAGAAAACATAGATATTAACGTTCTGAGAAGCAAAATAGCAGAAGGACAAATTGTAATCCCTGCAAATATAAATCACAAAAACTTAAATGCAATCGGAATCGGCAAAGATTTGACAATAAAAGTAAATGCAAATATAGGAACATCCCAATCAAAGTCTGATTTAGACAACGAACTGCTAAAACTAAAAACAGCTGTCGAAGCCGGTGCAGACACAATGATGGATTTGAGCACAAGTAATGATGTAGAGGACATAAGAAATAGAATAATTGAAAATTGTACCGTACCTATTGGTACTGTTCCAATATACCAGACGCTGATAGAGGCAGGCAGTGTAGAAAACCTCAACATAGACGCCTATCTTGAAGTCTTTGAAAAGCACGCCAAAAGCGGTGTTGATTTTGCAACAGTTCATGCCGGACTAACAAGAGCAATATTTCCTTTGATAAAAAAAAGACTCATGAAATGTGTCAGTCGTGGGGGAAGTTTTTTGTTAGCATGGATGAAATACTACCAAAAAGAAAATTTTTTGTATGAGAATTATGATAAAATCCTGGAAATTGCAAAAAAATACGATGTCACCATAAGTTTAGGCGACGGGATGCGCCCGGGATGCATTGCTGATGCAACAGATGAAGCCCAGATTCATGAACTCAAAATCCTGGGAGAACTAGCAGAAAGAACAAGACAAAAAGGAGTGCAGGTAATGATTGAAGGACCAGGTCACATTCCATTGAACGAAATAGAAAAAAATATGGAACTGGAAAAAAAATACTGCAATAATTCTCCTTTCTATGTGCTCGGTCCCCTCCCGACGGATATTGCAACAGGATACGACCACATCGCCTGCGCAATAGGTGGAGCTTTAGCAGCATCAAAAGGAGCAGATTTCCTCTGCTATGTCACTCCAAAAGAGCACATAGGTCTGCCCGATATTGACGATGTAAGAGAAGGAGTAGTTGTAACAAAAATTGCCGCCCATATCGCAGACATTGCCAAGGGAAACAAACAAGCAATTTCAAGAGACAATAAAATGGCTCATGCAAGAGAAGAAATAAACTGGCAGGAAATGTCAGAATGCGCAATCGACAAAAAGAAATTTCTTGAATTACGAAGGCAGGAATGCGAAAAAAACCCGGATTTAAAAAAAGCAGATTATTGCTCAATGTGCGGTCCTTTTTGTGTGTTTAAGATTTACGATGAGAAGGAATCTTGATTAAATCAAAATCCTCTTCTTCCCATACCTCATATATAATATAACAAGCAAACCAACTATTGCCAAACCAATTGCCCAGTTCTTGACAGATACATCTTCCTTTTCCCTCTCTATCTCTTTTGGAAGAGAATCATATATCTGGTTCAATGTTTTATCATCCACAGATTTATAATATGTCCCGCCCGTCTCTTTTGCAATCGACAACAATGTCGCCTCGTCAAGTTCAGCATATTGCGGTCTTCCAAACCAGTCGTGACCAAGTATGACTGGCTGGTCTGAGCCAAGACCAATCGTATACACCTGTACTTTGTTTGTCTTTGCCAACTTTGCCGCATCACCCGGGGAGAAAATCCCGGTATTACTCACACCATCAGTCAAAAGCACAACCACTCTCTTCTTGTTAGGAATGCTAGAGACCATCTCCACCCCTAGAGCCAAACCATCACCAACAGCAGTCTGTCCTTCAGCAGTTTTTATTGAATCCATCTTTTCCTCCACCCTGCTCTTCTGTGGAGTCAGGTAACACACAGTTCTTGTGCCGGAAGAAAACGTAACAATGCCAACATAGTCCTCCGGCTTCAGATGTTCTAAAAGTGTGGAAGCTGCCTTTTTTGCAGACTCCAGTCTATTTGGCTTATAGTCCTGCGCATTCATACTCCCTGAAGTATCAATCACAAGAACAATATTAATCCCTTTTTTCGACTGCTTCAAAGGCAGATGAGGATCTGCAAGAGAAACCAGCAAAAGCACCACGACAAATATTTCCATGAAAAAAATCATATTGTGCCGTCTTTTCATCTTTTTTATATGACTTTCCCCTGCTGCTTTTTTCAGGAAAAAAATACTGCTAAATTTCACCGCAGTTTTCTTCTTGTTTTTTTCAATATACTTAAACAGAAAATATCCTCCAACCAAAACTACAAATGCCGCGACAAGCCATGCATAATGTATAAATCTTAAATCCATTTTCTACTTTTCCCCCTTGCCTTGAAAAACTTTATCAACGACGTCTGCCAGCTCTTATTGGCATCTAATAATATTAAACCTGCCTTATTTTTTTTAAACATATCGCACAGTTTGTCGTAATGCTCATTTGTGATTTTTTTATAATTCTCCCTAAAAACTTCATCATTTGTATTTATCGTAACCTGTTCTCCTGTCTCATAATCCTCAAACACTGCAATTCCATAATCCTCGAAAACTCTCTCCCTCTCATCATTTAATGCAATCCCTACAACATCATGCTTTATCCCAAGAATTCTCATCGGCATCTTTAGTTTATCCAGATCTCCAATAAAATCAGATACAACAAATATTATGCTCTTTTGCTTTAAGATAGAAAACAATGATTTTATGACCGGAACAAGATCCGTCGTATTTTCCTTTGGCTCAAATAAAAGCAGATCCCTTAAAATCCGCATCGCGTGTTTTCTTGATTTTCCAAATTTTATGTATTTTTCAATCTTGTTTGTCGCCAAACACAAAGCAACCCTGTCATTGTTCTTTATTGCAGAAAACACCACAGATGCGATAATTTCAGCAGCAATATTTCTCTTTGTGTCATACCCTGAACCAAAATTACTGCTTGCAGAAACATCAAAAAGAATAACAACATTCAATTCTCTTTCTTCTGTAAATTCCTTGATATATATATCATTCATCCTTGCGCTGACATTCCAGTCAATAGACCTGACATCATCGCCGGGGCAATACTGCCGGACTTCACTAAATTCAATACCTCTACCTTTAAAGACAGAGTGATATGCACCGCAAAAAAGAGAGTCAACGGGATTTTTTGTTTTAATCTCTATTTTTCTTAGTTTCTTGAGAGCATCCTTAATTTTTTCTTTTTGCATTTCTTCTTTAGATACAGGTACAGGCATTTGTTTTTTTGTTTTGAAGAAAGGAAATCTCATATAATATTAATTTCAGGAGAATTTTAAAATTGTATTGGTCTGTTTCCCTAACAATATATAAATCTTAAATGTATATAAATGTATGAAAAAAGCAATTTTGTGGGAGAAAAAAAACAGTTTTATACAATGCCATTTGTGTCGCCATAACTGCATGATTCCAGAAGGCAAAACAGGAATTTGCGGCGTAAGGCTAAACAAAAAAGGAGTATTATATTCTACTGTCTGGGGGAAAACAACAGGCATTGGAATTGACCCAATAGAAAAAAAGCCCCTGTTTCATTTTTATCCCGGCACTCCGGTTCTGTCCTTTGGAACAATCGGCTGTAATTTCAGGTGCTTATTTTGCCAGAACTACACTTCTTCTCAAGCACCAAAAGAAGGTTTCAATGTCCCGCAGGAAGACATAACACCAGAGGAAATCATAGAACTTGCAAAAAAACACGATTGCCAATCAATAGCATACACCTACAATGAGCCGACAATATTTGCAGAATACGCTCTCGACTGCATGAAGCTTGCCAAAAAAAACAACATAAAAAACATATTTGTAAGCAACGGGTATTTTTCTTCCGAAACTCTTGAATTAATCAAACCCTATTTAGACGCAATCAACATAGACTTAAAATCATTCAACAAGGAATTTTATTCCAAAATAGTCGGGGCAAAATTAGACGGTGTCCTTGACTCATTAAAACTGGTCGCAAAAACAAACATCTGGCTTGAAGTAACAACCCTTATCATCCCAACAAAAAACGACTCCCCCGAAGAGATGAAAAACATCGCAACATTTATTAGACAGGAACTGGGCGCAGAAGTCCCGTTCCATATTTCTGCATTTTTCCCGTGCTATAAAATGGCTGATATTCCCCCAACCAACCCGGAAACCCTAATAAAAGCAAAACAAACAGCTCTTGATACAGGACTAAAATATGTGTATATTGGCAACACAGATACGAAAGACGGAGAAAACACAATTTGCCCAAACTGCAAAAAAACAATAATAAAAAGAAGCAGATACCTAATAGAAGAAAACAATATTGTTAATTCAAAATGCAAATTCTGCGGACATGTTATAGACGGACGATTTTAATGAATAAAACATGTATCTTTTAAAATAGCTTATAAACCATATAAACTGGCTTTTAACCACAGAATAGATATTTAAATTTATCTACGCTTAAATAAACTAATTGTTAAATTATTGATAAAATGGAAAACAGAATAGTAAAAACAGGATTTAATGCAGAAAAAACACGAAAAGTTTTTTCTTTTTCAAGTGATGCTTCAGGACACCTAAAAAATCTATTGTTTGGGTTAGTGGCAGTAATTTGCATAATGATATTTTCATCAGGCATATCTTTTGGAATGTCCAATCCATCGGCAGTTTACTGCACAGAGATGGGTTATAATTACGAAGTAAAAACAAACGGTGATGGAGAACAGGAAGGAGTCTGCATCGTTTCAAACAATGCAAAATTCAATGCATGGGATTTTTTCAACGGCAAGACCGGGCAGGAATTCTCTTATTGTGCAAAGCAGGGTTATGACATCAAAACAGTAAAAACAGGAAATTCTTATTCTCTGGAGCATGCTGTATGCGTTCCCAAAAACAAAGAGTTTACAACTACTACCTCCAATTTCGTCGATGAATATAACATAATCTCTATGACAGAAATGATGAGTTTAGATGAAAAAATAAGCAGACCGAATTTCAAGCCGGATTTAACAAAAGCAAAGGAAATCAAAGATAATTCTTTGAGCGTTTCTTCTCTTAAGATTGGCACTAACGACGACGATTATTATGACTGGAGAACTCACAATAATGAAGACTGGATGAGTCCTGTAAAGGATCAGGCAAGTTGCGGAAGTTGCTGGGCTTTTTCTGCTAATGGAGCAGTAGAGGCAAAATACAATATCAATCAGGATAATTCACTATTAAATCCGGATTTAGCAGAGCAATATCTTGTTTCCAGCTGTTGTAATTATTGTGGAGATTGTGGTGGTGGAAATGAAATTTTGGCTCTTGATTATATAAAAGAGGATGGAATTTCTGATGAATCCTGTTTTCCATATACTGCTTCAAACAGCAATTGTAATGGCAGATGTTCTGACTGGAACACAAGGTTATGGAATTTATCCGGCGGTAATTATGGTGTCTACTGGTATGGTTTTCCAAACGACGAACTCAAAAACTGGACAAGAGATTATGGTCCTCTTCCGATTGCAATGGATTTTGGTGATGGAGATGGTTTTGATGGAGATAATATTTATCGTTGCAATGAAGATGGCGATTTGAATCATGCCGTTGTTTTAACAGGATACAACGACACAGGAAATGACACAACAAGCTACTGGATTATAAAGAACAGCTGGGGCTCCACATGGAATGGAGATGGATACTTTAAAGTTGGTTTCAATGAATGCAATGTAACAGATTATGTCAATTACGTAGATACTGTAAACCCACCCAATCTAAAGCCAAGCATTGTCCTAAACAGCCCGTCAAACAACCACACAGAAAACAGCAACAAGACAACATTTAATTTTACAGTATACAACCAGATTTCAGAAAATTCAACATGTAACCTCATAATAGACGGAACTGTTGAAAGTTCCACAAATGCCGTAAATGCAACGCCAACGACAATGACTCACAATTTACCAGATGGAACTTATTCCTGGAATATAGAATGCTGGGAAAATGGGCTTGGTATTGCAAACAGTTCTGAGACAAGAATTCTGAATGTAAACATACTTACTTATTATATATCAGACTGTAGCGTATTGAACAAAGCAGGAGCAACATATCACCTAACCGGAAATATTCTTAACTCGAATACGGACAGATGCATTGAAATAACAGCAAACAATGTGAATTTATATTGCCAAAACCACATCATTGACGGAACAGACACAACTACAACAACTCATGGAATCTATTCTAATAACAACGATACTCTTGTTCACAACTGCACAATCCGCGACTGGACTCACGGCATCAAATACTATAATGCAAACAGCGGTCATATCCTGAATAACAAAATATATTCCAACACAGGAAAAGGAATATTCCTTGGCAAAAGCAGTCATAATAAAATTGCATATAATGAAATATACGACAATGAATATGGACTAAGATTAGAAGCGTCTTCAAACAACAATAATATAAATGACAATACAATAACCCTCAATGATAATGGTCTTTCTATTACACCCAGTTGCGACAATCCAAACCTAATTTACAACAACTACTTCTCGGGCAATACCATTAATGCAGAAGATGGAGGGGACACTTTCTGGAACACAGGAACAATCCAACCTGGACCAAATATCGTAGGCGGACAAAACATAAGCGGAAATTATTTTTCAGACTATAATGGAACAGACAATAATGGAGATGGATTCGGAGATACGCCATATAACATTACAGGAACAGGAAACAACCAGGACAATTATCCTCTGATGGTGATACCGGAAGTCCCGACAATATTTCTGTCAATAGGACTAATGTTTTTGTCAATGCTCAGAATAAAAAATAAGTTTGGCGAATAAAATGAAAAAAACAACAATTACAATAACTGTTTTGATAACATGCCTTTTGCTTGTGCAAAATGCTAATGCTATCCATCTTATCGGTTCATGCACAACAATAAGCACAAGCGGGGTATATAATCTAAGATTGAACATAACCAATTCCACTGATGCAACATGCATAAACATAACAGCAGACAATGTTGTTTTAGACTGTAAAAATAATATAATTGATGGAGTGGATTCGACCAGTAGCTCTGGAATTTACATAAATCGAAATTCGCAATCCAATACAAATATTACTATAAAGAACTGTGTTGTAACAGATTGGTATTATGGAATTTATCTAAAAAAGGCAAACAACAACCTGCTTCTAAATAACAATGCATTTCATAATATGTATGGCATCCATATAATGAATTCAAACAATAATACTGTTTCAACAAACACCGTATTAAATAATGCTTATGGTATACGAGCATATTCTTCCGCCAATGACAATAGTATCATAAATAACACTGTAAACCTAAACGGTGAAGGCATCCATCTATATTCTTCAAGCAACAACATTCTTTCAGGCAACGCAGTAAACTCAAATAAATACCAGGGTATCCGCATGGAGTATTCAGATAACAATAACATTCTAAATAACACCGCAAACTCAAATAATTACGAGGGATTAAATAATTATGGTGGCATCTACTTGTTTCATTCTGACAACAATGCCCTCTCAGACAACGCTGTAAACTCAAATAATTACCACGGCATCTACTTGTGGTATTCAGATAACACCATTCTTTCATGCAACACAGCAAATTCAAATAATAACCATGGCATCTCCTCGTGGTATTCGAGCAACAACATTCTTTCCTCCAACACTGCAAACTCAAATAATAATTACGGCATCTATTTGTATTCTTCAAACAGTAATCAACTATACAACAATTACATGAACAACACAAACAATGCCTATGATTCCGGAAATAACTTCTGGAACACAACAAATTCAACAGGACCAAATATAATTGGCGGACCATACATAGGAGGAAATTACTATTCAGACTATAATTTTACGGATACAGACGGAGATGGTTTTGGAGATATACCATACAATATACCTGGTGGAAATAGCCAAGATTACCTTCCTATCCCTGAAGTCCCGACAATATTCCTGTCTATGGGACTAATGTTTCTGTCGCTAGTAAGAATAAAAAGGAAAATTAATTAAACAATCCTGTTTGTCGCCCCTCTATGGGCACAAACTATATTTACATACAAGTCAGACACCTTCGTGAAAACTTTTTCTTATTTTTCTTAAATATCTCCCAACTGCTATTTTTCTAAATTTTACATCCACAAACCATATATCCCTAATTTAAGAACTAACATACTGCTTTTAATGCATACAAAAATATATATTATACAACATGTGCATACTTTGTATGCAATAAAAAAAAGACTAATTTATTTTATTACTAAATAAGAAATCTTTATATAAGTTACCACTATACAATAGTAACAATTAGTGATATTTGCGATAAAATCCTGCGAATTCATGTGCGGAATTTTTAGTTTTATATCCAAAATATAAGGTGAATAAAATGAAAAAAACAATATTTGTCCTAACAGTTTTAATAATTAATTTTATGCTCTTGCAGATGGTAAGTGCAGCCACACCAATTTCTTCGTGCACAACGATAAATTCCCAAGGAACTTATTATTTGACTGCTGACATAATAAATTCAGGCAATACAATATGCCTGGATATTACAGCAAACAACGTCGTTCTTGACTGCCGGGGACACACAATTGACGGCATTTTAACACAAAATACTTATGGAATCCAGGTAAAAAGAAGTTCTTCAACAAACACAAATGTCATAATAAAGAACTGTGTTTCCACGAACTGGGATTATGGAATTTATCTAAAATATGCAAATAACAACGTTATCACAGACAACACCGCAAACTCCAATAGGAAGGGTGGCATATACTTGCATTTAGCAGAAAACAACACAATAAAAAACAACATTGCAAACGAAAACAACTATCTTGGCGGAATACTCCTACATGATGCAGATACAAATATAATCGAAAATAACAATGCAAATTCAAATGAATTCCAAGGGATATATATGTATTACTCCAATAACAATACTATTAATCACAATACAATTAAGGATAACAAAAAAATAGGACTCTATATATCTTACTCCGACAAAAATACAATTATGGGAAACACCATAAATTCAAATAACTTGGCAGGTATAACTACATCCAACGCCTACAACAATCTCATCTACAACAATCGCCTGAACAATACAAACAATGCCGTAGATATATGCAACAATTTCTGGAACACAACAAATTCAACAGGACCAAACATAGTTGGCGGATTATACATAGGAGGAAATTATTTTTCAGACTACAATGGTGCTGACTCAGATGGCGATGGATTTGGAGACACTCCTCATAATCTTCCCGTGGGAAACAACAAAGATCTACTCCCCTTAACAGCAATCCCTGAAGTTCCGACAATATTCTTATCGATGGGATTGATGTTCTTAAGCCTACTAAAAATGAAGAGAAAAATAAAATAAATATATAAACATTAATTGTATATTTAATGATATGATAAAAACTTCTCCACACCCAAGCTATAAAAATATTGATTTAAAAAACAAGGTTGTTCTACTGAGGGTTGACTTAAACAGCCCAATTTCAGAAGGCAAAGTAGAACTCTCAAAAAGAATTTTAGAGCACATCAAGACAATAAAAACCCTAAAGCAAAAAAAAGCAAAGCTTGTTGTGCTAGCCCACCAGGGAAGGAAAGGCGGCGAAGACTTTACCAATTTAAAAGAGCATGCTGATTTGATAAGCAAACACACATCAATAAAATACATTCCTGATATTATTGGAAAAATTGCAAAAGAAGCAATCATAAAATTAAAACCAGGACAGGCAATTCTATTGGAAAATTTAAGATTTTTTGATGAAGAAAAAAAGCCGCCAAAAGACATCAAACAAAACCGGATTGTAATGTCTCTGGCTCCCTTAGCAGACATATACGTAAATGACGCATTCTCAAACTGCCACCGGGCGCACACTTCAATGGCAGAATTTCCAAAAGTACTCCCTTCCTATGCCGGACCATTGCTGAACAAAGAATTAACCGCCCTCTCAAAATTCGACAAAATAGAGCACCCTGCTGTATTTATCTTCGGCGGAGCAAAACCAGAAGAACCAATGAACCTTATTGCCTCAAGAAACGACGTTGACCACACTCTTTGCTGTGGCTTATTTGGACAGAACTGCCTGACCTCGCAGGGGTTTGACTTCGGGGCGCAGTCAGAATACCTGAAAAACAGGGGTTTGACTCCAAACAAAAAATTAAGGCAAATGATAAAAAAACACAACATGAAAACACCGGTAGACTTTGCAGTAAAAAACAACAACAAACGCCTCGAACTAAAACTAAATCAATTTCCAAGCACATATGAAATATTCGATATCGGACAGGAAACAATAGAGAATTATGTAAAAATAATCAAAAATGCAAAGACAATTTTCCTGAAAGGAACCCCTGGAAGTTTTGAAGACAAGAATTTCCAAAAAGGAACTTTATCCATATTAAATGCAATTGCCGCATCTAAAGCATATTCCTTTGTCGGGGGCGGACACACATCTGATGCAATACTGAAATTCAAAATAAAAGGATTCAGCCATATTTGCCTGTCCGGCGGAGCAATGCTCAATTACCTATCAAAAAAGAAGCTTCCTGGCTTAGAGGCATTAAAAAATGCGCCAAAAGTAAATAAATTAAAAAAATAATATGAAATACGACATAATAACAATGGGCTCTGCAACAATAGACACATTTGTGGACACCAACATTGCCGAGCGGGAAAATAGAATATCCTATCCTGTCGGCGCAAAACTGACAGTAGAAAACCTCCAGTTCTTCATTGGTGGAGGAGGAACAAACACAGCAGTATCCTTTGCAAGACTGGGACTAAAAACAGCATACCTCGGAAACATAGGAGACCATTTCAAAAAAGACATCATCGACCTGCTCAAAAAAGAAAAAATAAAATTTGTAGGCAAGATAACAGATGACATGAATGATTACTCTATTATTCTTGACACAAAAGAACACAACAGAACAATCCTGACCTACAAAGGAGCAAACAACAAAATGACAACCAAAGACATAGATTTGACCAAACTCAAGACAAGATGGTTTTATTTCTGCTCGATGATGGGTCATGCTTTCAAGACCCAGATTAAACTAAGTGATTTTGCAAAAAAGAACAACATAAACCTTGCCTTTAACCCAAGTTTTTACCAGATAAAAGAACACCGCAATGAACTGGGCAGAATAATAAAGAACACAAAGATGCTCATATTTAATAAAGAAGAAGCAATAGGACTTGTCTTAGGCATTGATTCTAAAGAGAACCCGGAAAAAGCCGGGAAATTTTACGATAAGAACTCAAGAAAAAATATGATTGATTTAATGAAAAAAATAAGGCATATGGGTCCTGATATCGTCTGCATAACAGATGGCAAACACACAACATATACTTATGATGGAAATATATTGTATGAATTTGAGCCCCATGCCCAAATAAAAGCACTGGAACGAACAGGCGCAGGAGATGCATTTGCATCAACTTTGGTTGCGGCAATCGCCAACAACAAGCCTCTTGATTTCGCACTCCACATGGCAACAATAAATTCAGAATCAGTAATACAAAATTACGGTGCAAAAGACATTCTTTTGACATGGGATGAAGCATTAAAACAAATGAAAAAATACCCTCTTAAAATTAGGAAGAGTAGGGTTTGATACTCGTATAATCCTCAGATATCTTTTTATCTATATGAGCATCCTCTCTTCCTTGAGTATACTTTTGCCTTTAATCCTTTTATATATGGAATAGATGCTTTAGCTTCAATACCCGATTCAGTATTTGTAAGAGTATGTATACCTCTTTTCTTTAATTCTCCACACTCGATATGATAATACTTGTAAGCTATTTCTGTCCATAGGGGTATTTTTTTAATATTTCTAAAGAAATCTCTTTTAATTTTATGTCTTAAATATACTGGCTCTTTGCAAAGTGGGCACGTACCTAAGATTGTTCTTTTCTTTAGTTTCTTCCCCCCGACCTGATAGCTCTGCTCCACTCCATCTTTTCGAATTATCCGCACTCGCTTCTTACCTCTACCGATGGGTTTTAGTTTCGGACTTTTCTTTTTATGGTTTTTAGTTACCATTTTTCGTTTTCTGTTATTCTTTTACCCTTTTTAGTGAGCATTTCGTCTAACAATTACTACTTCTTAATCTGCTCCAACCTTTGCTTTTTAGCTTCAATCGCAGTCCCGGTCCATCTCGTTTTCCGAGGATTTCTAATCTTTGCATTTCTCATGCACTTCGAACTGCAATAAAAATATTTTGACCCGTCATTTTTTACAAACAAATGACCCTTGTTTTTGAATTCTTTTGAACAAAAATTACACTTCATAACTATTCACCTTTATCTCCTTCCTGATTCAACATCAATCTTTGGAAGTATTATGATGTCTTTTTTCCTGATAGGACCAACTACATTTCGTACAAGCACCTTGTTTTTATTTTCTCCTTCAAGTATTATGCATTTCACTTTTGTAACTCCTTTTGTCTCCGCATGCTCTAATACTTCCAATACTTCTGAGGGAACTGTATCTGCCATAATTATACTCTCCTTCCCTTTCGACCGCCTTTCTTTCTCATACTGTCGTAATCAATAGGGGTCACATCCTCTATCCGGATGATTCTTAATCCTGCTTGTATCAATGCTCTTATTGCTGGTTGAGCTCCTTTTCCCGGGATTTTTGATTTTATTCCTCCTGGTGCCCTAACCTTCAGATACATCTTTCTTACTCCTTTTTCAAGTGCTTTTTGAGCAACAATTTTTGCAACTTTCATAGCCGGGTATGGAGAACCTTTTAACCTGCTTTTATCTGTAACCAACCCTGCACTGCAACGGGCTATTGTCTCAGCTCCCGTAATGTCGGTAATATGAATAATAGTGTTATTTCCACTACTGAATAAATATATAATGCCTGTTTTTTCATCATTTGTTTCGCTCATTTTGATTCCTCTTTTACTGTTTTTCCTTCCTTCTCTGCCGATTCATCCTTTTTCTCTATCTTTTGCTCTTCTTTAACTTCCTCTTTCTTTTCGCCGGTTTTTTCTTTTGCCTCTTCTTTTTTCTCTTCTACAGCAACCTCTTTTTTTTCGACGGGCTTAGCTGACGAATCAATAGTAGCATCTCCTCTTGTTAGTTTTTCATCCACAACAATATTGTTTTCTTCCTCTTTCTTCACAATATAATTAGGAGA
Organism: Candidatus Aenigmatarchaeota archaeon; assembly: GCA_023137195.1. GTDB lineage: Archaea > EX4484-52 > EX4484-52 > EX4484-52 > EX4484-52 > EX4484-52. The sequence goes on along the minus strand of JAGLPV010000044.1, from coordinate 44,944 downwards.
GAATATAATCGTCCCGTTAATCTTTACATGCTTATGCACTATAAATTGTCTTGCCTGCATAGGTGTATTTGCAAGATTCAATCGGCATAATACATTCTGAAATCTCCTGTCCAGTACATCTACCAGTTTCATTCCAAGTATATTTTCAAGCGATTTTTCGCCCGGGCACAGACCCAGACTATCAACTTTGTTAAATAGAAGCTCTGTTTTTGCCTTGTCTTTCTCTGCAATAAGCCTTCTTGCCCTTTGCCTTATATTTTTCCAAATATACTCCATTCTCCTGAGTTCACTTTTTCTCCTTATGCCGTATTTTTTTTTCAATTCTCTTTCTTCTTCAAGCATTGCCACATCATAAGGTCTCCTTACAGACGAAAAATGATTTTTTAATTTTCTTGAATCTCCCATTTAATCACTCATTTACTTTTTCTTAGCAACTCCAACAACACTATGTTTTCTAAAGGAGTTCTTTGTTCTCTGACCTCTCGTAGGAAGACCTAATTCATGTCTTATTCCTCGATAAGCCCTAATCTTTCTTAATCTTGAAATATCATCTCTTAATTTTATTGTCATCTGGGGACCAAAAATATGTGTTGTCTCTCCGGTTTCATAATCTTTCTGTCTGTTCAACATCCATGCAGGCATGTGCTTATCTGCATTCTCTACAACATCTTCTATTTTTTTAATATCTTCTTCAGACAACTCTTTTAAAATCTTATTTTCATCAATGTCGACTGTCCTGCATATTGCGACAGATAAATTATAACCAATCCCTTTTATTCCAATCAATGCCATTTTAACCGGCTTTGATCCATCTAATGTTGTTCTTAAAATACGGACAATTGACTCAAAAGCAACAGCTCTGGATCCTTTTACGCCACCCAATTGATAATGCGAAACTGTCTGCTCTACTTTCTTTGTTTTCTTTACTCCTGTCTTTTTTGTCTCCTTTGCTACTTCTTTTTTCTTTGCCAGTTTAATCAACCTGTTTAACTCGTTAATAGCTGATAACACAAAGATTTAAAAAAGTAGTTAATTATTCTTAATTAGTTAAATACAAAAATACAAGACCAACGGTGATAACAATAGCAATGATTAAAAAAAAAACAGATGGAAAATTTAAAGATACCTGGCTAAAAAAAAAATGGATTCCCATAAAGCCACCGGCTTTTTTAGGTAATGAAATAATAGGGCATACAGTTTGCATGAAAAACAAAAGCCCATTGGGAAGAACCCTATTAATATCTTTAGGTACTCTAACCAAAAATGTAAGAGACCACAATATAAACCTAAAATTAAAATTAAACCAAATAACTGAAGGAAATATCTGCATGACAGAATACATGGGACAGGAAGTCAACAAAAATCAGATAATAATGGCAGTAAGAAGAGGTTTTTCAAGAATAGACAACATCGAAACCTTGACTCTTGATAATGCAAAAATAAGGGTAAAAACAATTGTGCTTACAGCAAACCGGGTTTCATCAGCAATTAAACACGCTCTAAGGGCTGAAATAAAAAAAGAACTGGAAAAAACAGCAGCTTCAAGCAAGACAATAGAAGCATTTTTACCCATGGTAAATACAGGAAAACTACAGGCAGATACAGTCAAACACCTGAAGAAAACATACCCATGCAGGGAAATGATTGTAAGAAAGATTGAAGTTCAATAAAAAATTCAGGGCGATGTTGATTGGCAGTGCAATAATATTTTTTGCAAACGTTATCTGACTTACAACAACATTTGCTTTTGTTCATTATTCTATAGAATAAAGTATTTTGATTTTATTCATAACATTTTATGGCAGAGAGAGATATGGATTTTGATAATTGCTTTGTGGGACTGGATGAGAAGGAAATATTTATTCAGGACATAGAAATAAGTTCATAATGCTGCAAATAAAGTTAAAAATACAACATACATATAAGATAATATGATTGCTACAAAATCAGAAGATTTCAAGGGCAAAGAAATAGATGCCCTTAAGAGAGAATATTTTAAGCAAATTGACGCTCATACTCCTGAGCAAATAAAGAAAGACAGGATATTTGATTTAGACAATCATGGCTCATTTAAAATCCATATTGCAAAAGATGAAATCAAAAAATGGAGATTAAAGGAATGGTTTAAAAATTACAAAAAAGAAGCTCTTGTATCAACCGCCGGGATAAGAGGGGCTCAAAATATTCTCTATCCCTGGGATAGTAGGTACCCACTAAATCAATTAGGCATAGCACTGGCCACACTCGGAAAAGCCATGGTCTTAAAAGAGCATATAACAAACAGGCAGATAAACAAAATTTGTTCAGGCGAAGTCAGGTACAACACAGATGAGTATATTGACATCATAAAAAGAATACAGGCAGCACAGGGAATAAAAACGCACATTCCTTTCAACCAAATGCGGACATCCATCTGGATGACTTCATTTTTGATATTTATGCTGGACTATGATGGCGGGGAATATGTGACGAGCAGCCATGCGATGAGCAGCAAGACAGCGACAAAAGATTTAGACGGTCAGGGAAGCCAGTTTGTGCCGGAAATGTCTGCAAAGTTTGTAAAAAAAATCGAGGACATTATAGAAAAAGCAGAGAAAGAGGGCTTTGATATTGAATTGTCTGCATCTGACTCTTCGCTGATTTTGGAAGATTTTGACGGGATAGATATGTATGTAGATTACCTCAAAAAAGGAATAGCTACACAGGCAAACCTGGATTTGATTAAAAAAGAGATGAACAACGGATTTGAAATAATTTACGAATGTGTCGGCGGCTGCATGCATAATATTATGCTCCCTATATTCGAGAAGTTCGGTATTGAAAAAGTCTTTCTCTGGAATAATGCAGAAGAAGATCCTTTTTACCACGGCATTGGAAAAGTCATGCACAATCCTTTGAGCGGGAAAAAGGAGTTTTTTGATTATGGGTGCGATACAACGATAAAAGAAGTTACTCAGACATTAGGATATGAAGAACTCCTAAAAGACAAACCGCAGGGAAGTAGTATTATCATGGTTGACCCCGACGGCGACAGAATAGTTCTCGGGCAGGTAGAGCCCATGCAAAGAGAGAAGAAAATAAATGCGCTGGGAATTCCTTACCTGAAAATCAGTAATGAAAAAATATTTACTTTTTATACTCCTAACCAGTCCTTTTTACTTACCCTGGACTTTCATGCATCCGGACTCCAAAAAGAAGGCCTATGGGATAATCATCCAAGATTTATAATAACAACAACGCCTTCTGCAGCATCATGGGTTGAATGGGCAAAAAAGATGGATGTAAAAGTCATTTATGTTCCTGTAGGATTCAAGGAAATAGCAAATGTAATGAAGAAAGTAGAAAAGCAAATACTTAAATCACCGAAAGAGGAAGTTATAATTACAGATATATTTTCAAATCAAATCAATCTCGGGGTACAGCCAAGACTGCTCTTTGCCGGAGAAGAAAGCGGCGGGATGATAACAGGACCTGAAGAACTGATAAAAAGCAGGATGGGGCAAGTTGCAATAGCTATGCGGGAAAAAAGCGCAGGCGAAGCGTCAATAATAGTTGCTGCAATGATGGCAAAGTTATACAAAGACAAAAAAATGCTCTCAGATTATCTTGAAGAAATATTTGACAAATATAAAATAGAAAAAAGATACGACATAAGGAAAGATATAAGATTTTACAATGAAAGCAATCCTGATCCGGAAGAGCTGAAAAAATCCAAGGCAGAAGGGGAAAGAAAAAGAGACATGACAGACAATTTCTTTTTGAGCATAGCGCTTTGCCTGAAAAGCAGGGATATAAATATAGGGCAGGCAAGAGAGATACTCTCAGAAGCCCTGCCGCAACTGGATTTTAATAATCTCAAAAACATATTCTTCGTCGGTGACGGAACTTATTTTAATTTCACAGACAAATTTGTAGAGATAAGAAAATCAGGAACAGATGCTATAGTCAAAGGATACAGCGCAGGCAAAGACAAAAATAACTGTGCAGAGTATGCAACGACCATAGCGGCATATAATGGTAATTTGACGCCTAAATTTAAAGAGAAGATTTCCATGGAGACTTACAGGACATGCCAGGAAAAAGCGTTAACTCTATTAAGAGAGTTCCAGAACGGGGACTAATTGTGTATCAGGATGTATCTGAATAATAAAGACATAAAAATGCTCAATGGCTCTATCAGAGTAATGTCTTCTGCATATAATATTTTAAGAAAACTTCCTCTTAACAAAGCAAAAGCCGGCTTGGATGAAATGAAGAAAACGGCAAGAAATCATTATATAAAAAAAGAGAAAAAAGATACACGCTTTTTTGATGCTGTTGTTGAAGAAGCAATATGTTACGGGCATGAAAAATTGTTCATGGATATTTATAACCAAAAAGGAATTATAATTACAGAAGAACAAGGCAAAATAGGAGAAGGAAAAATAAACAGCAATTGCCCGCTAATAATAAGCGATCCAATAGATAACTCGGCTTATCTTGAAAAAAGGATAAATGAAGGCATCACCGAATATGAAAGTATGGGGGCTCTGTTTGATTCAGAAGCCAAAAGAGCAGAACTTAGGACATGCACTTCTTCACTGACATTGATAAAGAATCGCATGATTAAATATTCTCTTGTACTTAACCTTTTTACCGGAGAGCTCTTTGTTGCTTATGAGAAAGGCATTTTTAGCGAAAATATTGAACATGTTGATGAATTGAGGGATATCAGCAAAAAAGCCGCTTTCCACGCAAACAAAACACCTGATTTGTTGTGCTATTCTGAAGGAAAAGAATATAAAAGAAATATAAAAGGAACCCATCTTGATCTTTTTACAATAAAGAGCACAGATATTTTTCTTGGCGGACCATACCGGTTTGCATATTTGATGGGAAAAAGAAAGGAAAAGCAAATTGGCGCGATTGCGTTTAACGGGGAAAAAATACAGGAAAGCCTTCCAAATATAGCTATTGCCCTCTTTTCAAAAAAAGAATTAAAAGCATATAAGTTGTTTTGCGACAAAAAATACAGTCAATACAGGGGCGCAAAAGAAATGACGCCGTCTCTTGAAAACAGCATTTACAATTCAAAAATAACTCAAGATACAAAACTTAATCTGTCTTTTTTCAATGACTCTGATTATCCAAGCGAGTTCAGGGATACTGTGGTAATTATCCCCTCCTCAAACAATGCAGCAGACAGCATTATGCAGGTTATGGTTCAAAAAAAATATGCTATAGAAATAATATAATATTGTTCCTATAGATGAACTTTTCAGGTTATGCTTCCGGATAATTTTTAATTTATATATTTATCTGCTATTAAACCTATATGAAAAATAATACTCATTGTGGAGGAAAAGGCTTCTTCTTTACATTTGATTCTGTTATTGCACTCTCCTTTTTATTGATCGCCGCCACTGTACTTTTTCAACTATACTCGCATGACTCCTATGACACAATCCACTACAAGGACATGTACTTCAACGCAGAAGATGCAATGCAGATACTATCTCTCACAAAATTAAGCGACCTTAACGACACCTTCGTGGACAAACTAATTAACGACACCTACCTGGAAGATGAAGACAAAAACAAGACTTTGATCGATATTTGCGGACTGCTATGGTCTGTCAACCAGACAGACTACATTGAAAACATAACAGAAGAAACTTTTTCACCTCTTCTCCAGACAGGCACAAAATATGCAATCAACATAAAAGACATCAATAAAAGTAACACAATATACGCTTCCAACACAGGCTACTACAATGCAAAAACAATAACCTCTGCCTCCAGAATAATCTCAGGATACAAGGAAAATGTCCCATTCAAAGGATATACTGCAAGGTCAACTATCAAAGAAATCAGCAAAGAAACGTCAAAGTACCTTTATTTCGGCGGGTTCATTGGACAGGGAAACATTACAAAAACATTCACTATGCCCTCTAATATAGATACGATAAAAAAAATATACCTGGAAATGGATGCAGGAGACAATTTCACAATATATATAAATAACAATTATTCGGGCAACTATTCTAGAAATGCGAGCCAGACAAGTCTTCGCGCAAATCTAAAATACAATATTACAAATCCAACATATCTCTCATATATTCAACCCAATGAAAACAACATAAGTATTGTCTTTTTGTCAGATGAATTAAGCCAAAAATATATCGGCGGAGGATTCATAAAAATATCATACAACACAACCCAGCTCAATACAGCAGAATCGCAGAAAAAATATTATTTTCCTGGTATAGACGGCATGTTCAACATATATTCCTCCTTTTTCGTCCCGGGGCAACTCAACAACATGACAGTATTTTTGCATTATGACACAAACAACACAAACGGCACAGTATATTTAAAAATTGCAAATGCAACTATCTTCACCAACAAGAGCGTAGGAGAACAAACTATTTATGTATCTGAAGGACAGATAAGTGCAAATTTATCTTCTTCGGGACTAAACTATAACTCGTTGAGTTCCAGAACAATTCCAATCCGGATGGGCATAAAGAATCTGACAGGACTAAGTGACGGCAGTGATGTTGTTTTGATTACAGATTTATCCGGGAGCATGAGTACTTCCGATGTCCAGCCGGGAAACCAGGAGCGTATGGCAGTTGCCAAGATAGCAGATAAAGAATTCGTAAATACGATTTTAAATAATGAAGGTCAAAAAGTAGGACTCATAGCATACGGCACACAAACAGACCATGGCCGAACAATATACCTTACTCAAAACAATGCAACATTGCAGACAAAAATCACTGGTTATGACCATGTCTTGGGAGCGACATGCATATCCTGCGGCATAGCAGACTCAACAGCCATGCTTCTTACCACAATTAATGTAACGACGATTATGAACAATGGAAGCACATGGTATTACAATGACAGTTTCCTTACTACAGAACCGCCGGACGACAGCTACGGGAACAGATGGTATGACTACAACTACACCCTCCAGACAAACTGGTCAACAGGAAATGCTGTTTTTGGAAACGGCACCGGTTCAATACCGGTAACAACAGAGATTGCAACAGGGGGCAGCAACGGAAATACAACTTATGCTAACCTCTGGGACGATAACCAAAGCACAATTCCTGTAAGTTTTGAGACAGGATACAACTCGACAGCAAACACATTCGGATGGAATATGGGGGATGACGGCTGGGATTATGACCCACAGAACAACGTCGGACCTTATGGTTATGACGACAATATAGACTACAACCTGGTTGCAAATGAAATGCTGGAATTTGACACGAGAACTGGTGCTCCTGCACGAAACAGATGCACTAATAATGATTGCTCTGGAGCATATGGCATTCAGATAAACATAACGCCGGACATGCATGCTATATTATCTGCTAATGGTACAGCAAGATTATCATTCAAATACGAATGGGACGGCAATGCCCGTTTTGAAGACAGTGATGAAGTCTGGATAAAAGCTCAATGGACAAGCCCTACTACCGGCGTCCACTGGCTCGGAACAGAACAATCAAGTGCCGGGGGAGATACATCTCCTGAAATAAATTATAGAATTAACCCGGATATTGATATTCCTCCAACATCTACAACGCAGGATATAACTCCCTGGATTGAAGGACAAGGAGTATATTACCTTGATATTGGCGGGAAATTACAGGCAAATAGAGTAGATGAATGGGGCTATTTCAGGTTCGATGATATCCTCGTAGAAATAAGAAACGGAACAGATAATTATTACTTCAGGAAAAATTTCACGATAGATGACATGAACAAAGTAGGAAGAGGATTCCTTAAAGTCACATCAGATGATATGACTGATATATATCTAAACGGGCAACTAATTGACTCAGATCCCGGACCAAATCATGATGCAGAATACTGGAATCGCATTGAACTAATCGACAGGTCTTATTTTAAAGAAGGCACGAATATTTTGGCCACTGTATTATACAACAGCATTGGCTCCACAAGATTCGACATGAAACTTGACTCTTTCGATGACTCAAGAAATAAGGCAATGCTTGTCATGAGTGATGGAGGGGCAAATTATTGTTATCCTCCTATCTGGAATTGTCCTGATACCCAGGCAAAACAGCAGGCAATAGACTTTGCATGCTATGCTTATGAAAATTACGGGATAATATCCCATGCTGTTGGTTTTGGAAGTACAGTAGATGAGTTAACTCTCCGGGGTATTGCAGACTGTGGACACGGCATATACCGTTCAAGCAATGATGCAGATGAACTAAAGCAGATATATCAGGACATCGCAAATACAATGATAAGTTACAATACCCAGAAATTGAATATCACAGGAACATACACCCATGTAATAATTTACCCGGATTCATACATATATTTCAACTACACTCCAACCACAGAGGAAATTAAGTATAAGGAAGTAACAGTGACTATCGACAGGGAAGAATTCAGGGGGTCTATAGAAGACCCAAAAAACAAGACATATTCTATCCCCTCTGGCATAACTGTACTGGATGCAAGAGTCACCTCGTATTCGTCCGACTACTGGACAGATAGTATTTACATAAACAATTCAGATGGCTCAGGTTGGCAGAAAGCATATAACCTAAGCGACTATGGATTACAATACCCTCTACTGGGCGACCCATATATAGTCCACATCCCATCCAACCTTGTTATCCCAGGAAATAACTTTTCTATCAGGATGAATACTGGGTTCAATCCTATAAACTCTACAGGAGCCTCCCCGGACAATAGGATGATATATACATTCAAGGTTCCCGGCTCTGTTGGTTATGGAGAAGTATTCTCCAACCAGACAACAGCGACAGAAGATGCAAAAGAAAGACTAAGAATTTTCCTGGAACAATACGGCATAACCCTGGGTGACGTAGAAACCTACGAATACTATATAGGCAAAACCCCCTGGATGTTTGGACCAGCAGTGTTTTCAGTGCATGTCTGGGAATAAACTCATTTATATATTTTTGTATCCTAATTAATTATATGAAAAAAGGTTTTTTCTTTACAATGGACTCAACCCTTGCGCTCGTCTTTCTTTTACTGGGATCTGTCGTTCTTTTCCAACTGCCCACTCTTGATTCCTATGACACAATCCACTATAAAGACATGTACTTCAACGCAGAAGATGCAATGCAGATATTGTCCCTTACAAAATTAAGCGACCTCAACGATACATTCGTCGACGCACTGATAAACGAAACCCACCTGGAAGATGAAGACAAAAACAAGACGTTGGTTGATATTTGCGGACTGCTATGGTCTGTCAACCAGACAGAGTATATTGAAAATATAACCAAAGAAACTTTTTCGCCTCTTCTTCCGCCAGACAGAAAATATACCATTAAAGTAAAAGACATTGATGATGCAGGAGGCACGATACTCTATAATTCAAGCACAGGCTACCACAATGCAAGAACAATAACCTCTGCCTCCAGGATAATCTCCGGATACAAGGAAAATGTCCCGTTCAAGGGATATACTGCAAGGTCAACAATCATGGAAATCAGCAAAGAAACATCAAAATATCTGTATTTTGGAGGGTTCATTGGTCAGGGAAATATTACAAAGACATTTACTATGCCATTAGATGTAGACACAGTAAAGAAAATAAATCTGGAAATGAATACAGGAGACAATTTCACAATATATATAAACAACAATTATTCAGGCAACTATTCTAGAAATGCAAGCCAGACAAGTCTTCGCGCAAATCTAAAAGCCAATATTACAAATCCGACATATCTCTCATATATTCAACCCGATGAAAACAACATCCATATTGTCTTTTTATCTAACAATCTGACAAGAAGTTATATAGGGGGAGGATTCATTAAAGTATCCTATAATACAACACAACTAAACACGGCTCCACCAAAGAATAAATATAATTTTCCCGGCATAGATGGAGTATTCAATATTTATTCTTCTTTTTTTGTTCCGGGGCAACTCAACAACATGACAGCATTTTTGCATTATTACAACAACATATCCAACACCAGTATCTATTTGAAGATTGCAAATGCAACTGTTTTCCAAAGCAATGGTACGGGAGAACAGAGTATTTCTATTGATAAAGGAAATCTAAGTACCTTACTGTCTTCTTCAGGACTGGATTATAATATGTTAAGTTCTAATACAATTCCCATACGGTTTGGATATATTGAAGGGAGTTTTAATCAGGAAGGAGGGTATGGTGCTACAGATGCTGTATTGATTACTGATGTTAGTGGAAGTATGGACTGGAGAATTGGATATGACAATACAGTAGATGGAACAGATAGATCATGTAATGATCCCAATCTTAATCTATCTGATACACGAAGACTCAGTATAGCAAAGTGTGTAGATAAAGATTTTGTTAATGCTATGTTAAATGCAACAAGCAACCAAATTGGGTTAGTTTCTTTTAGTACGTCAGTAAGCCAAACACACGATCTTTCTACAGATAAAACAAGTCTTACAAATCAAATAAACACATACGATGATTCGTCGTTAACATGTATTTGTTGTGGAATAAACAAAGCAAATGAATTATTAACCGCACATATGGCACCACCAAATATAACCGAAATAAAGACATTATTGATTGAAAACAAAAGCAACTGGTCGTACAATAAAGATTGCCCTTTAACCGACCCCCCTAACGACGGCAATGGAAGAAACTGGAAAGAACTAAATTACAACGACACAACATGGAGTTCAGGCAACGCAATATTAGGATTTGAAAATGTCGCATATGCACCCAATATAAACACAGACATAGGCAATAATTACGACACGTCATATATCAAGAATCATATATTTAATTACACAATAATAACTGGTACAAATACCAGCGGAACAAAAGAGAACACATATACAGAAAATGGTATATCCTTAGATATTAAAAGTATGCCTCCCATTAGTCCCTTTCATGATGGCTTTGAGACTTACTATGGAACAGGAGCAATCAAAATTGACGGGAATGACATCAATAGAGCACCAGGTTACTGGTTCATTGATGATACCTGGCAGGAAGTATATATAATGGCAAATCAAGGATACTATCCTGCCTACAACGGAACAGATGTTCTTGTGTTCCGGGACATGGACTCTTACGGGTATGCGGAAACTACAGTAGATTTAACGCAATATGACAATCCGGAATTATCTTACTGGTGGAGGCTTGGTCCAAATGGTTTTGATTATGGAGAATACGCTAATGTAAGAGTGTGGGATGGCAGTTGGCATGATGTTGCATATTACAATTATGATGATGATGACCACACCTATCGTCATGCACAAATAGATTTATCCGGATACAACAAAATCAGTAATTTTATTGTCCGGTTCGGATGCAAATCGAGTTGGGATGATGAGAGATTTTATGTTGATGATATTGCAATAACTGGAACCCGGGACGAACATATGACAAAAATTGAGTTTACATCTGATCCAATCTACAATCCAAACAACATATCCGTAAAAATAAAAGTAAAAACAAACACAACATCCTATTATGACATATCTGTTTTTGATTATGCAAACAGCAAATGGGAATATGGCTTATGTGAAAATAAAACAATAAATCCCGGAGTGTGGTCTTATTATTATTGTAATATAACAGATAATGAGGATAATTATTTGTCCGGCAACAATAAGGTTAAAATCAAACTAATTGGCGAACACAACCAAACTACATCCACTCAATTTGATTTAGTGGAATTTAAACATGAATCAAGTAATGGAAACTATTACTTCAGAAAGCATTTCACAATTAATAACTTATCAGATATTCAGGAAACATTGCTTTATGTTCTTTCTGACGATAATGCAGAGATTTATATAAATAATTATCTAATTGATAAGGAGACCGCAGAACATAAGGCAACTTATTGGAACCGACCGAAAAATAACACATTTTATGATGGCTTTGAAACTTACTATGGAACAGGAGCAATCAAAATTGACGGAAATGACATCAATACAGCACCAGGTTACTGGTTCATTGATGATACCTGGCAGGAAGTATATATAATGGCAAATCAAGGATACTATCCTGCCTACAACGGAACAGATGTTCTTGTGTTCCGGGACATGGACTCTTACGGGTATGCGGAAACTACAGTAGATTTAACGCAATATGACGATCCGGAATTATCTTACTGGTGGAGGCTTGGTCCAAGCAATTTCGAATCCTGGGAATATGCTAATGTAAGAGTATGGGATGGCAGTTGGCATGATGTTGCATATTATGATACCAATGATGACGATCACACATATCGTCATGCACAAATAGATTTATCCGGATACAACAAAATCAGCAATTTTCTTGTCAGGTTCGGATGTAGATCCGGAGATGATGGAGAGCGATTTTATATTGATGATGTAAAAATAAAAGGAAATATTAAAATCCCCTTGTCGTATCTGGTTGAAGGAAAAAATATTGTGTCTGTAAAACTAAACAACAATGATTCTGACAGTGCGAAATTCGATCTTCAAATAGAATTAACTAAAATAGAAGTGGAAACAGATAGAATAGAAAGGGCTATGCTTGTTATGTCTGATGGAGAAGCCGGAACGCATTGTAGTATGGATCCTGTCTCAGACCATGACCAAGACGGAGATACAACATATGACCCCCAGGATCATGCAATACAGGCTGCTTGTGACGCAAGAGAATACAACATAAAGGTATACGCTGTATCTTTCGGACCAGATGTAGGTGGTCAAAATACATTAAGAAAAATTGCATGCTGGGACTGCACAGCAGTTGACTGGCTGGAAGGAACAAATTCAACATACTGTCCAAAATATTACCAGAGTAGTAATGCAGATGAACTAAAAGAAATATACTTGGAAATCGCCGAAAGCATGGTTAACCTCAGTTATGTCACACAGCTAATGGAATTTGAAGGAAGCGCAAACAACACACTCTATCCTGACTCATACATCTATTTCAACCACACTCCAACTGCAGAAGAAATAAAATACAAGGAAGTGACAGTCACTGTCGATAGGGAAGAATTTGGAGGGATTATAGAAAACCAGAAAAATAAGACCTATCCTATTCCCTCCGGCATAACTGTATTGGATGCAAGAGTCACATCCTATTCTTCAGATTACTGGACAGACAGAGTCTACATAAACAACTCAGACGGCTCAGGCTGGCAGAAAATATATAATTTAAGCGATTATGGACCAGAATACCGCTTACTTGGAGATCCATATATAGTCAACATTCCTTCCAACGTAGTTATCCAGGGGGAAAACCTCTCAATCCAAATGAACACAGGAATTAATTACTTAACGCCCACCAACACATCCCCGGACAACAGGATGATATATACATTCAAGGTTCCTGGCTCTGTTGGCTATGGAGAAGTATTCTCCAACCAGACGGCGGCGACAGAAGATGCAAAAGAAAGACTAAGACTTTTCCTGGAACAATACGGCATAACTATGGGTAACGTAGAAACTTACGAGTACTATATAGGCAAAACCCCCTGGATGTTTGGACCGGCAGTGTTTTCAGTGCATGTCTGGGAGTAACAATAAAATTAAATATAAATCTACACCAATATACTAACTACAAAAAAACAAAGAACTACCACATTCTTATATGTTCTGTAGTTAACCAAAAAATCAAGAATACCTTTTAAACCCCAGTTCAGTAGCAACTTCCCTAAAGCATCTCCTACAATAATGAAGATCATATTTCATTATCATTCCCATTCCCTGATATCCACATCTCCTACAGACACTATTCCCCAAACCATATTTTCTTGGTTTCTTAAGATTATGATTCTTAAAATTAAGCATCTTTGACGGTTTTGATGTAAACATCTTCATCATTTTTGTTGAATCTGAAGCCATATAAGTTGTATTGTACGATAGCTTTTTATTAATTTCGCATTAATAGGATTGATTATTAGAATGAAACAAACAAATAATGACTCTATTTTAATGAAGATAAGAGAAGCAGAAAAAAAAGCAGATGATATACTCGACTCGGCAAGTAAAAAAGCCAACAAAACAACATCAGACATTGAACAGAAAGCTTTCTCTGAAAAAAACAAGATATTAAAAACCGCCCAATCAAACTCTGAAAAAATGCTTCTCGAAGCAGAAAACGAAGCAAAAAAAGAAGGCGAACTACTTCTGAAAAAATCAAGACAGGAAATAGAATCCTACCAATCTAAGATACTAAAAAACAAAGATGCCATAGGAAACATTTTTACAGAAGAGTTACTAAAATTAAAATAAAAAGGTAATATAAAATGAATTTGTACCCTGTAGAAATGAAGAAAGTTGAGATATTCACTAACAGGAAGAACAAGGCAAAAATAATAGATTTGCTCTATTCTCTAAAAATGCTTCATTTTAAAAAATACAACCGCGAAATTGATTTTGTTGATTTATCAACTCCATTAGACAGCGCAGAAACCTCAACAGCACGATATCTAAAACTCACATCTGCTATCAATCTTGTAATGGAAAAATCAAAGATAAAAGAAAATTATGAGACAGTTCCGGTAAATGCACAGACCTATTTTCCTTTGATTGAAAAACAAATCGACAACATAAAAGAAATTGAAAAGATAACAGAGAAATCAATTGACCTGGACAACACAATAAAACAGGCAGAAGAATTAAAACAGATTAATGTTTCAAATATCGATGTATTCGGTGACTTTAAGAATTTCAATATCCTTTTTGCCTCTTCCCTTGATGCAAAAACCATTTTATCAAAAGTCAAGGCAATGAAAAATACTGTCCTTTACTCTTCAGAAAAATCAAATGATTTCATTATTGTTTACCCTCATAAATCACAAACAGAAATCACAAACCTGCTTTCAACATACCATGCAAAAGAAAGGACATTATCTTCTGCTCTCCAATTATTCAGTGATGCAAACACAGGAAATATCGATAAAATAATCCAATATTTTACAAATGAAAAATCAAACCTAACAAAAACAAGAGCAAAACTAAAACAGGAAGGACTTGATTTTTTCGCAAGGAACAAAAACAAGATTTTTTCTCTAAGAGCACTTTTAAATCAACAGGTCTGCAAAAAACGAAGTGGACTGTATTTCGGGCAGACAAAAAACACAATCTATATTTCCGGCTGGGTTCCTGAAAAAGACATAAAATTACTTGAAGCAAAACTATCCACACTAAAAGACATTTATATTGAATTTAAAAAAGCCGACCAGGATGCACCGGTCTGTTTAAAGCACGACCAATCTGTCAAAAGTTATGACTTTCTTCTGGGTTTCTATGAATTACCAAAAGCAAACTCCATAGACCCAACAGCAATAATGGCATTTACATTTCCTATTTTATTCGGACTAATGCTTGGAGATATAGGATATGGACTTGTAATAATGGCAATAGCATATATTATAAAAAAAAAGATGGAAGGAGCAGAAGATATTTCCAAAATATTGTCCTCATGCGGACTTTCATCAGCAATATTCGGTTTCATTTTCGCTGAGTTTTTCGGGACAGAAAGCATTTTCGGAATCATTAAACTAACCCCTTACTTTCACAGGATTCATGAAATAAACACATTGATGCTTATGTGCATCGGCGTAGGAATTCTTCATGTAAATATAGGATATGTCTTATCTGCAATAAAGCACTACAAACACAAAAACTATACGCACATGGTGGGTGCCCTTGCATGGATGAGTCTCCAGGTAGGACTAGCTTTGATTTTTTTAAACCAAAAATACATAGGTGGATTTTTAGCATTCCTAAGCATTGCTTTAATCTACAAAGCAGAAAGCATAAATGGTCTCATAGAACTGCCCGGACTATTAGGAAATATATTATCCTACATGCGTATTATGGCAGTTGGTCTTGCATCAGCATACCTTGCAATCCTGGTAAATGAGCAGGCACTTACTCTAATGTCCGCCGGCACAATGGGCATAGTGGCAGGCATCTTATTATTATTAACAGGTCATGGATTCAACATCGCTCTGGGCATACTCAGTCCATTCATACATACATTAAGACTGCATTACGTAGAATTTTTTACTAAATTCTATGAAGGAGGGGGAGAAAAATACAAACCCTTTGGAAAGAAATAAAAAGCAATCATATTTATTAAAAATAAAGGTGAATAAAATGGTAGAACCAATAACAGCAATAGCAGCAGCAATCGGCGTAGGAATATGCGCAGTTGCAGCAGGATACGCAGAAGCGAAAATAGGAGTTGCAGCAGTAGGTGCAATGTCAGAAAACGAGAAGTTTTTCGGAAAAGGTCTTATAATGACTGTACTGCCGGAAACCATAGTAATATTTGGTTTGATTGTCTCGATAATGATACTTAACGCACATTAAAAAATAAGTATCATTAGCAGTAATCGCTTAAGGAGGCATGTGAAATGAAAGAAAATAATTTAACAGACGGCATAACAGAAGATGCGCTGAAAGAAGAAAAAGACATAATTGCAAATGCAAAAAAACAGGCAGAGCAAAAAGCAAAGGAAATGATAGATTGCGCAAAAAATGAAGCAAAAAAAATAGAAGAAAACGCAAAAGAGCAGGCTCTGTCAAAGAAAAAAGAAAAACTCTACGAATATGAACAGGAAGCAAAAAAAATAATACTGACAAACAAAAAAGAAATGCTAGAACAAGTATACCTGGAACTAAGAGAAAACATAAAAACAATAACCGGATCAAAAAGAGAAGAAATACTTCAAAACCTTCTTTTGATAGCAAAAAAAGAGATAAAGGACATTTCTGTCATTTATACTTCCGCCACAGATGTATCAACACTAAAAAACATAGAAAAAAATATCAGGGTAGAAGAAGACAAAGAAATGGATTTCGGGATAATCGCACAAAACAAAGACAAGACCATTATACTGGATTTATCTTTAAACAGCCTGTCGAATATGTTTGAAAAAAAAATAATGTCTGCAATAATGGGGAAAATAAAATAAGAGCAATTTATGAAACTAATAAATGAAAATGCAAAAGACATGTTGTTTGACGATTCATTGACCCAAAAAATATCTCTAAATGACTATCCTTATTTTTACGCCAAAATAATGTACAGGAAAGGAAGCCTGTTAAAAAAAGAGGATTATGAACGGCTGATGAAAATGGACGGACCTTACGAGATTGCAGATTACCTGAAGAAGAAAACATACACAGAAGCAATAACTGCTCTGTCCGCAACAGTCCCGGAAAATATGCTCATTGAAGCGGCAATGAAATACAACACCGCTCGGGAATGCAATGAATTCATAAAATATTCAAGAGATTATCCTGGGCTGAACTTGATTTTATCTGCCCTGTTCAAGCATTATTATTTGAACAATGTAAAATTTTTTGTTCTGGGAAAAATAAACAATATGGATTTTGAAGAAATCAAACAATATCTTATTCCTTTCGGCGAGATGACATACGAATCTTTCTATTCTTATTACACCCGCCCGTCAGAGGCAGATTTTTTCAAATCGATAAAAATCGATAAAAAAGCAAAAAAAGTATTGATGACCCTGTTCAAGGAGAAAAATACAGTTGAAATTCAAAATATGCTTGATATGTATTATTACATCAACCTGACAGAAACATTCAGCTCTATCTCCAACAAAAGAGCAGAATTGAGAGATTATGTTTATACTATTGTGGGTGCCAAGAACATAATAAATGTTCTGAAACTAAAAAACAACAACATCGAAAAAGAAAAAATAACAGGAATGCTTATACCCAACAGACTTTCTAATATCGGAGAACTCATAGTGAAACTTGCAGACAGCAAAGACATTGACGAATGCTTCGATCTTCTTGCTAACGCAGAATGGGAAAAAGAATACATGGATGCATTAAAGGAAACAATAGAAAAAAAAGACATCGAATTGCTTGAATGCCTGATGGAGAAAATGAAATTAGAAAAAGCAAGAAAAATATTCGGTGTAAAAAACATTTCAGCAGAGGTTGTAGTCGGATACCTGGTTCAAAAAGAAATTGAACGAAAGAATATCCTGGCAATCTCAAACGGCAAAAAATACAATCTTAACGATGAAGAGATAAGACAATATTTGGTGATTTAAGAAATATGTACAATATAGCAACATTGGGAAGTGAGAAATTTACAATAGGCTTTAATCTATGCGGGATTAAAGAGTCATTTAATGTTTCAAAGAAAGATGAAGCAAACAAGACAGCAAGAACTCTGCTGGGCAATAAAGAAATAGGTCTTGTAATAATTGAGGCGGAAATTTATAATGAATTAAAAGCCGACATAAAGGAAAAGATGATGATGACAGTTTCCCCGATATTTGTCGTATTATCGGGAAAAGAAGAAAAGGATGATTCATTGAGATTAATGATAAAAAAAGCAATTGGAGTAGATTTATTAAAAGAATGATTGAGGAGAGAACTATGGAAACAAAACAAATTGGTGAGATTTACAGGATAAGCGGACCTGTTATTACAGCGCAGGGCTTAAGCGCAAGAATGCATGATGTTGTAAGAGTAGGTAAGGAAAAACTTATCGGTGAAGTCATCCAGATAATAGAAGATAAAACAATTATACAGGTTTATGAAGAGACCAGCGGCATCCAGCCGGGAGAAGTAGTGGAAAACACAGGACTCCCATTGAGTGTAGAATTAGGACCGGGCTTGTTGAAATCCATCTATGACGGAATCCAAAGACCTCTACCTGAACTTGAAAAAAAGACAGGAAAATTCATAAAAAGAGGAGCTGTCGTAAACTCCCTGAACAGAGAAAAAGAATGGGATTTTGTCCCGACAGTCAAAAATGGAGATGCTGTTGAAGGAGGAGCAATAATCGGAACTGTGCAGGAAACAGAAACAATAGTCCACAAAGTAATGGTTCCTCCAAAAATAAAAGGAACAGTCAAATCAATAAACAAAGGAAAATTCAAAGTAGAAGATGTTGTTTGTGAACTGGAAAGCGGAGAAAAAATAACATTGATGCAAAGATGGCCAATCAGGCACCCTCGTCCGACAAAAGACAAATTACCTCCTGAAATACCATTAATTACAGGAATGAGAATTTTAGATGCTCTTTTTCCCTTGGCAAAAGGAGGAACAGCAGCAATCCCTGGACCTTTCGGAGCAGGAAAAACAGTAACCCAACAATCTTTGGCAAAATACTCCGATGCAGAAATAGTAGTTTACATCGGGTGCGGAGAGCGTGGAAATGAGATGACAGAAGTATTGACAGAATTCCCTAAACTCGAAGACCCAAAAACAGGAAAGCCATTGATGAACAGGACAGTTTTGATTGCAAATACCTCAAACATGCCGGTAGCGGCAAGAGAGGCAAGCGTATACACAGGAATTACAATAGCAGAATATTTCAGGGATATGGGATATGATGTATCTATGATGGCTGACTCAACCAGCCGTTGGGCAGAATCAATGAGAGAAATCTCTTCAAGATTAGAAGAAATGCCGGGAGAAGAAGGATATCCTCCTTACCTTGGTTCAAAACTCGCAGAATTTTATGAAAGAGCAGGACGATGTGTCAGCCTAAATGATGAAGTAGGAAGTGTTACAGTAATCGGCGCAGTATCCCCTCCGGGAGGAGATTTCAGCGAACCGGTCACACAAAACACACTGCGTATCGTAAAAGTGTTCTGGGCTCTGGATGCAAAGCTTTCAAGCAGGAGACATTACCCTTCAATAAACTGGCTGCAATCCTACAGTCTCTATAAAAATACACTGGACCCATGGTACAATAAAAATGTATCCTCAGACTGGAGTAAACTAAACGACGAGTCCATGAAAATATTGCAGGAAGAAGAAAAACTCCAGGAACTTGTACAACTGGTCGGAAGTGACGCATTACCGGAAAAACAGCAGGTTACATTAGAAGTTGCACGTCTTTTAAGAGAATTCTTCCTACAGCAGAATGCCTTCCACAAAACAGATGCATTCAGCAGTCTGGACAAGACAAAAGCAATACTCGAAACAATCCTGTGGGTAGCAGACAAAGCCTACGAAACCCTGGACAAGGGAGTGCGGGCAAAGGACATAGTCTCGATTGAGTCAAGAAACAAGATATCCGAGGCTAAATTTGATGAAGATTACCAAAAAGTGCTTAGTAACGTAAAAAAACAGATAGAAGCAGAACTAAAGGAGCTGGTTGAAAATATATAAGGTGATATTATGAGTTACAAGGAATATAAAACAATAAAAAACATAAAAGGAAATCTTTTATTTGTAGAAAAAACACACTTGGTGAGCTATGGTGAAATCGTAAAGATAAAAGTAGGAAAAGACGACATAAGACTAGGACAGGTCTTGGACACTTCCAAGGATTTGGTTGTAATCCAGAGTTTTGAAGGAACAAGTGGAATCGACAAAACCGCATCAATAAGATTCTTAGGCGAAACAATGAAATTCGGTCTTTCCAATAATATACTTGGAAGAATCTTTAACGGTAGGGGACTGCCTATGGACAAAGGACCGGAAATAATTGCAGAAAAAGAAATGGACATCAACGGAGACCCGATAAACCCATATTCCAGAACATCTCCTGCTGATTTTATACAGACAGGAATCTCAACAATAGATACCATGAATACTCTTGTAAGAGGACAAAAACTACCTATCTTCTCTGCAAGCGGACTGCCTCACAACGATATCGCGCTACAGATTGCAAGACAGGCAAAGGTAAAAGACCAGAAAGAAGAATTTGCAGTAGTCTTTGCCGCGATGGGAATCACCAACGAGGAAGCCCATAAATTTATCAAAGAATTCGAAAGCACAGGCGCCCTAAAGCGTTCAGTTGTATTTTTAAACCTGGCAAACGACCCCGCGGTAGAAAGACTGGTCACCCCAAGAATGGCTCTGACCGCCGCAGAATATCTTGCCTATGAAAAAGACATGCACGTACTAGTAATATTGACAGACATTACAAATTACTGTGAATCCTTAAGACAGATGAGTGCCGCAAGAGAAGAAATACCAGGTAGACGAGGATACCCCGGATACATGTATACCGACCTTGCATCCATCTACGAAAGAGCAGGAATGATAAAGGGCAAAAAAGGAAGTGTAACCCAGATGCCGATATTAACAATGCCCGGCGATGATATTACCCACCCTATCCCTGACCTAACGGGCTATATTACAGAAGGACAAGTGGTACTGGACAGGGAACTCCACAGGAAAGGCATTTACCCGAACATCGACGTTCTTCTAAGCCTCTCACGGCTTATGAACTCCGGTATAGGAGCAACAAAAACAAGAGATGATCACAAAGCAGTTTCAGACCAGCTTTACGCAAATTACGCAGAAGGAAAAGACTTAAGAGGTCTGGTCGCAATTGTGGGTGAAGAATCTCTAAGTGATAAAGACAAGAGACTGCTTAAATTCGCAGACCTGTTTGAAGAAAGATTTGTAAAGCAGGGCTTTAATGAAAACAGGAGTATAGAACAAACGCTTTCCCTCGCATGGGAACTCTTGGGAACTATTCCCTCGGATGAACTGACAAGAATATCAACAGACACAAAAAAGAAATATTACAAGCAAATCAAGGAGGAATAAAATAAATATAGTATGTCAAAACAGGAAGCCTATGATTTTTTTTGTCAAATGCTGGAAAACAACAGCAGGATAGCAAAAGAAAAACAGGAACTGCTAAACCAACACACAAGCGGTCAAAAACCAAAAGTTGCCCTCATAACCTGCTCTGATTCAAGAATGCCTCTTGCACTCTATGGAAATCTCGAAGACATGATGGGCAATGTATTTGTCGGAAAAGACATAGGAAACACCTCCTCGGACTCAGATGCAGTAATCGATTACGCAATACAACACCTCAAAATCCCTGTCGTAGTAATATTGGGTCACACCGACTGCGGCGCAGTAAAAGCCGCAACAGGAAACTTTGACGATGAAACAGAAGCGATAAAAAAGAGATTATCCACAATAAAAAACACTTTCACCGATATTAACGACCACATAAAATGCGTAGAGGACAATGTAAATGACTCTGTTGAAAAAATAACAAAACAATACGCCCAACAAATCAACAGCGACAGCCTCTGTGTCGTAGGATGCGTATGCGACACATCCGGCGCATACGATGAAAACCAATGCAGTACCACATACATAATAAACATAAACGGGCAAAAAGACAGGCAAACACTTGCAGGTCACGAATTGATAAAAAACATCACAAACACTCAATTAAAGGAGAACATATTTACAAAATAAGTTATTATGGCAATAGATGTAAAAGCAACAAGAAGCGAACTGCTAAAATTAAAAAAGCAATACAAACTGGCAAAAAACGGCTACAGTCTCTTGAAAAAGAAAAGAGACGGTCTGATAATGGAGTTTTTCAAAATCCTGGAAAACGCCAAAGGACAGAAGAGCCAAATGTCTGAATTGTACGCAGTTGCCCAGGAAAAAATGAAAACAACAGAAATGCACGACGGCGGAATTGCAATAAAAACAGCAGCCCTTTACCTAAAAGAAATCCCTCTTGAAATCGAGACCAAAAACCTCATGGGTGTAAAAGTGCCAAAAATAACAAAACAGGGCGAGATATGCAAAAGCATATATGAACGAGGCTACAGCCTTGTTGAAGGTTCCGCAAGACTGGACAGCGCCTCAAGACAATATGAATGCCTTCTTGAAAAAATAATAGAATCCGCTGAGATTGAAACAACACTCAGGAAATTGTTGATTGAGATAGAAAAAACAAAAAGAAGGGTTAACGCACTTGAATTCATTCTCCTGCCGAGACTGGAACAAAATATCTCGAAAATAAGATTGAGTCTGGAAGAGCAGGAAAGAGAAAATGTATTTAGGCTGAAGATGATTAAGAAAGGATGATTATTTACTTTCTATATCGCGGCACAAAAGTAATCATGGAAGTTTCCTTACAATCCATACTACTTCTAAGATTTTGTTCTTGTCTCATCACATTTGTGCAACAAGAACAAAATGCAAGTATGTGGCGTGATACTGGCAAAATACATAAATGCTAATGTGTTTTGCTATAAATAGAACTAAACTCTCCCTTCTATCATTTAAAATAATTTTTTTCAAAACCGCGCAACTCGACACAAGTTATTTCTACAAACCGCGCAACTCGACATTAGAATAATCGCCAATATTAACTTTTACCATAATAATGCCATCTGGAGCCCATTTTAGCCATTTTTAGCAATTTCCGCAAACCGCGCAACTTGACATCGATTTTAAATCGTTACTGCGCAATTGGAAACATTTAAATACTAACATGTTCTTTATATTGCTATGAAGATAATAAATCCTAAAGAATTTTCAAAGTCAAAAACTGATTCTGCAGGAATTATTTTGCGTAATAATAAAGAATCAGAAGAAAATAAAAATTGTGCTTTAGAAATATTGAGTAATTGGAGAGCAGCACATAGCTATCCCATGCATATTTTTAAAAAAAGGTTAAAACGAGTTTCTGAAAAAATAGATAAAAATGCATTATCTGCTCAAAGACTTAAGCGTGTTCCATCAATTATAAAAAAACTCAATAGGAAATACGGCGACAATAAAGCAACGATGAAACTTACACAAATGCAGGATATTGCTGGATGTAGGGTAGTAATGTCAAATGTTCAATTAGCAAAAAAACTTTACCACGACCATTATATTAAAGGGGATTTGAAACATAAAAAAGTAAATGAAAAAGATTATATCTCTAATCCAAAAAAAGATGGATACCGAAGCATACATTTGATTTACAAGTATAACAGCGATAAAGGAAAGAAAATATATAATGGCTTATTAATTGAAGTGCAAATTAGATCAAAATTACAACATATCTGGGCGACGGCAGTTGAAACAGTTGGTTTTTTTACAGGTCAGGCAATAAAATCAAATGAAGGGGAAGAAAAATGGAAAGTTTTTTTTAAATTAATGAGTTCTGCATTTGCAAAAATAGAAGGTTGCCCCTCAATACCAAATACCCTGGATGATGAGAAAGAACTTTATTTGTTAATTAAAGAAAAAGAAAAAGAATTGAATGTAAGAACTAAAATGGAAAGTTGGACCAAATCAATCAAACTTTTTGATGATTTAAAAAACAAAAAAAATTTACATTTCTTTTTATTAGAATTAGATACTGTCCTGGAAAGATTAACAATCTCTGCATATTCGAAACGACAAGAAGAGAAAGCAATAAAAGATTATGCAAATGCTGAGAAAAAAATTTATGGTAAAAAAGAATATGATGTTGTTTTAGTTGGAGCAGATACAGCAGTAGACTTAAAAAAAGCATATCCTAATTATTTTTTAGACACCAAGGAATTTATCACTTATCTTAATAAAATTCTAAATAAATATTCTTAAAGAGACTAAAAATAAATGAGCAAATAAAAAACAAAAAGAAGGGTTAACGCACTTGAATTCATTCTCCTGTCGAGACTGGAAGAAAATATCTCAAAAATAAGATTAAGTCTGGAAGAGCAGGAAATGGAAAATGTATTTATGCTAAAGATGATTAAGAAAGGAGGATTGTTTGCTTTGTTTGGATTTTTATGTTTTAGTGCAAACAATTCGCCCAATAGGTGTTAGCCAAAATTTTCTTACTGCCGCCCATGGAAGTAAACCGAGAATCAAACGAGATGGGCACCTTCGTTAAATCAAGAAAGAGAAAAACGGTTTTTCAATAGCAAAGCTACTAAACATAACATTAATTTAGCGGCTCATTACATTCGCCTAAATTTTTGCTTACTTTAGAGAGAGAAAACAAAAAAAAGCGGTCTTAAAAAAATATTTCATTTATAAACTTTTAATACGTTCTGCTTTACAAAATATGTTTTCTAAATGTAATTTTTGAATCTAATAAATATGTGGGATTTTTTGAATTTCATTTAATATAGCTTTCACAACCGGAATAGAAATAGAGTTTCCAAACTGTTTATATGATTGATTATTGGATACTGGAATTTTAAATTTTTTAGGATAACCTTGTATACTTGCACATTCCCTGGGAGTTAGCTTTCTTATTCTATTGTTTATCAAGTATGCTCCAGTTTTTCCAGCAGGCCCTCCTCCTGTTGCAGAGAGGGTTGGAGCATAACCTTCAATACTATATATTCTTTCCCCTTGCCGACCTTTATTTATTGCCCCAATTTTTATAAGACCCGTTATATTAGTGTGAAGTTTTTTAGGAAAAATTTTAATATCATCTCTTTTAATTAAAAATTCTGGAGATGTCTCAGTTTTATCAATTATCGAGTTTAAGAACACATTTCTATTTTTAGATTTTGGGAATATAAACTTTTTAACACTTAAATCTTTTCTAAAACATACAAAATAAATACGTACTCTTGCTTGGGGAACTCCAAAATCACTAGATTTTAAAATTTTGTGAAATACATCATATCCTACATAATCTAATTTAGATATAATCTTATTTAAGGTCTTAGTGTTATCATGGGATGCAAGATTTTTTACATTTTCTAATAGAATCAATTTGGGTTGGTGGTATTTGGTAATTCTAATTATATCAAAAAAAAGAGTCCCCCTTATATCATTAAATCCTTTTTGTTTACCTGAAATACTAAATGGCTGACAAGGAAATCCAGCACAGAGTATTTCATGTTTAGGGATATGATTCACTTTTATTTTTTTGATGTCTCCATGAGGGGTATGACCAAAATTTGCAGAATATGTTTGTCTTGCAAATTTATCAATTTCGGAAGAAAAAACACAAGAATGTCCGAAGCTTTCTAAAGCTATCCTAAATCCACCTATTCCCGCAAATAAGTCTATAAATCTCATACTAGATCTCCAATAAGATTTTGAATTTCAATTAATTCCTTATTTTTTTCAATATAACTTCCATAAACCATAGTCACTTCTTCTAATAGTTCATCATAAGTAATATATCTAGCGTCTTCTAATTTAAGATGTTCTTTAATTTCTTTCTCAGTCATTTCTAAAGGTCCTGGTTTTTTCCCCAAGAGACATATAATTTCTATTTCTGGATTTTTAATATGATATACGTCTTTCAATATTTTAAGTAAAATATTTTTATATTTGTTAACTTGCTTTTGTAAATCATGTAAATTTACATAAGCATCATATTTTTTTAATTCAATAATAACATGCTTTCCAGCAACAGTTTTATACTGAATATCAGCCCTTGCTAATTTTTCTTTTTCTGTGAACTTTATATTCCGAATGCCTTTTATAATCGTTTCTTCCATACGCTTACTTATAACATTGGCTCTTTCCCAAGTTTGATTTAACAACCAAAGATGATTAAAAATATATTTTTGCAATACTTTTTCTTTTACCTTACCATCAACCAAATTTTCAAATTTTTTCAATATTCCTATACGACTTCGGATTATTTCATAATAATGAGCTGATTCAAGTTGATCCATTTCACCCAATATATTAATAAAAGTTTCTATATGTTCGGAGGAATTTATATTATCCAATTTGCTTAAATTATCTCTTATCGCCAATGTTTGAAATGCTATGATTGAATTTTTATATATTTCTTTTTTATAAGTGATATCCTCAGTTGGAAACCTATCTATTTTTCCAAACAATTGTTTAGCATATTTTTTATTATCTCCCTTTAATGATCCAAACCATTTTTTAATTGCTGGGATTTGACAAGCTTTTATAGTAGCATCTTCTGCACGCCAAGATTGCCATTGAACCCTAATCTTTTTAATAATTTCTTCAACAAATTCCTTTATCTTTTCAAATCTTTCATTGTTTTCTTGAATCTTCTGCCTATCACTTGTAGTAATATCTTCCTTATTGTCATCATCTAAAAAATCCGCCTTAATTTCTCCAATTAAATATTTAGTAACAAATCCACTATTATCAATATTTGTAAGTAAATTGTCATGAATAGATTTTCCTCTTGAATGAATTATTATTGTATTATTTCCTTCTTCTAAATTACTCCTTTCATGAACTGTGCCAATCCACCCCCCCACAGCACATTTTGTACCATCTGCTAAAACAATTTCACTAGAAATCTCTTTCTTATTATCTAATTTCTTGCATTCTTTCACACATTTTTTTCCATGATCTCCAAAAAACCACAAATACTGGATTTTTGAGAAATAATCTCTATCACTCAATGCAATTTCTTTTCCATTTATATAAACTCTGAATTTATATTTTTTCCCAAGAATAATAAATTTTCTTGCTAATCTTTTTCTCAGAAATAATTCTGTTTTGGAGATATCCTTTTGCAACTTTGTTAAAATTAGCTTAGTACCTTTCTCAATTTCAATATTTTTTGGATCTACGGAGGTCAAATCACAGCCATTACTCTCTTTAACTCCATCTTTTTTAATATCATCAATTATGGTGTCCCTATCCATAATAAATCCATTTTTCTCAACAATTTTCTTTTCATCTTTATCTAATTTGATGGTATGGATTTCAATATTTTTAGCTATGGAAAAAAGAGATAACTTGCCAATTCCTTTCCTACCCATAACAGGTCGATGATGTTTTGGAGTTTCAATTTCGCCTACATCTCTTCTATGATATCCTACGAGAAGATATCTGTCATTACATTCTTTCTCAGTCATTCCATGCCCGTCATCAGTAATGGTTATTGTTTTAGTTTTAGGGTCAATATCAATATCAACTCGTTCAGCATCCGCATCATATGAATTAGCAATAGCTTCTGCAATCACTGCTGGGATGCTACTATACAAATTAAGTCCTAAATTTTCTAGTATACTCATGCTAATAGAAAGTTTATAATTGACCATAATAAAGAATATAAATAGGAATAATATATAAAACTAACTAATTTTTACGAATGTCCAGATTCTAAAGGACACTTAGTCTGCTTCGCAGAGATTTATAGTTAAAGTAAGTAAAAACTACGGCACCTATCTAATTTTTCGGCAGTAAGAAAACTTCTCCGCTCCTCGCCTTCGGCTACGGTGCTCGACCCCGCTGTGCTCTCCCCCATCTAGTCGTCGGGTCGGCTAACAGGAATTTAACGGAAAAATGCTCGAATCGCATTTTTCCCAAATTTGATTTTCCAGCTCTGTTCCGCCTTCGGCTTCACGAGGAAAAATCAAACTTCGTTAAATTCCAATGTTAACTACATCCATTCACTCAACCGACTCTGCGTTTTCATTTCCTTCAACAACCTACTCTTCCCAACCAACCCGCCAACATCATACCCAAACTTCATCTTTGCAACTTTCCCTGCATAATTCAGCATCTGTTCTTTAGAATCAAAAGAAATCGGCTTACTCTTCAACGCCCTTCTTGCACTTTCACGACACACCCAAACCCCAAGAGGCATAGTATATTCATCAGTAATAAACCGAAATATAAGCACCCCTGCCTGCCGCTTCAACCACTTCAGCTTCTCTGCCACAGGAAACCGAACAGCATAATACCCTCCTGTACACTCCGCTGCATAGTCTTTCCTCCCATTATAATTTTCATAATCTGTCGTATATTGAGACATACCTGTTTTATTAAACGACGCATTTGAAGCATAAGTCTCAAACAATTCAAAAGACCAGCAGGAAGGCAAAAACATTATGTAATAGTAATTACCCATATAATTACCCGAATACATCCTATAATCACTAACCAAATCATTATTCTTTATCCCGGACATTATTTTCTTACACAGCATATCATCTGTTGCAGTTATCGACCATCGGGTAGGGACAAGCTTCCGCCTTCTCCCAACACCCAAACTCCCCACACTAAGAATTTTGCTTATTGTATTTTCATCAAAATTTTTCTCATACAACTCATTCATCGCCAAATTAGCCTTCAAATCAGTATCGTCAATAACTCTCTCAATCTTATGACTTGTCTTTATATTAGAAGTAATCTCTGCACTCTTCATATCCGCAACAGGACCAGTAGGTGCAGCAAAAGAATCCAGATTAAATGAAAAAGACGGCACTTTTTGAAGGTTTATCTCCATTTCAGGAGCAACGAGAGCCATTGCAACCTCCCTAGCAAGCTCCACTATTTTTTCATCCGACTTCACCGACGACTGCGCCCTTGAATTGACAAGACCTGTCCGAAACCCCATTACCTTCTCTTCATCATAATCACTTTGCGCCCAGTGCCTCGGAAAATCATATTCCCATGAATCCTCATCTTCAGAAGTAGTCGATAAAATCCCCACATTGATATTCGGATAATTATAACGACCAATAAAAGGAGCAGGAGCATTCCCGCTAAACGACTCTTTTTTGATGCCTTTCTTGACATTGTCATAAATCTTTGATTTTGAAATCAACGGGCAGAATTTCCTGTTGCAATACTTTTGAGGATTGCTCCCTTTGCAGATAAGACAGTTTTTAGAGTAAGGCATAATGTATTCAAACACAACTGTTTTTTCGAATCAGTTGTGTTTTCTTAGCATATTCACCCACATAAAATTGCTTTTGAAATGGTTGAAATTCGCAATTTTATTTATGGTTGAATATACAACAAATATAATAGATTTAACTATAAAAAAACTATTATGCCATTGTACTTATATTCGAAAAAGAAAAGTCGAATGCAATGTCCAAATTAATCTATGCCACAGAAAAAGAATTAGTAGATAAAAAAATAATCCCTTTCCTAAATGCAATAAACAATACAGACCTCTTTTACACCACCTCATCCTGCTATGGAAGAATCACAGTAGATGCATCTGACTTAAAGATAAGCAAAAAAACACATGCATGGATTATGAAACACCATGAAAAAATAGAAAAAACCCAACTCCACGATGCCCTAAAAAAAGAAAATGAAGGCATCATCTGGATAAGACAATTGCCATTCATTTTGCATATTTACACCAAAGACATCGACTGTGCCCAAAAACTGCTTGTCCTTGCAAAAAAACAGGGATTAAAAAAATGCGCAATATTCCAAATAGAACCAAGAATTTTCATACAATTAAAAGGAGAAGACGTCATTGAAATCCCTGCAAAGTACAAAAATAAATTGCTCGTAAATGAAAATGAACTGGAAAAAATTACAGAAATCCTGAATCATTCTTTTTCCAAAAACGAGGAAAGACTAAGCAAATTGTTCTGCGAGTTTAAAGATTGTTTTGATAATTAGCAATCAAAACCACAATCCTATTTTCCAACTATATCACGGCACAAAAGTAAGGCAAGTAATGTGGCGTGATATACTAGCAAAATACATAAATGCTATCTAAATACAGATATTATATCTTTGTATTATTTTCTGCTGTGAATAAAGTATAAGCAGAAAATAAGCTTAAAAGTAGTATTTTGCGTAGGGGAAACTTTTATGATTATTTATGTGTTTTGTTATAATTTTTTCCCATCAACCCAACCTTATCATTAAATGCATAATATTTAACAAAGAAAAAATTAACCATAAATGCGCATAGTGTTGCAATTATTTTTGCCGACAATAGACTTTGAAAATACATAACCTCAACGAGAAATATAATTACAACTTCATTCACAAGAAGACCGCCAAAAGTAGACATATAATGTCTTACCCATGCCCTTAAAACAGACAAAGACTTGCGCTCAAATACAAAAGCATTGCACATTACAAAATTAGTAAGAGCACCTAACGAAAAACTAAAAAATACAGCCAACCGATAATCCATTGAAAACTGATTCACCAAAAAAACAAAAAAGGCAATGTCAACCACCGCCGCAATTCCCCCGACAAAACAATACTTATATAGTTGACCAAGGGTATCTCTTGTTTTTTCCGGCAATTTTTGAAATACCTTTAGTGTACTAAACGCCATCTTAAAAAGTAACTCCAAACTAATCATAATCTAAATCAGGACAAACCGTAGGATCATTCAAAAACGACAATTTTTCAGGAGACTTGAGGAATTCATACATCGGAGTCTTATCCGGAAAGCCAAAGAAATCTGCCTTTTTTGGTGTTGCAAAAACAGATTGCTTGCTGAATTCATCATAATTGCTGTTTTTTTCCAGTTTAAAACCAATAGGGTCTCTTTTTAATATATAAAATGCCCCTCCTTTCTTTTCTTTAATATTGCCATAAACTGATTCAAATGCAGAAGATACCCAGTTCGCCATGCACAAAGTATCCTTTGACACATTAATTGTAATATGCCCGTAATTTGGAGGTATGAATATTAAATCTCCTTCTTTCCCAAGAACAAACACTGCTTTAATTTTTTTATTCCCTGCAAAATTACTTTCTTTCTGGAGCATAAACAATCCTTCTCCACTAAGAACCTCGTATATTTCAGGAAAAGACAGCCCGTCTTTTGCTACAGGATGATAATGCCCTGCTGTCTTGATGTATTCGCCGCCAATTGTATTAGGGGGAATTATCGTAACATCATATCTCAATTTATTCTCCGCAATCGCTTTTTCATTTTCCTTTTTGAAAACATTTCTAAACATATAATACAAAATAGTATCCGGATCCTGTGAAATCGCAGAATCGAAAAACAACTCATTCATGTCTTTCAATTTTCTCAAATTCGGCTCGTATTCTTTCTCCACATTCTGATCTATTAAAATCAATTTCTTTTTTTCCTCATCAAAACGAAGATTAATCCCAGATAAATCCAATGATACCATAAAATTAATGTATAAGAAAACTATTTAAATATATACAAAGATAAATAACTATGAGACAAAAACAAAAAGACAAAATTGTAAAAATAGGTGTTATTTTTACTGGTGTATTATTTATTTTATCTCTGGTTGGCGGAGCTATGCTGTATTCTTCCGGGACAAAACCAGCAGAACTCCCGTTAAATCCGCATCTTATAGAACAGTTGACAGAACAGCAAAAATATTTATTGTTTTCTCATGGAGGTTCTCTCCTGACACTAAACTATCCTTCTATATGTGATGAATCATGCACTTCCTCTAAAGATGCAATTTATAATTTCGTGGAGGAATATGGTCCGTTCGTGTATTTATATGAAGAAGAGTCAAATAATTTAGAGATAAATTATGAAGCATTTGGGCTTGTTGAAACCTATCTTTCTATGGATGAAGAGTCTGTTTCAGAAATCCAGATGAATATATGCAATAATCTTGCACCTTTTGGAAGGACAAAAGCTGCGGAAAAATGCATGTTACTTAAAGCAATGGAAAATTATTGAATTTGTTTTTCGTTTTTACGAATTTATGTGAAAATCAGTTTCTTACGCTTACGACATTTTTCTGCAGTCTTACAAAAATTATATGCAGAAAAATACCATGAAAATCGCTGGACTTACATAATTTACCGCGCTTTTCAAGGTTAAAGGCGACTCACTGCGGAATTTGTTCTTTAGGACAAATTCCTTTGTTCGCTCACCTTTAATGCAGGGAAAGGGATTCGGACCCTTGAACCTCTACAGGAACAGGTCTTGAGCCTGCCGCCGTTGACCGCTTGGCTATCCCTGCGGATTGTTCTATTCGCTCCCTTCTTCAATAGACTTAATCTTATCTATCAAAGCATCGGAATCAATATAGTACTTATTTATTATTTTTGCTACA
The DNA here is from genome assembly GCA_023137195.1 of Candidatus Aenigmatarchaeota archaeon. Taxonomy (GTDB): domain Archaea; phylum EX4484-52; class EX4484-52; order EX4484-52; family EX4484-52; genus EX4484-52. The sequence continues at coordinate 12,503 of JAGLPV010000044.1, read as the reverse complement.
TCTTTATAATAGGTTATGTTTTTCTTTTCCATGTATCCCAACACTCTGGCCCTCTTCTTAATCTCATTCTGTATTGTTTCCTTGTCTATCCCTTTTTGAGTATATATATTCCCCAGTAATATAGATTCTTCCTTTGGACTAATCACATCCTCGACAGCATCCCACTCAAACGTTTTCCTCGAGAGGATTGTATTGTTTGGCTTATCATAACCCTCTATTTCATATATATTGCTTATTCTTCTTACAAAATTATCCTTGTATCTTAGCCGCTTTATAAAAACAATCATATCCAGAGTTTCTAAAAGAGCAACAGGAATGCTCAATGGTTTTGAAGTAATCCTGTCTACAAGCCGCTCCATCGTATCTGCGTGGATTGTAGCCATACCACTATGCCCTGTCGCCATTGCCTGAAACAATATTGTAGCTTCTTCTCCCCTTACTTCTCCCACAAGAATATAATCTGGTCTTTGCCTTAATGCTTCCTTAAGCAGGTCCATCATCGCCACTTCGCCGACTTTTTTTTCATGCCCTGCAACAGTCTCAAAACCTTCCCTTGACACTTCCGCCACCCAGTGAGGATGAGACAACTGAAGCTCTGCTGTATCCTCAATGGAAATAATCTTTTGCTCGGGACGGATAAACAAAGATAACGCATTCAATAAAGATGTCTTGCCTGATGCTGTACCGCCCACCACAAGAACAGACGTATTGTACTCTATCAAAAGCCATAAATACGCCAGAGTATAAATATCTATGGTCTTATACTTCAATAAAAAAATCGGTGTGATAGGATCTTTAAGAAATTTTCTTATTGTAAAATTCGAACCACGTGTTGCAACATCTGTTGCCAGTGTCGCCTGGATTCTTGATCCATCATTCAATGCACCGTCAAAATATGGATTTGCCACAGACACTGTCTTGCCGCATCTCTGGGCAAGTTTCATAACAAAAACATCCAGCTGTTTCTTTGATTTAAAAACAATATTTGTCTGGAGAGAGCCATATTTAGGATTCCTGTGAAAAACAAAAATAGGAATATTTATACCATCACAACTTATATCTTCAATATGCGGGTCATTTAGCAAGGGCTCTACTGATTCAAGACCGATAAAATCCCGGAATAAATAATATTTGTATAATTCTATTTTTTCCTTCGATATATTCAAACCAAATTTTTCAATGCATGACATGAGCGTTTTCTTGACAAATTCAATCGCAGTAGTAGTCCTTAACCCATCAAAATGAATAGATATCATTTCCTCAAAATATTTCTTTATTTTTACTATCTCTTTTTCGTCATCCGGGCTCAATGTTGGCTCAAAAACATTGTACATAAGACAGTTCGCACTTTCATCAAATTTTATATTACAATATGCATTTATCGACAAAACATCCTCCAAATGCCTTTGTTTCAACGCATAACTCTCATTAATAGATTTTATAGTTTCCTTATCTTTGCCCTTCTTGTCGAAATCAACAAAAATCCTGTTCATCTCCTTTTTTCTGATATTAGATTTATACTTGATTTCATCAGGTATTAATTCATTCATACTTATAGAAAATGCCTTATCATATTTTGGTTTTCTGGTTGCGCCTGCCGCCCCTCTATTTGCTCCGCCTCCAAATGAACCTCCGTACCCGGAAGGCAAATAACCCGAATCCTGACCACACACATTTATACGGGGCATTTTTTCCTGTTTTTCCCTTTCTTCCTTTTCCTTCAACAAGACAGATGCCTTTTTCATCAAACCAATAGTATTGAACATTGATCTTCTTCCAACTACCGTTGTCTTTTCATCTTCATCCTTCTTCCTTTTCATTTTCTTAATTACATCGGTAAAATGAGACATATATATTAAAGAACATAAAATATATAAACATATTCAACAAAACTCTTCAATTAGCAAATACCAATATTTAAATAAATATTCAATCCTATATTTTATGATTTTATGGCAACTAATGCTGAAAAACAAATAAAAAAACAATTTAAGACAGAAGCACAAAAAAGCCCGTCCAAATATTATCCTGTTGATGTCCTGAAAAACAAGGGTTTTACCAGGAAACAATGCAAAGTATGCAAAACATATTTCTGGGCTCTTGACTCAGATATTGATGTCTGTGGCGATGCAGAATGCCGTGGAAAATATGAATTCATAAACAAAAAAACCATAAAACCAATAGAATACCTGGATGTCTGGAAAAAATTTTCAGGATTCTTAAAAAAAAGAAATTATACTCCTATACGGGCATACCCGACCGTAGCAAGATGGAGAGAAGACCTTGACTTTACAATCGCCTCCATCGCCGATTTCCAGCCATATGTCGTAAACGGGGAAATAGAACCCCCTGCAAACCCATTGACTGTCCCTCAATTTTGCCTGAGATTTTCAGACATCGACAATGTTGGCATTACCGGAAGGCATTACACCGGCTTTGTAATGATAGGACAACACGCTTTTGAAAATGAAAAAAATTACAGGCAGGCAGATTATTTCTGCGATCTCTTCGACTGGTTCGTAGATATCGGCTTTAAAACAGAGGATTTAATCATCCACGAAGACAGCTGGGCTGGCGGCGGAAACATGGGTGCTTCAATGGAATTTTTCTCCGGGGGACTGGAACTGGCAAACCAGGTCTATATGAAATACGACATAACTGGTGGCAAACCCGAACCCTTGGACATCAACGTACTCGACATGGGTCTTGGACAGGAGCGAATCGCATGGTACGGCAACAGCAAAAATACAAGCTACGATGTAGTATTTGAAAAACAAATCAATTACCTAAAAAACAAGGGTCTCTTTTCTTATTCCAATGAAGAAAAAGAAGTAATGTCTTCTTTCATGCCCTACAGCGGAATATTTGACTTCGACGAAAATGAAAATTCACCGCATTTATGGGGAGAAATAGCCAAAAAAATAAACATTGATGAATCTCAATTAAAATCCACCATCCTGAAAAAATCAGCTGTCTACGCTATACTAGACCACAGCAGAACTATTCTAATGGCACTATCCGACGGGGCTTTGTTCTCCAACACAGGCGGCGGATACAACCTAAGACTACTTTACCGACGCGCCATGGGCTTATCCGAAAAATACGATTTAGACATTGATTTCCTCTCAATCATGGAAAATCACAAAGATTACCTCAAAAGTCAATACCCTACCCTAAAACAAAATTTAGATGATATTGAAGAAATCATAAAAAACGAGGAAGAAAAATATAAAACCCAGAAAACAAAAACAAAAGAGATAATCTCACGGTTGAAAAAAAAATACAAAGACAGAACTATTGAAGAAAAAGAACTATCTATCCTCTACCAGTCAAAAGGAATAGACCTAAGGGAACTCGAAAAGAACAAGCTAATCAACGCAATCCCGGAAGGATTCTACGGCAGGTTATCGCAAATAAATGATGCTATTAAAACAAAGGTCAAAGACCCTGATATGCTAAACTTAATAAAAAACATGCCATTAACAATCAAAACCTATGCACTTGACTGGACCAATATAGAAACAAAAAGCCAGGTATTAATCTCCAAAAACAATTTCCTTATCTGCAATAAGACCTGTATTTACGCAACTTCCGGTGGTCAGGAACACGACAATGGAGAACTCTATGACGAAAATAAAAACAAACTGGCAAACATCGTGGATGCATTAAACATAAACGGAGTCACTGTCCATGTATTAGACAAAAAATTAACCCTTAAGCCAAAACAAAATGTTTGCCTGAAAACAGATTTCAACAGGAGAAAAAACCTCACCCTTAACCACAGCGCAACGCACATAATCAACGCCGCAGCAAGAACAGTACTTGGAAAACACATCTGGCAGTGTGGTGCCTATAAAGACGAATCTAAAGCAAGACTGGATATCACCCATTACAAATTGCTGACCAAAGAACAACTGCAAAAAATAGAGGACATCGCAAACAACATAATCGACAAAGACATCCCTGTTAAAATAGACACCATAATGAGAAACATCGCAGAAGAAAAATACGGCTTTGGAATATACCAGGGTGGCGCAATTCCTCAGAAAAAATTAAGAATCATAAAAACAGGCGACATCGACATAGAAGCATGCGGCGGAACACATGTTGACAGGACAGGAATACTAAAATTCATCAAGATAATAGATCAAAAAAAAATACAGGACGGTGTGGTAAGATTAATTTTCACTTCCGGGAATTCCGCTCTAAAATACATACGCCAGCAGGAAGAAATATTAAATGAATGCTGCCAAACCCTAAATGTCGAAAAAGAGCATATTCCAAAAACAGCAAAAAGATTCTTCGAAGAATGGAAAAAACTAAGAAAAGAAATAAAAAAAATGAAGAAGGAAATCAAGCGCAGTGATTAGATGTGCCTTTTTCATTGTGTATAAACTCCCACTCTTTTGTAGAAGTTTAGACAATTCCGTAAAAAAAATCAAACCGCATGATTTTTAATTGTCTGAACCATTTATCAATTCATCATGCAAAGCAATAACTGCTTTTTTCTCATCTTTATTATCCACAACAAATGCTATATTTATCTCAGACGCCCCTTGCGAAATCATCTCGACATTGACCTTATTATTTCCCATGATTGAGAATACTTTCCCTGCAACGCCATGCCTGTGCTTTAGCCCTTCTCCAATAACACAAATAATCGCCTTATTCTTTTCTAAAGTAGTGCACGAAAAGACACTCAATTTATCAACTACTTTTTGTACTTTTTCTTCCGAAACACATTTATTTATAGATAAAGAAATATTTACCTCTGAAGTTGACACCATGTCAACAGAAACCTCTTCCTCCAGAAAAATATTAAATGCCTTTGCCATAAAACCAAAACTATTAAGCATCCTTGTTGAATTAATATTAAGAATCGTAATATCTCTATTTGAGGATACTGCCTTTACAGTTGTATTGCCTTTAGTATTTTTTCTAAAAATTTCTGTAAAAGAAGACGGATTAAATGAATTAATCACCTTCACGCAGATATCTTTTTTCATTGCCGGTTCAATTGTCTTCGGATGAAGCACACGAGCGCCAAACGTTGCAAGTTCGCTCATCTCATTGAAATCCATTTTTGATATTGTCTTTGCTCTCTTCACTATTCTCGGGTCTGCTGTCATTATTCCATCCACATCTGTATAAATTCGAATCTCTTCTGAATCCAGCGCCGCACCAATAATAGATGCAATATAATCAGAACTACCCCGCCCAAGTGTTGTTGTCCTATTATCTAAAGTCGTCCCGACAAAGCCGGTAAAAACAACAATATTTTCTTTCAACAAAGGCGCAATCTTATTTTTCAAAGCATCATTTGTCCTGTCAAAGAAAACATCTGCATTATTAAAATTATCATCCGTAAATATAAGATTATCATCCCCCTGGAGAACAACTGACTTAAAACCTAATTGCTCTATTGCACACGACAAAAAAAACGCAGAGAACTTCTCTCCAAACCCTCCAATATAGTCGATATCCTCTGGTTTTGCCATACCCTGCTGATTCACCAAAACCAGTCTCTGTTTAACCGAACTGCAAAATGATTTTAATTTCTTTTCATCCTCTTCATCAATCGTCGTCTTGATTTGCCCAAGAATCTTATGATGACTAGAATACAATTCATCAACAGTTTTTTCAATATCTATTTTTCCTGCATTTTTTACCGCATCAATAAGAAAATCCGTTGTATCTCCCACAGCAGACACAACAGACACAACTTCACTTTCTCCCTTTATTTCCAGGAGAATTTTAGCAGCATTAATTATCCTTTGAGTATCTGCCAGCGAACTCCCTCCGAATTTTGCAACAATCATATCAAATCAAAATTTATTATTTATTTAAAAAAAGTCATTGCATCCTTTATCATGGAAGACGTCGTAGGTCCCGCACCCGCACCAGGTCCTTTCAATTTATAAATGCCATCTGCATTGTAAACTCCTTTTGTAATCAATATCGCATTGTTCACCTCTGAAGATTTCAACTGCATATATATCTTATTTTTAGAAATATCCTTAAAACCCGCGCAAATGTTCCACTCGCCTGCCTTATAAACAAACCCTCCAATAACACCGTCTTCCTCTAAAAAATTTTTTCTAAATGACACAACATACCTCCTGAGGTGAGCTTCATCTATCAACTGCTCTAACTCAATTTTGCTTATTTTTTTCACTTTTATATCCTTCGCCTTTATCGGTTTCCCCAACCCGCAAACATTGTGCAATATTGAAATTTTCATAGGCACATCAGAACATGCCTCTCCATTTATAATATCCAAAATATCAGTAGCCCCTGGCTCCACATACCCTAACCTCTGTGCATTTTTAACTGCCTCTCCTATACTTTCATCTTTTGACATTTGTTCAAAAATATAATTCAAAGTCCCGTTCACTATCAAATGCATACTCGTAACATCCTCGCTCATCATCGTCTCGGCATAGTTCAATAATCTCGTTCCTCCGCCTACAGAAGCACTATACCCGATTTTATCCAAATATGGCTCCAACCGCGAATAGTAATTAGACAACGCTCCCTTCTCGCAAGTAACCACAGGAATATTTTTGTTTACGATATTATAAATATAGTCAGAAGCTACTTTCCCGTCATCCGAAGTAGGAATCGCCAAAAACACCACATCTACACTCTCGCAATAACTAAGATAGTTTTCAAGAACATCAATTTTTTGCTCATTTTTGTAAACGCCATCTGACTTTAAAACAAATTCAACATCCCAATCCAATAACCCTAATTTTCCTCTAAGCTCCAGACCAATATTTCCTACACCAATAATTCCTACTTTCATAATATACCCCCCTATATAGTGCCAAAAAGGTTAAATAATTTTTGCAAAAAATCAATAAAAAACAAAAAAACAGTCCTGTCAGAGAAAATTCAGGATTGTTGACTAAGAAAATAAACTAATTTTCTCCTATATTCTATAGATATTTTACACATTCAACTTTATTGAATAACACACAGGAACTTACAAGAAGAAATAATCTCGTGGAATCTGTGTAATCTGTGGATTAAATCGGTTCCTGTGGGTTCTGTGTCTTCCTGTGGATAAAACTAAACCATTCCTTCGGCTCTCCCGTCTGAATCACTTTACAAAATTCATCCCTTATCTTTTTCGTCACCGGACCAACTTTCCCTTCTGCAACTTTTATCTTGTCAACAAAAGTTATTGCTGATATTTCTGCCGCTGTCCCGCTAAAAAATAATTCATCTGCAATATAGAGCATCTCTCTTGGTATCTTATCTTCCCTTATTTTCAAGCCAAACTTTTTCGCAATCGCAAGGACTGACTTTCTTGTAATGCCATTAAGTATCGAAGAAGCAATTGTCGGTGTGTAAATCACATCATCCTTAACCAAAAACAGATTCTCTCCGCTTCCCTCAGAAACAAATCCCTCATTATCCAGCAATATTGCCTCATCATAACCATCACGTACAACCTCCATAACTGCCAGTTGCGAATTCATGTAATTGGCCCCTGCCTTAGCTAAAAAAGGCATAGTATTTGGTGCAAGTTTTGTCCATGAACTTACCTTCACGCTCAAACCAGTAGACGCCGCCTCTCCCAGGTATGCGCCCCATGGCCATGCCGCAATGCTCACTTCAATTTTACTCTCTTTTGCAATGACAGCAAGACCGCCATATCCTCTGTATATTATAGGACGAACATAAGCACTTTTCAATTTATTTGTTCTGACTACTTCCTTGCACGCATCAACCAAATCCACTTTAGAATATCCTATATCATCCATACAATAAATTTTTGCTGAATCCATAAGCCGGTCAATATGTTCCTCTAAACGAAATATTCCTACGCCATTTTTCGTGTCATAGCAACGTATCCCTTCAAACACGCTTGAACCATAATGAAGACCATGCGCCAACACATGCACCTTTGCATCATCCCATCTGACAAGTTTCCCATTCATCCATATTTTTTCCTGCTTTACTGCATCTAATCCTTCTGCCATTTTAATCACTTCTTTCTCTCCATCTTATTCATGCCGTTTATTACTGCCTTAACCGACGCCATAACAATATCCTCATCTATTGCCCTTGCCTTGTACTCTTTTTCCAAACTATCCGTCAATGTCAATGACACATCCGCAAGCGCATTTGTCCCACCGGTAATTGCCTTTAAATTATACTCTTTCAACTTTATATTAGAGTCCAGAATATTTCTTATCGCATTTGTCGCCGCATCAACCGTACCAATACCATACGCAGTACTTATCTTCTGCTTCCCTTCAACATTGACCTTTACAATTGCCGTCGGTGTAATTTTATTCCCTGTCATAACAGCCAGCTCTTCAAGCACAACTTTGGGTTTCTTCGATGACTTGTTCAGTTCATAATCTGCTATTGCAATTATGTCATCCTCCAGCACAGTCTTCTGCTTATCCGCAAGGTCTTTTATTTTCTGCGTTATTTTGTTCAACTGCTCCTGGTTGAATTCATAATCAAGTTTCTTCAACCCATTTTCAACAGCATGCCTTCCTGAATGCTTCCCAAACACCAGTTGTGTTTTTTTACCGACATCTTCGGGCTTCATTATTTCATAGCAAAGTGGATTCGACAGCATCCCGTGCTGGTGTATTCCTGCCTCATGCGCAAACGCGTTTTCCCCGACAATTGCCTTGTTTCTCTGGACGCTGATTCCTGTATGCTCTGCTACCATCTTACTCGTAGGATATATTTCTGTTGTATTTATGCCAGTATCGCAATCAAAATAATCCGGTCTCGTCTTGAAATTCATTATGACTTCTTCAAGAGCTGCATTTCCCGCACGCTCTCCCAGCCCGTTTATCGTCCCTTCAACCTGTCCTGCACCTCTCCTAACTGCCTCAAGCGAGTTTGCAACAGCCAAACCCATATCATTATGGCAATGGACACTTATGATGGCATCATCAATATTTTCCACATTTTCCTTGATGTAATCTATCAAATCGCCGAATTCTTCAGTCTGGGAATAACCAACAGTATCAGGGATATTCACAACAACAGCACCTTCATCTATTACTGCCTGAATAACTTCACATAGATATTCCTTATCTGTCCTCGACGCATCCTCTGCCGAGAACTCCACCCTGTCAGTAAAGCTCTTTGCCAACCTGACTCCTTTCTTTGCCATCTCTAAAGCCTCTTCCCTCGTCTTCTTAAGTTTATACTGAAGATGCAAATCTGAAGTCGCAATAAATGTATGTATGCACGGCTTGTTGGAATGTTTTACAGCATCCCATGCCCTTTGAATGTCCGCCTCAACAGTCCTGCAAAGCCCACAGATGTACGGACCTTCAACATTCTGCGCAATCAATTTAACTGCCTCAAAATCATCACTCGATGCAATGGGAAACCCTGCCTCCATTGTATCAATATTTAACTTTGCCAGCTGGTGAGCAATCTTTAATTTCTCATCTATTGTAAGCGTTGCACCTGGCGACTGCTCGCCATCCCTTAGCGTTGTGTCAAATATCTCAATATTTCTTTTTACCATTTTTATCTCCTTTTTTTAATTACAAAACAAACCATTCTTTTACTAAAAATAAATGTGTATTTATCAAAAATAATACACGTTTTTATAATAACAATAACACGAATAAATTTGTCAGTGATGCTTCAATTTTCAAATTATAGACTATTTTTGCAATATTGTTTTGAAACATAAGCATAATGGGCAATTATTTTTATAAATGTTGTGATGAAATGCTGTGCTCAGAAAAATAGAGAATCTCATCAATCAATGCCTATAAAACTCACAACCCCTGCACCCATTTATAATTCTACTTCTCTTTGAATTGCCAATTATATCGTATATTGCCCGGACCAACATATTATTTCTTACTTTTTAACAAGTACAGCCATGCCGGAATATATTGAATTTTCCTGCCGTCAATGGTTTCTTCTTTTAAATAATCTTTAGTAACAACAATACCTTTTTTGCATTTGAATTTATCATAGAATTTTAACAGACCTTTCAGGTCATTTTTGACAATCCGATTCCTGTATTTGATTTCAATAGGCAACAACTCATCATCCTGCCCTTCAATAACTGCATCCACCTCGTATTTTTCCTTGCTTCTCCAGAAAAACTTTTCAGCAAACAGCGTCTCTACATATTGTCCTACTAACTGCTCAACATCCAAAATATTTTTCCCATAGTTTAAAACAGCAAAAGCAATGCACGGATGAGTTGCATATATTTTCTTGTTTTTCTTTATTCTTGTTGCAATACTCTTTGAATAGGTCTCTGAGATTTTTATCAAATAAGACAATTTCAGGTAAATTAGGTAGTTTGAAACTGTCTCTGCATTCATGCCAAGCATATTTGCTAAATTATTTATTTCAAAGATATTTGAACTTTCCTTGCATGCAAATTTAAATAAATCATACAATGCATCTTTTCTTTTTATTTCCATGATTTCAGGTATGTCCTCAAGTACAATTTTCCTGACAACCATTTCTTTAATGTAATTCCTGATGTATTCTTCATCATTTTCACATGCAATTTCCGGGAACCCACCTTTGTAGATGTATTCCTTAAACTGCTTTTCAAAGAACTCTTTCCTCGGCAATGTTTGCTCATAAATTTGTTTTAAATTTCCTTTCAATGCAAGTTTCTCCTTGTTCAATGCCAGGAATTCCCTGAATTCCAAAGGAGGCAGGTGAAAATACATGATTCTGCCGGCAAGGCTCTCCCTTCCTTTTCTTATATGCAGGGAAGCAGAACCGGAAATTATGAATTTTAAATTTGATGTATCATAATATCTTTTCAATATTCCCTGCCAGTCTGGAATGTAGTGTATTTCATCAAAAAACAAATATTTGGCGTCAAAATTATTGATGAAGTAATTTATGACAAAATTCAGGACTTCTTTGGATTGTAGGTCTGTTTCATCAAAAGAAAAATAAATGCATTTTTTTTGAGGCATATCTGCCATCAATTGTTTCATTACTGTTGTTTTTCCGACTCGTCTCATCCCTGTCAGCGCAATGATTTGTTTTTTATTGAGGTATTTGTTGATTTTCTCGTGAATTTCTCTCTTAAATTCAGGAGTATTTGTCTTTTTGCCGGTCCATTGTGGATTGAATGTTTGTATGAGCCGTATTACATATTCTTTATTCATACAATATTATTAACATTAGAATTTAAAAAGGTTTCAGTCGTCTTATTTTCGGAAAATAAGCCGGGTGGAGTATGGTTATTATCCAAAGAAATATAGCCAAAAACGCCACATTCCAACCAAACCATTCTACTCATAAATGACAAATCCATCTATTTTTGTCACACACAAATGATAAATAACAGAAAAATACAATATTATTCCTACTCTAAAAATACATCCCAAACAACAACCCTTAATCACAATTAACAGTTTTATACCAAAACCTTTAATCATAATTAAAGGTTAATATGTGCACTACAACGCACAATATAATTTATGCACTACAAATGACCAATCACTAATGCCTCCTCTCTTTCCACCAGTCAAACATATCTCTTCTCAATTTTCCCATCTGGTTTGTCTCTTCATTATAAAACACAATGCCTTCTGCCGCAAGACCAACAAATCCAGTATTTTCATCAACATCTCCCTTAACGCGCCTTTTCCGTTTGTAAAGACTCCACAACCCTTTGAAAACATCGCTTACTTTCTCATAAATCTCTTCATCGGACTTCCCGTCAAGTCCGCAGACAAAATCATCCCAGAATTTAAACCTTAATCTTTTACTCATATCAGAAAAAGGAATCCATAAATTTTGAGTTAATTCATACGGATTGCCATTAATGCGCGGACCCAAAAGCTCTCCAAAATACTGCCCATCCTGAACTTTATTTGGCAGAAAATCCTCGCGATCAATTGACTCCAAAATACCTTCTGTAAACCTTTTGTTCCCTTTTTTCCACATATCTATTAAATTTTTCCTATTATAAATCGAAGTTATTTTTTCTCCATCCACAATTATGCTTACATTTGTCCCGTCCATTTTCTCTATTGCTATTGCCTGAGAAGTAAAAACCCACCTATAGTCATCATCAATTTCCGGCACGCAAACATATTCTCCGTCAATTTCTCTTCTCTTAAACGGACTGTGGAGTTTTGGCATGTCTATTGGCTTTTTGATATCATCATTTAATTTCATATTCTTCTATGGCACAACTCCATAAAACTCATTTTATGGAACAAAATTACATAAATATTATTACTTCAAATCAGCCAGATTAGCCAAAAACGCCTCTATCTGTATATCCTCGCTTCCCCCTTCAGCAATCCTAAACTCAAATTCCCCCAGAAGTTTCACTATCTTTATCTTCATCTCATCTTCAATATCAATGCTCCAGACATGCCTGTTTATCGCCCGTATTATCTCAAACCCACTGACTCCTTTCTCAATCATCAGGCTCATCAGCATTTTTCTGCTCTTTAAGAACTCCTTATCCAGCGCATATTTAATAATATCCGCAACTTCGCTGTGCATCAACGTAG
>JAGLPV010000043.1 GCA_023137195.1 Candidatus Aenigmatarchaeota archaeon | reverse complement strand
CGCAGTATTATATTATGGTCTATGACGACACTGCGGATGGGCAGGTAAGCTTTACAAATGCAAAAGTCTGCGATTCTGTTGATTTTAGTGAGAGTGATGATCCATTTGGTTGTAATGGTCCAAATTGTTTCCCAAGACACATGGATATAGGCAGAGAAAACTGGCCGTTTATGGTACTGAACTTTAACGAGACGAGTAAGACAGTTAATCTGTTCAGCAGGAAATTTGATATTGATGTAGATAGTACGCCAATACTATCTCTTTATGTCAGTGCAACAAATTATGACGGAAGCCCTGTGACAGGAACAATCAACCTGACAGAGATTATGGGAATGGACTTTTCAGCTTTCGAGGAAGGAGAGAAAACATTTGGACCGCCTCCAATGGTAAATATGCTGGAAAATGTATCGGGTACAAAATACATCAATCTAACAGATGGAAATGCATATATTGATATGGGTGTTGGAAACCTGACAGCAGGACCGTATGATTTAAGGGCGGTTGTGAACAATACAGGCTCTCTTTTGACAGAAATATTGAGCGGAGAAGATATGTTCTTTTTTGTCATGGGAGATATGATGATGGATGGACCACCACCTGAAGGAGAAGGAATGTAAATAAGAGGAATATTATGAAAACAACAACAATATTAACAGCAATGATAATGACGATTTGCCTGATGATGTTGCCGTGTGCATTTGCAGCAGCGACAATGACAGCAACTATTGGGACATACAGTACAGAAGTTACAAAGGGCTCTACGTTTACTGTTCCTGTGAGCGTGCAGATGACAGGAAGCAATTCTACAAGTTATGAAGTGACTGTAACTCTAAATCCTTCAAGCGGACTTAGTTGCGAGTCGTCTGTCAAGACAATATCTTTTACAGCGGACGGGACACAGTCAACAAGTTTTTCTGTGACGGCAGTAAATGACGGGACATATACGAATCCATTTAGCGCAACTGCTTCTGCAACCAGTCTTACATCTTCGACTGATTCTACATGTGATACACTTGAAGTAATAGAGGCTCCGGTTTGGGATGTATCTTTGTCTGGTGATGATCCTATTGTATGTAACGGGGATTTGATTGTAGTTTCGATGATATTTGGTGTGACTCCTTCCGGGACGATACAGGCTTCACTAGATGTTCCGACAGGGCTTACTTTGACATCGGGTTCTTCGTCAATAAACTATGGTTCTATTGCAGCCGGTCAGTCTTCATGGACTCTTCAGGCAAATAGTAATCTTGCATCAACCAATACCATAACATTGACAATGACATCGGATGATCCGGTTAGTTCAACTTCAAGGACACTGGCGATTACAGAGGATGGTAATTGTGGGGGAGATATCCCTGATTCTTCATCTTCCAGCAGTAGTAGTTCTTCATCGTCTTCCGGTGGTGGTGGACCTTTGCCGACAACAGAAAGGAAGACAGTGAATTTTACTGCAAATGTAATGAATAAACTTGAATTTGATGTCAGCAAAAATCTTATGAAAGAGATTCAGGTAAAAGCTACAAAAACAATGAAAAATATAGCATTTAGCGTGAGGAAACTTTCGTCCAAGCCGGCAGATGTTTCTACACCGACATTCGATAAGACATACAAATATATTGAGATAACTCACGGGGATTTGGGCAATGAGGATATAGCAGAGGCATCCCTTATTTTTGTTGTGGAAAAGTCATGGCTTTCTGAAAATGGTGAAGACAAGAACAATGTTGTGCTTTTGAGGTATGTTAATGGTATTTGGGAAGAATTGGAGACGAGTTATAACAACTTTGACGATACGTATTATTATTTCGAGGCAAAATCAAAGGGCTTAAGTTATTTTGCGGTCGGGACAAAAACACCTGTTGCTGCTGGTACTATAGATGATGGAACTGTACAGCAGCCATCAGATGACCAGCAAAAGGATGCCGAAGAAGAAGGAACAGATGATGGGGAACAAGATACGGTAAAAACAACTCAAACAGAGGATGATGGACAATCAACTTCTAAATCAACAGGAAAGATTTTTGTGATATTGTTTGTATTACTTATTGTCGTAGCAGTTGTTGTTTACCTTAGATACAAGAAGGATAAAAAAACAGATGCATTGTTCCATAATGCGCAGTTTGCATTGTAAAATATTTTAATTTTTTTTAAATTATTATTTTCAATTGTTTTTATTTTTGTCTTTATTTAAACATTTCTTACCTATAAAACCATGAGTGAAGAAAGAGCAGATAATCCCAAAAAATACGATTACATAATTATTGGTGCAGGTGTTTCCGGGCTTCTTACAACGCTCATGCTTTCTAAAAAAGGAAAAAAATGTTTGCTGATTGAAAAGAGTAATCATCTGGGTGGTGTGTGCAAGGCAGAAGATGTTAAGGGGTATTGCATAGATAACGGTCCTCATGCAATTACGGAATTGAGTGGCGGTCCACTGGTGAATTTATTGGAAAGATATTGCAATTATAATATTAAATTTATTCCTCACGGAAATTATTATATGCGGCTGAAAAGCAAATTCGGACCGCACTTAATGCCTGTTCCAAATAATCTAACAAGGTTTGCGAGGGCAAATTTTTTGGGAAAGAAAGATCGTCTGTTGATGGTCAAGTTGATGGGAGAGGCTTTGACTAATAATATTGTATCTCCTGAAAAAAACAACATGAGTGTATATGATGCGTTGGTAAAAAACAAGCTTTCTAATAAGACAATGATTTTTGCAGATACAATCTGCTATTTTTTGAGTGGGGCTTCGATGAAGGAAACATCAATCAACAGGGTAATTGAGGGTGGTGGTTTTGCTCCAAGCAAAAAAATAAACAAAAAACATTCAGATAAAAATAAAATAATGGAGAAAATGAGTTCTATTACTTCTTTAAAAAATTTTCAGAATCTTATTGTTAATCCTTCTGAAGCACGACAGGGGTATCCTGTTGGTGGTCTGAAGACAATTATTAATGCAATCTGCTGTTCTTTTGTAATGAATAATGTGGATATAATAAAACAGACCGAGGTGGATAAAATAATCGTCGATGGAAATTCTGCTGTTGGTGTAAGTACAAATAAAGGAGATTTTTTTGCGGATAAAATCATCTATTCCGGGTTCATGAATAAACTGCCTGAGATGATGGAGGATGGGATTTTGGAGAGAGACTATATTGAGAATCTTCTTGGTTTGATTCCGTGCAAATCATATACTCTTTGGCTTGGGATGAAGCCATGCAAATATTTTAATTATACTGGTTCGGAAATATGGTTTGAAGGAGAAGAGCCATTCTGGGCGATGCCTGTTTCAAATTATGATAATACACTTGCGCCGAAGAACAAGATGCTTGTCGGGTTCACTACTGTTGTGAAAGATAATGTTGACGATACAAAAAAAAGACTTGCCCGTACAATGGAGTATGTTTACCCGGGAATTGCAGAGTATGTTGAATTGAAGTATGAGCAAGTAGAAGTACCTGAGAAGGCAGCAATAAGGATAAATACTGTTTTGCCAAAAACAAAATCCCCTGTTGAGAATCTTTATCTGGTTGGTACAGATACTGAAAGAAAAAGTATGGGGCTTACAAAAGCGGCGTATAGTGTGATAAATCTGGAAGAAGAGTTGTTTGATGAATAATATTAAAAGATTAATTATCTCTTTTTATCATGGATGAGAAAATCAAGAAACTGAACAAGCAGGCGCAAATATACAGTGAAGAGATTAACGGGATAACCGAGGAGATTTCTAAAGTTATAGTTGGTCAGGATGATTTGATTAAGAAAATAATTGTTGCTATTTCCGCGGGAGGACATGTTCTTCTTGAAGGGGTTCCCGGTCTTGCAAAGACAATGATTGTAAAGACACTTTCTGATGCTGTTGACGGGGATTTTTGCAGGATACAGTTTACGCCGGATTTGCTTCCGGCAGATATAGTAGGGACTTCCATCTACAATCAGAAAACAGCTACATTCAGTGTGGAGAAAGGACCGGTGTTTGCCAATTTTGTTCTGGCAGATGAGATTAACAGGGCGCCGCCCAAGGTGCAGTCGGCGTTGTTAGAGGCGATGCAGGAGAAGCAGATTACAATATCCAAGAAAACTCTTGCCTTGCCCGAATTGTTTTTGGTTCTTGCGACGCAAAATCCTATCGAGAGTCAGGGGACTTATGTGCTTCCTGAGGCAGAGGTAGATAGGTTTATGTTTAAACTAATGGTGGATTACACGGGCAGGGAGGATGAGAAGGAGATAATCCGCAGGATGTGCGCTCCGCAAATACCCGAATGCAAAAAGGTTGCGACAATTAAAGAACTGCTCCAGATACAGAAATTTGCAAAGACAATTTATTTGGATGAGTCTATAATTAATTATATTACTGAAATTGTTGATGCTACCAGAAATCCAAAAAAGTATGGGGTTGATGTAGAAAGTGTGATTGAGTTTGGTGCATCTCCTAGGGCTTCTATTTATCTGGCATCCGGGGCAAAGGCAAATGCTTTGCTTTGTGGTAGAGGGTATGTTATACCGGAAGATGTTTGTGCGATTGCAAAGGAGGTTTTAAGGCACAGGATAATACTTAGTTATGAGGCAGAGGCAGAGGAAGTTAAGACAGATGAGTTGATAGAGAAAATACTTAATGCGATAAAAGTGCCATGATGTTATTATGGAGATTAAAAAGATTGGAGTAATTACAAGCGGTGGTGACTGCGGTGGATTGAATGCAGTCATTAAAGGTGTTAGTGGGATGGCGAATCATTATGATATAGAAACTGTTGTTATTCCTAATGGTTATGCAGGGTTGTATAATCTGGTTGATTTTAGTGCGGGAGAACTTATTAGTCTGGACTATATTCGTGCAGGTCTTTTTCATTCAAATATTGCCGGGTCTGAGGCAGGACATTCGAGAGTGAAAATTTCAAAGATAAAGGATGAGAATAAGTATGAGAGGATAAAGGAAGGGTTGAAGAAGCATTCTATTGATGCTCTTGTGGTCAGTGGCGGAGATGATACCGGGTCTGTTGCTGTAGATTTGTTGAATGAAGGGATTCTGGTGAATCATGCTCCCAAAACAATGGATATGGATTTACAGCCATACAGCGTAGGTGGGGATTCTACAATAAATTCTATTTCAAAGATGGCAGGGAACCTTAGGACTACGGCACGGAGTCATAACAGGATAATGGTGCTGGAAGTTTATGGTAGATATACGGGGCATGCTGCTTTTCGTGGCGGGATAGCTGCTGATGCGGATTGTATTATTATACCGGAAATTGTCCCTGATTTTGATGTTGTTTACGATGATTTGTTTGCTAAGTATACTTTGAGAATAAAAAATTCTGATGTTAAGGCAGGTACTTATTTGATTATTACATCTGAGGCCCTGAAGAGTACCCAGAAAGATAAGGTGGATGAAAGAGGGTATCTTGTGGATAAGACAAAGGAGCCGGATGCATTTGGGCATTATCCTCTTATGGGTGCTGGAAAAATGATTGAATCTGAATTGAAGAAAAGGATGAAGAAAGACAGTCGGATGAAGACATTTATGAAAGAAGTGAATATGTATGTTCCTAATCAGTATGAGATACCGGAAGTTCGGATGATAAGACCAACTCATTTAGTGCGGTGCGGAGATTCTTCAGGATATGATGTGAATTTCGGTAAGGAAGCCGGGGCAGGTGCGGTGATGTTATTAAAGCAGGGCGTTTCTGGAGTGACTGTTACTGGAATAAGGAATGGCGTTATTGAGTATATGGATACAGGGAAGGCAATTGAGCAAAATACAGTTGATTTGAGTCAGGTTGCTGTTCATGAGGCACTAGGGACATGTTTTGCAAGAAAGCCACCGCAATATGATTTTTCCAAAAAAAATAAGTTGGATAGTGCGAAGAGATATTTATAATCCACGGAACGCACGGAAGACACAGGAACATAGGAGAAGAAAATAACTCGTTTTCCGTGGGTTATTCGATGAAATCGAATATGCAAAAAAGCTTCGCTTTTTTCGCATCTATGTGTCATTCAACAAAGTTGAATGTGTGGAAATCTTTGAGTTATTGGTCTTTGACCAATAGGCATAAAATCATGGAGATTTTCCCATATTCTTATATCCTGTTAATTTTCACAATTGTTATATTATGGTGATTCGATTATCCCGTCCTTTAGGTAAATGATTCTCTGGGCGTATTTTTTGTGCCATTCCTCGTGCGTGACCATTACTATTGTCTGGTCTGATTCTTTGTTTAGTTTTACAAACAATTCCAGGATTGATTTTGAAGATTCTGTGTCTAAGTTTGCGCAGGGTTCATCTGCGAAAAGGAGTTTTGGTTTGTTTACCAGTGCTCTTGCAATTGCTACTCTTTGCTGTTGTCCGCCGGATAGTTCTGATGGCAGGTGATTTGAGCGGTTTTTTAGCCCTACCGTTTCTAGTAGTTTTAGACCTCTTTTTATGTATTGGGACTTGTCGGCTCCGGCTGTCATTGCAGGGAGATAGACATTTTCGAGGGCAGTCAGTTCTTTTAATATTGCATATTCCTGGAATACATAGCCCAGTTTGTTTAGTCGGAATTTTGTTTTTTGCATGTCAGAAAGGGTTGCTGTGTCTATTTCTTCAATTATAATTTTGCCTGATGTTGGTTCATCCAGTAAAGCCAGTTGATGTAGTAGAGTTGATTTTCCACTTCCTGATGGACCCATGATAAATACAAACTCTCCTTTTTTTATGTTTAGAGAAACGTTTTTTAGTGCATCTAGTTTAATTGATCCCATATGATATGTTTTTATTAAATTTTTTGCTTCAATCATAATTAACTTCTCATTGCCTCCACTATGTTTTGTTTTGTAACCTGGTATGCCGGCACGAATCCTGCGATTATTGCGGTTACTATCAATGCAATCATCCTGTTGACGACGACTTCTGTTTCTACCAGCAAGCTTACTGCTCCAAAGGGCATCATAAATGGGTTTGCAATAAAATAAGGCACAATTAGGTAGTATAAGAGGAACAGTCCAATTAGTATTCCGCTTACTGAATAAAATATGGACTGGAATATAAATGAATATATTATTATTTTCCGGTTCACTCCTATTGCATTAATCACTGCAATTATTTTTCTTTTATTGATGGCGTCAATGTATATTACGATAAATAGGGTTGTTACAGAAACTAAAATTGCAATAATTGCCAAAATCATCTTAATGATGCCAAATATTTGTGAGATTTCCAGCCCGGCGCGATCACGGCTATTAAATATGTCTTCGCCAATACCGATTTGCGTTAATTTTTTTATAAAATCGTACTCCATGTTTTCTTTTTTTAGTCTAATTAGTATGGTGTCTGCCCTGTCATTTGTGCCAAATATATTTTCCATTTCTTTGTTGTTGAGGAATAGGCTGTAATCTGCATTTATGAAGTTTGTTTTGTATATTCCTTTTACGCGATATTTTTTTATTATGCCATTATTGTATTTTATTTCTACATAATCTCCTGTTGCTATGCCTCCAAGGGAATTAGAGATGTCTATTGGATTGTGAGTGCCTGCGGATTCACTGCCGATTAATATTTCATCTGTGTCGAGTTTGCTTAAGTAAGATCCTTCAACAATACTTTCTGCAATGGTTGTTACTGAATCTTCGTCTATTGGGTCAATAAAAGTAATGGAACGACCGAGAGATTTGTCATTATAATAGAGAGTTGCGCCAACAGAGTATTGCAGGGAGACGCCTTGAACTTCATTGAATGAATTTATTTTTTTCTGTAATGAGCGTGGGTTGAGAATTAAGGAATCTCCTTCTTTTGGTTCTATTACAACATGACCGAATTTTGCATCGATAACCTGGAGTTTGTTTTTGTGGTCCATTCCGTCTAGGAGGCATGGCATGAAAAGGAGGTTTAGAACTGCGAGGGTCATTATAAAGACTGTGACAATGACGGTTCCTTTATTGCCTCTTTTTATTTCACGTGTTGCCATGAAAAAAGCTGTTTTTATATCGGTTAACATAATGGTTTTATTATATGGTTTTCTTGATAGTATTTGAGAATTTCAGGATTCTGTCTTCATGTATTTTTGAAATACTATTTTTTTGTTTTGCAATCATTCTTGTGATAATTTTTTCAAAGAAATTCATTTTTTCAAAGTTGAATTCACCACCAAAAGAATCTTTGGCAATTGCAAGAGAGTATAATTCTTCAGGGAATGCTTTTTTTAATTGCAGTTCTGCCTGATCGTCGTTCATACAGCAGATAAAAAGACCGATTGTTTTTTGCTTTAGTTGCAGTAGATTATTTTTGCAGAATGTATTGACTTCTTTTTGCATTTGTCCTGCATATATTGGTCCGCCAATTATTATTGTATCGTAACTGGAGAGGTCTGGATTTGGTTCATCTTTTAGATTTACAATGGTTGCTTTGTCAAGTTTTTCTGCAAGTTTTTCTGCGCATTTTTTGGTAGAGTCGTGTTTTGTTGCGTAGGTGATTAGGGTATTTTTTGGTTTCATATTATTCTTTTTTTCCAAGAAATTCTATTATTTCTTTATTGGTCTCCTTTGCTATTGTTGATGCTGTTTGTCCTTTTTTGTTTTTTGCATTTACATCTGCGCCTTGTTTTATTAGAAGTTTTGCTATTTCCATGGAATTGTATTTGGCGGCATACATTAATGGTGTTTCGTTTTCGTTGTCTTTTGCGTTTATATCTGCTTTGTTTTTTACTAATAATTTTGCAATATTGATGTGGTTTCGTGATATTGCCAACATTAATATTGTCTGATTAATTGTATTTTTAGCATTTACATCCGCGCCTTTTTTTATCAATAATTTTGCGACATCAATAGAACCATTTCCTGCTGTTGTCATTAAAGAAGTCTGCTTTATTTTATCTTTTGCATCTACCTTGGCGCCATGTTCAATTAGTAGTTTTGCGACATTGGGAGAATCACATCCGGTTGCAAACATCAAGGGCGTTGCATTTACTATGTTCTCGGCATTAACATCCGCACCATGTTCAATTAGTAGTTTTGCAATCTTTGAATTATTGAGGCAACTAGCATACGTTAAAGGGGTGTAATTAAAGGGATATTTTGCATTAACATCTGCGCCTTGTTTTATTAGTGATTTTACTTCTTCAAAGTAATTTAGTTGTATGGCATTGGTTAATTTATTCTTTAATTTTTTTTTATCCATATTTTTTCTTTTTTTTCAAGAAAGTCTATTATTTCTTTATTGGTCTCCTTTGCTATTGTTGATGCTGTTTGTCCTTTTTTGTTTTTTGCATTTACATATGCACCATTTTTTACTAGGAATTTTGCCATTTTGATGTGATTATCTTTAGCTGTATACATTAATGGTGTTTCGTTTTCATTGTCTTTTGCATTTACATCAGCCCCGTTTTTTATCAATGAGATTATATTGTAATTATAATAGCAATTGTCTGATGTTACAAGCATCAATGCAGTCTGATTAATTTTATTTTTTGCATTTACATCTGCGCCATTTTTTATCAATAATCTTGTGATTTTAGAAGAGCAGGTATATTTAACTCCATAGAACAGTGCTGTATTGCCTTTTTTATCTTTTGCATTAACATCTGCGCCTTTTTTTAGCAATAGTTTTGTGATATCTAAAGATTCCCTTCCTGCTGCATACATCAAGGGAGTTTCATTTAGTTTGTTCTTTGCATTTACATCTGCGCCATGTTCAATTAAGAGTTTTGCAATCCTGAAATTATATTCGTGACATGCACGTATAAGGGCAGTACCTCTATCATTGGAAATATCTTTTGCATTAACATCTGCGCCTTGTTTTATTAGTGATTTTACTTCTTCAATGGAATGTATGCTTATGAAATCCAATAATCTTTTGTTTAATTCTTTTTTATTCATAATTTTTTTATTGATTCATTTTCTTTCTTTTCAGTCCACCAAGAAAAGCAGCAAGTATAGTTAATCCAAGACAAGCAAATACTATGGTCATTGAATTTTGCTTTTTGTTTTCTTCTATATTGATAAAAAATTCTTCGTTTAATTCATGCTCTCCAAAATCATCGTTGAATGTTATTTTCAGGTTGTTTTTTATTCTTCCCCTATTTTGTGCTGTTAGTGTAAATATTGTCGGCTCGTCATCGTTTTTTTCAATTCTCCCGAGGTATGCTATTTTATTGCCTTCCATCCCGGAGTCGAGAACGACTTTTACATTTTGGGCATTGCCGTTGCCTGTGTTTTCAATTCTTATTTGTATTTCAACTTCGTCTCCTTCTTTTATGTTGTTTTGAGGGGTAATTTTTAGGTTCTGCAATCCTAGTGTTGCGCCGTGGACTACTTTTATGCCGAAGTTTTCTGAGATGTTGTACTTGTTGCTTCGCTCATCGGTGAAACGGATTTGGACAGGGATGTTGTAGGTGTTAGGAGTAAGTGTTTCTGCGACATTGAAACTGATGTTGATTGTTCTTTCCTCTTTTGGATTTATTTCTTCAATTACGTCCAGACCGCTTCCTAGTTTGATGAAATTCGTTGACTGAGGGGTGATTTTTATATTTCTTGCAATGCCGGTTCCTATGTTTTTGAAAGTCAATTGGGCCGTGAATTTTTCATTTGGCATAACTGTTTTTTTTACAGGTTCTGCTTCAAATACAATGTCCGGGATTCCTATGACTATAATATTTATTGACTGTGTTTTTTTTGCGTTGCCTTTGTCTGCGTATATTTCAAATTCTATTGGGTAGATACCTGAAACTGCGTTTGCATCAACAGTAAGGTAATAAGTGTTGTCTTTTGAGCAATAGATGCAGAGGTCGTTGTAGTCTGCAAAATTACTGCTTTGGGTTTTTAAGTAGAATGGGTATTTTGCATTTAATTTTACATTTACATCTTTTGCGATGTCGTTGCCGTAGTTGTAGATTCTTGCTTTGACTGTGACATCCTGTCCCGGTTCTACCGGTTCGGGGGTTACTTCTTCGGCTACTATTTTTAGGTTAGATGTGTCTGCATTTAAGTTTGCGAACGAGAGGTTTGCAAACAGTGTTGTTAGCAATAACAACAAGAATATTGTTTTATATTTCATTTTTTCACTTTTTTTATTTAGTTTAAATTAAGGTTTAAATCGGTAAACATATAGATTTATGGCATAAGAAATATATAAAGATTTGCGGTTGTGTTTTACAGAGGTGTATAAAAAACAGAGCCTGTTGAAATCTGAATTTGTTTAACTTTATAATGTTTTAATTGTTTTAAACATTATGGAAAAGAGAATTCCTGAGGAAGGAGAATATATAATTGTCAGGATAAAGGAAATAAGCCCAAACAGTGCGATTGTTTCAATGGAGGAATATGCGGATGTTAGCGGGTTTGTTCATCTTTCTGAAATTGCGAACTGCTGGATAAAGGATATCAAAAAATTCATAAAGCCAAACCAGGTGAAAGTTGCGAGGGTCTTGAGAGTAGACAGGCATCGTTCTTATATTAATTTGTCGTTCAAACAGGTTCCTGTGAATGTTTCAAGGGACAGAGAGAAAGAATACAAGATGGAGCAGAAGTCTAATAACCTGCTTAAAATGTTTGTTGCCAAAAACAAGTCAGCCAAGTCATTTGAAGATATTAGAAAAATGCTGTTGGATAAATTTTATTCAATAAAGGAAGCGTTTGAATATCTTGGTGAAGAAGGATATGAAAAGTTTTCAAAGGAATTCAAGTTGGACAAAAAGTTTACAGAAGATTTGTATGAGCTTGTAAAGAAAAGCATAGTGAAAAAAGAGGTATCTATATGCGCTAATATATCCGTTAAGTCATATGATTGTGACGGGCTTAACAAAATAAAGGAAATGCTGGATGTTGAAGAGGAGAAGGTTAATGTAGATTATGTATCTGCGCCGAATTACCGTCTAAAGATAACAGGAGTGGATTATCAGGAATGCGAGAAAAAATACAAGGAAATCAACAGGAAGATTATGGCTTTTTCAGATTCAAAGAAGAATATGATAGATATTGAGAGAATAAAGAGGTAAAATTATGGAAGGGATAAAAATGGAGAATATAGTGGCAGGCGACATAATGAGTGAAAATTACGAGAAGATAGATATATCTACTTCGATAGCAGATGCATTAAAAATATTCAGGAACAAAAAAAGGGTGTGTTTTGTATTTGATAAGAATGATTACAAAGGCATAGTTACAGAGCGTTCAATTGTTCGTTCGCGTTTTGATCCAAAGCATCATAATATAGGTAGTGTTGTTGTTAATACACCCATGGTAGATATTGATGAGAGCGTATTTAAGACGGCAGAAAAAATGATACAGACGAAAATGCGATTTCTTCCTGTCCTGAAGGATAATAAGGTTGTTGGGTGTATAAATAATGAATTGTTTTTTGAGAAATTGAAAAATACTCCTGTTGCCAAGGAAAAGCTTAGTTCTGTTATGACAGAAGATTTGATTTACGCGGATGAAAAAACTCCGATTTCCACGGTAATGAATATGATGAGGGAAAATAATGTCAGCCGTATTTTGACAAGGGATGAAAAAGAAGAAGTGTCAGGAATAGTTGCTTTGCATGATGTTATAACCAAGGTTGTATATCCATCTGATCGAATTGCGCGTGGCGAGATTGTAGATGAAAAAATGAAATCTCTTTCTTCACCGGTCTTGGATATTGCGACATATCCTTTAATTACTCTTAAGAGTACAGAATCTCTCGAGAATGCAGCAAATTTGTTTTTGAAAAAACACATATCATCTGTTTTGATTATAGACAAGGAAGATAAGATAATTGGTATTGTGACAATTACGGATTTATATGAGGCTATCCTGAAAAATAAGCCTGCGGCAGAAGATTCTATGAAGTATGTTTTGTCTTTGTCCGGGGTCAATAAGGAAACTATTGACAGGGAAATTATAGAAAAGAAAATGTCCGGGCTTGTGCGTAAGTATGGGAGTTATTTAGGGATAGGCAGTGTGCTTTTTGTTTATGCTAAGGAGCATTCTTCTACAAATAGTCATGTGAGAATGCGTCTGGCTTCTAAAAGAGGAGTGTTTATTTCGACGAGCCAAAACAAGGGATTTCAATATGATTTTTCAAAGGCAGTTAATCGAATGGAAGAGCAGATTGAAAAAAAGAAGGAGAGGAATAATTAAATTCACAGAACGCACGGATGCGGGAAAATTCCATAGATTTTCTGCATATTCAATTTCATTGAATAACCCACGGGAACTGTTTTAATCCACAGATTAACACATATTTCCACGAGATTTTATTTTAATCTTGTGTTAATCGTCGAGAATCTTGTGGATGTTATTAGAGAATAAGGTTTTTTCCTTTTAGTTCTTCTTTTACATTGTCTAAATTTTGTTTTATTCCTAGTATGTGTAACATTGTTGGCATGATGTCAGCTAGTCTGCCGCATCGTCTTAATTTTATGTTTTTCGCGTCATTTGCGACATAGATTAGGTTGACTAGGTTTGTTGTGTGTGCTGTTTTTGTTTTGTTTGTTTTGTAGTCTATCATTTCTTCTACATTCCCGTGGTCTGAGGTTATTAGTGCTGTTCCGTCTGTTTCTATGATTTTTTTTGCGATTTTTCCTACGCAGTCATCTATTGTTTTTACTGCGGTTAGGCAGGCAGGGAAGTTTCCTGTGTGTCCTATCATGTCGCCATTTGGGAAATTTACTATGATTACGTCGTAGGTTTTTTTGTCGATGTAGTCTATTACTTTTTTTGTCAGTTCATGTGCTTTCATTTTAGGGGTTTGGGAAAGCAAGCCCTGATCGGTTTTGTTTACTATTTCTTCCCAGACTTCTGTGTTGCTGTCAAAGGGGGTTGTTTTTTTCCCGTTGAAAAACATTGTTACATGCGGGAATTTTTGGGTTTCTGAGATTCTTAATTGCTTTAATTTTGCTTTTGACAGGATTTGTCCCAGGAGATTATCCATGTTCTGGATGTCTTCTAATGGTTCAAATATGTAATTTGTGAATTCGTCGTAATATCTTGTCATGCCGTAATAGTCTACATTTATTTTTTCTATGTTTCCGGGGTAGTTGCTGTCTGTGAAGGCTTTTGTTAGTTGTATTGCTCTGTCTTGTCTGAAGTTGAAGTTTAGTATGCAGTCTCCTTCTTTCATTCCGTCGTAATTGTTAAGAACTGTTGGGTGAATATATTCGTCGAACATAGGGGATTTGTCAGGGCATATATCTGTTGAATAGCTTGTTTTTATTGCGTTGGTAATTGTGTTTTCTTTTCTTGCTGTGTTTGTGTTTATGGCTTGGGTGGGGTTTGTGAGGACAAGGTAGGCTAGGTCTGTGAGATTCCATGCTTTGTTCCTGTCCATTGAATAATATCTTCCCATTATTGTGGCAACAGAGCAGTCTATGTTTTTGAATTCTGCAATTTTGTTTTCCAGTATTTTTGCGTATTTTTGAGAGCTTCTCGGAGGGGTGTCCCTTCCGTCGGCGAAGAAATGGATATGTATTTTTTGGGTGAATTTTTGCTCGTTTAGTATTTTTAGGATGCCGAATAAGTGGTCCTGGTGGGCGTGTACTCCTTCGTCTTGTATTAGACCCATTAAGTGGAGAGAGGATTTGCGGTATGAGCATTTTTTTGTCAGTTCGTTGAATTTTTTCTTTGTTAGGATGCTTTCGTCGTCAACTGCGTCGTTGATTCTTTTTAATTCTTGGACTACAATTCTTCCTGCTCCCATGTTCATGTGTCCTACTTCAGAGGAGCCCTGGCATCCGTAAGGGAGTCCTACGTCTATGCCTGATGCGGCAATCATGCAGTTGGGGTAGTGGCTTAGGAGGTAATCCATGTTCGGGGTTTTTGCCTGTAGGATGGCGTTTCCGTTTTTTATTTCGTTAACACCCCAGCCGTCACGGATTATAAGGACGAGGGGTTTTTTTGATTTTTTTGAAAGAAGCATAGAATAATTGGCGTTTTATGTTTTTAAGCTTTTAGGCGGTTATTGGTTGTGTTCGTATTGTGGTGGTTGTTATTGAAAGGTTTATAAAAAACACGCGATAAAACCAAAAAGTTTATATAGATTTAAATGTCTAAATAATATATAATAAAATATGATTGATTATGGTATATAAAAAAGGACAGATGGGAAATATGTTGCATCTGGTTATAATAGCAGTGGTGATATTGATTGCAGCTATGGCAATTATTTTGATGGTTACGAATACTACAGGAGATATAGATAAAACTTCTGGCGATAGTATAGATAAAACTACCGATGGTATCATAGATGCATTGGATAGTATAGGGGAATGTCCTGGATCTGATATAGCATGCGAAGGACACAGTCATAAGGTGGTTGGGACAACAGATATAACGGGTGCTCTAACTGGAGAGACATCTCTTGATAAAGGAGCTGCTTATTGTTGTACTTCTAATACAATAGTAAGTAAAAAAATACAAGGGAGTTGCGAACTCGTACTAACTTGTAATCCATAATTCTTTATTTCTTTCTTTTTTTTAACTTGAGAATTCCCCACAGC
>JAGLPV010000042.1 GCA_023137195.1 Candidatus Aenigmatarchaeota archaeon | reverse complement strand
TTTGAATTATCGGACAGCCTGATTACATAGATTTCCACGAGATTTTATTTTTATTTTAATCTTGTGTTAATCGCCATAATCTTGTGGATTTTTTTAATTTAGTTTTTTTGCTCTTATCCACATCGCTCTAAATTTTTTTTTTAATTCTCCTGCTAACTCGGCGTCTGTGGTTTTTATGGCGGCGATTAGTTGTCTTTCATTTACGGGGTTGTTTATTTTTAGGATTACCTTGTCAATATCCGCTATGTCAAAATAATATCTTATCCTGTGGTAGAATCTGACTTCGGCGTGGGTGAATACTTGTTTTATGTGTTTTTTTTGTATGTTGTCCTCTGGAATGGAAAAGCCATTGCCGACGAGCAGTCTTACTTTAACGCCTCTTTTTATGGCGTCTGCCAATGCAATTAGTGTGTGTTTTAAGGGATCCTGTATTTTTACAGGTGTGTTGTTTTTTAGCATTACGAAAAGGTTTTCTTTTGCTTCGTCAAAATTGCTTATTGTCATCTCTTCGATTTCCTCTTTTCCTGCTGTTGTCCAATGGGGTTTTTCTTTTAATGTGTCTTCGGGTGCGTGGTTTAATATTTTGTTTTCTATCCGGCAAATGGTCTCTGCTGTTTTTTGAAATTCTGTTTCCATTGCCTGTCTTTTGTTTTTTAGTATGTTGATGAATGCTGTTTTTGGTCTTTTGATTGTGTATTTTTTTGGTCTTGTATATTCTATGTCGACCAAACTTTTTTTTTCCAAAGAGTTCAATACTTCGTAGATTCTGCCGAAAGGAACTCCTGATTCCTTGCATAATTTCCCGGCTTCTGCTGTGTTGAATTCTGCCAGTTTGAGATAAACTGCTGTTTCGTAATTGTTTAATCCCATTGCTTTTAGTAATTTTTTCTCTTCCATTTTACAACCCCATAGAAGTTTATTTGAAAGTAGCTTTTTATATTTATTAATTCCTGGGTTGTATTAAACAACAGTTTGGTTGTTGTAATTGTTTTTTACAAGCAACGAACAATAAAACCTTAACCCCAGAGATAAAATGTGTTTTGTGAATGCAGTGAATAATTGGGAAATTGTGATTTAAGTAATTTGTCTTTTGTTGTAGGGTGGGGGTAAACGGAGTGATAGAGTGAAAGTACAGTCTTGGTTTTATTCTATTGCCTTTGGTTTTGGACGGATTTTTTTTGTCTCTGCCCATCCGTTATTTGCGTTATCAAAATGATCAAATCTGAAGATGTATGGTTTAATATCAATTAGAGGGGTCTTGTCGAGAACGTCTATTCCTGATACTACCATAATAGTTTTGTTTCTTTTTTCTAGTTTTACAATTGAGATGCCGATGCTGTTTGGTCTACAAGGATGCCTGGAAGCAAAAACGCCATGTGGAGAATCATCTAAAAATGTTGGACGGGCTAATTTTATTTCGCCGGCTTTATCAAAAATATAAAACAGCATAATATGTGAAAATGTCTCAATTGTTTCTAATCCTTCTTCATATTCTGTAAATAATTCTATTTGTCCTTTCCCTTCGGGATTTACATTGCCTTGAATAGGACATTCCTCTTTTGTTTTATATGGACTGTGGATTATCCCAATTTGTTCTATTGTGTATTTCATATCTATGATAAATCCTCATATTTATTTAAACATATTTGTTTTTAGATTGGGTTAGAGTTTTGTATAATCAGGATTATGAGAAGTTCGCCGTAGGCGATTGGGAACAGCAGATTTTCCTCATAATCCTTATTAAATGAGAAGGGTGAGCGAAACGAAAGGCTGCAAGCCGTCCTGAGGATTTGCGAAGCAAACCGCAGAGTAATTTTTAGTGGCGTTCTATCAAATGAGCGAATGCGACACAGCAAGAACAAGTCTAGGGAACAATTCTTTTTTGTTTTTTAGGAGGGGCTTTTTGGTTCTTTTTTTAAAAGAACATTTAAGGCGTTCTATTAAATTATTGAATACATCATTTCATTTCTATATTCTCCCATTTCTGAATTCCGTCAAGATTATCTTCCTTAACATAATTATAAATTATTGCCACACTGTGTTTGGCTCTGGTTAAAGCAACATAAAATTTAGAGCGACTTGTTGGCGGTAAATCTTCATCATTATTTCCAATCCATTTAATAATTGGACTTGTTGGATATATAAGGACTCTATCAAAAGTTAAACCTTTTGATTTTCCATAGTTCCATTCAGGATAAATAGCAGATTTTGGTTTCAATATCGTTGGTGAATATTTTTTAAAATATTTTTCAACATCTTCTTTTTTAACAAAAAATACACCTTCATGGTCTGTGTTTTGCTCCCTACATTTAGCACAAGTACAGGCTAAACATGGATTAAAATCAGGGAATAATTTTGAAGAATAATAACAAATTTCCTTGTTATTTCTATGTGATTTATTTAGGTTGTCTAAATCTATATTGCAGATGTCTTTTGTGCATTCATTTTTAATAAAATCAATAATTTGACCATTTTTGTATTTTGCATATTTTTTAGGATGATGTGTTAAGTAAGTAACTTGTCTTGGATCGCCAACTAAGAGTATATTAGATGAAATCTTAAATAATGATTTTAAAATTTCTAAATCCCAACCTGCTAAATCTTGTACTTCATCAATAAAAATATGTTTATATATTTTTGAAATTCTATTAAATATTTTTCCATTTGTTTTCTTATCTGATTCAATTATAAATTTAGAAATCTTATCTGAATATATTTTAAATTTTTTATCAAAATAATAATTGAAAAAATCTTTTTCTCCCCAATAAACAGGTTGTTTGAATTTGTTAGTAAATCTATATCCTGAAGGTCTTTCCGTAAGATAAAATCCTATTTTTTTATGATATAATTCGGAATTTAATGAATCTTGATATGGTCTTACTCCATGCTGTAATAAAAATGAGAACCATGTTTGGATAGTTATATTTGCTGGAATACATTTCTTAATCTTAATAATTTTATTTTTAATTTCTTTTTCGTTTGCTTCTGTAAATGTCGTTATTAATACATTATCTGTTTGTTTTAATGCTTCATTGATAATAAAAGTGGTTTTTCCAGAACCCGCAGCAGCAATAATTAATTTGTTTTCACTCATATTCATCATTTATCGCATCCAAGACATATTGTGGAAACTTTATATTTTCATCAGTATCAAATATTTTTAATGCACATTTTGTTTTATTGTTTTCCATATACTTCACAATTGCACTTTTATCTGGATATTTTTCAGAAGTTATTCCTAATACCGTTCTCAAAATAGTTAAATCATTTATATCTACGATTTGAGGTTCAAGGCTATTTAATGAGTTATCTGAATCAGCACAGATCATAATTGATTGACAATCATTGTAAGATTCATATTTTTTTGTAATATTATCATCATA
The DNA here is from genome assembly GCA_023137195.1 of Candidatus Aenigmatarchaeota archaeon. Lineage (GTDB taxonomy): Archaea > EX4484-52 > EX4484-52 > EX4484-52 > EX4484-52 > EX4484-52. The sequence goes on along the minus strand of JAGLPV010000042.1, from coordinate 29,360 downwards.
ATTTCCATCGTTATCAGTAACAACCCTTACTTGTTGTTGAATCTTCTGTGCAATTTCTAAAAATCTCTTAAAAGATAATCCAACGGATATTACATCAATTTCATCTTCGATAGGTAATCTTCCATTATTACTATTCAGATATGCTTTTTGTACAATTAATTCATCTGAATCTCCTTCAACCAGAATTGCTTTTTTACAAAGAACAAATCTTAAAGTATTGTATCCAGACAATTTTTCAAAGAATAATTGTGTGTCTTTACTTAAATTAGACAATAAAGTAGTTTTACGATTGTTTAAAATAATTAGCTCATTTAATCCTAGTTTATTTGCAACATAGCTACTGTGAGTAGAAATTATAATCTGTTTGTCATTCTTTTCTTTAATATCTTTCATTAATTGACTAAGTTTAGTGTGAGATAAATGATTTTCAGGTTCTTCTAATAATAAAATATTTGCTTCAGTAGCTTTTTTATGATTTAAAGCTAAATTAGTTTTAATAATGCATTGTTCTCCTTTACCTATGTAATGAAATGGAATTTTATCCAAATAAGTTGTTAAACTATTTTCCCATGCATTTTTTGTGGATAAGTCAACAGACAATTCAATATTTTTATTAGAAATTTTTGAAGCATCTTGAATTTTTTTATTAATATCTTTAATTGCCTGTTCCTCTGAAAAAGCATCTTTTAATTTACGATGAGCTTTAGAAATATTGATTATATCTTTAATATCCAAGTAATCTTTAACTATACGAGAAATATATACGTCTGATCCATTTAGATATCTATTACTGGATGAATCTATTAATGCTGATTTTATAGGTATTGTTCTTGGTGTTTTAGATTCTCTTGCAAAGGAAGTCCATGAAAAATCATAATATTCTATGGGCAGTGATTTAATTTTTCCCGATTTTACTAACTCCTCATATTCTTCTTTTAAATTATCCTTTAAACTAATTTTGAATGATAAACCACATTCTTTTCTATTTTTACTATTTTTGCTACCTTCTAGAATAGATAAATCATCACTTTCTATAAAAAGCTCTATTATAATCTCTGGGGGTGATGATGGTATTGTAGTCAAATTAGTATTATTAATATTTTCTAAATATTCTTCAATAATTTCATTATTAAAAAGGTGTTGAGTTAATTCTGTTTTTAAGTATTTTCCATTTATCAACCCTGTTAGTGTTAGATGAACTGCTTCTAAAATTGTTGATTTTCCAGCTTCATTATTTCCAACAAGAATATTTGTATTTTTATTTAATTTTAAATGAAATGTTCCTTTAAAACATTTATAATTCTTAATTGTGATTTCTTTTATATGCATTTTATTGCCCCATAAATAAGATATTGTCTCTTCTTTATAAAGGATTTTATTTTAAAGAACACCCTTATAGATTTCGAACGAAGTGAGTGTAAATGTCTGTTAGGACTAGCCCCTCCGTTTTTTTTGAATTGCCCCCCTTTCTATTCTGAGCCACTAAAAATTATTTCATTTAACATTATGGATAAAAGAAGTTAAAAATAATAAAATCATTCCAAAGCAAGATATTGTCCTTTTTCTTTTTGTGTCCTATCTCTCTGGGAATTTTCCTTGTTTGCTCTTGGTCTTTTTGTTTCCTTGTCCAGCCGGAAGGTTATGTTTAACTCGCTCAAAAACCTGTTGAATCCAGCATAAAGGTCTTTTGGTTTATCTGCAAAACCGCTCTTTCCACTCTTGCCGGTAAATACTATGGATTTGTCGGCAGTATAGTTCAGAAAAATCATGTCGTGGTCTATTACCAGAGTGGATTTTAGTTTTAGCTGGGTTATGTCTCTTATGATTCTTGACAGCCTGACTCTTTCTTCAACATCCAAGTAAGCACTCGGCTCATCCAGGAGATAGATGTCTGCATCCCTGCTCATGCAAATTGCGATTGCGAGTCTCTGCAATTCTCCTCCGCTCAATGTTGCGACCTGCCTTTGAAGAATGTCTCCGATTCTCAGGTGCTGGGATATTTCCATGAAATCCTTCATCTGGCAGTCCGAAGAATAAATTATATCCTCTACTTTTCCTTTAAAATCGCTTTCTAAATATTGTGGCTTGTAGGATATCTTGGTTTTTAGTTTTACTTTCTCGTCGCTCTTTTCAACTCCTGCAAGTATTTTTGCGAATGTGGTTTTCCCGAGCGCATTTGCGCCGAAAATTCCTACAACTTCTCCTTCGTTAAGTGTTCCTCCCTCGCATTTGAGATTGAATCCTGTGTATTTTTTTGTGAATGAAGGATATTTGAAAACAACTTTTTCTGAAACTGTTTTTTGCGAAGTGAAATCAAAGACAAGTGCCTTGTCACGGAAGCGGATATTCTTGTCTTTTAAATATCCACTCAGGTATGTGTTGATTCCCTGGTTTGCTGAATATGGGTCTGAAACTGCGCCGTAAACTCCCTGCTTTCCAAAATACATGTGGACATAATCGCACATATAATCTACGATTGCAAGGTCGTGCTCTACGACAAAACAATACGCATCTTTTTCTTTTAATTTTTTTATGTGTCTTGCAACGCTTAATCGGTTGTAGATGTCTAAATATAACGAGGGTTCGTCAAAAAAATAAATGTCCCTGTCCTTGCAAAGAGTTATTGCAATTGCCAGTTTTTGGACTTCTCCACCGCTCAAATTCTTTGCTTTTTTATCCAGAAAATCGCTGTCTGCATCATCATTGTTTATGTCCTTTAGCAAGTCAATTACTTTTTTTTCATTTAGTTTTGTTTTTTTGATAACATCTCCAACTGTGTCTTTGCTGTCAAATGTGGCGACCAACCTGTCTATTTTCTGGGGTTTGTAGGCGGAAGTTATCTTATTTTTTTTGAGTTCTGAAAAAAAATTATGCAGGGAACTTGCCCTGTATGTTTTTATTAATTTGTCGTATTTTTCTTCCTTTGTTGTTTTTTGGTCATATTCTCCCATGTTCGGGATTTCGCTTCCTGAAAACAACTCTATAGTTGTTGTCTTTCCGATTGCATTCTGACCAATCAGACCGACGATATCTCCTTTCCTGGGCATTGGAAGATTGTATAACCTGAATGTGTTTTTGCCGTATTGATGGACGACACTGCCTAAGTCGCATGATAAATTTACTATGGATATTGCTTTGAACGGGCATTTTTTTACACAAATACCGCAACCGATGCACAGGTCTTCTGTGATTTCAATGCATTTGGTTCCTACTTTTATTGTGCTTGCTCCTGCTCTTACTTTCGGACAAAAATTATAACACTCGTGGGCGCATCTTTTTGGGGTGCATTTTTTTTTGTTCACTACTGCAATTCTTATGTTGTCCATAATATCTAATATACTATATTTTCTTAAAAATTAATCAAATCCCGTTAACAGTTATTCTCGTACTCTTTGACTGGTAATAAGCATACTCTGATGTCATTGTCAAGGTAACGGAAGTTTTCCCGCTTATGCCGCTTAATGTGCAGTAAAAGATTGAGATGCCATCCACCAGACGGACTGTGTCTTCATCGCATGTTATTGTAATACCTGCATCCGGTGAGGTCAGAGTATACTGGTAATTATTGAATTCTCCTGCATCCGGGTTTTGCACGCATGTGTTTGAATTTATAAGCATTCCTCTCTCGTGGTCTTTTACTCTGAATGAAAGCGTCACTTCATCTTTCCCGCCGTAAAGGGGCTCTTTTGTAAGAGGTTCTACCAGCAAGGGAGATATGGAATTCCTGTAAAAGGGTATTTTTCTGGCGTATGTTCCCTGTTCTATTTTCTTTTGTTTTTCAAAAGAGTTTGTAATGTCGTATTTGAATACTGTTTGTGTTTTGTATAAATAACACATCTTCAATTCTGCATTGAATATCTGCCTTGTATTCTTGTCTATTTCCGGGGCGGTTATGCTAAAAAAACCTATTTCTTTTCCTCCTTCTACCTTTTGTTGTTTTTTTGGAAGACTGCTTATTGTTGTGGATGTCTCTGTTGCACTCCATTTGTCTGTGTCTATTTTTTCAAGATATACTTCAATATTGGAATCATACGCTCCATTGTTCTGGATTTCATAAATCAGCTTTGCTTCTTCGCCGCTATAGACTGTATCCGGGAGCGGAGAAAAATCAAGAATGTCGACGCCACCCGGGGTCTGTACTACATTGGTGGTGGTGCATCCTGAAGTTAAAAGCAATATTGATAATATTGTGAATACGTATGTTTTTTTCATATAACTTATTTTGTGTTAACATTTAAATATATTCATTTTAATCCACGGAAAACACGGAACCCACGGAACCAACAGGAAAGTGATTTTAATCCACAGATTACACAGATTTTCACGAGATTATCTTTATCTGTGTTAATCGTAAGAATCTTGTGGATTTAAACGATTCTGTCTCTAGGATATTATACGAAATAGTCCTCACTCGAAATGTATATAAACTTAGTATAATTTCAAATAGACATGAACCAAAAACCGCCTTACAAATCACTTGATCAAAAACCATATTGTTGTGTTCCAACATGCATTTCTATGATTTTAGACAGAAGAAAAATATTCCATGGCACACAAGATGAAATAGGATATGATTTTGGTTTAACTGTTCCAAAAGAAAAGGTACATCTTTACACAAAAGTCAGAACTGGCAAAAAGCCAATTGAGGGATATGGTACACAGGTCGGAAAGAAACAATATTCAATAAATAATTATTTTCAGAAAAATAATATTAATCTCAAAGAAATATATTTTTTTGTCAAAGATATTTCTGATGTCAAAGAATTCATTATTTCAAATATCAGAAAGAATAATGACATTATTGTATGTTTCAATAATGAAAAATTGTATGGAAAAGGAGATTGCGGACATGTTTCTTTGATTCAAGGAATTGAAAATAATATTGTTTCTTTAATAGATCCTGGAAAAGATGTGCCTAAATTAAGAAAAGTTGAACTAAAAAAATTAATTGATGCCATGGAATATCATGGAAAAGAAAAAAGCGGCGGTTTTTGGTTAATTAGTGAAAATTAAATCCGTCTGGCTACTTGAAGAGACGCTGTGCTTTCGTCACTATCGCTCCTCGCCCTCGTATAACAAGGGATAAAATGAAATGTCTCAGCTCGGCATTTTTCCAAATTGCCTTCGGCAACTTCTTTTATCCCTGATTAGCTGCTGTACTCAGCAAGGGTTCTTAATACATCTAGTTCCTGATTTAGAGTCTCGTCTTCAAGAGCGTTCATCTCTTCCTCAAAGTAAATGCTAAACTCATCAAACAAGTCCCTGTAATGCTGTGAAACCTGGAGAGTAACTGACTGGCGTTCCCATTTTCCGAGCTGTGGATCAATTGGCATAGGTATGATTATTCCTATTTCTCTGTTGACGCATGGTGGTATTGGTTCCGGGTCTGAATAGCTTTGCCTTTCATCATTTATCCAGTTTTTCATAAGGTCTGCATACCTGGAGAGGAGGATTCCTTTCCTGATTCCTGTGTTTTCGTAAAAATCTGCTTCCTCGTCTCCGAGTTCAATGATTTTTTCATTATTCGCGGGTTTTCCGTTCCTGTCTTCGTAGCTTGCTTTAAGGTTCAGGCTTGCATCTGGTGATAATTTTTTTAGCTTCAACAATACTAGTCCTCCTCTTGTCTGGTTTTCTTCTACTTTTGAAGGAAACAATGTGTTTACTTTCATTATTTCTCCTGTTGCTTCATCTGCTTCGGGGGAGCCGTAAACCTTTTGGATTTCGTAGCCGTCTGCATCCAGAGTCAACTGGAGATTAAATACTAATGGGGTTACCATGTATTCAAATTCGTCATCCATCCTGGTCTTGAATTCTTTTGCGCTATGCACGGAATAATAATTTGCTCCTCTTATTTTTGTTATGTATTCTATCAATTCTGTGTTGAAATCAACACCGATGCCGATGAAAGTTGAATAAATTCCGTTTTGTGAATTTTTATTGGTCATGCCAAGAAGACCTTGCTCGCTGGTCTCTCCTATGTTTGGCATTGCATCTGTCAAAAATATTATCCTGTTTTCGTATTCGTCAGGGTTTATGTCTGTCAACTCGTTGAATTGTTCTGTGCCCATCTTCATGCCGGCAGACATTTGTGTCCCGCCTCTTGAATGAATTTCCAGGATGTGGTCTTTTATTTTCTGCATGTCTGTTTCTCCTACAAGACTCAATGGTTTTGCCAATTCTGCACTGCTGTCAAAAAGCACCATACCGAACCTGTCGTCGTCGTTTAGATGATCCATGAGTCCCACAACTGCTTCTGATGCAATCTGCATCTTGTTTTTATGGTAATCCTCGTTGTCCTCTTCTTCTGTTTGTTCGTTTGTCCTTCTACTGCCGAACTGGTCGTAATAATACCTGTTGAAAGACGAACCCATTGAACCTGAAATGTCCAGTACAATAACGAGGTTTAGTTTTTTCCTTTGGAAATCACTTTCTTTTATGCCTGAATTCAATCCAACAGACAGGTAATATTCTTCCTTGTTGGAAAAAGGGTCTTTGGAAATTGAGTAAGTGTAAGAAGGGCAGAATAATTCTGTGCATTCTTCTGTCTGACCTGTGTCAAAATAATAGTCGTAAAATAAGCCTTCGTATGTTATGTCCGTAGATATCGGCAGATAGCTGTTGTTTATGTTTTGTCGGAAATTGTTGATGTCTTTTGCGCCTCCTGTTGAGAATCCCAGGTTTCCTCCTGATGCAGCCATTGATTCTGAGACAGCCATTGACTTCATTGAACCTATATTACTTAGTCCGCCCAATCCTTTTGAAATCCCATCTGAACTTGCCTGTGAATCATATTTCCAGTCGTCAATCTTCTCTTTTATTTCCTGCAAATTATCTGAGCATCCTGATGTCATTAAAATTGCAATCAGCATAAAAAATGCAAAAATTTTATTTGTATTGTCCATGAGGGATTATTACTGGTTAAATAATATAAGTTTAACGCCCAAGAAAAACAAACATATTTAAATATAGTTTACAAAATATATAGTATGGTTTCTACTGTTTCTGCAAAAGAGATTAGACCAAAAGCAGATGTTTTCTTCGAAACGTCTTATGAAGTCGCAAATAAGGTTGGAGGTATTTATACTGTTGTTAAATCAAAGGTTCCTTCAATGGTAAAATACTATAAAGATAATTATTTTTTGATTGGGTTCTATAACCAAAATAATGCGAGATATGAATTCATCCAGACGAAGACGCCTCCTGAATTTAAAGGCGCGTTTTATTCTTTGGCAAAACTCGGGATAAAATGCTTTTACGGAGAATGGGCAATGCCGGAAAAACCAAAGACTATTCTTCTTGATGTTGAAGATTTCAAGCCGCATCTAAATGAGATAAAATCACGCCTCTGGGAATGGTATGGTATTGATTCTATTGAAAGCGACTGGTGGTTTGATGATCCTGTCTGCTGGAGCTGGGCGGTTGGTTTGTTGCTGGAAGAAATAGCCAAATCAAAGGCATTTGGTACAAAAAAAATAGTTGCGCAATTCCATGAATGGATGAGCGGTGTTGGACTGTTGTACTTAAAACACCAGAAAGCAAAGATAGGCACTGTATTTACTACACATGCGACAATGCTTGGACGGACAATGTCGAGTTGCGATAAAAATTTCCAGTCTAAAGTGTATGATGCTCTTAAAACTCACCAGACTCTACCTAAGAGAGAAGAATATAAATATAGGGTGCCGTCAAAGCACCAGACTGAAGTCAACTGCGCTAAATATGCTGATGCATTTACCACTGTTTCAGAAGTTACAGGGGATGAAGCACAATACATGCTTGGCAAAAAAGCAGATGTTCTGCTTCCGAACGGATTAAGCCTGGATAATTATCCGAGCATGGAAGAGATGGCAATAAAGCATACAGAATGCAAAAAGGAAATCATAAAATTCTTAAAAGCATATTTCCTTCCATACTATAAAATAAATACAGAAGACCCCCGACTATTGTTTCTTTCCGGCAGATATGAATTTACCAATAAAGGAATTCACTTCTATATTAATGCCCTTGCAAAACTCAATGAAGAGTTGAAAAAAGAAAAATCAGATACAGATGTGTTTGCATTTATTTTTGTGCCGGCAGATATTGTATCTGAGAAAGAAGAAGTTATAATCGGCGTTGAAAAAATAAATATAATAGAAAACGACATTGAACAATTGTATGATGAATTCAAGGAAACCCTGCTGGATATTTTCTGCGAAAGCGACCCGGCTGAAACGGACGAAGAGATAAAAGAATTTTTGATGCAGGCAAAAGTACAGTCGCTAAAAAAACAGGCAATTGCATTTAAAAGACCCGATGGGAGACCGCCACTGTGTGCATTTAATTTAAGAAACCCGGACAGTGATGCCATTCTTAGCACTTTGAAAAATAAAAATCTGTTGAACCGGAAAGAAGACAGGGTTAAAGTTATATTTTACCCGGCTTATTTGTCGAGCACAGACAGGCTTTTGTCAATGGATTATGATGAGATTGTTACTGGATGCAGCTGCGGGATTTTCCCGTCTCTTTACGAGCCATGGGGATATACTCCGGTTGAGGCAGGAGCTCTTGGGCTGACCTCTATAACAACAAATTTTAGTGGGTATGGAAAATACCTGAACAAGACAAGAAATCAAAAAGGAGGCATCTATGTTCTTAACTGTAACAATAAATCAGAAGAAAGCATTTCTTCAGAACTGCATAAGCTGCTTTCGACTTTCATCAAAATGCCTAAAAAAGAATGGGTCGGGCAAAAATACATTGCTAAAAAACTTGTGCAAAATGTTGACTGGAAAATTTTGTCGAAAAATTATATAAAAGCGCATAATTTTGCATATGATAAAGTGTTTAAGAAATAATCTATAAAATTATTTTATGAATCTGAAAAACACGCTTCAATCTCTTTTGCTATTTTGTTTGCTTCTCCCTCATCCACGTTTTTTATCAGCAATCTTCCGTTTTTGAAAATGTTTGTTCTTTTGTTTTCCTGTTCAACAACTGCCAGATGTGGGGTAACTACGATGATTTTGTACTTTTTTTTCAGGCAATCTGCTGTGCTGTCCAAATTTAAGTTATGTTTTTTCTTCTGATGTATCTCAAAAACATTTGACTCGGCGCACGGCTTGATTATTGAATTATTGCCCATATTCTAAAGAAGCGAAAAGGTTTATATACGTTGAAAACAAAATAATCTGTGGGAAAAAATAGAAAAGCAAATCCTGTAGTGGTAACTGTCTCGGGGTTGACTCCTCTAATTGTAGAATCTAAAATACTTATTTATCCCACAGATACGGTTTACGGGATTGGATGCAATGCATATAGGGAAGATCTGGTGCTGAGAGTATTTGAAATAAAAAAAAGACTGTTGACAAAACCGGTGTCTGTCATTGCCCCGTCTGTGGAGTGGATATATGAAAACTGCATGGTCGAGGGATTTCTCCAGGAAAATGCAATAAAAACATACCTTCCCGGACCTTACACGCTCATCCTGAAAAAAAAGGACAAATCGTTCCTGTCTCTTGCAACGGCATCGGGAAGTACTGTAGGGGTAAGAATGCTGGATACAAAAATTCAAAAAATCATAGCAAAAGCAAAGGTCCCTTTCATAACAACTTCTGCAAACATAAGTGGAGATGCCCGGGTCTTAAGACGGCTTAGTTCGCTTAAAAAAGAACTGAAAGAAAAGGTAGATTATATTGTGCTTGGAAATGCAAATGAAATGAGTTTTAAGTCTTCAACTATTGTTGATTTGAGCAAGGGAAAAGAAAAACAAACTGAGAGGAATTAAGAATTACTGCCTAAAATTCATCTCGTACAAGGGGATTTTTATATAATGTTGTGATACTTCAGCGCCACAAATATAAGTACTGCAAGCATTATAATGAAAAATAATATTTCTAATTTTTTTGTATTATCTAATTTGTCTAAATCCATCCACATCACTTTGTTTATAATTCCCTTCTTCTTGACAGAATGCTACTGCCTGATGATGCAGGAGGAGATATGTGGGTAAGTTGCATTCTCCTGAGCATTTTTGACATGTCATTCATAGATTGTACGATTGTCTCGCTTGTCTCCTGATTGCTTGATACAAGAGCTTTCATGTTTTCTACGATTGGCTTTGAAATAGCATCCATCACTTCCTTGCTTGCGCTGGAACCTGAGTCAATCTCCATTGCCTGATTCATCAAATCTACAAATCCATCCATTTTTTTTGTCAGATTTTCCATCTTACCTATTAGCACAGCAAGATCTTCTCTTAAGGATTGGTTGGATCGAACAACATCATCTATAATTTTTTGATTCAATTCAGTAATATCAAACATTCTGTCGGTAAACGATTCTATCTTTTTTGCGTAATTTGTACTTTCATGAGCATCGGTTTTATTATCTGCTCTTCTCCTTCTTGAAGAATAAACAGGTACTCTTTCATAATCATCTTCGGTATTCTCTAATCTTATTTCTTCTTTTTTAGACGGCATGATATCACACTTAAATAATCAACATTATATAAAACAAGAATAACTATATATACTTTTCGATTGTCCTTTCATAACAGATTTACAAAAACAATAACGTGTGGGCTTTTGATTATTGATTATGATGAGATCTGTTTTGTATAACTTTTTAAATCTGCAATACCTGTTTAATTGGGACTGTGGCTCAGTGGATTAGAGCGTGTGGCTTCGGACCATAAGGTCGGGGGTTCGAATCCCTCCAGTCTCGCTTTCAACTACCAATACCTGTTATTGTCGTTATACGGCAAATCTATAACATTGGGTTCTTCCTCAATATCTTCTATATTGTTCATTTTTATTTTCTTTGATGAAATCGTATACAGGTAGTCGTCCATATATAATGACCTGCGCACATTGTATGGAGAATAGTAATTGTAGTATTTGGATTCTGTGTAGTCCAAATGCGTTATTTTTCCTTTTTTGGTTATGCCGTCTTCCGGGCTAATCCCCAGTACATAAGCGCCATACCAATAGTTTCTGTTCCTGTAGCCATCGCCCTCAACTTCTGTTATGGGCATAACAAGAATGTCTTTGCCTTTATCGAATAAAAATGCTTTGTGGTCTCTTAATGCCTCTGAGTCAGTGCCGGAAGTTCCTATTTCATACATGTCTATCTGTTTTGGGTTTTCTACATCAGATACATCAAAAAGGGCTATTTTTACGCCTTTTATGGATGTTCCGCCCCATTGGTTTGTGTCTGTCTCTTTTCCTATGCCAATTATGTGGTTGTCGTCATAAGGGTGGAGGTAGTCTGAATAACCCGGGATTTTTAACTCTCCTAAAATTTTTGGATTTTTTGGTTCAGAGAGGTCTATGACAAAGAAAGGGTCTATTCTTTTGAATGTAACCATGTACAGGCGGTCTCCGATGAAACGGCAGGAATATATTTTCTCGTCCGGCGCGATATTAGTTATTTCCCCTATAATTTTCATGTCCTTGTCAAGCACATAGACATTATTGTACTGTACTTGCCCCTTGTTTCTTATCCATAAAGTGGTGGTGGTTGCAGTCCTGAAATTTTCATCGTACTCGTCCATTGAAAACTGGTTGAGCAAAGTTCCGGGGATTTCTCCTTTGGTTTTGTATGTTATTTCTCCCTTGTCTATACTTATTTTATGGATGATTGTTTTTTGCCGCTCTTCCTCCTGCTTTGTCTCGTATTCCAAAAGGGCTTCCTCTATTTCCTTTACAATGGCGGATTTTTGGCTCTCGTCTTCCATTTCATTGTACATATCCTGTAGTTTTTCTGATATTGCCTGCCATTTTTCATAGTCGTCAAGGTCGTCTTTGTTGTTTATTGTGTTTATTTCGTCCTGTATGTTTTTTGGCAGAAGAGGCACAACGACTTTGAAGAATGCTTCTTTTTTGGAATGCCTGTGATAATTGTACGGCATGTTCTTACGGTATGTTATGTAAATATTGTCTTTTGATACATACAGATTGTTGGTATTGCCAAGCAAGAATGTCTTTGCATTGATTGAATCTGTATTGTCAAATATATTGAATGAAGCGATTGTGTTGAATACGTAGTTGTCTTCAAAACAGTCGTCAAAATAATATATGTCCGGTGTTATAAGTTTAGTTGTCTGCTCTCTTAGTATTGGGACATTAATAAAATCAGTATAATAATATGTGTTTTCCTTTACAATGAAATAGATGTATTTGTCTATCATCCTTGCCTGGTAAAACTGACCGTCCAGATTGTAATCCTTGATTAGTTCCGGGGTCTCTTTGTCGGAAATGTCGTATACCAGAGCATGTGTCTTTTGGACAGATCTTGACCTTGGAATGTAGTCGTACTGGTCAATAATATAGGCTGTATCGTATTTCCTGGTGAATACGACGAGCCTGTCTTTGTTGATAAATATGTTTTCCGCGGTGCCGTCTACAAGAGTCTCTGAAATTATTTTTGCTTCTCCCGGAGGGTATGCATCTGCGATTACGAGTTTTTCTCCTGAAATAATGTAAATATATTTGTTGTCGTTTTTTATAAAATCCGGCTCATCTACGCCTTTTACCTGGATGTTGGTTGTGGAGTATTCTGTTGCGCTGTCTGTTGGTGCGCCAATGGCATTTGATATGCTTTCAGCGGCAAAATCCATGTCTATGGAGTCCAGCCTCATTCCTCCTTTTTCCATAGCCCATGTACCTCTGCTGTAAGTTTCGTAAGATGCAGACTGGGTGGAAGTTTCCAGAAACTCCTTTATGGCGGCAACTGATGAGAATTTTTTCAGGTCGCCTGTTGGTTGTTGCAGGTCATAGGAATTGTCCGGTGTATTGGTATTGTTGTCTGTTTGTTGAACACACCCGGGAAAAACAAGAATCGCTACAATAAGAAACGTAAAAATCGTTTTTGTCTTCATATATATGGTTAATAAGATAATACTTATAAAAATATCGTATAAATATAACTATTATTCCGTTAAATTAATTTTAATGTATATGAGAAAAGAATTGTAAATACATTCTAAAATAACAAATAAAGTTTATTCAAATCAAAAAAAAGCAAGAAAAGAAAACTATGGACAAAAATGAATTACTGGAGCATTTGCCATCGGATGCGATGATTACGAAGTTTGCTTTCGAGGGGGCTGATGTTGTCCTGTACACGAAAAACAAGAATTTTTTCCTTGAAGGGGGGGCTAAACTAAAGGAACTTATTTCAAAAATCAGGAAAAGAATAATTATAATGCCTGATGAGTTGATAATGTGCCCGGAAAAACAGGCAAGGGAGCATCTTAAAAAAATACTTCCAAAAGATGCCGGTGTTGAGGATATTCTTTTTGAGCCTGAATTCGGAAAAATAATAATCCGCGCCCAAAAACCAGGGTTGATTATTGGAAAGTCCGGGGATGTGTTCAAAAAAATAAAAAAAACAATCTTCTGGATGCCTTATGTCCAGAGAGTTACAAAAGACGCATCTGTTATTGTAAACCGGGCAAGAGATATTGTTCACGAGGAGGCAAAATACAGGTATAAATTTTTAAATGACATAGGCAAAAAAATACAGCTGAACAAGGGACCTAAAAAAGAATGGGTTAGGATGTCATTTCTTGGAGGTTCAAGAGAAGTTGGAAGGTCGTGCCTGTTTTTGCAGACAAAGGAGTCTCGTGTGCTTTTTGACTGCGGGGTAGGGCAATCTACAGAAGAGGTCAACCCATTTATTGATGCTCCTGAATTTGACATAGATACGCTTGATGCTGTTGTTGTATCTCATGCACACATAGATCACAGTGGTTTTGTGCCATACCTGTATGAATACGGGTATAAGGGTCCTGTCTATTCAACCCTTCCGACAAGGGACATCATGACGCTGTTGCAGTTGGATATGTTTGATATACAGAAAAAAGAAGGAAAACCATTTTATTCAACAAAGAGTATCAGGGAACAGATAAAACACTCTATTACATTGGAGTATGATGAGGTATGTGATATAACAGGAGATATGCGTATTGTTCTTCAAAACGCAGGTCATATTTTGGGTTCATCGCAGACCCATGTACATATAGGAGAAGGACTATACAATATACTCTATACAGGGGATATAAATATGACTTCGTGGATGTTTGACCCTGCGCATACGCATTTCAACAGGGTAGAAACTATGATTGTGGAAAGTACTTATGGCGGAAGGCAGGATGAAACCCCTCCTAAAGAAAATGCCGAAGAAAACCTCCTGCATGTAATAAAGGAAACAATAAAGAAAAAAGGTAAAGTGGTAATCCCTTCATTTGCCGTGGGGCGGGCCCAGGAAATCATGCTTATTCTGACAAAAATTCTGCCTAAAGCAAAAATAGACATTCCTGTATATCTTGACGGGATGATATGGGATGTTACAAAAATACACATTACCTATCCTGAATTTTTGTCAAAGAAACTCCAGGAAAAAATGTTTAAAAATTCCACTCCTTTTGAACACGAGATGTTCCGCAAAGTGCAGACAAGAAACCAGAGAGAAGATGTCATAAATGAAGGCGGTTCGTCTGTAATAATTGCAACTTCGGGTATGGTGAACGGGGGACCCATAATGGAATATCTGAGGAACATGATGGACGATGAAAGGCACACTCTTGCATTTGTCGGATACCAGGCAGATGGAACACTTGGAAACAAGATACAGAGCGGGCTTTCTGAAATACCTATGGAAGATAAGGGAGGAAATATGAAATATACTCCTATAAAAATGGATGTAGTTACTATAAGAGGAATTTCCGGTCATGCAGACAGGAATGGTCTTTGCAGGTATATTGAAAAATTGACTGCAAACCCGAAAAAGATAATGTTCAACCATGGGGAGAGAGGGAAAAGCATCAATCTGTCTTCTTTTGTGCATAAGGAATACAATGTGGAAACTTCTGTCCCAAAAAACCTTGATGCTGTAAGACTTATTTAAAAACGTTTAACTCATATTTTTTTATGCAAAAATGGATTATAAAGAAACCCAATGAAGAGACGAACTGGAAATATGGCTGTCTTCCTCATAAAAGGAAAATTGAAGATTTGCTTGAAAACGGGATTGTTGTTGTAAACAAGCACAATGGTCCTACTTCTCATGATATTGTTGATTTGACGAAAAAGGTTCTTAATGTTGAAAAGGCAGGGCATAGTGGTACATTAGATCCCATTGTATGCGGGGTTCTCCCGGTAACCCTGAACAATGCTACAAAAATGGTTTCTCTTATCTCTAAGCAGGGAAAGCAATATGTCTGTGTCATGCACCTGCACCAGGAAGAGAACGAAAGGGTGATAAAAAATGCCCTGCTTGATTTTGTCGGTGTTGTCAGGCAGATGCCGCCGGTAAAAAGCGCAGTAAAGAGAGAGTGGAGAAATAGATGGGTGTACAATATAAAAATTATTGAAATTAAAAAAAAGGATGTGCTTTTCAGAGCTTCTGTGGAAGCTGGTTTTTACATGAGAAAATTGTGTTCTGATGTTGGAGAACAAATCGGGTGCGGGGCGAATATGGGGAAACTTATACGAACGAGAGCCGGACCGTTTGAGTTGAAAGATTCTTTTTGCCTTGATGAAATAAACAAAATATATCAAAATTACATTAAAACAAAAGATGAAAAGGATTTGAGAAAAATAATACTGCCTATGGAAGACGGCTTGAAGAACACACCTAAGATTGTTGTGGGAGATAAGGCGATTTACAGTATATGCAATGGGGTTCCATTATATCCTCCTGCTGTTGTAAAATTTACAGATGATATAAAAAAGGGAGATTATGTTGCTATTTTGAGTGTGAAGGGGGAATTTGTTGCAATTGGTGAGTCGTTTCTTGATTCTGATGATTTGATTAAAGTTAAGAATAAAACTGTGGCTTCAATCCAAAGGGTTTTGATGGATGTGGATACTTACAAGGGGATTTCGCATAAAGGGGCGGCATTGTGAAACCATTAGTTAATTTAATTTTGGATTAGACACATAAAAAAATTCGCTTAATATTCTTTAACCCAAAATTCCTCCCCATTCAACAACTGTGAAACCGTTTCTTACAGGTGTTTTAATTTGAGGTTCTTCTAAATTGGTTGGTTCATCAACTGCTTTAAAATAAAATGTTAGTCTGATAAGTGTATCTGGTTTAGGTTTGATTAAAAGCTTGATATTCTCTTCCAGATATTTTTCCCCGACCAGTCTGATTTCATAATAATTTTCTTCCGGTAGTCTCTCCAGCCAGTATTCTTTAAACTGGTCTGTTTCTTTTTCATTTAATCCAAGCTTAGGTAAAGTGATATCATACCATTCTTCTAGTTCGGGATATTTGACAATCCAGCCTTTATCATTTAGCTTTACTTTCTTGTTTTGAATTGTTTCATAGAACAGGTAGTCGTATTGTCCGTCAATCAATCCGTCCTTTGTTGCAAACACGTGCCATCCGTTATTGTATGGAGGGATATCTTTGATGATTTTTCCATTTATGTCTAGTTTGACGCTGATCATAGAATCTGATTCTGGGTAAAGGTATATTGCGGGTTTTTCGTCACTACAATGAACATCACTAATTATTATAACAATAGCACTAGCATATGTACCAACTGTAATCAGAGCAATTACTATAACTATATGGATCTTTTTATAACCTTTTCTTTCAAAAAAAGAACTGATTTTATCTATTAATAAAGTTAGTCCATAATTAACTGATATAAACAGAATAAATAGATACAAGAAATAATCCTTTTTAAATTCAAAAATTGAAAAACTTGTAATATACAAAACAGTACTTAATATTCCGCTCAAAGGTATCAACAACAGAGACCACAAGACTCGTCTTTTGTGTTTTTTCAACAACTCAATTATTTTCATAATGTTTTTTTATTATATTTATTATAATCTTCTTATCTTTATATGTTTTTTGCTTACGTGTTTGCAAATAGTCTTCATTGCCTTAATGTCTTAGCAAAACCCTGTTTCTGTATAATTTTTCCTGAATTCTTTGACTTCTTCTGTTATATCCTTTTTGTCAACAACCACTTTTTTTATCAGTTCTGCAATCTGCTTCATCTCGTCGGTTTTCATTTTGCATCTTGTCATTTCCTGAACGCCGATTCTTATGCCATTGGGGTTGTTCATGTTTTCTTTTGTTACTTTTTCGCCGGGGATGAAGTTCTTGTTCAGGATGATGTTGTTTTTTTCTAATGTTTCTGCAACGTGTTTTCCGCCGCCGTTTTTTTCTACATTTACAACTACCTGGTGGCTCTCTGTAAAGCCCTTGTGTTCTGCCATGCAGTCCAGCCCGAGAGAGTATAATTCTTCTCCAAGGGTTTTTGCGTTTTTTATTGTCTGCTTTGCGTAATCCTCTCCATATTGCGTGAATTCATAAGCTGCCTGGGCAAGAACGGGCAGGCGGTGAAGATGGTGATTGCATATGAAGCATGGGAAAATTGCGTTTTCTATATTTTTCCATTCTTCGTCATCTATGGATTCTCCTCCAAAAACAATGCCTCCCTGGGGACCGAAAAATGTTTTGTGTGTTGATGCGCTCATTATGTCTGCTCCTTCTCTTAATGGGTCCTGGAACTGCCCTCCTGCGATTAAGCCCAGCACGTGGGCGGCATCATACATTATGTAAGCATCGTGTTCTTTTGCGGCATCGACGAGTTCTTTTACGGGATGGGGGAATAAGAACAATGAAGCTCCGAACAATAGCATTTTCGGGTCTTTTTCATCTATTTTTTTTATTGATTCGTCAACATCGATATTCATCTCGTAATTGTCGAACGGGAAGGAAAAATCTGTCAATCCCATTATACTGCATATCCCGTGCCTTGTGTGGGAGACGTGACCGCCGTTTGGAATGGCACTTGAAATTATGTTGTCTCCATGATTTAAGAGACCTTTGTATACTACGGCATTTGCGAGCGTTCCGCTTAAAATACGCAAATCTACCCTTTTTGCCTTGAAAACTTCTTTCATGAGTTCCTGTGTTAGGACCTCTATATCATCTACGTATTTTAGTCCCTGGTAGTGTCTTTGATGGGGTTTTCCTTCTGCATAGCGGTGAGATAAATCTGATACTGCTACATTGTCCGCGGAGGGAGATGTTGTGTTTTCCGAAGCGATTAAATTCAAACATTCCTCTTTTCTCCAAATGTTGTGTTCACCTAACAGTTCTTTTATTTCATCAATTTTTTTTTTTGTATCCATAATATACCCCTATAAATAAAGTATATATTTCTTGATTGGAATATTATATATTTTTGCTTTCTTTCTTTTTATCCACGGAAACATGGGAAAGTTAGTTTAATCCACGGAACGCACGGGAAGACACGGGAACTTGTTTAATCCACAGATTACACAGATTTTCACGAGATTTTATTTTTATTTTAATCTTGTGTTAATCGCCAGAATCTTGTGGATAACTACGAGATTATTCTCTTGGTGGAAGAATGGGACTTAAAGAACTCACGGGTTTATCTATTTCCTTTTTCTTGGGGTTTATATACTGCTAAATGAGATAATTATTTAAAAAACAAATTGTTTTTAATATATGAAAGCAAAATACTCTTCGTCACTGCATACGGAATTTTACCAGGGAAATGAAAATATCGGGCTGTTTTTGACTGCAACAGACAAATATGTTATTGTTCCGGATGATTCTATAGATGTTTCATCGCTGGGAGTAAAAAGAGTTTTTTCACGTGTTTATGAAACTTCATTGATTGGGCTTTTTTTTGCAGGGAATTCTAAGTGTCTGCTTGTTCCGTCTGGTATGGAGGATGAGGAAATAGATAATTTGAAATTGAACCTGCCGGATGGCGTAAAACTTCATGTTCTTTATACTAAAGAAAATGCTCTTGGGAATCTGATACTTACTAATGATAAGGTGACGTTTATTAGTCCTGTTTTGGAGTCTAAAAAAAATGAAATAGGGAAAGCTCTCGGGACAAAAATATATGTTCTTGATATTGAGGACAGGGTTCTTCCTGCTGTGTTTTTTGTGCTTACGAATAAAGGGTTTTTGTGCTCTAATGATGTAGAGGAAAAATATATTAAATTTGTAGAGGAAGAATCCGGGTTGAAAGGAGATTATGGGAGTGTGAATTTTGGGAGTATTTTTTTGAAGGCTGGTCTTGTTGCAAATTCAAATATGTATATTGCCGGCGGGAGGACTACCGGTCCGGAGACTTCACGGATTGATAAATGTTTGGGGTTTATTAAGTGAAAATTAGTTTGGTGTATTGTAATTAAATGTTGGTGTAATGTGCTGTATTGGTGTGGTATCATGACTTAAGTAATAATACTATTATGTCCAGAGGCTGCGCCAAATTTTTTTTCAGAAAAAACTTCTCAGGACACCAAATATATTCAATCAGGCTACGGCGGCGGTATTTAGAAAATTATATAAAATATCAATATCTTAATTATGAATATGAAATTTTCTATAAGTAAAGAAGTTAAATTATTAAGTTTGAGCTTCCTTTTAATATTTCTTGGTTTTAATGGTGTGCAACAATATATTACAACATTCTTTTCTGATATCGGAGCAATTGATTTGGGTTTTCAATCTTTAATTTTAATTTATCTGTTTTTTATTTTGTTTTATCCTCTATCTGCGTTATTTGTTTCAAAATATGGAGCAAAGAGATGTATGATTATATCTTCAGTATTTTATTCGATATTTATCCTTTCATTATTGAGCAAATCTACTGTTTTGATTTACTTTAGTTCTTCTTTACTTGGTATTGCCGCCTCTTTACTTTGGACAGGACAGAATAGTTATTTGATAAGGGCGAGTGATAAGAGTTGCTATGGAACAAACTCAGGATTTTTTGCTTCTTTCCAATCTTTGGGTTCTGCATTGGGTGTTTTTATTTTGGGTGTTTTTATCTCGGTTTTTCTGTTCAATGCCTCTTTTATAATTTTTTCTATTTTTCCCATACTCGGTTTTCTATTATTATTCGGGTTGAGAGATTTAAAAGCAAAACAAGAAATAAACCATTTCAGACTTATTAAAAAGTCTATTACAAGTACAACCGCATTGAAATTATCTAGTCTTTGGTTTGCTACTACTTTTGTTTATGGTCTTGTGATTGGTGTAATCCCACTTGAAATTAAAAATGTCCTTGGCATATCATATATTGGAGTTCTATCTTCTTTATTCTATATTCTGCCCCTTTTTCTTTCCTATTATTTTGGAAAATTATCAGATATAAAAGGGAGGAGAATTATGATTATTTTTTCATATATTTTGCTTTTAATTGGCCTCGTATTTTTATCTCTTTCATCAAAGACCATATTTTTAATTTCAGGTATTGTTTTACTTGCATTAAATTGGGCAATTATAAAACCGATAACTTATGCTTTGGTCGGAGATGTAACTACAGAATATAATCTTGAGTTTTTGACTGCTTTATTTTGGATGGTTCAAAGTATGGGGGTGTTAAGTGCTTTGCTTCTATCACAAATATTTAAATTAGAAATTGTAACTCTTTATTTAATTTCAATTCTCATTGTAATATGTTCTTTGATAATTTTATTACCTTTACTCAGCATAGGCACTAAAAAAATAAGAGAAAAAATCTCTCAAGAAATAAAATAATTTCCATAAAAGTGATAATCCGCCTCCGTCCGACTCTTCGTCGCTTGCTCCTCGTCATCCTTCGGATGAGAACATAACAGCAGATATACGATTTCACTACGCTCCATCCAAATTTGCCTTCGGCAAACATCACAGATCGGTATATGTTATATGACATTCCGCCATTCAACTCAACCATTTCTTATTCCCATATCCGTCACTATAATTTCGCCGGAATTTGATTTGTCAAGTCCTTTTTTTGCATCATAGAATGTTATCGTCATATCCGCCCTGACTGCGACACCGCGCGTTTTCCCAGTATCTGCATTTATCCCGCTCGGGCAGTCAAGAGATATTTTTGCACATTCAAGACTATTGAAAATTTCTATTATTTTCCTGTACGGCTCTTTTACATTATCCTTTAATCCAATTCCCAGTAATGCATCACAGGCAATATCTGTGTTGTTTAATATGTTTTGGGGAATTGTGCTTACGCAGATTTCTATTCCTATATTTTTTGCAATATTATAATTTGTTCTTGTTTCTTCTGTTCTTATATTTTCCGGCGGTTTTGCAAGAAAAACTGTTACGTTTGCGCCGTATTTTTGGGCGTGTCTTGCGAAAACAAATCCATCGCCTGCGTTGTTGCCTGTTCCTGTGAACACCAGAATGTTTTTGTTTTTTAAATCGTATCTTTCATTGACTATTCTCGCTGAGTTTGCTCCTGCGTTTTCCATGAGTATTTGGGCGGGGATTCCAAGCGACTGGATATGCCTGTCTATTTTGTACATTTCCTGTGTTGATATCATAGTTACTCATTGTATTGAATGTTTAAAAATAGTTGATTCTGTTTTGTATTTCTCTGCACTTGAAAAATGTAGATTTGATTTTCAACTATATGCTTTTAAATATAACATTCATTTTTGATTATGAATGTTTTGCATCTTACCTGGGAATTTCCTCCTTTTAAAGTTGGGGGGATTGCGGCGCATGTTGAAGATTTAACAAAAGCCCAGGTAAAGGTTGGGTTAACTCCTATTGTTGTCACCTGTTCTTTTTGTGGCAAGGAAGGATATGAAGAAAAAGACGGGGTGCATATTTTCAGGTTCAATGCAGATAATATTCCTGCAGAGGATTTTCCTACATGGGTTCTTGAGATGAACTTGTTGATGGAGAACCAGATTATAAAGATATTTGACAAATTCAAAATAGATTTACTGCACACCCATGACTGGCTTTCTGCGACAAGTGCTATATCTATAAAGCATATGTATCGCGTGCCTATGGTTGCAACCATCCATTCTATGGAAATCGGAAGGCGGGGAGCTGTACGTCAGGACAGAGAAAGACTTATTGATGATCTTGAGCGAAGATTAGTCTATGAAAGCTGGAGAACGATAGTCTGCTCTTATTTCATGAAAAATTCGATATGCAGCTGCTTCCACACGCCGGAAAATAAAATAGATGTAATCCCTAACGGGATATACCCTGAGAAATATGATTTGAGTTTTGATTATGAAAGCGTTAAAATGAAATTTGCAATGCCTTTTGAGAAAATTGTTTTGTTCGTGGGAAGGCTGGTCTGGGAGAAGGGCGTGGACTTGTTGATTGGTGCCGCGCCAAAGATAATATCAAAAGTTCCTGAAGCTAAATTTGTATTTGTCGGGAAAGGATATATGAAAAACAAGTGCATGGATATTGCTCATGGTCTGGGGGTAAGAGATAAAGTCTATTTTTCCGGTTACCTGGATGATAAGGATGTTGATGCTCTTTACAGTATTGCAGATGTTGTAGTTGTACCTTCAAGATATGAGCCATTCGGGATTGTTGCACTGGAGGCGATGGCTGCAAAGACACCGGTCGTGGTTGCAAGCGCAGGTGGTCTTTGTGAAGTTGCTGACGGGTGTGCATACAAGGTCGCTGTAGAAAATTCTGATGAAATTGCAGACGGCGTCATAAGTATCCTGACAAATAAAGAATTGAAAAACGATATGATAGAGAATGGTTTTTTAAAGGTAAATACATTATATAACTGGAATGTTATTGCCAGTACAACGAAAAAAACATATGAAAAAATTATAGAAGAATACAAAAAAGCAAACTGGAAACCCCAAAAGAAAATAGAAAAGAAACAAAAAGGTGAGATATATGAGTGAAGCAAAAATAACAGAAACAGGCAGAATCTGTGTCCGACTTGCTGGTCGATTTGCAGGAATGAAAGGAGAGATAACAAAAATACTGGATAATAATTTTGTAGAAGTTACGTACAAATTAGGCGAGAATACAAAAGTTAAGAAAACTAATATTGCGCATATTGTTGTTCTGAACGAAAAAGCTAGTGTTGAGAAGGCAGAGAAAAAATAAAGCCCATTTAATCCACAGGAACGCACGGAACCTACAGGAACTGGTTTAATCCACGAGATTAACACAGATTTTCACGAGATTATCAATAAAAGATTGGATGTAATAATGCAAGCAAAAATCCTGCGGATTTAATTCTTTTTATAATGTGTAGGATTTATTCATTGTGCCCAAAGTATGAAAGTGTCGTATTATACTCGGAGTACAATATTAAAAGAAGTATTTGGTGTAAGACTCTTTTATTGTGTTGTGTCTAAATTTGCACAGGATATATTGTTTATACACAACAAGAAAATCTCTATGATTTTCTGCACATTTGCTTTCATTGAATGACTCACAGGAAATGTATTTTAGTTACTTCTGTGTTTTTTATGATAAATACTTTAATTTGTTCGGTCAAAGTTTGCCAAAGAGCAAACTTTTCATAAACTAAAAAATTATTTCTTTTTTATCTCTATAAAAAAAGGCTTCACGATTTCTACGATTTTTGCTGCTGAATCTTTTTCGAGGCTAAGTCTTTCCTTGGAAAAAAGTACATCTACGTCTTCCTCGTCTTTTGGAGGGCAGTTCAAAATGGCAATAATGTGATTTTCCTTAAGCACCGGAACTTCTGATTTTAATTTTTCTATTATTCCGTTTTCTTCTTTTGCCTTTAATTTTTCTGTTGCTTTTTTTAAAAAATCCAGGCTTATCATCTGCATCCTGCTTAATGGATTTTCCTGATTTTTTTCCCGGTCTTCTAAAATTTTTAATGTTTGGGTGTTTGTTGTCAGCTTTTCTTCTATTATGTTCATAATAATCTTATTTAATTAGATTTTTGATTCAACCTTTATCTTCTTTCCCATGGTTGTCTTGAGGTAAATAGTTTTTATGTTCTGGCTCCCGTGAGGAAACTTGTTTTTTAACATACTCATTATTGTGTGATAGTTTTCTTTTATTACGCTTTCCTCTGTGTCTTCTTTTCCCAATGCAATCTGAATTGCATTGTTCTGTGTTGAAATCACTGTTACGCTGTTTCTTAATTTCTTGATTGTTGGTTTTGGGTCTGCTGTTGGTGGTAGAGGAGATGGCATCTTCCCCAGGGGTCCTAAAATACGACCCATTGATTTTGCAATCCTAAGCATGTATTCCGGCTCTGCTATTAGATAATCATAGGACTTTGAAAAACTTTTTATTTGCTTCTTGTCCTTTTCGAGCTTGATGAATTCTGATTCATTGAACACTTTGTCTGCTGTGTCTTTTGCATTTATTGAGATATTCTTTCCTATGACATAAACAATCTTCTTTATGCCTGTATTATTCTTAAAATATATTATTTCTTTTATCTTGCTTTCCTGTTTTTTGAAATCGATTTGCTTGGTTGTGATGCATAAATCTATTGTCTGTTTGAATTTTTTACTTCCGTTGTGTTCTTTTGCTAGTTTTATTGCTTCTCCAAGTGTGTGTGTTTTATCGAATATGGCATTGTCTGGTTTGTTTGCTTCTTTTTTCTTTTCGTCTTTTCCGCTTTTCTCACTCATTTTCTCAAACCTCTCATATTTTTGCCTGAAGTTGTAAGATCCCTGTAAACTCTTCTTGTGTGGGTTCTTAAGCAAATCCAGTTTATTTTCTTGTCTCTCATTATCTGGATGTGAGTTGGGTCGACCATGATTACTTCAAACCATTTGTGCTTCCCGTCTTCTATTAAATAATATGAACTTAATACTTCCATGTTTGGGTATTTCCTGTTTGCTCTTTGCTCTGCCATTAGCTGTTTTGATTTTGCAGTAGTGAAATGAACAAAACCATAATTTTTTGGCTTTCTTCCCTTTGGAATGCTATCCTTGGGTCTTTTTCTTCCTCCCTTGGAAACGCTTACCTGTAATACAACATATCCTTGTTTTGCCCTGTAACCTAATGCTCTTGCTCTGTCTATTCTTGTCGGCTTTTCAATCCTTGTTATTGCCGGGTTTTTTCTCAAAAGTACTAATTTTTCTTTCCATACATTGCCAAGAGTTTTCTTTGGCTTAAGCCATAATTCCCTGATATATTTTCCTGCTGCTCCCATTTTAATCATTTTTTATCGGATTTCTTTTCTTCTTTTTGTTTTGTCTCTGTTTTTGTCTCTTTAGTCTCTTTTTTTGTCTCTTTGGTCTTTGTCTTTGTAATTTCTGTCTCTTTTATCCTTCTTGGATTTTTAAGATTCAGTTCTATAATCTGGATATTTGAAGGTTCCAATGGCACAAAAATATCTTTGCCTTTTTCTCCTTTTTTCTTTATTTCCTCAACATAAATTTTTGTGTGTTTTGAGTTGACTTCTCTTACTACACCTTCTTTGTTCTTAAAGGAGCCTCTCATAACTCTTATCTTGTCTCCTTTAATCGGAATTATATTTTTTCTTTTGGTATCCCCTCTCAAAAACTTCGAAAGGTTGCATTTCATAAACTTTCTTTTTATGTGCAAAGGAGCATTATACCTGTATTTCCTTTGCTTTCGTCTCTGACTGCTTGATATCCAATTTAATGAAAATTTTGCTTTCATATTCTTTTTTATTGATTTCCTGTAATTTTAACTTATATGCTCTACAATAAAATCCAGTGGGTTGTAACGGGATTTTTATTGTTGTAACTATCTATCATACACTACATACATTGTTATTTACAATAAAAGGAATATATTTAAAAACATATTGACAAAAGCGGATTTTTATCACTTTAAAATACTGCAAAAACTTTGGCAATATATAGAATATATATCAAAAGAAGCATTGCTCCTTCCCATTGTGTCATCTGCTTTGTCTGTGTAATGAAATAACACATTAGTGTCGCTATGATCATTATCGGAAGGGCGAAATTCACTGTAACCTGTGAGACTGCCAGAGGGGTGATGAAAGCCGGGATTGATGCCACTACAAAAGTATTGAATATGTTTGAACCGAGTATATTGCCTATTGCGATTTCTGCTCTTCCCATGCGGGCGGCGGCAATACATACTACTAACTCAGGCAGGGATGTTCCTATTGCAACAGCACTCATTGAGATTATATCTACTCCAATATTTAGTAAAGTTGCAATTTTGATTATACTTTCAATTGTAAACAGAGCGCTGAAATAAACGAGGAAAATAGAGATTATAAACAATACTACTGTCCTGGCACTTAATAATTCTGTATTTTCTTCCGGTTCTCTTTGCTGGGTTATTTTTATTGTGTAGAATACATATACAATATATCCTATCAGCAATATCAATGCTTCCTGCCATACGATTATTCCGTCAAAAATGATGATCGCAAATATAAAACAGGATGAAATCAATAAAGGAAGGTCTACGTGGCTTATTTCCCATGTGATGTTTAGTTTTTTTGCCACCATCAAAGCAATGCCTAATACCATCAGAATATTTGCTATATTTGAACCTATTACATTTGCGGCAACAAACTCGGTCTGACCTTTCAATGCCGCAACAATTGAAGTAGATAGTTCAGGCAGGGATGTGCCGACACTCACGATTGTAACGCCAATTATGAATCTGGGCATATTAAAGAACGTGCCTATCTTCTCCCCGTTTTTAGTAAAAATATCTGCTGATTTGATTAAAACAAACAAACTTGCTATAAATGTGAAAATCCAAAACACGACGATTTCAAACATATTTATCCTATGTAACCTAATTGTTCAGAGGTTTGCGTTTTGCCGGAAACCATGCCTTTCTTTACTTTTTCCAGCTTTTTTATAATTTTATCCATCTCTTTTGCGCGCTTGTCTAGTTTTTCCAGATTTATTTTGAAACCTATGTAACTGGATAAAACATTTATTACGCCCTCTGTTGATTTTGGGTCTGATGAAAGAATTCCTGAGGTCTCGCCCATTAGACAGACGCCATCCATATTGTGTCTCTTTGCAATAGACAGTAAGATGCCTGAAGCCCCGATTATCTGTCCAATCGGTGATTTTTTGAATACGACATTGTATTTTTCAAATTCTTTGATTATTTTCTCGTCTGTTCCTGCCCCGAATACCTTGGGATCTTTTTCAGAAAGAGCACCTGTGGAAAAACCACCCAGTGTTATTATTCTTTTTGTTCCGTAGCTGTGGGCAACTTCTATTATTTTTCTGCCGATTACAAAATGACCCTGCATGTCTATGCTCTGGGTGTCTCCTGTCAATAAAATTAAATCATTCTTTAGGTTTTTTCCTTTTTTTACGTAATAAAACTCGTTCTTCAGTTCTTCTATCAGCCCGTTTTTTTCAGGATTCATGAGTACAAGCGGGGGAAAATAAGAAGAGAGTATTTCTCCGAACTTTTCTGCCTTTAATTCATCTATTAAATAGTCGACAACGTTTTTGCCTATATAACCGATTCCGGGCAGTCCTTCTATCATTACAGGACTTGTTAACTTTGGTTTTTTACTAAAATAAACTGCGGTAGAGCTCATAAACTAATAAATAATGATATATATATAAACATTTCGGAAAATAAAGAATATGGCTAGTATAAAGATTGTTGTATCTGACCCAAAGACAGGCAAAACATACCAAAAAGAATTGAAAGAAAAAAAAGAGAAGATGCTTAAAGGATATAAAATCGGTTCTGTTTTTGATGCAGGAGTCATTGACTTTCCTGCTTACAAATTCCAGGTAACTGGTGGCACAGACAAAGATGGATTTCCAATGAGAAAAGGTGTTATCGGCATGGAAAGAAAAAGGATTTTGATTTCCAAGGGACAGGGAGTGAGAGAGAAAATAAGCGGTGTCCGAAGAAGGAAAATGGTTTGCGGTTCAACACTTTCTGAAAATATTGCACAGATAAACTGTAAAATAACAAAACACGGCAGTGCAAAAATAGAGAGTT
Organism: Candidatus Aenigmatarchaeota archaeon; assembly: GCA_023137195.1. Lineage (GTDB taxonomy): Archaea > EX4484-52 > EX4484-52 > EX4484-52 > EX4484-52 > EX4484-52. The sequence continues at coordinate 1,652 of JAGLPV010000042.1, read as the reverse complement.
TTTTTGAAGAAGCTAAAAAGGAGGAAGCTTAATGGTAAAAAAAGAATATACTAAATACGAGGAAACAAGAATCATAAGCGCAAGAGCATTTCAATTATCCAAAGGTGTAGTGCCTCTTGTGAAAACAAAAGAGATGAATCCTATCAACCAGGCCGAAGAAGAATTTAAAAAAGACAAGATTCCTTTTGATGTCTGTGAGTAAAAACAATGTTTTTTGTTATGTTTTCCGGTAAATATGTATTTGTTTTTTGATACTGAAACTACCGGGTTGCCTGCTAATTATAACGCTCCGCATACAGATGTAGATAATTGGCCCAGGATGGTTCAATTGGCATGGTCGCTCTACAATGAGGAAGAGAAGCTTATTTTTGAATCAAATCATATTGTGAAACCGCAGGGATATACTATTCCTGCTAATTCTTCCAAAATACATGGGATAACTACAGAATATGCATTGAAAAATGGAGTGGAGTTAAAATCATCATTAAAGAATTTTTCCGAGGCTGTGGATAAGGCTCAGATAATAATTGCGCATAATGTTGCTTTTGATGAGAAAATTATCGGGGCTGAATTAACCCGGGAAAATATGTCCTGTGCTCTTTTTGATACACCTCGATTTTGCACAATGAAAACAACAAAAGAGTTTTGCCAACTTCCGGGATATCATGGATATAAATGGCCTAAATTGTCTGAACTCTATGAGATACTATTTAATGAGGACTTTGAAGATGCTCACAATGCTGCGGCAGATGTTGAAGCATGCGTAAAATGTTTTTTTGAGCTGAAAAGGAGAGGGATTGTTGATGTTGCTATAGGACCCTGCGATTAATTTAAAATATTGGTGGGATTTAATGTTATAATAATGATTATGAAAACAATTGACTGCCACTGCCATATACAGGATGTGAAATACAAGGATGATTTTGAAGAATTTTCCCGGGAGTTGAAGGAAAAATGTTTGTTTGCAATTGTTAGCGGGGCAAACAAGCAGTGGAATCGCGATGCGATTGGTCTGGCAAAAAAATATCCCGGTCTTATTTATGCGACTATTGGTCTGCATCCTATTGATGCTGTTAAACTTAGCGAAAGTGAATTTGAAGAGGAATTAAAATATATTGAAGAGAATGTTGATAATATTGTTGGTGTCGGGGAGATTGGACTGGATTATCATTGGGAAAAAGATGAAGGCAAACGGGAGATTCAAAAGAAGAGGTTTATTGAATTTTTGAGACTGGCAAAAAGGATAGACAAGCCTGTTGTAATACATTCCTGGGATGCGGAAGATGATTGTGTAACTATATTGAAAGAGGAAAATATGCAAAATGTTGTTATGCATTGCTTTAGCGGCAAAAGACCTGTGATGGAAAGGGCTTTGTCTTATGGTTATTATATCTCGTTTTCTACAAATATGTTGTTCTCTAAATTGTTGAGAAAACTTTCCCGGGACTGTCCTGTTGAAAAAATGCTGATAGAGACAGATGCACCTTATCTGGACCCGAATCATACCGGGAAAAATATGCCTTGGAATACATTGCTGTCTGTTAAAAAGATTGCAGGAATGAAGAAGATGGATGAGGATGCATTGTTAAAGGAAATAATAAAAAATGCGGAAAAAGTGTACGGGATTTGAAAATAATCATAAAAGAGCCTTA
>JAGLPV010000041.1 GCA_023137195.1 Candidatus Aenigmatarchaeota archaeon | reverse complement strand
GATGTTAAACTGTCAAACTTAGGTTTCAAGGTTAAAAGCGGCTCACTGCGGAATTCACTCCTGTGTGAATTCCTTTGTTCGCTCACTTTTAATGCCGAGGGCGGGGCTCGGACCCGCGACCTCCAGATATCTTAGTTCTTATCATCCCCTTTTGCAACAAAAGAGTCAAAACTCATACTGAACTTATGAGTCTGGCGCTCTAACCAACTGAGCCACCTCAGCATATATGACTTAAAATACAAAAAGCTTAAAAAAATTATCTACTAATACCATTAAAAGGCGATATATATGAACACAAAAAATAATACAAATACAATGGACAAAAGCATGCAAGAGTCTTTATACGGAAGACAGGATACTAGTTCATGTTCACCCCATAGCCATTTCTAAAAAACAACAAAGAAAATTAAAACTTGCCATTCCAAAGGGAAGATTATCTAAAGGCGTAGTTAAACTATTAGACGATATTGGTTTGAAAATATCGCAAAACGGCAGAAATTACCGTCCCTTCATAAATGACAGCGAACTGGAAGTGAAACTTCTAAAGCCCCAGATAATCTCTAAATTAGTGGAACTGGGTTCTCAGGATATTGGATTCTGCGGTCTGGATTGGATAATTGAACAAGATGCGAAAGTTGAGGAATTGCTTGACCTTGAACTGGATAAAGTAAGGATAGTCTCTGCTGTTCCTGTAGGATACGATTTTAGCAAATTGATAAAGAGAAAAATAAGAGTTGCATCAGAATACGAGAGAATAGTGAAAAAATATCTGGAACAAAAAGGAATCAACTATGAATACATAAAAACATACGGGGCGACAGAGTGCTATCCACCGGAGGATGCAGATATGATTGTTGACAACGTATCCACAGGAAATACATTAAAGGACAATAATCTAAAAATAGTGGAAACAGTAATGTCTTCTTCAACAAGGTTTATTGCCAATATCGATGCCATGAAAGATAACTGGAAGCAGGGAAAAATAAAAAATATTACGATGCTGATAAAAAGCGTGCTGGAGGCAAGAAAAAGAGTTTTGATTGAGATGAATATCTCCGAAGCTAAATTAAAAGAACTTCTGGAAACTCTTCCGTGCATGAAATCACCCACAGTTTCTAAATTGTATGGAGGGCGTGGTTATGCAGTCAAAATTGCAGTAAAAAGAGACGAAGTAAAGGAATTGATTCCGGAATTATTACAGGAGGGGGCAACAGACATCTTAGAATATAAGCTGGAAAAAGTAGTGAAGTGATTAAAATGGAAATTATAAGATATAAAGACCTGACTGATGATTTTTTCAGTTGCGAGTCCACAGAGGACATAAAAATAGTTGAAGAAATTATTTCGGATGTAAAGGCAAACAGCGATACAGCACTCATAAAATACGCAAAAAAATTTGATAATCTGGATTTGGATGATTTTTCAATAACTCCAAAACAGATACGGGAGGCATATGAAAAGACAGATTCAAAGACAATTCTGACCTTGAAAAAAGCGATTGAAAATATTGAATTTTTTGCGCAAAAACAGATGAGCAATTTCGTGGATTTTGAGGCAGAAAGGAACGGCATTGTGCTGGGGCAAAAAATAATACCTTTAGAGACAGTAGGGTGCTACATTCCTGGAGGAAGATTTCCTCTTCCTTCTTCTGCGTTGATGTCAATAATTCCTGCCAAAGTTGCCGGGGTTGAAAGTATAATTGCGTGTTCTCCTAAAATTCAGGCAATAACTATTGTTGCGTGCGATTTAGCAGGGGCTGATAGGATATTCAATATTGGGGGAGTTCAGGCAATAGCCGCTCTTGCTTTTGGAACGCGAGACATTCCTAAAGTAGACAAAATTGTGGGTCCGGGAAATAAATATGTCAGCGCAGCAAAAAAACAGGTTTATGGAACAGTCGGGATTGATTTCATTGCAGGTCCGAGCGAAGTGATGATAATTGCCGATGAATCTGCAAATCCAAAATTCATTGCAGCAGATTTGCTCGCTCAATTAGAGCACGATACAGACGCAAGGGCAAATTTAATTGCAACTTCCTCAAAAATTGCAGGACAGGTCAATGATGAATTAATCTGTCAAAAAGAGAAATTAACAACAAAACAAATCATTGAAGAATCTGTAAAAAACAGCAAAATCATCTTGGTTGAAGATTTGGACGATGCAGTAAAAATCGCAAATAAGTATGCGCCGGAACACTTGGAAATTCAGGTTAAAGAGCAGGATAAACTAATCGACAAATTAAAGAATTACGGGAGCCTGTTTATTGGGCAGAATAGTGCAGAGGTATTTGGAGATTATTGCACGGGCACAAACCACATTCTGCCGACAAGCAAAGCCGCAAGATATACAGGTGGTCTTTGTGTAAAAGACTTTGTGAAGATACAGACTTATCAGAAAGCAGGGAAAAACAGTCTTGATGAATTAGTAAAAATTTCAGCAAAATTCGCAGAAATTGAAGGGCTGGATGCACACAAGAGAGCCGCATCAATAAGATTAAAAGGTGAATAAGATGATAAGACCAAAAAAAGCTGTAATGGAAATGTCCTCTTATTCTCCTCCGACAGAAGGCAGAGAAGGTTATCTAAGACTGGATTTCAATGAAAATACAATTGGCTGTTCGCCAAGGGTCATTGAAAAATTAAGAGAAATAACAGCAGGAAATATAAGCACGTATCCCCAATATGATGAATCCATAAAAAAACTTGCTGATTTTCTGAAAATCGATTCAAGTCAGGTGATGTATACAAACGGGACGGATGAAGCAATAAAAACGATAACCGAGACTTATGTTGAAAGAGGCATAGATGAAATCATTATTCCTGTGCCGACTTTCGCCATGTTTGGATTCTATGCCCAGTTGAATGAAGCAAAAATCAAAGAGGTTTTTTACAATAAGGATTTGAGTTTTCCGACAGGAAAAGTATTGGAGGAAATTAACCCAAAAACAAAGATTGTGGTGATAGTAAATCCAAATAATCCAACAGGCACATCTGTAAATAGACAAGAACTTATTGAAATCCTGAACAAAGCAAAGCAAAATGATGCGCTGGTGCTTGTTGATGAGGCATACTATCCTTTTTTCAATGAATCATCAATTGATTTAATTGAAGAATTTGATAATCTTGTTGTGCTTCAGACCTTCTCAAAGGCATTTGGCATGGCAAATCTAAGAATCGGCTATATTGTTTCAAACAAAGAGAATATAAAAACCATGAGAAAAGTGATTTCTCCATACAGTGTCAACGGCATTGCCACAGCCTGTGTATCCGTAGCATTGGACGATTACGAGTATGTCAAAAACTATGTAAAAACTGTGAATGAGAATAAAACAAGGATATATTCTGAATTGAAGAAAGAGAAAATAAAATACTATGAATCAGATGCAAATTTTCTGTTGGTTGATGTTGGCAAAAGGTGTTCTGATTATTGCGGACAATTAAAGAAAAAAGGAATATTGGTAAGAGACAGGAGTAAAGACCCGTTGCTGGAAGGAGTTTTTAGAATAACAGTCGGAACTGCCAAACAGACACAGCAGTTGATAGAGGCATTGAAAGAAATAAAAGACCAGGAAAAGCCGCTATTGATTTTTGATATTGACGGGGTTTTGATTGATGTCTCAAAATCATACAGACAAGCCATAAAACAAACAGCAGAATTTTTTTTAGGTAGGGAAGTTTCAGAAAATAAGATTCAGGATTTCAAGAACAGAGGAGGATATAACAACGACTGGGACTTGACAGAGGCAATAATAAAGAGCAGGGGACTCGATGTGAAAAAGAGCAAAATAATAGATAAATTCCAGGAGTTATATCTGGGCGGTCTAAGAAATAATGAAAAATGGCTTTTGGAAAAAGAGATTCTAAAAAAATTATCATCAAAATATAAACTTGCCATATTTACAGGAAGACCGAAAGAAGAAGCTGTTTTTTCATTGGAAATAAATGGTGTGTTCGGTTATTTTGACAGGATAGTTGCAATGGAAGATGTCTCAAAAGCCAAGCCAAACCCGCAAGGGCTGTTTAAAATCATGGAAAAATATGAATCAGAAGATGTGATTTATTTTGGCGACACAATAGATGACATGAAGGCGGCAATTGATGCAAACATAACTCCTGTCGGAGTTCTGCCGCCGCAGGAAAAGTCAGGAAAATTAAAAAACAGGATGCTCAAATACGGGGCAAAACAAGTATTAAATGATATAAATGAGATAAAGGAGGTTTTAGAATGAGAACAGCAAAAATTAAAAGAAAGACAAATGAGACAGATATTTCACTGAGCGTGAATATTGACGGTTCGGGAACATACGGGATTGAATCTCCTGTTGGATTTTTCGGACACATGTTGGAGACATTTTCAAAGCACGGGCTTTTTGATATTAGTATGACAATCAAAGGCGATTTGGAAACAGACCAGCACCACACAATAGAGGATTGCGGAATTGTGCTGGGAGAAGCATTTAAAAAAGCATTAGGGGACAAAAGAGGTATTAACAGGGCGGGTTATTTTGTGTATCCGATGGATGAGGCATTGGCTGTTGTTGCTGTTGATATTGGAGGCAGACCATATTTGCAGTATGATGCTGAATTCAAGAGGCGATTCTGCGGCGACTTTGATACAGACTTATTGGAGGATTTTTTCCAGGCATTTGCGACAAATCTCGGGGCAAATCTTGTGGTCAGGATGCCTTACGGCAGGAGCGACCACCACAAAATCGAGGCAATATTCAAGGCATTTGCCAGATCAATGAATATGGCATGTTCAAAAGATAAAAGGAGAATAAAAGAGATGCCAACTACAAAAGGAGTGATTTAAATGATATACATAATTAATTACGGGGCAGGAAACATAGGCAGTATAACCAATGCTCTTGAATATTTAGGATACGAATATACAATAACCGAAAATCCAGACATGATAAAAGAAGCAGATAAATTGATTCTGCCTGGTGTCGGGGCATTTGGAGAGATAATGGACAATCTAAAGAAACAAAAACTAATTGAACCAATCAAGAAGTTTATTGATTCCGGCAAACCCTTTTTTGGCATTTGTCTGGGTCTTCAGGTTCTTTTTGAAAGGAGTGAGGAAAGTCCTGGCGTAAAAGGTCTTGGACTTTTTGAAGGAGAAGTCGTGAAATTCAGGCAGGGAAAAGTTCCCCAAATTGGATGGAATAAAATCAGACCGGCAAATCAAAATGAATTTTTTAGAGAAGGATTTGTTTATTTTGTGAATTCATTTTATATTGTTCCAAAAAACACAGATATAATTGCGACGAAGACAGATTATTATCTTGAATTTACAAGCGCAGTGCAGTGCAAAAACATCACAGCAACACAATTTCACCCGGAAAAAAGCGGCGAATTTGGATTGGATATATTAAGGAGGTGGTTGGAATGTTGACCAAAAGAATTGTTCCCTGTCTTGATGTGAAAAATGGCAGGGTTGTCAAAGGCACGAATTTTGTCAATTTGAGAGATGCGGGAGACCCCGTGGAGCTGGCGAAAAAATACAATGAAGAAGGAGCAGATGAACTGGTCTTTCTGGACATTACCGCCTCGGTTGAAGAAAGAAAAACAATCTATGACATTGTCAGAAATGTTTCAAGACAGTTGTTTATTCCATTTACTGTCGGAGGGGGAATCAGTACAGTTGAAGATATGCAGAAACTATTGTTTTGCGGGGCAGACAAAATTTCAGTAAATACTGCGGCAATCAAAAACCCGGGCATCATAAAACAGGCAAGTTCGAAATTTGGCTCCCAGTGCATTGTTGTTGCAATTGACGCAAAAAAAACTCAAAATTCATGGAATGTGTTTATTAATGGTGGCAGGACAGATACCCGAATTGATGCAATTGAATGGGCGAAAAAAGTTCAGCAGTTTGGTGCGGGGGAAATCCTTCTTACTTCAATGGACCGGGACGGGACAAAAAAAGGGTTTGACATCGGGTTGACAAAAATCATTTCAGAAAGCATAAATATTCCTGTCATTGCATCGGGTGGAGCAGGAGATTTGAAGTCCATATCCGATATATTTGAATATGGATGCGCAGATGCAATGCTGGCGGCATCTATTTTTCATTACGGGAAATTTTCAGTAAGTCAGGTAAAAGAATACCTGGCAAAAAATAATATGGAGGTAAGACTATGATAATCCCAAGCATCGATTTAATAGATGGCAAAGCAGTTCAACTTGTCGGCGGAAAGAAGAAAATACTCGAAAGAGAGGATGTGCTGGAACTGGCAAGAAGATTTGGAGTTTACGGGGATGTTGCTGTAATTGATCTTGATGCGGCAATGAACAAATGTAAAGACAATACAGAATTAATTAAGAAAATATGCAAAATCACCAAGTGCAATGTCGGCGGAGGAATCAGGACAAAACAAAAAGCAGAGGAATTATTGAAAAGCGGAGCCAAAAAAATAATTATCGGGACAAAAGCAAACAGGGATTTTTTAATGCAATTGCCAAAAGACAGATTGATAGTTGCAATTGACAGTAAAGAAGGATTTGTCGTGAATGAAGGCTGGAAAAATAAGACAAACAAGACGCCGCAGGAAACAGTAGCTGAATTGAAAGATTACTGCTGTGGTTTTTTATACACTCTTATAGAATCAGAAGGCAGAATGCAGGGCATTGATTTGGAAAAAATCAAACAGATAAGGAAAATGACAAAAAACAGGTTGATTGCTGCCGGAGGAATAAGTTCCCTGGAACAGATTAAAGAGCTTGACAAAATAGATGTAGACTGCCAGATAGGAATGGCACTATATACAGGCAAGCTGGATTTGACAGAATGTTTTGCCGGGCTTCTTGATTTTAATAAAACCAATGGTCTGATTCCGACAATTGTTCAGGATGAGGCGAATCAGGTTTTGATGCTTGCTTACTCTTCCAGGGAATCATTAAAACAGGCATTGAAGAAGCAAAAAGGAATTTATTACAGCAGATCAAGAAAGCAATTATGGAGAAAAGGAGAGACCTCAGGCAACACGCAACAATTACTCAATGTAAAATATGACTGCGATAAAGACACTTTGTTGTTCAGAGTCAGGCAATCTGGTGTTGCATGCCACAAGGGAAGTTATTCCTGTTTTGGAGCGGAGAATAGAGAATTTAATTTAAAGGAACTCTATGGTTGTATTAAGGACAGGGTTAATAAACCCAGAAAGGGCTCTTATACTTCGCTTGTGTCAAGGGATGAAAAATCAATAAAGGAGAAAATTAAGGAAGAGTCTGGAGAGGTTTTGAATTATACAGACAAGGATAATTTAATCTGGGAAATCGCAGATTTGACATATTTTATTCTTGTGCTTATGGCAAAGAAAAATATTGCAATTGAGGATGTAATAAATGAGTTGGAGGGGAGGAGAAAATAATAATCCTAAACATCAATACAATTTATAAAAATCTTTCTTATTTATATCTTCATGGCAAAACAGGACTGCATCAACATCGGAAAGAAACATGCAATCGTAAAAGAAAAAAGCAGGCAATATGTAAAAGAAGGAAAAACATTGCTGGAAATCACAGAAAAAATAGAGAAAGATATACACGAACAAGACGCAATGCTCGCATTCCCTGTAGAACTCCAGCTAAACAACATAGTACATTACAGTTCTGATTTAAACGACAAAACAATCCTAACCAAAGATGACGTCGTAAAAGTAGATTTCGGTCTGTTGAGCAGGGACGGCTATTTATCAGATTCCGCATACACGGTATGCTTTAACCCAGAATATGAAGAAATGACAAACTTATGCAAATCTGCTCTTGAAGCAGTTTTAGAATACATAAAACCAAATATTGAATTTGGTCAGATCGGAAAATTCCTGGAAGAATATTTCAAAAACAAGCCATACAAACTAATAAAAAACCTTGAAGGACACCAGTTAAGAGTATGGAACCTACATGGAGGTAAGACGATCCCCTCTTACAATAACCACGACCCTAGAACGATGAAGCCGGGCGAAGCTTACGCAGTTGAGCTATTTGTAACAGACGGAGACGGCTACATAAACTCCTCAAACAACGGCAATATTTTCTCTGTCATGGAAAATGTAACTCCCCCAAGAGATTTTAATGCAAGAAAAGTACTGGACCAGATTTACAGGGAAAGAAAGACACTGCCATTTTCAAAAAGATACCTGGTACAAAAAGCGAAATCCCAATTGACTGCAAAAAGAATGATTGATTCAAGATGCCTTCATCTTTATCCTTTCCTGAAGGAAAGAGAGGGTTCAAAAATTGTCCAGTTTGAAGAGACAATATTTGTTGACGAAGACGAGATTATTGTTACCACAAGATGAGTTATTTATGGTGCCATTCCAATCTATATTTTTTAAGATATATTTCGTCCTGTTCATGCTTTCCATAATCCAATTTTTAACAAAACGCAGAAAAATATACTGGTTTACCGTTATATTTAACAATTTTTTCGTCTTATATTTATTATATATATTAAATTAATATGGATTCAAAAAATAAATACTTGTTTGATACTTCAGCGATATTGTCCGGAAGCGTCGAGACATTCATTGCTGAGAATATCGGCAAGATGGAAGAAATCCTGGTCCCTGAGTATGTCATGAGCGAGATGGAAAACCAGGCAAATTCCGGGAGAGCCATAGGTGTTGAAGGTCTGGAGAGGCTAAAGAAGATAAGGAAGTTTGCAAATTCGAAAAAGGTGGCTGTGGTTGTTGTCGGCAGGAGACCCACATTAGAAGAAATTCAACTGTCGAAAAAAGGCAGAATTGATGCCCTCATAAAAGACCTTGCAAAAGAAGAAAATGCGATTCTTGTGACCTGTGATTTTGTCCAGTACAAGTCTGCTGATGCTCTTGGGGTTAAATGCCTTCATCTGGACCAGGGAAAGAAGGGTTTGTTTTTTGAGAAATACATTGACACAGGCACTTTGTCTGTTTATTTTACAGAAGGAAAAGCACCGTTGATAAGACGTGGAACAATCAAAAACTCAAAAATATTTTGCGATTCAAAAATAAAACCAGACCGGGCAAAACTAGAGGAAATAAAAAAAGAGATTATCACCGCTGTAAGAGATGACGAAAATGCATTTTTTTTGAGCAACCAGAACAATGCAATGGTTGTAAAATACAAGGGTCTGCGGATTTCAATGTTTTCACGCCCGTTTAGTCTGAAGGAAGAAATTACTATTACTGTTCTTCCCAAACCTATTGTGTTGAGCCAATACAAAATCAAAGGAGAAGGATTGGCAAAAATACAGGATGAATCCAGCAACATAATCGTCTGCGGCACAAAAAGAAGCGGTAAGACAACACTTTCACAAGCAATTGCCCTTTATTTTGATGACATGAAAAAAACAGTAAAGACAATAGAAAGTTTAAGGGATATGACCCTTCCTCCAGGGATATCACAGTATTCTTTTTTCAAAGGCAACGCAGGAAATACAGCAGAGCTTGCTCTTATTTCTAATGCTGAGGTGGCAGTCCTTGATTCTGTTGTGAAGAGAGAGGATTTTGATGCATACCTGCGCCTGGCTGATTGTGGAATAAAGACAATAGGGGTTCTAAATGCAAAAAGCCCGACACATGCTGTTGAATTATTATCTGAGTTTATTGGAACTAAAAAAATTTCTTCTGTAGTTCATGCAGTTGTTTATGTAGAAAAAGGAGAAGTCAAGAAGATATGCAGTCTTGACTTTAATGCCCAGAAAAATGCGCTTGAGTTAGAAGTGTTGTAATATTATTCAACAACCCTTGCAATCAAATCCCCTTTTGATACAACGCCACCCACGCACAAACTCAAAACCTTGTGGTCTTTTTTGAGTGTGATTTTTTCATCTTTCAAATCAGCTATATTTATGAAAGTCCCCATGATTTTTGTTTTTTCGCCCAAAAATTTTTCGTTTGGGATAAAGATACCGCTTTTTGGAGCATGGATTTTTTTAATAGTCTCTTCATCTATGTGCTTTGTTTTTGTTCTTGCTACAGTTGGGTCTGTTGCATATAATATGAATTTTTTTATTATCTGCACCCCTTTATTGAGATAAAAGGAATCTATTCTCTTTCCTTCTCCTATTTCTATGCAGACAGCAGTTTTGTTGAGTTTTTGCATTTCTTCTACAAGAGTGTGCCTTACATCCGAGTGATTGATAAAAAAATCAATCCCGAGATATTTACACAGGTTCTGGGTTTTTTCCCTGTTTGATTCATGCACCCTTAGCTGAGGTGCATCCCTTATGTTTTTATTTGCATTGTGTAGGTCAAGCACATAGTCGCAGTTTTTTATGATGCGGAAGATTTGATAGCACATCCTGCTTGTCAGAGTCCCTTCTTTTTTGCCGGACCAGTTCCTGTTCATATCCTGGTTGTCTATAGGACTTCTTCGGTTTGATATATTAAAGGCAGACGGGTTTGCAAGAGGAAATATTGTCAGGTCTGCATCTGTTGAGAAATTTGATTTTAAGAATTTATTTATTATTGCGATTGAAAAAAATTCATCCCCGTGCTGTGTCCCGACAATTGCGATTTTTGGTCCTGTTCCTTTAATTTTTATATATGGTATGACCAGAGATTCACCGTCAGGTCTTGCATTTTCTATGATTAATTTTTTTGTCGACCAGTTATCCATGTATATTATTTTTGTTGATATTTATATGTTTTTCCTATTGTGGGAATAATTGTTTTTATGCCGGAGTTGATTTGTATGTATCTTCTTGTTTTTTCAAAACCGTAATTTAAGATGCTGACTCCAATGTGATAGAGAATGCATGTTTTTGGCTTTGCGATTTTTAAGAACCTGACTGCATCATAGGCATCCAGATGCTGTCCATATCCAAAATCCCTGCCCTTATAAGGATTCTTGAAAAAGCAGACATTCAGAATCAATACATCAAGATTTTTGTATTGCTCTGATATTTTGTCTGAAAGAGTTGTGTCGGAGGTATACCCTATAACTCCATCAAAGATAAATCCGATGTTGTATTTTTCTGTGTGGCTTGTCTTTGTTGTATTTACTTGTATGTTGTTTACTTGGAATTGTTCATATGTTTTTATTGTTTTTACTGTTTCAAAGCAATTTTTGTGGTATTGGCTGATGTATTCTATTGCTAATTTAGATGCATAGAGTCCCGCTCTTTTTTTCCTGCCACTGTTCGTCATTGCTTCTATTATAACAGGAGCGTCATTTATGTGGTCTGTGTGGCAGTGGGATATCAACAGGGCATCAACTTTACTGAATTTTATTTTTTGTTCTATGCTTCCTGTAAATGCTCCAACCCCCGGGTCTAGGAAAAAATTTGTGTTGATGTTGTTTTTATTTAATTCAATGTAAATTCCGCCGGTTTTTATTTTCTGCGTCAGCATTGCTCTTCTACCGCCGCCAATCCCAATAAATTTGATTTTTGTATTCATAAGCATTATAGAGAGTTATGTTTTTATTGCTTCTTTAGTTATATGTGGTATGAAAATTCTGGGGATAGACGAGGCAGGACGGGGATGTGTCATAGGTCCGCTGGTGATGTGCGGCTTTGAAGTAGATGAAGACGATGCGATTTTTGAACAGGTAAAGTCGCAACTAAAGGATTCCAAACAACTATCGAAAAAAAGAAGAGAACGGTTACATGACTTTTTAACAAATAAAATAAAAGCAAAAGTCATAATGCAAATTGTTCATCCGGCAGAATTAAACAGGCAAATGGATGATATCTCATTGAATGACATTGAAGAAAAATGCGCATTGAATATAGTATCTTCCTCTAATACAGATGAAGTTTACATCGACTGTTTTTCAGTCAAAAAGAATTTCAGGGAAGATTTCATCAAAAAAGCAAATACCGACAAAAAATTCTTTATTGAATTTAAGGCAGACAGCACCTACAAAATAGTGTCTGCAGCATCCATTGTTGCTAAAGTCACAAGAGACAGCTACATTGAAAAAATCAACGAAAAATACTCTAAAATGGGCTTTGTTGTAGGAAGTGGATACCCGGCAGATAAAATAACTATACTTTTTCTGAAGCATTATTTTGAAAAGTTCAAAAAAATGCCGGAAGAAGTAAGAACTAAGTGGAAGACTGTGCAAAATATCAAGCAAAAAAATATCTTTGATTTTTAAAATCAGTTTGTTTTTGTAACAACAGTTGCTATTTCCTCGTTCGGAAGGGTTATGTAGGCATAGGTTGTTTTTGGATGTTTAATTTTCATATTATTCGGTATGGTAAACTTCCAGAAAGTAGCTATTATTCCAGGGGTATTATAATGCTGAGTTCCCAAATAACTCACATAGGTCTCTGCCTGTCCTACTTGTGGAATTATATCCAGGGGAGTAAACAAAAATATATGGCTGGCTGCTGGCGCTATAAAATTAATGATCGCATTTATAACTTCCAGAATATAACCAAGAGAAGTAAAAAACGGAGACATGCATGACTCCATTTCTACAGTTTCCTGATGTCCTCTATAACCAACATTAAATGTATTAGGGGATCCTTTCAAAAGACCAATCCCCATAACATATTTTATTGGAAGAAACGTATTTTTAGCACACACCAATGTCTTAGAGGACACATTCCCTTTATTTATAAAATTAGTATTAAGCATAGTAAAATCAAGCATTGCACTATGCGTTATATTTTCTCCATGACTTGCGGTGGCAGCAATATTATCCAGTGTAGATACATATGTATAAAATATGACAAGGACGGAAAAAGTCGTAACTACAGAATATATCATCAAGATTACAAAACCACCTATGCCTTTTCGTTTTGTTTTCCTCATCTTAATCAATCCACCAACCAGTCAGTTTTCCCTTGTGCCAGTCTGATATTATTTTTCCTTTTGCCCTGTGTATATCAATAATATTATTTTGAAATATAAAATTCTTTTCTTTTGCAAACTTTTCGAGAAACAACTCCGCCTCTTTTTTGCATGATGGCAAATCTACGCCATATTGGTCTAAATTCCCATTATTGGCTTCCAGAAGCTTTTCCACGAGAAAAAATACATTTTCCGGGTTTTTTGAAAACAACGCAGACTCCAGTTCGCTGTACTTCTTTATATTTGTTATTCCTTTTGTATCATGGAGCATTACGTTTTTTGACATCTTCAGGAACTGAATACCCCTGGTGTGACCAGGCACAGGAGAAGTCCCCGCACTGTGTTTTGAAATAAGAGCATTTGCGAGCGTTGATTTCCCTGCATTGGGAAGACCAAAAAGAATTACGCTTATTTGCCTGTCCTTTGCTCTTGACTTTAATAAAGAAGCAAGTCTCAGGATGCCGTCTCTTTTCTTTGCAGAGACAAAAAAGACATTAATATTGCGTTCATTGAATTTTTTTGCAATGGTTTTTTTATGTCCGGATGGTATTAATTCGCATTTTGTTATAACAACAAGAAATTCTTTATCGAACTTCTCAGAAAATATTGGCAATTGCGGGATGTGATAGAGAAAAGGACATCTTGCATCCACCAATTCAATTACAAAATCAGAATCTTTAATATAGTTTGCTATCTTATTGTATTCGCTCATTTGCTTTTTGCTTTTCCCTTGATTACATTTTTGTCGCAGACAACCCAGTATTCAACATTTTCGCCTTCTGCAACAGAGTCCTTGAAGTCCTCTGCTTTAATCGCATCAACCATCTCGTAGGAGGCAACATCCATCAATTGTGTGATGTCCTCGTTTATTGATACTACCTGACCGCTTCTTTTATCGACACTAACTAAATCAAATTTCAACTCTCCCGGGGCAATCAAAACTCTTTTTTTATTGTCGATAATTCCTGTTGCTGTCATCCTGCATTTTGCGTGTCCATGCTTTCCCGGTCTTGAAATATCATTTGTACTGGCGATTGAGGGCGCACCGTCCGCCATAATGTAAGTTCCTTTCTTTATATGCTTTGCTTCTATTTGATCTGCCATAATAACTCGTTTTTATGATTTTACTTTTAAAACATCATTGATTTCCCTGATATTTTCCTCGACAACTTCCAGGTCGTCCAAGACATCTGAAAGAACCTTTGTACTCCTGTTTCTCAAGTCCTTTATATCAGACAAGCCTCCCTTCAGGGCACTTATTTTTCTTTTCATTGTAGATATCTTTTTACCTACATTCTGGTATTTCGGCACGCTTATGAATAATGGTCCGCCAAGTCTTGAATAAGGTCTGTCCTGCTCTTTTTTGGGTTCTGGTTTTTCTGCTTCAACGGTTTCGGGTACAGAAGAAGATAAATCTAACATATCCTCATCAGAGTATGTTTTTGGAATTTCATCCTCATATTGCTCTGCTTCCGGGTTAAACGGCTCGTCATCGGGCATTTCTTCTTCTTTCCCCGGCATTGATTCATTTTCTACGTAATCTTCATTAAAGTCTTCATCTTCTTTTATTTGAGCGTCTGCTGCCATAATAATAACCTTTTATATTTTATACCAATAAATTATTTATTCTTATAGTTATATAAACCATTTATATTTATAAAATTAATTAAAATCTATAGTCTTATGTCATATTCTCTGATAATCGCAGAAAAACCTTCTGCGGCAAAAAAAATCGCATCTGCGCTTGCTGACAAGGGCATTTCGCCCCAGAGGAAGAATTCAATTTCTTATTTTAAATTGACCCACAACGGAGAAGAAATTATAGTCGCTCCCGCCGTAGGTCATCTTTTTGGCGTTACGACAGTAGAGAGCCAAAAGCAATGGACTTACCCTGTTTTTGACGTTGAATGGATGCCCACTTACAAGACAAGCAAGAATGCCGCCTATGCTAAAAAATACCTTTCCAATATTGTTTTTTTGTCGAAAAAAGCCGGCAATATCGTGATTGCATGCGACTATGACATTGAAGGAGAGACAATCGGCTACACAATCCTAAAATACGGTTGCAAAAAAGATAAAGCAAAAAGAATGAAATTTTCAACCCTTACTAAAAAAGAACTGGTTGATTCTTACGAGAACGCAGACCCTTCAGTAAACATGGGTCTTGCAATGGCAGGCACAACAAGGCATGTCCTGGATTTTTACTTCGGTATTAATCTAAGCCGGGCGTTAACTTTGTCCTTGAAAGCCAAGGGAAAATACAAGGTACTTTCAGCAGGACGCGTACAGGGACCTGCACTTTACTTTTTAGCAAAGAGAGAAAAAGAAATACAGGCATTTGTCCCAGAACCTTTCTGGCAGATACAGGCAGACTGCGAAAAAGAAAAGGCTTTGTTCAAGGCAATGCACAAAGCTAATAAGATATTTGACGGAGAAAAAGCAAAAAACATTTTTGAGATAGTGAAAGGAGAAAAGACTGCGATAGTGGATGATTTAAGGGAAAAAGAGTATAAAGTAAATCCTCCGACGCCATTTAATTTATCAGACCTCCAGATGGAGGCATACAAATTATTTAAGATTACACCGAAAGAATGCCAGGAGCATGCACAGAAATTGTACGAGGCAGCACTTATTAGTTACCCAAGGACAAGTTCGCAAAAACTCGATCCAAAACTTGGATTTGCTAATATATTAAACAATCTTGCAAAGAATACGGGATATACTGCACTTGCAAATGAAGTGCTGAAAACGAAACTCCAGCCAAATAACGGGAAAAAGGACGACCCTGCGCATCCGGCAATTCATCCCACAGGGGAATTAATGAAACCGGGATTAAGCCAGAGGGAAGAAAAAATATATGATTTGATAGTCAAAAGGTTTTTTTCATGCTTTGGTCAGGCAGCTATCCGTAAATCTGTTGATGTTACACTGGACATAAAAAAAGAATTATTTGCTGCTAACGGTAAAACTACGCTCGTTGAAAACTGGTTCAAATGGTATGC
>JAGLPV010000040.1 GCA_023137195.1 Candidatus Aenigmatarchaeota archaeon | reverse complement strand
ATGTTAAAAAAATAAGCCTCCTGCAAAAAGAGACCCAACCTCCTGCAAGATACAATGAGGCATCAATCATAAAGGAACTTGAGCGTCGTATGCTTGGGACTAAAGCCACACGAGCCGACATCATAGGAAACCTTTTCAAGAGAGGATACCTGAAAGAAAAGCGCATTGAAGTAACTAAGCTGGGACTGAAAGTCATTGACACGCTTGAAAAATACTGTCCTGAGATTATTTCAGAGAGCATGACACGCAGGTTTGAAGAGGCACTCGAACAAATAGAAAAGGACACAACCCAGTCAGAAAAGACTATTGCTGATGCAAAACAGGAACTTACCAAGTTATTGAAAGAATTCAAGGCAAATGAGTTAAATATAGGAGGGGCTCTTGTTGATGCAGTATTCGAGAGTCAAAAGCAGGAAAATCATATCGGAAAATGCCCTGCTTGCGATAATGGAAATCTGGTTATGAAACGCGGAAAATACGGAAGGTTCATTGCGTGCGACAAGTACCCGGAATGTAAGACTATTATTTCAATCCCTCAAAAAGGCATGATAAAAAGTTCCGGGAAATTATGCCCCGAATGCAATTATCCAATGATAACCATAATCAAGTCAAAAAAGAAGCCACAGGAGATATGTCCAAACAAAGACTGCAAGTCAAAGCAGGTAGATGTTGTTGAGGAAGGCATCGCGGGTGAAAAAAAGGAGTTTGGCAAATGCCCTAAATGCGGGGGAGAAATGGTTGAGCGTTCAAGCATATACGGGAAATTCCTCGGGTGCAAAAACTATCCTAAATGCAAGACAATTGTGAAGTTGAATGCAGGCGGGAAGAAATAAATGTCTGTTATTTTATTGGTTATTTTGTAAAATATATAAATAATTGAATATATAATAATTACATGGGTTTTTTGAAAAAAACAGATGACAAAAAAGAAGATAAATTAGAATCTAAAAAAACTCCTTTTGGAAGAATTACGGGACGACCTGAAGAGCCAAGACAAGTATTGCTCGATACAAAAGATCAGTATCGGGTATATAAAAAGCTTCTGAAAAAAGCGGCTTTGCCCGATAAGTAGCTTCTGCCCGAAAAGTCCAATTTTTGCCCGAAAAGTCAGCACAAGCCCAATGAATGGGCTTAAACCCAAAAATAACTTAATTCATCCTTTTTCTTAAATCTAAATACATCTGCTCTGCGATAAATACAGCTTCATCATCTTTTTTAGTCATAACGCCCAAACGGGACATATTAGTAAATATAAACAATTTTCTGTCTTTTTCATTCATCTTTATATCAAAAAAATCCACATAGTTTTTTGCATTTTCATTGTATTTTTCGTTTATGTGCTTTTTTACTGCCTTGAATAAAGATTCTCCTGCATTTTGAAGGTGTATCGCTTCTTTGGTTGTATTATACAAGCGGTATTCTTCATCTGCTTTATTTAGATTATTTTCTTTTGATTCCATGGCATATAGGGGTATTTGATATTTTTAAATTTTTTCTAAAGTTAGGCGTTTCATTTTCTTCCGTGCATCTTTATAATCCATATTTGTTACTGGTTCGGGTTCCCATCCATAATAGATATTCTTTATGCGGGAATAATCGACGGTCCTAAGTAAAAACCTATCATCATCACTCAATTTTAATATTTTACGAAAAACGCCCGTTACATTATGAGAATTATAATAATTCTTGCTTATTCTTTGGTTGTAGTTTATCATTAAATGTTTTTTTACTGCAATAAACAAGGCATTTCCTGCCTTGTTTAAGTGTTTTATTTTTTTTTTGTGGCTTTGTATAGTTTGTATTGCTCGTCTGATTCTTTTAGTTTGTCTTTAAGGTCTGTTTTGTATTTTCTTTCCAGTCCATAGAATATAAGTACTATTTTGATGTTTAAGAATATTATCGAAAAATCTTATTTACTTGCCTTTTCAATAATTTCATCAATTTTGTTTCTTTCAGTTTCTATTTTATTTTTACCTTCTTCCTGCTTGTCTAATTCTGCTTTTATTTCATCAACGATTTTTTGTTGAGCATTTAAAGGAATGTTTGGGATTCGGAAATTTGAAATTTGCTCCCAATAAAGATGTATTTGATTTGTTGCTCCTGTAAAATCTCTTTCAATCTGAAAATATCCCAAAATGCTTCTAAAAAAATAAGTGAAAAATAGAGAATTATAATTTTCTTTCAATCTTAAAATATAATTATCTACAGTTGTTATTGATTCTGTTTCATAATCATAGAAATCAATCTTACCCAAAGATATTTTTCCAGTTGCACAGACAATTATATTTTTTTGTTTTAATTTTTTCTTATCATCCAATTTATTATAATATTCTTGTGTGATAAATTCAGGTCCTGAAAAATCAATATGTCCGTTTTTAAGATTTGCAATTTTTACAACAGGTATATCTCCGTCTGGATTATATTTTGGTTGTATTCCTTTTTCATAACTTTCAACAACATCTTTTACTTGTAAAGTATCAATATTATCCAAAAAATCCATTAACTTCTTTGTTGGCGGATTATGGAATCTTGTAGAAAATCTTGCTATTTTGCTTCTTGAAAGTTCATTAAAATCAGTATTAAAAACTCTTAAAATTCTATTTTGTGCTATTTGTGTTCCTGCTGTCCTTCCTTTACCAAAATCATTATATGAATTTTTATCAAACCTAAACTCTCTTGCAAAAACTTTATTGATAATTTTTTGTGGATGTTTGATATGGGCTTTAAGTTCTTTGATTTTATTTTCAATTGGTTCTATTTTGGAAACGATTTGGTCTTGTTTTGGTTTTGGGATTAAAGGGATTTTAATTCTCCCCAATTCATCTTTTGATAAATATTTTGATGTGTATATCGTTTGAAAAAGAGGTCTAACAATTAAATTCAAGTACCATAAAACAAATTTTTTATTAACTTTTTTCTCGTCTAAATTTACTTCAAAAACATTTTGGTTTATAAAAACTGGTCTATCTAAAAGAAAAGATAAACCGACGGTCATTGCATTTGAAACGACTAAGGAGTTTGCTTTTGCTTGATAAAGTGTTTTTTCCTCTTCTACTGCATAATCGGTAATTTTATCAGTACATTCTGGATTTATTGAAAAAGTTAGTGTATCAACATCAGACATTGTTAAAAATTCATTTTCACCATTCCAATAATCTTCATTAAATCTCGATGGTGTTCTGCCTGATTTTATATCTGTTTGAACATTCTGGTTTAACAAAAAACTCTTTAAACGAATGCCTGTTTTGTATAAGCAAGAATAATCTTTTAATCCTACTTTTGAATCAATAGATAATTCCGCAAAATCAATCGTAAAAGTTTTTAATCCCATTTTACATCCCTTAAATAATCCAAAGCGGTTTCTTTAACGCTATCATCTACTAAAACCTCTCCTTTTTCATTTATGCGATAAAGCTCATTTGGCATTGGTTTTTCTCCTCTTTTAGTTCTCTTGTATCCGATATTTTCAACTTCTGCCATGAAAATTTTATAATTCAATTCTTTAGCAACTTCTCCAAAAACCCACCAAGTGTTTACAAATTTAAAAACATCTTTCGTGTCATTATCGTATTTGCAAAGTTCTTTGAGTTCATCTTTATACTTTTTAACGATTTCTTTAGAAGAAAGTTTTTTATCATCATTTTCAATATAATCTTTGAGCATTCTTGTTAATATTTCTTTTTCTTCTTTTTCAGTTAAGTCTTTGATAGAATGTAATTTCTTTCTATCATTTTCTTCAAGATAAATATTTGCAAGATTTTCGCATCTGGTTTTTAGATATTTCCATTCCTCAGAATATATCTTCCAAAGTTTATTCCACTCTTCAATTTCAGATTTGGTTTTCTTTTGAGCAAAAAGTAAACTTGTTTTTGTGCTAGTGTGTGGCTCGAAAGCTAATTGGGGTAAACTCACAACTGCTTTTATTTTAAAATATTTGTATAAAAACAACCTAATATATTTATTTTCTGTTGTATCAAAAACACTTTCGGGCAAAACCACACCCAAACGACCATTTGGCTTTAATAACTGATACCATCTTTCAATGAAAAGATTTTCTGAGTTCTTTTTACTTCCAAAAATAAAAATTTTATCTAAACTTGATTTTTCTTCTTTTTGTTCTACACTAAAAGGCGGATTGGATATAACAGCATCAAATTGCTCTATAACATTCTTGTTGTTTATTAAAGGAGAATTTTTTATTTGGTTAAATAATTTATCATTTAAATTTTTGTATTCTTCAAAGTCAAGTAAAGCATCTTTATGATATATCCTACTACTTCCATCACCATGCATAATCATATTTACTTTTGTAGAAATTGCTAAATCATATGAATTATCCACCCCATAAAGATAATCTTCTGCCCAAATATTTTCACATTCCTTTGGAAATGTTTTTATTAAAAAATTTTTTACTGTATTTGTATTGGCTAATTTTTTATTATTTGGAACTTCATTAGTAATAATTTTCATAAGTTCTATGAGATAAGTGCCACTGCCGACGGATGGGTCTATAACATAGGGCAATCTATTTTTATTATTTATTAAATCAATTGCTAAATCATCTAATTTCAATCCATATATAATAAATTTTACAATATTATTTGATGTAAAAAATTGCCCTTTTGATTGCTTAAAACCATCTCTATTTATTGCTTCAAAGAATTTTCCTAATATATCTTTACCTTTACTATTTCGTAAAATATCGGTAAAATAATATCTTTCCATTAATTTAACTAAAAAAGATAATGATTTTTCTGTTGTTCTTTGTTTATCTATAATATTTAATTGCTCTACTTCTTTAGAAGAATAGTTTAATCTATTTTTTAATGCCTCTTTGTATCTCTTATTTATTCTATCATATATTTCCTCATCATTATTGTTTTCAAATTCCTGACACTTAAATTCTTCATTTTCTATAGTATTGTTTTCATCATAAATTTTTGTTAATAAATATTTTACAAGTAATAAATATGCTTCATTATCTGATACGCCATTACTCCAAAGAGTATTATGTATTTTTGTTTTCAACTCATTTGTTTGACTTTCTGTAAGTGTTGTAATAAAATATTTTTGTTTGTGTTCTAAAATATTTTTATATACGATTTTTCTGGATTTACCATAATTTCCTTTTAATTCATTAAGATAATTTCTTTCTTTCTTCCAAGATTCAAAAGAAGCATATTTTTCATAATCAATTATTATGCACTTATCTTTTATTTCATCATCAATAATTTCAAAAGTATAAAGAACAAGATATTTTACATTATTTCCTTGTCCTTTTTCTTGTGATGCAAGATTGAAAAGTTGTTTTTCAATTACTTCGTCTTGTTCTTTTTCATAATCTTGTGGACTTTTAAGTTCAATATAAAGAAAAGAACCGCCTTTTTTATCTCTAACAATAATATCAATTCTCGGCTTATTTACTTTTGGTCTACCTATATCATATTCTTTTTCAATTTTGATATTTTCTGGCTTATATCCTAATTCGTTGACAAGTTTTGCAAGAATGAAAGCTCTGACGACTTCTTCATCGCCTCTAAATTTATCAATTTTCCAACCATCTACTTTTTCAGAATACTTTACTTTTTTATTTTCAAAATCATAAGTTTCAACAACCTTAATTTTTTGTTTGTCTAAATATTGTTTGATAATTTGATAATCTATAGTAATCTCCTTTTAATTATTTACTTTTCAACTTTATTAACTAAGTTCTCAACCACCAAAATATAGACTTCCCATATTTTTTTTTATCTACTACATTCTTTTTATGTAACAGAGTTAAATACTTTTTTGCGGTCTGCCACGCCATATCCGTCTTTTCTGAAATTCGTTTTGTAGTGAGCGGTTTATTTGCCGAATACAGCGTCCTTATTATTCGCTTTTCTTCTGGCGTAAATTTAATCATACTATCTCTATATCTAACTTTAGTTTATCCTCTGAATCTGGCAGAGGTTTTGTTAATCTAAATTTTACCACATTCTCTTTATTTAAATTCATCTCTTTTGCTATTTCAGATGGTATGCGAACAAGAAACTGTCTGCCGTCCCATGTAAGCTTTGCCTTTTCTTCTATTACATATTCTTCTCTATTTATTACAACATCTTCTATGTCTTTTGGAAGCTTTGAGTAATCTACCTTTGGCAGTTCATCTGATTTTTTCATAAATATCTATATAATAATTGTATGAATAATTATTTAAATCTATCGTATTTAATAGATTTTCGTATGATAATGGTGTGTATTTATAAAGATTACTACTATATAATCATACGAATATGTGATAACAATGGATAATCAACAAATAGAAGCAAGAAAACAAAGAGGATTGCAAATTGCAAAGACAACAAGAATAGAAAAGACAAAAGAGGGCTGGAAAGTGCCAAGCCAATACGGAAGTGGTTTTTATATGGTAATAAGCAACGGTTTCGAGGCAAAATGCAACTGTCCCGACTGCCAAACGAGAAACTGTAAATGCAAACACATTTTCGCAGTTGAATTTATCGTAACCGAAGAAGTAGATAATAAGGGTAATGTAACAGTAACACAGACTGTGAGAAAGACATATAAGCAGGATTGGAACGCATACAATACAGCACAGCAGGGAGAAAAAAAGATGCTCATGCAACTTTTAGGAGATGTAACTAACAACATACCACAACAGGATTATAAATTTGGCAGACCTACCACACCAATAAGCGACATGATTTATACAATGATATTTAAGACATATTCTACATTTTCCGGCAGGAGATTTATGAGCGACATGGAAATAGCCCAAGAGAAAGGATATGTTAGTAAAAAAATACCCTACAATACAATGTTTGATTATTTTAATAAGAAAGAATTAACATCAATATTATCTAATATAGTAACTACAACAAGTCTGCCATTAAAAAGCGTTGAAAATGATTTTGGAGTTGACAGCACGGGATTTGGCACAAATAACTTTCAAAGATGGTTCTCTTTTAAGCATGGCAGGGAAATATGCTCCAAAAAGTGGGTAAAATGCCACTTCATAACGGGCGTAAAAACAAACATAATACCAAGCGTAAGCATAACAACCGAGTATAGTAATGACTGTCCAGAGATGAAAAAGTTGGTGAATAATACAGCAGAGCATTTTGATATGAATGAGGTGAGCGGAGATAAAGCATATAGTTCGAGAGAAAACCACAATATGATTGCAAATGTGGGTGCAACACCGTATATTGCCTTCAAAAAAAATGCAACAGCCAAGCCAAACGGTTCGGTAGCATGGAAAAAGATGTATCACTACTTTATGCTTAATAACGAGAGTTATATGCAACACTACCATAAGAGAAGCAACGCAGAAACTACTGTTCACATGATAAAATCTAAATTTGGCGACAAGGTAAGAAGCAAAAAATGGACTTCACAGGTTAATGAGGTATTATGCAAGGTTGTGTGTCATAATATCTGTGTGGTTATACAAGAGATGCAAGGGTTGGGGATTAGTGCGGAGTTTGGTATGGATAGGGGGGTTTGTGCATAAAAATTTAAAATTGAACATTTATTATTTGCATGAAAGCAAAAAATACAAGATTTATTATAAATGGTTTAATTATACTATTTTCATTATTTGCTGGATGGAGCATATATGCCAAACAACCAAATGTCTTAATTATTTCTATAATTATTGTTGGTTTATTGGCGGTAGTTGAAGAAACTATAATAAAGTGGTTTAAATGATTACATTAATGAAAGAAGTTAAGGAATTTATCTCTACTACCACTAATTATCATACATTTATTACAATTATTTCGGTTATTGTTTGTTTTGGCATTATGTATTTGTTTTGGTATGAATATCTGCCTATGAAAGAAAGTAAAACAACATATGGTATTTTTATAGGTGTGTTATTTTTTATTTGTATAATTGGATTTGTTTTTGGTTCTAAAAAATGGAAAAAAATTGAGGATAAAGAAATCAAAGATAAAGAAGAAAAAAGAAAGTTGGAATTGGAAGAAAAAAAGTTGGAATTGGAGAGAAAAAGGCTTGAAAATAAAAAGTTAAAAGACGAATTAGACACAAATGATGGTTATGAGCCAACTTTAACATCTATATAATAGTTTTCTGCCCGAAAAGTCTTAATCCTGCCCGAAAAGTATTGGTTTTTTATGACTTATCGGGCAAAGCCGAAAAAAGCATATTCTTTAGGGATTGCAAAGACAGATATTGACTTGATGGTCTATTTTGCAGGCAGATATAAGTTGGAGGAAATGTGGAAGCATATCTCCAAAGCAAAAACAACAAGGGAAATTAGAGGCATATGGACAGGCAGTTCATTTATTGAATTAGAAAGAGGCGTATTCCTTCCGGATTCACCATATAATCATGGTGAAGAGAAGAGAAGAATATACGTAACGCATGATTTTTTAAGAGCGATTCATTTTCCCCTAGCTGAGCCTTACAAAGTATTATATTTATTAAAGAATCTTCCGGTAAAATTTGATGGGACGGAAAATCATGGAATAGATGTTCTCGTAAATGAAAATATTGATTTAAAAAATATTTTAAAAATATATATATACGCAACGCCCAAGGAAAAAATTGAAATATTAAAAAAGACCAAACAAAAATACCCTCATATTGAAATTTTATTTTTTTCTAAAGATATTTTTTATGGACTAAAGCTAAAATATGTAATTTCTCATGTTGGACAGTCAGTGGAAATAGGGTACCCTTACGAATCATCAATGGAGTTTAAATTACAACACATAATTGAAGATTTAGTTAAAGAAAAGCGAATCGTATCGGATAAATTAAAACAAATAAAACATAAAATCCCAAAAGAAGAA
Organism: Candidatus Aenigmatarchaeota archaeon; assembly: GCA_023137195.1. Taxonomy (GTDB): domain Archaea; phylum EX4484-52; class EX4484-52; order EX4484-52; family EX4484-52; genus EX4484-52. The sequence continues at coordinate 17,059 of JAGLPV010000040.1, read as the reverse complement.
GCAAATGCATATCGTCTCTTTTTGGAAGGAGTTGATATAGATATTGATTTTCTGACTAAACTCCAAAAAAATATAGGGTTATTCAAAAAATTCTACACCACTAATAAATCCTCTTTTGATAAATTACGCCTTGTTTTTAATACATTGGACGATAAAGAAACGGCTTTTTTAGAAGGAAAACAGATTAGTTTCAAAACATTCAGGAAACAATGGGACGACTGGTTTCCTAACTTAGAACACTATGATTATTCTAAAAATACTTCTTACATAGATGCAGATACAGACCCTCTCTCAAGGCAAATTTCTGAGCAAATAAATAGAATAGATGGTCAGTTTTATGAAAATAAAACTCATGAAAAAATAGATAAAAATCAAAAAATCGGCAAATATACAATGTCTAACGAAGAACGTGTTTCTTTTCTAGTCGAATTAATTTTTTTAGTTGGATCATTGGTCGAGGAAAAAGATAATTATGCACGTTATCTAACCATAACGACATTAAATACAATGGTTCCAAGACTTCAGAAAGATAGATATCATTTATTGGTTCATGCAATTGAGCCTTTGATTGACATGATTAGTTCAGGACAGGAGTATATGTATTTGGATTCTTTGAGTTTGCTGGAGTATATCGCAAAAGGTGTTCCTGATAAATATGCCGGTCATTTGGCTCCTGCAATCAGACCTTTGATTGGGTTGCGTGGGTCGGGGAATAAAAAATTGAGTGCACAGGTTAATAAAACGCTTAAGGCGGTGAATAAAAGGACGAGTCTGGAAGAAGTAGATAATGCGATTGGGGAGAATTTAGGAGAGGAAAAGCCATCTCTACTTAAGAGATTATTTAAAAAAAGAAAAGCCCTGTTTGGGTCAGGAAGGAAAAATAAGTCGGAAAAAGAAGAACAATACAGCCCTGAAGAACTGGAAAGGTTGGAAAACATTACTTCGCCTGATGAAAAAAAGCGTCAGAAAGCCTTGACAGAAGATTTGAATACCCATGGAAATATTGCTTTCTCTGGTGGAGATTCAACAACCCCGGAAAAATTAATTACCAATGATACGAAACAAAAAGCCACAAAAGAATTATTATACAATAACATCGATAATGAAAGAAAAACAGATGCATTAAATGTACTTAACAATATTGCTCACAGGAAAGAGGTATCTGAAGACACAATCCACCAAGAAGGGCATAGGAAATTAAAATACAGTTATAAAACAATAGAAAATAATTGCATCCAGTTTGATTTTACTTATGCAGACAACGGAAAATTTGCAGGAAAGATTGTTGCGTACAAGCCATATTTAAAATATTTCGGATACTCCCCTTATAATTTTGTGGGCGAGAGAGGAAAGGAATTCCTAGAAGAAATGTGTGATATAAGATATAAAAATCCTCGTTTTGCAGGAAAAACAACCAAGTCAATGATATGCGAGTGGCTTGGCAAAGATATCCGTGCAAAATCACTACCAATACCAATAAAAATAAATCCGGTAACTGGTGGATTCAGACGTCTTACTTTCATGCATCCTGTGGAGATAAACGGGAGAAAATATTGTCCCAATATTAAGTTCCCAGGGCAATTATCATATAAAAAAAAAGTGTATGAAACTGATTTCTACAAAGGCATTGAACAAATAGAAAAGCATAATGGAAGATTTTTCCCGCCAATAATGATTGTAGACTTACCGCAGGGAGAATATACTTTTTATGGCAAAAAAGAGAAATATGATGGCTATTCGAAAGGTAATCCTAGTTTTATCTTTTTTTTCATGCCAGACGGGAAAAGAGTACTGGATATCACCACAAAAGGCAGAGTGCTGAACCATATAAGGGTAGAAGATATAAATCGAATCTCAAGGGAAACAAAAATAGGTTTTGATGCAATAGTTGAACGAATAGTGAAAGAACCATTTATATTTTTGGCGCGTTGTCACGCAAGTGGATTTTGCTTCAGTGACAGTAGCGGCACAGATGCACATTATGGTAATTTCTTTTTATCTACAAATGGAGAGATATATTCAGTGTCTGATTTTGGGCACGAATATCACAGCAACAATAGTCGTAAAATAAAATACTACATGAAGCAGGATATTAACTACCTGATTGGACGAAGAAAGATTTATCTTCCTTTTTATAGGGGCGAGGGATTATGTGCTGTTATCCGGTATTTGAACATTCCAAAAGAAGAGATTGAACAAAAATACATTCCTATGGCAAGCGAAGCATATCTTGAGACCTTAGAACGAGTAGGTGCAACTGAGTTGATAGATGCGTATCGAGGAGGAGATATTTTTCAGGAGAAGGGCGTACTTCTTAGTGGAGATGAAGAGGGAATAATAGATAGATATCATAAAGAAGATAGGATAAGAGCGCATGGAAAAATATGCACTTCTTTAGAAGAAAATTTAGAAAAATTAAATCTTGATGATGAGACAAAGACACAATGGATTAAATATTACCAGGATAAAATATTCAATAAGTCTTTTTTTAGCTTATTGAACCCTTTTTCAAATAAATCTATTAAGTCAGAAATTATAGAGCGATTTCGAAATAATGGATTTTCAGAAAATAATCTTCCAAAAAAATATAAAATGGAATTGGCTAAATCCAGAGAATTTAAAGAACTGATAGGAAGACCAAAAGGGTCTCCTGCAGTAGATTTTTTACATGGAAAAGTAGAAGATATTCCTTTTTTGATTAAAGCACTCAAGCATAAAGATGAGCAGGTAGTTGGGAGAGTGGCATCAATGCTTAACAGTATAGCAATAGATATTTCTGAAGAAGAATATGGCAAAATAATCCCGGCAATTGACCCATTATTGGAGTGCATAGATTCAAATAAATCAAATTTAACGATAACTGTTTATTGCCTGGGTACAATCAACTATATCTCCCAAAAAATTCCGAAAGATAAAATATACAAAATACTTCATATAATTGAGCCGTTAATTGAATTACTCAAAAGTCAAAATTCTATTAGAAAAAGTGATGTTGCAAGAATTATAGGGTTGTTAGCAAAAAAAATCCAGAAAGATAAATATGATAAAATTATTCCTGCAATCAAGCCTTTGATTAGTACACGGCAAGATCAAGATTATTTTGGGGAGGCTGATGTCTCGCTCAGAATTATAGCAAAAAATATTCCGGAAGATAAATTCAATGCATTTGCTCCTGCAATTGAGCCTTTAATCTATTTATTTAATGAAAGATTAGGAGTTGTGGCAACAGGGAAGCTAAAGGAAGTTTACGAGAAAAACCCTTGGCGGTATAAAAAAGCTTTTGATGATTTGCAGAGCAAAATTCCTCTACACGAAAAAGAATCGATGAGATATTATGGAGATGATTTGGGGGAGAAAAAGTCACCATTATTTAATACAAGAAAAGCTCTGTTTGGGTTTGGAAGAAACAAAGATTCAACAATCCACGAAAAGCCGAGAATAGCAACTGAAAAATCCAATGCAATTAGTGAAAAACCCAAGTACAAAAATCCTTTCAAAATAATTAAAGATATTGCCAATATTCCAATAACGAGAGGAACAAAAAATGTTTATGATACAATTGATAAGCTCCCTGATGATGAGTATCTCGCAAACCATGATTCGGAAATTCTTAGGAGTAAAAATACAGAAGAAGTGATTGGTCCTTTATTTGATACACTTGGACGTAGAGAAAAGATCAAACTACACCCGGGAGCTTTTCGGGTGCTTGCCAGTATGGGCGAGCGTGTGAGTGATCAGTTGATTCATGCATGGAAACATGATCCGAACCCACTTTTGCGTAGGAATTGTTTTGTAACATTAGAATTAATGGCAAAGATAAATCCTTATGGAATATGCCGTACTATTCCATCATTAATCGAAGCATCAAAAGATAAGAATGATAAAATAAGCAAGCTCGCTGTTTACCTAATTAAAAAAACCGGTAAAAGAGGGATGAAAGAGATAAAGAATTTATTAAGGAAGAAGAAGGTTGAAATGAGTGATGTATTGTCTTTATTGGACAAGATGGGCTACAGTAGCAGGGAAATAGATAAGTTTCAGAAGGAAGTTGAAAGGAAAGGTATTTTTAGTAGAATAGGAGCAGTTTTTTCTGGCTCACGTAAAGCGATGGTCGGTTTGCCCGTGAGTAAAAAAACAAATAACACTCTACTTTCTAATGAATTAAGAGACAAGTTTGGTTTAGAACTCGACGAACTTAATCTCTCAAACCAGCAGATAATAGAATTGACCGAAGAGTTAAAGAAATATGATTCATTGGACCAAACATCTTTATTTAATGTTGGTGTATGCCCGGAATGCGGAAGTAAGAGTATCACTAAAGGGCATAGTGAGTTCACATGCAATAAATGCGGTTTGACTATTGAACGGATGGAGGAACCCAATCAATTCAATACTCCTGTCAGCAAGGGCAAAGAAGGAGAATTAATTCGTCCGGAGAAGCTTATTGGAGAAGCACTTTCGTCTAATGATATAAGATGGCTTGCGCATAAGGCGCACAAAGATCCTGTAGTCGCAGCCAATATATATAATATAGCTGAATTAGTTGCAGGAGGTATGAGTATTAGCAGGGCAATCAACACCATAAAAGAAAAACTCTCGGAAGAAGATATCGAACGCTGTAAAACCATTGATAAAGGGGTGCTAAAAGAAAATATACTTAAATTCCAGAAAGAAGCATATAAAGAATTAGAAAAAAGTCTTTCTGGTAGGTTGTCCAATCATGAATTCATGAGTAAAATAACATCTTACCTGAAGAATGCCAAATTAAATTTATCTCCAAAGAACATTCGTTGGATGGTTTCATATCGCGATTGTGAAAAAACAATAAAATCGATTACAGAATTAAGAAAGCACATAAGAAATGATTTTGGGATGAAGATGGATGATGATAAGTGTTGTTCTCTGATAAAATATCTCGTGTACGATAAAATTTCAGATGAAGATTTATTTGTGGCGGCGATGAATTCAAGAAATTGTCGGGTAGTCGATGAGAAATCATATTCTGTGGCTTTAGGAAAAATATTGGGAAGAACAATATCTGAAGAGGATATGGGTGTAGCAACAGGGGAATTGCGTAAAAGATATCGTTTACATAATCCAACTCCAGATTGGAGTAATACTAATCCTTATTATTCATCAAATCTTACTATAATAGAAGACAAAATGATGAAAGGTCAGTCTATATCACAAATGAAAAATCAACATGATGAATTTGATGATCTGGAATATTCAAATCAAAAAAAACTATTTGATAAGATAAAATACTGTTCGCTAAAATATTGGAGTTTAACAGATAGTCAAATTGAAGAGTTGGTTAAAAAATACCCGGATAAATATGAAAATATAATTAAACGTTGTCCTCTTGTAGAAAAATATGCTAAAACTAAGGGGTTGGCATTGCCACAAATCTATATTTTTCTTATAGCACGGAGTCATGATAATTACCAATACATTATTGACTTGTATATCATAATAAAAAAATATGCACACAAAAAGAAAGTAGAATTGACCGAGAGTAATGTTTATATTATGCTCGTTCGTTATACAAGAAGATACATGGAAAAAATAGATTCTATTGTAGACTTAAGAACCAAAATAAGAGAAAAATTCGGCATTCTAATCAATGACGATGCTTGCTTCAGAATTACAGAGACAAATACCAAGTGGAAAGAAGCCCAAGACGAATGGCTGGCTAAAAAAGTAGTGCTAAATCTTAGAGCAATTATAGTAGATGCCAGACAATTCTCGAATGCCTCTGTGTTTCTGTTAGGACAAAAAGTCTCTGAATTTGATGTAAAAATAGTGATGCAGTTATTAGAACGCAACAAAATAAGCCCGACTTACAAGAATATTGTAGCAAAATTAAGAGAAGAAAGTAAATATGACTGGATAGCAGACACACATATGCCTTTGGATAAAAACACGCCAGATAGTAATTCTGTAAATGAATATGATTTAGCAGAAACAGAATTTGAAAATCCAGGGAAGTCCGAACTCTATGTTAAGATAAAAGCATATGCCTGGCATAAAGGAGTGAACTTATCTGATAAAAATATTCTTTTCATAATTAAAAAGCCCAATAAGTATAAAGAAGCAATAGACCGTTGCCTTAAAGCGAAAGAATATGCTGAAGACAATAATCTGGAATTATCAGAGACAATACGTATCAATTTAGGCACACATACTAACTATCGTAATGAGATAGATAAGATTGTTAAGTTGAAAAAAAAAATAAGAGTAGATTGTGGAATAGAGTTTAATGATGATTCTTATTTTTCGATAAGATGTATGTTTAGGAGTAGTTTAGACAAACCAGAACAATTGCTTGTAAAAATAATAGGTAACATATCTCTTTCAATAACCAACCCTAAAAAATTTCTGGAAGTTGCAGGAAAAATACTCAGACGGGATGTGTCTGGATATGATACAGAGCAGGTTCGATATTTGTTGCTTCATCAAAATGAGAGGGAACTGCCGAGGAAAGAAACTTCATCGGATGTTAGTGGAGTACTAGAAAAAAATAAAAGTGCAGAACTTCCAGACATATTTGAGAATACAAATAAGAATGAGGATATAGAAAGTCTTAACAGTTTCATAAATCCAAAGAGTAGTTACAAAAAACCAGATGAAAAGAAAGTAGAATTAAACAAACCGGTTCAAAAAGAAAATCTGTGGACAAAAATAAAAGAGCGTGCAAATAATACCAGAAAAGCATCCGTACATATCCCTTTCATACCAAATAACCAGAAAAGTAAATATGCCAAGATATTAGCTATGTTAAAAAAAGGCAAGTTAAATGAGTTCACAGAAGAGGATATGCCCTATCTAGTATATGCAATTCGAAATGAGAAAGATAAAGATATTGTTTCTGCAACAATCAGTTCAATAGTCCCATTAGTGTATCGTGTTCCTACAAATCAGTTAGATAAAATTAGACCCATGATTAATCCTTTAATTGAGTTGTTTGGAGAAGAAAAAGATGAAATAAATCGCAGGGATATTTGCTGTACTATTTCAAACATATCAAGGCGTATGAATATATACAATTATAGTTTGTTTGATGCTCAGCAAATACAGGAATTGATGGAAATTGCAAAAAAAGAGACAAAACCTGATATAAAAAAAAGGCTGATTGAGACAATAAAATCAATCAACACAGACAAGTCCAATCTTATTAATACGGTTTATGAAAATGAGATAACTGTTGAATTAAAAGAAGACCTTGCTTTTGTAGAAGAAGCAACATCACTTGTAAAGGAAGTTGAGAAAATAAAGAGAGGCAGGAGATTTTTAAAAGGAGATTTTGCCGCCCTTCGTTTTAGGGCAATAAATCAGCTAAAGCAGAGAATAGCAAAGGAAATTATAATAATGAAATTAACAGAATATTCTGCTTTGATACGTTCTTACTATAAATACCTTCCTTCCATGGGCGTTGAAATAGAGATATGGGAACATCTGGAAGACAAATTAGATAAACTATTGGCAAAGAAAGTTTGTAATTTATTTGGTATCGTTGATCAACCAGACAAGTTGATAGAATATTCCCCTGATCCAAGCGAGAATTTTGTGAATCAGGTAATAATTGTCAGGAAACTAAAACAATATGGTTTGATTCCGTCCCAGGAATATTATCCGTTGCATGTCAATTTAGGCATAACCGATAAAGATTTTTCAAAAAAAGAATATGATGCATTATTCCTCGCATATCCTATGCAGATACTTTATACCTCAAATGACCGGTTGGATAGAGGAATTATTTCTGGCACGAAAAAGGTAGCAATATGTAATGGGAAAAATAGGATAGAATTTAGATTATTTGATATTACTAATGCACTGGATAATACCGGCACAATTGAACCAGATGGAGAAACCAATTTTATCCATCTTATGAGAGATTTTGAATGGCTTGGAGCAATGCTAAAGGCGAAGTATAATAAAAATACAGATTCTATTTCCATCACTCTAAAAAAATATTTTGATGATGTTTATGTCCCTGAAATAAAAAAAATATTTACCGGAATTGAATTCTCGGATCAAGATAAAAACAGGAAAGAATTACTTAATTTAAGAAAGACGACAAACATCCAGCAGAGTTGCAAAGATTTCATAGATGAAACAAGAAGCCATGTAAAAAAAATAATACTGGAGCAAATAAGAGAAGAAAAAGCAGGAGTCAAAAACTACAGTAGTCAACAAAAAATACCATATAGCAACAACAACATAGCACCTCCAAAAGAAGCAGAAGTTACTGGAGCTAAATTAAAATTTATTTTGGAAAATATAGAGAAAACAAGTTGGACTATAGAAAAATTGAAAAAAGCAATTAAAGAGGAGGGAAGAGGAGCATCATGAATAAAAAAATAATTACTCTTGAAAAAGAACTAAAGGAGCAAGTGAGAGTTCTTGAAAGTCTAAGAGATGAATTGCCTGTCAATTCTTCCCTGAAATTGCGGATTGATTCTGTAATAAAAAGTGCAAAAATCGTTGAAACAGAAGCATTAGGAGGGAAGATGCTGGATGATGTTTCTGGAAATATTAAGGACGTTGTTAGTCAAATAAAATCAGAATACGCAAAAGAAAAGAGGGTCAGTGCGGACGAGAAGATAAAGGAATCTCTAAATGGAAGAGACGGAAAATATTGGGACTCTCTCCCCGAGAATAGAAAAAGAGAAATGATAAAAGAAGCAAAACAAAACAAAAAGAATCTGGTCAATGTAATTAGAGAAAGCAGGACGGAAGAAGTTATAACCCCTAGTACGAATCAAATTATTCCCGAGAAGAAGAAACAAGAGGTTGCAGTAAAATCAGAATGGTGTAGCGAGGAAGGGCATGAAAATATACGTCTCTTAAAAAAGCATTTCCCCAATAATGTCCCGGGAATTTACAGTTACGACAAAAAAGCCAAAAGATTGACAACAGAGTACATAAACGGCATCACCCTGAGGGAAATCACAGAGGAAAAGTTGAAAGCCAAGCCCCATATTATAACTGCCCTGGGAAAGATAATCGCCCAGGTACATAATTATAATTTTGTTCACGGAACGTTAAATATAGATAATATTCTTTTGGATAAAAAAGGGATTTTGAAGTTGGTTGGTCTTTATGCATCATTTCGCGGGGATGAAGGTGCAAAGAACATAGACTACGAATTATTAAACAGACAGAAAGCAGAGTTTGTGATAACCGGAGAAGACCATATTCCGCGTGATTTGTTTAGTGACAAGGACATAAACAATATCTTTTTCGAGAGTTATTTAATTAACAGGAACTTCATGAAAATATCCGAAGTAATAATACAAAAGCAGGGAAAAGAAGACAAGGAAGCCATAAATGCTTTGTTTGAGCTTATTTTGTTTGCAGTGGAAAAGATAAGAGAGCCAACAACGAAGACAGGAAAGTATCTTGTGCGTCTCATGGAGAAAATAAAAGAACATGTGTACCGACATCACAAGGATGATGCAATCATGACCGGAATTTTTGAGAGTTTTAAGGAAAAGATAATAAAAACCCCAGCTAGGGATTTAAAGAAGATAAAAGACCGCGAAGCAAAACAGACGAGGAAGAAGTGGATTAATGCGGATAAAGATATAATGAGACGTATTCCTCCGGAGAAAGAAGATCACTGGAAATCCCTAAGCAAGGGAAAAAGAGAACTAATTTATGATGAAATAAAAAGAGGAAAAAAAATAAAGAATGTTGATTTGTATCTTGGAAACATTACTAAAAAACAAAAATTCGGGGTTCAAAATAAGAATAGTGATTTGTGGAATCGTTTCATAAAAACATCAAAGATTGAAGAAGTGGTTGGTCTTATAACAAAAAAAAGAATACCCCTCTATGGTAATAAAAAAATCAAACTAGAGGAGTATGATATTGAACCTCCTGTTGAATCAGAGCCGGGAAACCATGGGCAGGTGTTTAACATTTCTGCTGTAGATAGTGAAAAAGAGAAGCATGAATTATCTATAAAGATGCCGCGATATGGTGAGGAAATTAAGGAAGAGGAATTTACAAATATTGATGTTTTCAGAAAGTTTCTTCCACATAATGCCCCAGAACCACGTAAATTTGATAAAAAGAGCCAAACATTAATAATGGATTATATTGATGGTAAAAAAATAGAGGAACTTTCCAATAAATTCTTTAAAGATCCAAAGCATTTTACTGAATTGGGAAGAATCATTGCAGTCATGCACAACCATAATTTTATTCACTGGGATTTACTTCCAAGAAATATTATATTGGATAAAAAAGGCATATGGAAATTGATTGATTTTGGGGAGAGTTTCTATTACGATGACACAATAGAAGCTATAGACTTAGAAGTATTGCAGGATCAAAAAAAAGAGTTTGATGCATTTGGGACGGATATTATTTTCTGCAATTGCTATGATGATAATACCAATAGTATTTTTTATGAAAGTTACTTAGTCAACAGGAACTTCATGGAAATAGCTCCTTACATACTGCGGAAAAAGGATAAGAAAACTATAACTGCTTTTTTTGAGCTAATATGGTTTATAGTGGGAAAGATAAAAAAACCAACAGGAGAGACAAGAAAGAATCTCCTGAATTTAATGGAGCAGATAAGAAAACAGGTGTATAAATATCGCGAGGATGATGTAGGCATAACTGGTATTTTTGAGAAGTTCGAGGAAAAAGTAGAGCAGAATATTAATATTGATTTAAAGAAAATAAAAATAAAAAAAGAAAATCTCAATGCTCCAAAGATTGCATCTCTGGAAGAAGAATACAACAACTTAAAGAAAGTCCCCGTATTTAGCGGGTCTGGCGAAGAGTCCAAGCATGAACGTCTCCTGGAAATCAATGATAAAATCAATAAATTAAAGACGGGAAAATATGTTGAACAAGAGGAGAAAAAGGCGAAAAAACAGGGAAGCTGGCTGAATAATTTCTTCAGGAGCTCTAAGATAAGCCGATTAAAGTATGAAATCGAAGGACATGAGAAAAGGGGCGAAACAAAGGAAATAATAGAAAAGCTGGAAGAATTGCTAAAAGAAAGAGATATATTAATTAAGAAAATAAACCAGGAAAATGAAGAATTAGCCGCATTACAGCTAACTTAAAACAATAAATCTATCTCCTTCCAAGACCAATATAATTTATATGAGCATCGTACTTATTATTTTTAACAGAAAAATATGCTTCTTCTATGTCTTTTTCATATATATTTTTCCCACCCAGCCCAAACACATAACTTATAATTTCCGGTCTGTTTTTTGAACCATGAAGCGCATTTTTTATATCAGAACACACTGGAGGAACTGCTCCAAAGGACAGGGACCTATCCAAAACAATTACCTTTTTCGCACTCTTCAGGGCATCCGCCATCTCCATATAAGGAAAAGGACGATATAATTTTATTTTGATTACTCCAACTTTTTCTCCTCTATCTCTTAAATCATCAATTTTTGCTTTCACTGTTCCCGCGGTTGAGTTCAACACAATAAATATAGTGTCAGCATCTTTCGTTTTGTATTCCTCAAAGAGTTCATAACTATTCCCTGTAATTTTAGACAACTCCAACCCCATCTTGAGATAAACATCTTTTGCCCTTAAAATTGCATCTTCCTGCTCTTTTTTCATTTCAAAATAATAGTTTTGCAGTGCAAATGGTCCGTGCGTCATTGGTTTATTGGTATCAAGCAAAGGATTTTGCGGTTTGTAATCGCCGAGAAATTTTCTTACCTTCCTGTCATCATGGATTATGACATTCTCTACATTATGAGTTGTATTGAACCCATCCTGCATTATCATTGAAGGAAGCATCACCTTTTTGTTTTCACTGATTCTTACTGCCAAAAGGGTGTGTTCGTATGCCTCCTGTGCAGTTTCGCTGAATATCTGAATCCAGGACTGGTCTCTTGCCCCCATTGTATCACTATGATCGCAATGTATATTTATTGGCGCAGAAAGAGCCCTGTTTGGTGTCGGCATTACAATCGGAAGTCTCAGACCCGATGCAGCCCCAAGTATTTCCCACATCAGAGCAAGCCCCTGGGATGATGTTGCTGTCATTGCCCTAACTCCGGCAGCAGATGCGCCAACTGTTGCGCTCAATGCACTGTGTTCAGATTCAACCCTTATGAATTCCGTATCAACCAGACCGTTTGCAACAAACTGCGCAAACTTCTCGATGATTGGCGTTTGTGGAGTAATTGGGTACGCCGCCATTACAGCAGGATTTATCTGTCTTATGGCCTCAGCTACTGCATCTCCTCCGGTTAAAGGTTTTGAATCCATAAATTAATCTAATATTTTTTTCAATTCATCAGTTGAGTATTCATTTATTCCTTTTTCTGTCAATGTCCATACATTTGTTTCTTCTATTTTTGTTTTTTCTTCTGATTTTTTCATTGCGTTTACTGCCAGTTTTATTGCGCTGTTTATATCTAAATCTTCCTTGTATTCTTTTTCCAAAAACTCATTGACTTTATCTGCATTCTGCCCAATTGCTCTTGCTTTTGCCTGCATCATAAATCCAGAAGGGTCTGTTTCGTACAAGACAGCTTCATGATTTATCCCTCCAATCAAAAGAGACACTCCATAAGGTCTTACTCCAGCATACTGGGTGTAGACCTGTTTTTTATCCGCTATTGATTTTGCAAGCGAAAAAACTGAAATCGGCTCATCATAGAGAATCTGGTTTTGCTGGGATTTTACCCTTGCTTCTTCTATCAAAAGACGGGCATCTGCAATAAGCCCTGCGCTTGCAGCAGCAATATGTTCATCTATCTTAAATATTTTCTCAATAGATAGCACAATATTTGACTGTCTCTTTCTTGTGCAAAAAACAATCATTTTCTCTTTTTTGTTTAAGCAAATAGAAACAACACTGCTTCCTTTTTTCACTGCTTCCCTTGCATATTCCACCTGGAATAATCTTCCATCCGGACTGAATGTAGTAATCGCCCGGTCATAACCCATGTTTTCGCTCATCATTTCCATAAGAATAATATATGCAATAATTTTATATATATATTTTCTCGCCGCTTGTTTTCTTTTTTTAAATTCCCAACATACCACCAAATACTACCAACAAACCTTGTTTTGCAACATAAAATATAATAAGTGCCACTATTGCAAAAGGAGGGGCATATTTATATGCTTCTTTTATATTCCCTTTCTGGATAAGGGATATTAGAATGCCTCCACAAATTGTTGTTATCATTATGGCATAGACTGAAAAATTATGCAATGCATCAAGGTCAACATCAGGAGCACTAACGCTAATTGAAGTAGACAGTGAACCCTGGACAGAAGAAACGTCCTGCCCCGAACTACTGCCTGTTGAACTCCACATTACAGACATACTTTGTGTCAGGAAATTAGATATGGCGAACAAAAAAGGAGCCCCTAAAACAGCCGCTATAAAAATAAAAATGGTATACATCATAACCGAAGCCTGAATTTCTTTATGTAGTACTTCTGAGTTTTGAATGTCAATCGCTGTTTCTTCAAGCAATTTTGCAACAGCTCCGCCCGATCTAAGACCTTCTACAAGCATTTTCACAGTATTGCCGAGGATTTTTGATTTTATTTTGGATGAAAGCTCGAGAAATGCCTTTTCTACAGGCACACCACCATATATATCCAGGGCAACCTTTTTGAATTCTTGTCCTATGGCCCCGAATTCTGGTCTTGCAGAAAAAAGCATCGCCCTATCTATCGTAAGACCGGATTTGATATTTGAAGAAGTAAGCATCAATATATCCGGCAGCATCGCCTCAATTTTTTTGCTTCTCTTGTCTGCAAATATAGAGTATTTTGAATATGGTGTTAGAATGCCTGCACAGAGAATGCCCGTAACAATCGACCAGATTACTATATTGCTGAACATTTTTGTCCATGTCAGATAAACCAGAACTATTAAAGAAATTATATAAAAACAAATAAATATATTTATGACGCTTTTTGGAGAAAATTTTTGTATCCCTGCATATTTTGCTTCTCTCTCCATCAAATCCTTGAAAGATTTTGGAAATGAGCTGTATAGTTTCTCTCTTTTATCCATAATTGATTAAACCTGGAGTACAGGTCGCCTGCTTTTTATCATATTTAAAAACATCACCTGGAATACAATCAATACCGCCAATATTGAGTAAAGCATTGGTGCCCCGATTCCACCTCCTGTAAATGTTGTGAGTATGGTAAGAAAAGTAATGCCCAGAGATGGAACAATTACTGCAAAAAGCATATACATGAGTGTCAAAGGATTTAGTTCCTGTCCATATTTTTTGATGGATAGCAATTGTTCTTTCAGCATATTATCCACTATGTTTTTCAGCGCAACTTCGAGTGTTGTGCCTGTTTTCAATGAATTTAATATCTGCCAGAAACTTCTTCTATAGGATGTAGATGGACTCTGGAGAATGCTATCTTCGATTGCCTCGATTTCTGATTTTCCCCCGTTTACATTGCATACAATTTCCTTAAATTCCTTCGATACATAACCATATCCTTCTGAGATGTTCACCAGGCTTTCATAGATAGGAATGCCTGATCTTATTTCAATCAGCAAATGTCTCATCGCATAGGGAAGTTCTCCATCTATATCTCTTGCCATTCTTTTTGCCATTATCTTTGGCTTGGCAAGGATGGTGTACATCATCATGATGAAAAAAAGAGGCACACTGGCAAAAGCAAGTTTCAGTATAAGTGCATCTTCCAGGATAATCCACATAAAAATAAGAGTGATAAACATCATGATGGTTGTTTTTAATGAAGAATATATAGAAAAAGCGATGTATTCTTCAAGAGAGTATTTTTTTCTTGCCTGAAGCAAATCTACTTTTAGTCCCTGGAGATAAGGGGCTATTTTTTTTGCGTACTTGTAGAAAACACGTGATTTTTTCATTAGTTTTTTTTCAAGCTTGTTTGTCACATCAATCACTTTTTATTATTTCTCCATATAATTTTTCTCCAAGGATTTCCTTCGGAGAGATATTTCCCACTGCTGCCTTTATTATCTTTTTTTCATCCTGGTAATATTCTGCCAGTATTTTTCCCACAGAATTTACTGTTTTTATCTTATGCTTCATCATCCAGTCCAGAATTACTACCTTATTGGCAATGTCTGTTTCTATTTCTTTTTTTGTCATGCCGGAATACATGGAAATCTCATCGTAAATCCGGTATACTTCATTTATTTTTTCTATCTGGTCTGTCTGTGCATTCCATCGATAGATTATATTTACGCGACACTTATCTTCAGTCGATATTATTTCTGCAACTTCAGTTGTCCGCCTAATGCCTTTCCTCCTGTGCCTGTACTGGACTACAATCAGATGCAAAGCACTAAGCATTGATTCAGCTAAATTTATAGGAGAATTTGTCAGTCTTTTAAATACCTGATCTGCACGGTCCCCGTGAAAAGTAGCGTAAGCACTGTGACCTGTCCGGATAGCTTCAAACATAACCTCTGCTTCTTTTGCCCTTCGGATTTCTCCAATAATCAACCTGTCCGGTCTCATACGAAGAGCATTTACCATCAAATCAAGCATTGTAATTTCTCCCTTGCCTTCAGGATTAGATCCCCTTGAAGATAAAGGAACCCAGTGAAGAAAATCAGGCAGTTGTATCTCACGGGTATCTTCAATAGAAATAATTCTTTGATTTGGAGGGATAAAAGGCAAAATCACACCAAGCATGGATGTTTTCCCGGATGCAGTTCCCCCGGATACCATGATATTTAACTCATATTGTATTGCAAGCCACAAAAACGCGGCAACATCCTTTGAAAAGGTTTTCGCCTCCAGAAAATGGATTATTGTCCACGGCGACCTGGAGAATTTTCTGATTGTAATTGTGTTTCCTTTTGTTGAAATCGGAAAAATTGTGGCATTTACCCTATCTCCTGTGGTCAGGTGCGCATCCATCAGAGGATGTAGGTTTGAAATCTGCATTCCTACCCGACGACCAATAGCAGAAGAATAGTTGTATATCTCTTCTTCATTATCCAGATAGATATTTGTCTTCAACCAGTTGTGTCTTTTGTGATAAACCCATATTGGCTCCCTATGGCAATTTACAACAATTTCCTCGAGATTTGGGTCGCTTAATATCAGTTCAATATCACCTAGCCCAAGCATGTCATTGACCAGACCGCACGCGAGGAATCTTTTTTCCTTTTCAGCCAGGTTGGGAAAATAGTTCTCAAGAAGATCTATAGCCTTTTCCCTGAATTTCGTTTTCACTCCTTCAAATACTTTCGGATCAATGAATTCTTTTGTACTTAATGGAACAACCTTGATTAACTCCTCTTTCACTTCATCCAATACCACTTGGATTCCCAGGGAAATTTTTCTTTTCTTTAACTCATATAAAGGGATATATTCTGTATCTGTTTCAGCTATTGTAATCTCTGCTTCAACCTCATTAGAATAAATTTTGTATTTTTCTATATCCTTTTTCATACAATACTAAGGCAAGTAAATATTTATAAAGATATTAGCAATAAAATTTTATGGCTACAGACGGAAAACCATCATTTGGAAAGAAAAACAAAAAGACACATATAATTTGCAGAAGATGTGGCAGAGTGACAATGCACAAGACGAGAAAAATATGCGCTGCATGTGGATTTGGAGATACGGCTAAATTAAGGAAATACAATTGGCAGACAAAAGCAAAGATAACAACAAAAAAGAGAAAATAATCTATTTATTGTTAATTTAAGCGAATATGGTCTAGTGGTATGACTTTGGCCTTCCAAGCCAAGGGCCCGGGTTCAATTCCCGGTATTCGCATTAAAGGCGAGTGAGCAAAGGAATTTCCCGTAAACCTCGTAAAAAGTGGAAATTTCACAGCGAACCGACCTTTAACCTTGAAAAGCGCGGTATAACTTGTAAGCCCAGCGATTTTCATGGTTATTTTCTGCACGTAATTTTTGTAAGACTGCAGAAAATAGTCGTAAGCGTAAGAAAAAGAATCCATTGTACTCCATAAGAGCAAATTTCACAGCGAACCACTCAAAACCATAGAAAAACACAGTATTTTCAACAGAACTAAAACCAATGAACAACCCCGCAGCAAGCTG
>JAGLPV010000004.1 GCA_023137195.1 Candidatus Aenigmatarchaeota archaeon | reverse complement strand
TGAATTAGAATCAATTGGAAAATTGCTCTCAATTTTTTAAAAAATTAACTTACGAATTAGAGCATTTCTTTAATATTGGTGTACTTCAATTTCTTTTTATCACAGGTATATTTATGCACCATTTTTCCTTTAGCACACACAACCCCTGCCAATAATGCTTTGTTTTCTTTTACTGCTTTGATGAAACCTTTGTTTGCTGTCTGGAGAATATAAGGAAATGTTGCTTCAGTCAGCATTTTTGTAGCTGTAATGGGCACTAAAGCAGGAATATGATTGCAATTATAATGCCACTGGTCTTCTTTTTTGTAAATATGGTGTAATTTTGGAGAGGAGACTGCTGTTTCAATAATATCTTTGTTGCGTGCAGTGGCATCTATTACTACTCCATTTTTTGGCATTAAATTTATCATTGTTTTAGTAATCAAGTAGTTGCAGTTTTCTTTTGGCATGGTTGGTCTTCTTACAGCGCAGTTTATAAGAATATCTGTATTGAGTAAATGTTTTTTCAAATCTGATTGAGTTTCATGCCAGTTGGCTTCACTGGATTGAAGAATTTGTATATTGTTTTTATGGTAGTTTATTATTTCTTCTGGTATGTAATTGGTCAATCTCTTTTCAACTGTTTGAGGATGTTTATCAAAGATTTTTATTTTGCAGTTATTTCTTAAATAAACATTAATTGCATTTGCACCAATTATTCCTACTCCAATTACTATGATTTGCGGTGCTTTTATAGGAGTAATATAACCTCCTCCAATAATTCCTTTTTTTCCAGTTAGTATTTCCAATGAGCGTTGAGCAGAGATTAAACCGGTTAACTCACTCATTGGTTTTAGAAGCACGTAAACTCCTTTATCGCAGACCCATTCATAGGCAATTATATTGACTTTGGTTTTAGTGAGATTCTTTGAAAATTGAGGTGTTGCGTTTTCGTCTAAAGGGAGATAAGTAAAGATAATCTGATTTTCACTTAGCAGGTTAACTTCTTCGGGAAAAAGGTTCTTGACTTTTATAATCAGCTCTGCTTTAGAATAAAGTTCTGGTTTTTCAACAATACGAGCGCCGACATTTATATAATCCTCGTTTGAGAAAGAGGATAATATCCCGGCATCTTTTTCTACGAGCACGGTATGATTATTTTCGATTAGTATTTTGACTTTTTTTGGCGTTAAACCAACACGACTTTCATCTTTTTTTATTTCTTTTCCTATGCCAATTATCATAATTTTCCTTGTTTATGTTCTTCTTGAGGCCCATAGATTAAAGAACTTCATCAAAGGAGGTATGTAATCCTCGGTTGTAACAACATTTATGAAACCAGCCCCGAGATTCTTGAATTCATTTGCTATGTGCTCTTCCTGCTTCCTGACTTCTTCTTCGTATTTGTCTGCTATTTTTGAGGCGTTTACTTCTGTTACCTGTGATGAAAAAATGTCGCTTACTCTCATAGTTCCTATTCCTTTCGGGAGTTTTTTGTCAATAGGGTCTCTTACCATAATACCTATGACTGCTTCAAATTTTGTGCTTGCCTGTTTTATTGCACTAATCCAATTTCCTTCTATATTAATGAAGTCAGAAACGATAATAAGAAGAGTCCTATCAGATAAAGAGGCGAATGCATTATTTATTGCTTTTGCCATGCGGCATGGTCCGAAGTAATTATTTGGGTTCGAGAGGGCATCAACCATCTTATAATACTGGAGGGCGCCCTTTTCCATAGGGAGTACAAGCTGCTTGTCGTTGAAGATGGACAGACCAACGGCAGTTCTTGATTCTGTTCCGGCAAAGGCAAGGGTGGCGGTTACGATTCCTGCGTAATTAGATTTAAGCATATTTTTTGTTCCAAACATCATGGAATCCGAGGCATCGACGATGAAAAAGGTTCCGAGGTCAAGTTCTTCTTCGTATTGTTTTACGTATAGGGTTCCCATCCTGACGCTTGTTTTCCAGTCTATTTTTGATGCGTCGTCGCTTTCTGAGTATTTTCTTAGTCCATAAAATTCCATCCCGCTGCTTGATATTCTTTTGAACTTCAGGATGAATCGGAATACTTCGGTCAATTGCTGGACTTTTTTTTGAGCTTCAAGAATCAGGAATTGTTTGCTGGGGACTAAGGCAGGGTCGGGTTTCATTAAATTATAGGGATAAATAAGTTATATAGTTTTCTTCTATTTTAATCCACAGAACTCACGGAACTCACAGGAACTGGTTTAATCCACGAGATTAACACAGATTTTCACGAGATTTTTTTTGTTTCTTAATCTTGTGTTAATCGCAAGAATCTTGTGGATTTGAGCCACAGATTACACAGATTTTCACGAGATTATTTGTGGGTGTAAGAAAAGCTTTCAATGAATGGAATTTTTTTAGTTGAATCAATACATTTATATAATTAATGTGTATAAATTAGATATCTATTCACATATAGTATGTGAATGAGTGATTAAATAGGTGATTAATATGGGAAAAATAATAGGAATTGATTTAGGAACAACATTTAGTGCTGTTTCGGTTATCGAGGGAGGAAAAGCAGTTATTATTCCAAATAAAGAAGGTACAAGAACAACACCTTCTATGGTTGGATTTACAAAGACAGGAGAGCGTCTTGTTGGGGTATTGGCAAAAAGGCAGGCAATTACAAACCCGGAGAATACTATTTATTCTACCAAGAGGTATATTGGGAGGAAATTTAATGATTCTCTTGTACAGAAGGAGATAAAAAGTGTGCCGTTTAAAGTTAAGGCTGCGAAGAACGGGGATTGTGCGTTTGAAGCAGGAGGAAAAGAATACAGTCCACAGGAGATATCCGCAATGATTTTGCAGAAGATGAAGGAAGATGCAGAGAGTTATCTTGGAACTAAGGTTACCGAGGCGGTAATTACTGTGCCGGCATATTTTGATGATGCACAGAGAAATGCTACTAAGGATGCAGGAAAGATTGCAGGTCTTGAGGTGAAGAGGATAATTAATGAGCCTACGGCATCTGCTCTTGCGTACGGGATTGATAAGACAGACAACAAAACTGTTCTTGTGTTTGATTTTGGTGGAGGAACATTTGATGTTACGGTATTAGAATTGGGTGAAGGGGTTTTTGAAGTAAAATCTACTGCCGGAGATAATCATCTTGGTGGAGATGATTTTGACCAGAAAATAATGGATTATATTTTTGATGAATTTAAGAAGCAGAATGGTATGGATATTTCAAAAGATGCTTCTGTTATACAGAGAGTGAAGGACGCGGCTGAAAAGGCAAAGATAGAGCTTTCCACAACTGTCCAGACATCAATAAACCTTCCGTTTATTACAGCAGATGCCAGTGGTCCAAAGCATATTGATATGACTTTGACAAGAGCAAAATTCGAGGAATTGATTGATGATTTACTTGATAGGGCAAGAAAGCCATGCCATAAAGCTCTTGATGATGCAAAATTAAAGCCTTCAGATATTGACAAGGTTCTTCTGGTGGGAGGTTCGACAAGAGTTCCTGCTGTTGTGAAAGTTGCAAAAGATATATTTGAAAAAGAACCGTCAAAAAACATCAATCCTGATGAGGCTGTGGCACTTGGTGCGGCAATCCAGGGAGGTATACTTGGCGGAGATGTAAAGGATGTTCTTCTTCTGGACGTCACTCCTCTTACATTGAGTATTGAGACCTTGGGGAGTATCGCGACTCCATTGATTGAGAGAAATACTACGATTCCTTCAAAGAAGACACAGATATTTTCTACTGCTGCGGACAACCAGCCGAGTGTGGAGATTAATGTACTCCAGGGAGAGAGGAAAATGGCAGCAGACAATACAAGTCTTGGAAGATTTATTCTTGACGGGATACCTCCATCACAAAGAGGAATACCACAGATTGAGGTAAAGTTTGACATTGACTCGAACGGTATTTTACAGGTTAGTGCGAAAGATTTAGGTACCGGGAAAGAGCAGAGTATTACTATCAAGAAGACAAGCGGTCTTTCAGATGATGAGATTAAAAAGATGGTTGATGATGCAAAAGTTCACGAGGAAGAGGATAAAAAGAAATCCGATGAGATAATGGAAAAAAACGAGGCAGAGATGCTTGTGAATACTGTTGAAAAGACAATCAAGGAAGCGCCGAAAGACATCATGACAGATGACAAGAAAAAAGAGATTGAAGAGAAGAAAGAGGCACTGAAGAAAGCTATAGCAGACAATAATGCAGATGATATAAAGGCAAAGAAAGAAGAGCTTTCCACTGCTGTTCAGGAAGTGACAATGAAGATGTACCAGCAGGCACAGCAGAAGGCACAAGCAGAACAACAGGCAAAGACGTCTGAGCAGTCCGGAGACAAGAAAGGAGGAGAAGAGAAAGTTGTTGACGGGGAAGTTAAGGAAGATGAGAAGAAGGAGAAGAAGTGATTCTTTTTCTTTTTCTTAATTTTTTCTTTTAATCATTAAATATTTTCTTTTCTTTTTAGTGTATGTTAAAAATAGGAACCGCAGGAATCCCTTATGGGTGCAAATCTACCAACGATGCGCCGAAATTCTTAGCAGAGCAGGGTCTTGGTGCGATAGAGATAGAGTTTGTGCGTTCAATTTATATGGATGGCAAACAAGCAATGGAATTTTCTGTAGAGGCAAAAAAATATGATATTTCTGTTTCTGTGCATGCGCCTTATTTTATTAATCTTAATTCGCAAAATCCTGCTGTAATTGAGAAAAGCAAGGCAATTCTTCTGAAGTGTCTTGAAATCTGCGATTGTATGGGTGCTACCGTATGTGTGGTGCATGTGGCTTATTATTCGCAAAAATCAAAGCAAGAGACTTTTGAGAATGTTAAAAGAGAAATAGAAGAAATTTTGTTCAGGACAAAGTCAAAGACTCTTTTTGGCGTGGAGGTCATGGGAAAGCAAAGCCAGTTCGGGGATTTGGAAGAGGTTTTAAAATTGTGTTCTTTGGTTAAAGGGACGACACCTGTTGTTGATTTTGCTCACATCCATGCACGAGGTGATGGTTGTTTGAGGACAAAGGAGGATTTTGCAGAGATTATTGAATTGTCAGGGAAATATGGTTTTGATAGAATGCATTGTCATTATAGTGGTATTTTGTATAAAGACGGAAATGAAAAGAAGCATCTGCCGATAGAATCAAGTCAACCGGACTACAAACTGTTGGCAGAGGTGTTAAAAGAGAAAGATTGTGATTTGACGCTTATTTGCGAGGCACCAGACCCGTTGGGAGATGCTGTTTTGTTTAAAAAATATTACTTATAAATGATTTTCAAAAGAGAGATATGATTTAACATTATTTTTTATAATAACCAAAAATAACGTCATAGGATTTATGATCTAGGATGGAGATGATAATAAGTATTCTTTCCTTTTTTTCGTTTGTTTTTATAGAATACATCATTCTATGTGCATGAGGCAGTTCTGCCCTGTATAAATTTGATATTTTGTATGCTTTTATGTATTTTTTAGGAATTAAGTTTTTTGCTATAGAATCTCCATAAGGCTTGTTTTCATATTTAAATTTTCGTTTTATGAATTTGATTTTTTCGTCGACACTATTCAATATTCTACGTTCTTTTTTAGAATGTCCTGCTTCGGCAATTAGATAGTCGTATATTTCTTTTGCATCTTCTGTTGATACAACAGCGTCAATTTTCATAATTTACTCTTTAAATATATAGAATTAATCTTTAAAACAGTTTTTGGAGTCAAAGACTCTTTTGACCTAATGTAGCTGTGCAACCAAAAGAGAGTAATTTGAGAACATAAATGCAGTTTTCGGATGTAAGGAGGGTTGTTTTTGTCTGGTGGCTTTTATTCGTCAGATTCCAGATATTGATTTATTTTATCCTTGTCAAAACCGACGATGATATTGCCGTCTATGTCTATTACAGGAACGCCCATCTGACCGGATTTGTCTATCATTTCCTGTGCTTTTTCCTTGTCGGCAGAGACGTCAATTGCTTCAAAATCCTGTTTTTTTTCCTTTAGATAGTCTTTTGCGTAAGTGCAGTAAGGACATGCATTTGTGCTGTATACAATAATTTTTTTTGCCATAGTTATGTAATTTAGAAACATTTAAATAATTTGGTTATTAAATAATATTATGTCAATGGATGAAGAAGATATAAATATGCTGAAAAATCTTGTCGCAAGTGATGATAAGGAAAAAGAAAATGAAGTAAAGAATAATTATCCGACAGTAAGGGAGCACAAATACCCTCCGCTGACTCCTGTAAAAAGAGAGAGGATGCCTGAGGCAGGCATTGAAGAGACCAGGAAAATGACAGGAGGGGGAAAAAAGGATACTCATACTTTTGTAAAAATAGATGGTCATCTGTCGATTTCAAATGATTTGATTGACGGTAAGAGAGATATCAAGGCAATAGCGGCAACTATAGCGCTTCTTTCAAGGGCAGAAAAAATTAGGACAAAAGCAATCATTCGTCTTGAAGATGAATTGAACAAGTTGTCTGTCAAGATTAATGATATTGAGGAAAGGATGACTGTTGAAGGACATACTTTGACAGGTACTGATTACGAATATATGGAAGATATTTCTGCTGGAGAAGATACAGAGGATCTTTCTTTCTCTGATGAACTGGGAGATTTACGCCAGGAACTGGAGACTCTTAAAAGAGAAATAAATTCTTAATTTTATATGATAAACAAAAAACTATTAGATGTATTGCGTTGTCCCAAATGTCTTAGTGGATTAGAGAATAAAGACATGTTTTTATTATGTAAAAGCAGTAGTCTGGCTTATCCTGTTTTGGGCGACAATATTCCGGATATGCTTATAGGCGATGCGTGGACTCTTGAAAAAGCGAAGAAAAATAAGTTCATGCATTCTATAATAAAATAAAAAACAATAAAAGGTGTAAAAATGGAACAAGCACAAAATGAAAACAGACGAGACGAAGTAAGATTTGAAGTAATAAAAGCCCAGGAAGTTACTTTCGGGGACAAAGGAGACTTCATAGAAATAGCAAGAAAAAAAGCAATAACAAGCGATGGTGAGAATGAGTTCATCTCTCTTTCAAGAGGATACACAATGGAAGGTCAAAAGAGATTCAGAAAAGGAAAAACATTATCTCTTCCCGTAGACAAAGATGTTGTTGAAGGAGTAGTAGAGAGCTTGAAGAAAGTGATATCTTAAGAATTTTATTTATTTTTACTTTCAATTTTTTTATAGGTTGTAGTTGTTAGTTTTTGAATTTCTTTTACTGCTACAATACAGCCATTGTATGTATTTTCCTTTTCATCTAATGTTGTTTTTTTGTCTTCTATTCTTTTGCTGAATAAATCAGATTCTGTTGACGAAGGGGTTCCGGAGTATTTTTTATTCCAGGTATCTATTAGTGCATTGTGCTGGTCGTATTGGATTGTGTAGTTTGTGTAGAGTGCGTTACATAGGTATGAGACGTTGTTGTTGACGATTATTAGGGTGTTGTATTGTTTTATGGAGTCGAGGTAGTCCTTAAACTCCAGGGCATTGTTGAATTCAATTGTTTTCCTGTAGTAGAGGGGGTGTTTGTTTTCTTCGGCAATAAATCCGGCTGTTGTTTCAAGGGCATACCATTCATTGTCTATTTCTGCCATTACCCAGGCATGGTTGTATTGGGTGAAATTTAATTTTTTGTTTGTTGTTTCATTGTCTATGTTTCCTATTTTTATTTTTGCATCAAAGCCTTTTGATTTTATCATGTTCCATACATCTGTTGCCATGTCACTACATACAAAAAGGTCTTTTTTACTGTAGGTGTGATCCCGGTTGTATCTTTGGATAATATCTTTAACTATTGTGATGTTGTCTTTTGCAAATAGTAGATTTATTGGAGGGGTATCAATTGTCGGGTCACAAAGATAGGTAGAATAGATGAAAAAGCCGGAACTGATAAGAAGGAGTGATATTAGTAGGGCGAGAAGTTTGCTTTTTGCTTTCCTCATTTTATAACCATTTGATTTTTCTTAAGTACAGGAATATTGCCGCCATCAGGAGGAACATTCCTGCGCACATAATAGTAAAGTCATAGGGACCCTGGGAGAATGGGATGGTCCGGAAATTCATGCCGTAAATACTTGCAATAAGTGTCGGAAGCATGATGATGAAGCCCCATCCTGTGATTTTTTTCATTGTTTCATTTAGTTCATATGTT
Source organism: Candidatus Aenigmatarchaeota archaeon (assembly GCA_023137195.1). Taxonomy (GTDB): domain Archaea; phylum EX4484-52; class EX4484-52; order EX4484-52; family EX4484-52; genus EX4484-52. Next base: position 9,160 of record JAGLPV010000004.1, on the reverse strand, counting down.
GCAAAAGAGGAGTGGAGATTGAAGAGGGTGTTTGTTACGTCTTTTTGCATTTTTTCCATGTAGAGCAGTTCTTTTACATCTTCATAGATTTCTACAAATTCATCCCTGAATGTGTGGAATTCAAGCAGTTTGCCTTTTACAATGGATGTTAGAACCTCTAAATTTGAAGAAAGGGCATTCTGGAGGTAAATGTGATTTACAATAGAGGTATATATGTTTTCTATTTTTTTTGTAGAGGACAACGTAGCACTGTTTTCTTCCATTGATTTGGTTTTATTTAGTTCGCTGATTATTTTTTCCCTGAATCCGTCATTAATATTGTCAAATAGATGGTATATAAAAGAGATTTTGCCTTCTGCAAAGGCGGCTGTCCTTTTTCTTTCAGCCAGGAGATACTTGTATTTGTTTATTGGTTTTATCGGCTCTTTTTCAATGGTTATTAATAAGTTTTTGTATGAAAAAATGCCTAGGGGGGTGGTGTTCGTTAAATCCTTGTTTATTGCGCGATAGCTGATAAAAAGCCATTTTCCCTTGGTTATTGTGGATCTTTCTGTGTCAAGCAGGACATCCTGGAAATGTTCTGTTTTTATCCCGGTGAGGCGTGAGAGTTGAGTTAATTCTTCCTCTGTTGAATTGACGCAGTTGATCCAGTAGAATGTTTTGTTGTATTGTGATTTTTTGTTTGACAGGATTATTTGTTCAAATGTTTTTTTCTCGACAGTATTTTTTTTGTTATTTTCTAACTGGATTAGAAATATGTCAAACATAATATTATTGTAAGTAAACATATATAAATTGGTCGTTTGATTTTAGAATATATTTATAAAACTAATCCTATTATAATACCTAAGACACGATAAACAAGATATGGCACGGATGTATTCAAGGAAAAGAGGAGTTGCAGGCAGCAAACGGACAAATATAAAAAAGGCAGAATGGGTTGATGAAAAGAAAAGTTCTGTTGAGCGAATAATCATTAAATTAAAAAAAGAAGGAAATGCTAGTGCTAAAATAGGTCTTGTTCTCCGTGATGTTCATGGAATTCCATGCGTAAGGGATATTTGCGGCAAAAAAATAAGCAAGATTTTGAAAGAAAATAAACTTGAGGGCGATTTGCCTGAAGATATGTATACTTTGCTTAAAAAAGTTGTTTTGATTAAAAAGCATATTATTGCAAACAAGCACGATAAATATGCAAAAAGAGGTCTTGCAATAACAGAATCTAAGATAAGGAGACTGGTAAAATACTATAAGAGGAAAAAAGTATTGCCTGCTGACTGGAAATATAAGCAGGACAAGGTCGGGATATTGATTGAATAGACTGGTTTTATATTTTTATTACAAGCAAATTTTTTTGACGAAAAACACGAAAAAATTTTCATGTTGTAAATAAGCTTTCTATTGAAATGTTACGGTTTATTTACAATAATAAATTTAACTTTAGCTTGTCTGCTAATGAAATAATTATTATTTTCCAGTCTGGTCTTAAATTTCGCGGGATAAAATGATTTGTTGAAGTTCCGATATAATACTGGTTTTCAACAGAATTTAATTTTTGGATTAGTTTTATTATTATTTCTTTTGCATTGCCGGGCAATCCATAAAATTCTGCTATTTTGACAATTGCTTTTTTTAATGTCTTTTTGTCGAAATTAACTTCGAAACAGTAAAACAAGTCGTAAATGTCTTTTCCTTCCATCCTATTTAAACAGGCAATTATTTTCCTTGCGAATAGATCCTCGAAGGAATAAACTCTTAAGTACGCAAGTTGCGATTCTATAAAAGAGGATTTCAATGTTTTTTTCCCTGGCTGTTGCTGACAGATAATTTTATCGTGGGCTAAATAGAACTCAACCTGAATCCTGTCTTTATGGTTTAATTCATTGATGTAATAGCAATCGTACCGGAGCGTTTTATTCATAAGTCTTGATTTTGCGACATCAAATGATTTGATTTTATCCATGATTTTGGCTGTATCTTTTATTTTTTCATCAAATTTTTTTTCTGCAATATAATCTATGTCTATGTCTTCAGAAAATCTGGAGAGTCCTTTATTTATTAGATAAGCGCGATTTAGGGCAGTTCCGCCTTTTATTATGAATTTGTCAGTTAAGAGGGTCGATAAATCGTATAGAAGTAAAGACAGTTTTTCTTCTTTAGATATGTAATTTAAGCCAAAGCCGGTTTCCAGGGATTTATATCGTAAATATTTTAAATCAGCCATAATACCATTTTAAGAAATTTCGGTCATTATCCGTTAATTTCCATTCTTTATTATATTTGCCTCCTTTTTGTCCTGCGATTAGATAGACCTTATTTTTTATTCTTGTTTTCAAATAATTGATTACATAATTGGGAATTTCATAATTTGTTTTTTCTTTCATCTGCTCCAGAATATAGCCTGTTTTCTGGCATAGGACATTTGAGGCATGTTTTTTGAAATAAGTTAAAAGGATTTTCCAGTTTATTCTGGTGCTGTAGAGAGCATTAGTTATCTGGTAAAAGCCACCGCAGTATTGTGGCTTATTGAAGCAGTCAAAAAAGGTCTTTTCTTTTGTTGAAACAGGATATTTATTGATGGTTGTTATATTGCCTATTTTGGTGTAGTTAACTGCTTTTATCAGGTAATTGCTTATTTTGATTTCTTCCGGCTTATGGCTTGTTGCAATGTAGATAGTAAATGGTTCGTATTCCATAAGATTATGCAATCGCAGGGCTGTTGAAAAAGCAAAATATCCTTTTTTAATTCTCAGTGCAATAGCATATATATCATCTATGTTTATTTTATCTGACGGCTCTTTTTGTATCAAATACAGTCCTTTTTTTATTTTTAAAAAATATTTTTTTCTTATAAGACTACTGATTGTTTTGTTTAAATATTTATTATGTTGGAAAACATCTTTTAGCTGGTCGTGTTCAATAACAGGGTTTTTTAGGTCTCTTAAGACATTGAAAACTTCCTGTTCTTTTTTTGATAAGTATATATTTTTTTCCATATAATACTATTTATTGGTATTATCTATATAAATTTTTCTATCGTCTATTATGAAAATTATTTTACATAAAATTCTTGATAAAACACTCTCTTGTATGTAAATCAACCATAGACACTTTTCCCGGGTTTGCTATGTGACCCACCCTGTCCATGAAACTAGTCTGTCCCTGGAATGTGCTTGATGAAATAAGAGTTGTTCCTTTGTAATTTTTGAGGCAATGGCTGTGCAAATCACCTGTCTGGAAAATGTCAGGGATTTCATCCATTACGAGGTAATCTTCTGTTGCAGGTGCTACGATGCTTGCTCCGTACAATGGAGCGACATGCCTTTTTCTTAGGACCTCTGTCATGACGTATTCGGGGTGGGAAAGACCGTGTTTTCTTAATTCCGGGATTACGTCAATTATACTTGTGAAGCTATAGCCGTGATACATTAAAACCTTCAGACCATTGCTGTCATCGTTGTTGTGGAGGTAGATGTATTCCGGGTTTTTTACGAGATGGACATTTGAGCGGTTCACTAGATTTGGGACATAGACTTTATCCAGGGCAAACTGCGGTTCAAACTGCATAACTGCATCGTGGTTTCCCGGGCAAATCATGATTTCTATTTCTTCGGGTATTTTTTCAATGAATCTTTCAAATTCAGCATATTGTTCGTAAATATCATTTATTTCCAGGTCTTCTTTCTGGCTTGGGTAGATGCCTACTCCATCTACGTTGTCGCCTGAAATAAAGAGGTATTTTACATCTTGTGTCTGGCTGTCTTTGTTAATCCATTTGAGAAATTTTTCTTCGACGAGTTTTAAGTATTCTTTACTGCCCAGGTGCACGTCGCTTATGAAAACAGCTTTTAGTGGTTCTTCTATTTTGTTTACTTCCTGTGGGAAAGGGATTTCCGGAAAAATAATTTTTTTTGCAATGATTCCGCCACTGAAATGGTTTCCCTGTATGCCAATCACTTCATCATTGATTATGTTTTGACACAAGTCCGCTTCTTTTACGAATACGCGAACAGCTCCGGTCTTGTCTTCTACATCCAGCAGAATTGTTCCTGTTTTTGCTTCTATCTTGTCTTTTACTATGGCTATGATTGAGATATCCCCGTTTCTTTTCGAGGAATTTAGGTTGTTGATAGAGACGAGATTTGTCAGATCAAGATGCCTCACCAGGATTTTTTTTATTTTTTCATACCTGCTTAGAAAGTAGTCGCAAAATAAAGTTGTATTTTTTTTAGCTGTGTTTTCTTTGATTTTCCTGATTTTTACCTGTGCATCGTAGTCTTTTCTTGTTTTTTTGATTGTTTTTTTTATTGTGACTTTTTGTTTTGTTTTTTCCTGGTCCTCGAAAAATTTGATTTTTTCTTTTATTGTATTAGAGTTGATTTCGTCTGATGAATCGTTACATATTGATTCTGCGACAAGGCAGGCAATATTGGCTTTGTTTTGGAACATTTCTTTTATTGACTCAAAAGTTGCCGGTTCAATTAGAAGTCCTTTGCTGATGAGGGCAGATAGAAATTCTTTTGCATTTGAGATTTTATCCCTGGTCATTATTTGATATGAGATGCAAGTTTAAAAAAGAATATCTCTCTTCTTGTATTTCCACAGAACATATAGGAAGATTTTGGTTGATGGTCAAATTAATTATTCTTTCATCTTTAATTTGACTTTAGCAGTTCCCACAGGTACAACGGAGCCGACAATTAGGTTTTCAACAATTCCTCCGAACTTTTCTGCTTCTCCACATACACTTGCTTTTGTTAGGTTCTTTACAGTTTCTTCAAAGTTTGCACGCGCCAAAACAGAATTTTTTGCGCCAGATATTCCTGCTCTTCCAATTGATTTTATTGTGCCTGTTGCCGTCATACAATCAGCTACAAGGAGAAGGTGCCTTATGTTTGTCTGCACACCCTGTTCTTTCATAGTTGACCAGATTTCGTTGATGATGCTCTGTCTTGCTGCCTCTATTCCGAGAACCCTTTCAACTTCGAAAATATTGTTTGAAATAGTTCTTGTGGGATCAACTCCTTTTATTTTCAGGACTTTTCTTAAGTTGGATCCAAGTGTTTTTATTATCCATGTCTTTTCTTCTTCTTCAATAATTACCTGTTTTATGGATTTAATTCCGCCAACATAAGAGTCTCTTAATTTTACTCTCAATTCATGGAGGTCTTGTATTGTTTTATTTTCTTTTTTGAAGGACACTATGATTTTATCCTCTTTTGCAACGCAAATTATTGTTTTGTCTGCTTTTTTTATAGCTTCCAGGATATCCGGTGTTTTTATGGAGAACGAGTCTGCTATTTTTTTATCTATTTTTATTTCAACGTTTAAGTCAAAAGCATTGATTGTGTCTTCTTTTAATACATCAATGAGCTTGATTTCCTTTATTTTTGATGCAATCAAGTATGCTCCTTTTTCATTGTCGAATTCTTTTGTCAAATAGATGTTCATGGCAGGTGTTGTCGGCTCTTTTCTTCCGTCAATTAGTTCCAGAATTCTTGGGAGTCCTTTTGTTGTTGTAAGTGTCAGTCGACCTTCAGCATGGTATGATCTTAGTGTTGTCTGTGTTGCCGGTTCTGAGATGGACTGTGATGATACAATTCCTATTGCTTCGCCTGCTTCATATTCAGAATCTTTCCTGTTTTCGAAAGGTTTTCCAAAATTACTTTTTGATGGGTCTATTCCATCTTCGCCGGCAAGGAATTGTACAATTTCACCGTCTGCTCCAACTACTTTTTTGTCTTTATCTACAATAAAATCCTGAAGTGCATTGACAAGACGCCTTTGCATGTATCCACTGACTTTTGTTTTTAGGGAAGAGTCCATCAGTCCTTCTCTTCCTTTCATAATTTCAAAGAAGAAGTTTGTGTAGGATATTCCATCACTTAGTGAGTTTCTGTCAAAGCCATGAGCTGTTAATCCTAAATCATTTTTTTCAAAGAAAGATAGAGTTCTGTCTTCATATCCACGGAATATTCTTTTCCCCCGGACCAGTTCCTGACCAAGGAAAGCACTCATATATATAAGATTCTGTAGGCTTCCTCTTGCTCCGGTTCTTGCCATTATTGTTGCTCCGTTTTCTCCAGCATCTGCTTCTATGATTTTTTGTGTCTTTGAAGTTGTATCACTTATTTCTTTTATGACTTTTCCTTCAAGGAGTTCTTTTGGTTTAAGCCCATATTTTCCCTTGATTTTTCCTTTTTGGTAACTATCTATGTATTCCTCTGCTTTTTCTCCCATGGCGTTTAGTTCGTTGTTTATTTTGAGTTTTGCCTGTTTTGAGATAGAGACATCGTCTATTGATATAGAAAATCCTTTAAGAAGCATAAATTCTACAATGACTCTTGTAATATCATATAAAAAATCAACAGCTGCTTTGTGTCCGCACATCATATCTATCTGGTTTAGTAGTCTTCCTTTAAAGGATGCCAGACCCTTGCTTTCAATTACACCCTGTAATAATTTACCTTTTTTTATGATGACATTGTAGTCGTGTTTGCAGTCTGATTTTTCGTTTAATTCACAGATTGAACAGATGTCTGTTTCATAGGTTATATCTATGTTGTCCGGGATAAGAAAGCTGAATAGTTCTTTACCTGTGTATTTTTCTTTGTCTAACTCCATGTAAATATCTGCTGCTGCTAATATTTTTGCTGTTTCTTTTTTTGTGAGAATTGTGTTATTTCTGGTTAGCATATATGCTCCGGAGATGTAGTCCTGGTCGCATCCCATAACCGGGGCTCCGGCTTTAGGGGAACGCATGTTTGCTTCCACGAGCATAAGCTTTTTTGCTTCTGCTCTTGCTTCTGCGGTCTGCATCAGGTGAAGATTCATTTCATCACCGTCAAAGTCAGCGTTGTATGGCTTACATACGCATAAATTTAGTCTGAATGTATGCCCCGGCATGACTTTTGCATAGTGTGCCATTATGGACATCCTGTGAAGGGATGGTTGCCTGTTAAATAATACAATATCTCCGTCAATCATTTGCCTCTCTACAATATCGCCATTTTTTAATTCATCTGAGATATATTCTGCGTTGCTTTCCATTACTTTTTTTCTTAATCCATCGCTGACGACATATTGAGCAGTAGGATAATTGCCTGTATTTTTTATAAGACCGGAAAGAAATTCCTTGTTCTTTTCATTTACTACTTCAGGGATAGTCAATTCCTGGGCGACACTTATTGGTACGCCTACTTCATTGACATGTATCTGTGGATCCGGTGAAATTACACCACGAGAGGAATAATTTACTCTTTTTCCTGTAAGGTTTAGTCTGAATCTTCCTTCTTTTGTTTTAAGACGCGAAGATAATGTCTTCAGTAGTCTTCCGGATTTGTGTCTTGCCGGAGGAATGTTTGTTAGTTCATTGTTAAAATAAGTTGTTACGTGGTATTGCAGGAGTTCCCATAGGTCATCAATAATAAAGGATGGTGTTTCAATATTTACATTTTCTTTCAATCTCTCGTTGATTCTTATGATGTCCACGAGTTTGTGAGTAAGATCGTCTTCACTTCGGTCCCCGTTTTCAAGCATGATAGAGGGTCTTGAAGAAATGGGTGGTATTAAGAAAAGAGTGAGAACCATCCATTCGGGTCTGCCTCCTTTAAATCCTACTTTTTCTAAATCTTCGTCACTGATTCGATCCATGTGTTCTTTTACTTCCAAAGGATTTAGTATTTTTTTCCCGTATTTAAAGGTATGTGGTTTTTCGAGTTTTAGTTTTTCTACCTCTTCATCGCATTTAGGGCATTTTTTTGTAGTTGTTAATTTGATGCTTATGAAATTTTCAGTTTCATCATCCTCCATTTTTTTGATTTCATTTTCGCCCAGTAACAATGCGCCGCATTTATGGCATGTTGCCTGTAATATTTTTTTGATATAGTTGATGTAGAGTACATTTATTATGGGTTTTGCAAGAGTAATATATCCGAAGTGTCCTGTGCAGGTATCCAACTTGCCAAAGCATGTTTTGCATCTTGAGCCGGGATCTACAACACCCAGTCGCAAATCCATTATCCCTCCTTCTACAGGAAGTGCGTCTGTATCATATACGTCCGGAGATGTAATTTCTATGACTGCAAGTTTTCTTACAACCGAAGGAGCTATTAAACCAAAATCAATTCTTTTTATTTTACTCATATTATTACCTGATTAATCATTTATTATTATTTTAGGGTATATCATCATTGAAATCATTTCATCTATCAATAATTTGAAAGCAGACGGTATTTTTATTTCACCTATGTCGTTTTTCATGCAGATAGGGCAGTGATATTTTCCTTTCTCAGTGTCCATTATTGCAATCACTCCGCATTTATTACATATTTTTACTTTCTGGTGGTCGCAACTGAATCTCTCGTGTAGAGAGATTGCCGCTCCGTGTGCAAGTATACAGTCTTTTTCCATTTCTCCCAGTCTTAGACCGCCGCCCTTACTTCTTCCTTCTGTTGGTTGTCTTGTAAGTAGAGTGACCGGTCCTTTTGATCTTGAATATAATTTATGAGATGACAACTGGTAAAGTCGCTGGTAAAAGCAGACGCCCATGAGAATTTCAGATTCTATTTTTTTACCCGTTCTTCCATCATAGAGTGTTTCTTTCCCGTTATTATTGAATCCTAATTTTTCGAGTCCGCTTACTATTTTTTCTTTTTTGCTTCCGAATACAGTTGCATCTATTTTTTCTCCAATCAATGCGCCGTATTTGCCGGCAATAATTTCCATTATCTGACCTACAGTCATACGTGATGGGATTGCGTGTGGATTAAATATAATGTCTGGTGTCCTGCCGTCTGCCGTGGTTGGCATATCTTCTTCAGGAACAATCATACCTACGACACTTTTCTGCCCGTGCCTGGTTGCGAATTTGTCTCCTATTTCGGGTATTTTGTGTTCTCTCACACCTACTTTTACAAGAGCTTCTCCTTCTTCTGTTGATGTAATAAGAACCTGTTCTATTGTGCCCGGTTCATTTCTTGAAGTTTTTACTGAATTATCATGCATGTTGCTGATACCCATATGTATTTCTTTTTCAGTATCCACAAATCTAAGTGGCGATGATTTTGCTACCAATATATCTTCTGTGTCAACGTGCTGACCCGGAGAAATAATTCCGTCTGAATCCAGTTTAGCATAGTCTTCATCTTGTTTTCTTCCT
>JAGLPV010000039.1 GCA_023137195.1 Candidatus Aenigmatarchaeota archaeon | reverse complement strand
AAAAATAAAGGAAACAAAATTAAAAAGCCCCCAGAAAGAAGCAGAAGAACTAATCAGAATCTCAAAATACCCCGTCATATTTTCAGCGCAGGACTTGAGCGCCAAATCATTAAAAGCAATAAAAAAAATAGCCACCAGATTAGAATTAAAGAAAGTGCCTGTTGAAGAAACAGTAGCTTTTCTCTCAAAAGTCTGTCAAACCAACAACATAGAATACGAGCAAAAAGCACTCGACTACATCGCCAGGGTTTGCGACAGCGATATCCGCTGCGCTTTAATAGAGACAGAAGTCGCATACTTAACAGACGGCAAAATCTCTTACAATAAAATTTCAAAAGACAATTTCAGGGACAGCGTAAGCGACATCAAAAAATGCCTGAAAATCATATTCAAATCCAGGTCAATAAACGCCTCTATGGAAGTGATGTCAAAAAACAACGAGGACAAGGGCACCTTTGCCGAATGGATCAGGGAAAACATCCCTCACCAATACACAAAACCAGAAGACATAAAAAACGCCTACGAAATGCTCTCGAATGCAGATATATTCCGTGGAAGAATAAAGGCAACCTACTGGAGATACCTGGTTTACATAAGCATGTTTCTGTCAGCAGGAATTGCCATCTCAAAAAAGCAAAGATATGAAACAGGCCCTTCTGATTTCAGGTTCCCTTCAAAAATTGCCACATACGCAAGGATGAAATTCCATGTAAGCAATGACACCCAAATCACAGAATACATGAACGAGCATTGCCACCTCTCAAAAAAGAAGATAAAGAATAATATGGCAGTTTACAGGAAATTATACAACTCTTAGCCCCGAGACAAGCCCCAGATATTTCTCAACCGCCTTTTCCCAACTGTAATCCTTTTTCACCTTTTCAAATGCATTCCTTCCCAGTTCATCCCTCAATTTCTTATCTCCAACAAGCAATTCAATCGCATTCTTCAATTCTCCGGGATTTTTCGCCTCAACAACCAATGCATCCTTTTTATCTTTCACCGGAAGCCCTATATTTGTCACAATACATGCGCACCTGTTTGCCATGGCCTCCAGGAGAGCCAGTGGCAGACCTTCAGAAACAGAAGGCAGGACAAAGATATCACTTTCCTGCATTATCCTGCCGCATTCCTGCTTAGATTTATGCCCTGCAAATTCAACAATCACTCCGAGATGTTTTCGCCTCACCAATTCCTCCAACGCCTTTCTTTGAGGACCATCTCCCACAATCAAAATCTTTATTTTATCCTTAAACGATTGCCCAAGCAAACCCACCGCCTCAATCAAATACGTAACTCCCTTAACCTCAAGAAGCCTCCCGACAAAGCAAACCTGTATTTTATTACATGAATCACATTTTTCTTTAACATCCGGTATTTTAACGCCGGTAGGAATAACAATAGTTTTTCCCGGCAGGAATTTCAATTTTGCCTCAAACTGTTTTTTTTCTTCATCACTCCCGAAAACAACAGCATCTGCTTTCCCATACACAAATCTTTCCAGGTAAAAAAATATTTTCTTCAGGAAACCGCCATACTGCGGCTGGCTCGCAGAAATACCAGCACATCTCCCAATAACTTTCACTTTTTTAAATTTAGACAAAATAATAGAAAAGAACACAGCCACAGGTCCCTGCGCAATAATAACATCAAACTCAAGCCCAAGCGCCTTTAAGAACGCATGGATATTAAAACTAGGATTTCTAAAATAAAACCCTCTTATCCACGGAACCCGGTAAACTTCAATATTTTTGTTTTTTTCATAGGATTTTTGATTTTCAAACTTCCTGGTTATTATAACAATCTCAACATCCTTTTTCCCACCAAATTCCTCTGCCAGCCCCTCAGTATAGCTCTCTATCCCCCCGGATTTTATTTTATCCGTCCCGCAGCCAAAAGGGTATTCTTTTGAGCCCAAAATCAGGATTCTCGTTTGCATAATACTTTTTAATATTTTGTTTTTTAAATATGTTATGGCAGAAGGAAAGTATATATGTAGTGTATGCAGAAAAGAAGTCAAAGAACTTAATTTCGGCAGCGTAATATCATGTCCTTATTGTTCTTCGAAAATATTCTTTAAACAACCAAAAAAAGGCAAACGGGAAATAGAGTGCATATGAACCTAGTTCTAAAAGACAAAAACAAAGCTTTCCCGGATATATTTGAAGATGCAATTATCGCAGAATACAGTAAAGAATCGCAACAAAACCAAAAGACCCAGTTCAGCAAGCACAACAATTCTATTTCAATAAACATAACATCTCCGAGCCCCGCAAAGCTAAGAGGCATGACTTCGTCAATAAACCGCCTCTGGGACATGGGCAAAAAAATCTATTATGAAATCTGAAAACACAACAGACATTGAATTAAAAACCCAGACATTAAAATGGCTAAAAAAAGCGCAGGAAAAGATAAGCAGGATTGAAAAAAACAACGACAAATCCAATTATATCGTCCGGAACGCCCAGTGCTACATAAAAGACACAGATTATTTTCTAAAGCAAAAAGACTACATAAGAAGCTTTGAGGCAGTAATATGGGCATGGGCTTTCTTAGAAATAGGACAGAACTGCAAACAACTATCCTTTTCCAAAAAATGACATTTATATAATTTTAACTTATAATTGCTTATGCAGTTTGAATTTGTAAAGACATACATTGACAAAATAGACAAGGAACTGGGCGGGGGCATAGTAAAAAAGAGCTCAGTCTTATTTCTGGGTAGCAAAAATTCAAAAAAAGAGATAATTTTAATGAAAATACTGGAAAACCGGCTTAAAAACGGCGATGCCGTGCTTTATATCACAACAAACAACAAACCGGATATGATAAACATGATTTTTGCAAACAACAACATCAATATAGATGAATATGAACAAAAAAACATGTTCAACTGGATTGATGCATATTCAAAAAGCGTGGGTGAGACTGTTACAGATACAGAGCGGGTTGTCAATGTTTCAAACCCACAGGCATTGAACGAGATAAATATCTCTATCAATAAATCAAATGAAAACTTATGGAATATCACTCCCGAGCTAATCAACGTCTATGATAATATTTCTGTTTCCCTTGTCCAGAAAGACCCGGTGCTTACAAAACGGTTTTTTCATCACCTGATCGGAAATATAAAGAAAAACAACGCAACCCTTTTTTTGATAATGGACAAAGACGCACAGGACAAAGAAACCGTAGCTTTGATGTCTTTATTCTGCGATTATGTCTTTGAATTTGAAAAATACAATGAAAACAAAAAGGACGAGATAAAACTAACAGTAAACGACATATACACAAACACTCAAAAGGAGATAATCATTTAAATCGGTTAACGATTTTGTTGATGATACTATATTTTGAGTTGAGATTTTTATTTTCATGCAATATTTTTTTCTGGCGTTTTTCAATATCCTTTATATTTTTTTCATCAATCTGGTGGTGACTCCCTCTCATACTCCGGGAAATTTTTTTTATAAGATCAATATCCTTTTTTATATTGTTCTTTATCTTTTCGTATTTTTTGATTTCCTTTTCCGCATGCTGGATAGTTCTTAGCTTTACATCTATATTTTTTGTTGTGGATTTTATGTATTTTGAAAGTTCTGTTTTATTTTCTTTCAACACAGCAACTTTTTTGTTCAGTTCCTTTTCAATCAACACAACTTTTTCAAATTCAATATATAATTCCTTAGTATATCCTACTTCTTTCTTTAATTTCTCTTCAAGAGCATCCAGTTGTTTTGTTTCTTCCTTCAAATCTTTTTCTTTGACAGCAATGTTTGTTTCAACAAGTTTTGTCTTATCCTCTATAGTTCTTTTGAGCGAATCCACTTTCTTTATTTTTGATTCAACATTTTTCTGTGTAATAAACACAACCATGTTCCCATAACTGTCATAGTCTATTGAAACAATTTTTTCCTTGCTCAATATATTGCTCCAGTTTTCAAGGACATCGGTTGGGACAGAAAGTATCTTTGACGCTTCCTTAAGAGATATTGATTTTTTTATGCTGACAAGTTCCAAAAATTTATCAATGCCAGTCTCAACCATTGCCTTTTTTAAGTCACCCATATTAAATAATATAATACTAAAGTTAAAATAGTTATCGATTCAGACAACTCAATGCATTTACTGCCCTTCTTGGCGAGCCGAATACAGGAACATCTTCTTCTTTAAGCGTGTCAATAAGCACTTTTGCATAGTGGTCTCCCATTGCAATGACCACGATGGGCTTTTTTGTTTTTCTTTTTGCATTTACAATGACGTCCACAATATCAGGACTAAGGGATGAAATCTGGAGCAGGAGAATGATGATGATAGCATCAATATTTTTGTCCTGGATTATGCTGTATATAGATACAGCATACCTGTTTGTGTCTGCATCGCCAATCAAATCCAGGGGATTATGGATTGTAGCATAAGAAGGCATGACCGTTTGGATTTTATCAATTGTTGCCTGCTGGAAATCCGGGAGTTCAAAGTCTTTTTTTGATGCGGCATCTGTAGCCATCACCCCAAAACCACCACCGTCAGTAATAATCGCCAGGTTTTTTATTTTATTTTTTAGAGTACCATACTGCTCCATGGTTGTTGCAAACTCAAATAATTGGTCAAGAGACGTTGCTTCTACTGCTCCTGCCTGCTTCATTGCAGACTGGAATATCTGGTAAGAGCCGGCAAGGTTTCCTGTATGTGAAGCCGCGGCAGTTTTTCCTTTCTCGGATTTTCCTGATTTAAAAATAATTACTGGTTTTTTCTTTGTTGTTTTTTTAAGGGTTTCATACAGTTCTCTTCCTTTTTCAATGCCTTCTATATACATTATGATTACTTTTGTTTTAGGGTCATCAGCCATGTATTTGAGCAAATCAACCGCCCCGATGTCTGTGTTGTTTCCAAAACTCGCAAATCTGGCGATATTGAGTTTCCTGTTTGCCGCAACATCAATCATAGACAGACCTACCGCTCCACTCTGGCTGATTATAGAAACATATCCCTGTTCCGGTTTCGTAATCTTGTATTTCGGCAGGAAGAGAGTATCAATTTTGCCGTAATTGTCAAACACCCCTATGCAGTTAGGACCCAATATCCTTGTTTTCGAGTCTTTGATGATTTCCTTTAATTCCTCTTCTCTTTTTATTCCAATTCCTCCGATTTCCTTATAGCCTGCTGTGATTACAACAACATAAGGGATTTCTTTTTTTACGCATTCAGCTATAACAATATTGGCAATATTCGGCGGTGTCACCACCACAGCAACATCTATTTTTTTACTTACATCAAGCACCGAAGGATAGCATTTAATGGAGAAAATCTCTTTATGTTTTGGAGATATTGGATATATTTTCCCTTTAAATTTGAATTCAATTATATTTTTTAATATAACATATCCGAATTTTTTGTGGTTGGCGGATGCTCCGATTATGGCAATTGATTTAGGATTAAATAATTCTTTCATGGTAATATTATATATAATCAATTATTTAAATATGTAATGTGGGTTCCAAAGAGGAGATATATGCAGGATGAGAAAGTTATTTACTCAATATATTCTACAACAAAATTATTTAAAAACATATAGTATAATACATAGTATTATGAAAGCAGTAATTTTAGCCGGAGGCAAGGGCACAAGATTAAGACCCCTGACATATGCCGTACCAAAGCCATTGCTCCCCTTGAAGCAAAGACCAATAATAGAGCACATAATGTTGCATTTGAAGAGCCACGATATTAAAGATATCACAATCACCATCGGCTATCTTGGATACCAGATAAAGAGTTATTTTCATGAAGGAAAGGATCTGGGCGTTTCAATAAAATACCACGAAGAAAAACAGGCGCTCGGGACTGCCGGGTGTTTATACGAACTCAAGGATGAATTGAAAGACGAACCATTCCTGGTCATGGGCGGAGATAATTTCACCAATATAGACCTAACAAAAATGTTAAATTTTCACAGGGAAAAAAAAGCAGCAGTTACAATAGCTTTAATAGAAATGAGCGTTCCTGTTGACTTCGGCGTTGTTGAATTAAACAAGGATTCCTCAGTCAAAAGATTTAGGGAAAAACCAAGTTTTGAGTTTCTCGGGTCAACCATGATATATTGCGTAAACCCCGAAGTTTTAGATTACATAAAAGAAGGAGATGATTTTGCAAAAGACATATTCCCTCGACTTCTCGCTGACGGGAAAAAAATATGCGGGTTCACATTCAATGATTTGTGGATAGATATCGGAAAAATAGAAGAATACACCAGGGCAAACGCCATTGCAGAGAAAGAATTATAATTTTCGTATTCAAATAGTATCCATGGGTGCGAGAAGGCTGGAAAATCTTGATTTTCCGCACATCGGTCAAAGACCGATGACTCCTTATGATTTTCTGCATATCCAATTTCATTGAATAACTCACAGGAACGTAGAGAAGAAAATAAACCGTTTCCCGTGGGTTCCGTGCGTTCCTGTGGATTGTCTTGCAGTTTGCTAAACCACTAATTAAGGCAGAGTTTTATATTTTGTCATCCCCAGGGTCCATTCAATCATCAAAAGCACTACAGAAATAATCAGGAAATATTTCCATAATTCAATATTTGTTTTAGACTCTGTTGTCTGGGCGATATCACTCGTTATATTTTCTATCAAAGTCATATTGTCAAGTTTGTAGAATTTCCCCCCTGTCTTGTTTGTTATATTGAGCAAAAACTCCTCGTCAAGACCCAGTTTTTCTACTGTCGTGATTTCATAACTTTTGTTTGTCGCATATTTTTTCAATGATTCGGGCATCTCAACAACACTTACATTCTTCCAGAACCCGATTGCATACATAGTTATATTATTTTTTTGCAGTATATCATAAGTGTCATTTAATTCACCGGAAAGTTCGTATTTTTTATCCACGCCGGTAAACATAATAATAATCTTTGATTTGTTTGAATTTTCAAATACCGAGGTACACGACTCTATCGCTTCCCCCATAGACATCCCGGCGGGAGAGAGCAATTCAATATCCGAGAGTTGCTCGTCGAGTTTTTCTGTTTTTTTCTCCAGCAGGGAAATAGTTTTAATCTGTTTAGAAAACAACACAACGCCGATATTGGTGTTATCAGGCAGTTCGTCCGCAATATATCGCGACATCAAACTTACATAAGGCATAGCTTCCCCCATAGAAGGAGATGCATCAATAAGAAAGATATAATCTTCATTTGCATAATCCGCAGCCACAATCATTGTAAATTTACAGACCGTCAGAAACAGCAAAGTAGTTATAATCAAACGCAGAACCAGGATAACCCAGTTTTTGTTGAATATGTTTTTTCCGATTACTTTTTGGAGCATTTCATAATTTGCAAACAAAAGTGTCCTTTTTTGCGTTTTTTTTAAGATATAGAAATGAATGATTACAACAGAAACAAGAAGTCCAAGCAAAATTGGAATGTTTGTATAGGAAAAATTAATATCCATATTGTTTTAGATATATTATACTATAAAAACTTAAAAAAACATTTTGTTAATGGTTCAACAGAAATTGTGCTTTTATTATATCGCGGCACAAAAGTAATGCAAGTATGTGGCGCGATAT
Organism: Candidatus Aenigmatarchaeota archaeon; assembly: GCA_023137195.1. Taxonomy (GTDB): domain Archaea; phylum EX4484-52; class EX4484-52; order EX4484-52; family EX4484-52; genus EX4484-52. The sequence goes on along the minus strand of JAGLPV010000039.1, from coordinate 4,328 downwards.
ACTAGCAAAATACATAAATGCTATTTACAGATAGTATATCTATGTATTATTTATGTGTTTTGCTATACAGCAGGGTATATATTTTTAGGGGTTTAGTGAGCCAATAAAAAGAAAAATATATAAACCTGTACTTTCAATATTATATAAAAAAGAAGGTATCAAATTATGGAAATATATAAATTATTGACACTTATAGCAATTATGACCCTAATAAGTGGATGTACAGTGCCCGGAGGAACTACAATTACTTCAAGCACTGAAGGTGTTGTTATAAATTCCCTTTCCTTTAATCCAACACAGGTTGAAGGAACAGACGAGGGAGTTTTAGCTATAGAAGTACAGAACCTGGGTTCTGTTGAAGCAAAGAATGTAAAGGCATATCTGTATGGGATGGATACGACCAATGCATGGAACGTAGTTTCTGATCAGGGAACTTTAGATTATGATTTTGGAGATTTGGACGCACCCGATGTAGTGAACAATATACCTTCATTTCCTATTACCTCAACATGGACATTCACTCCGACAGCACCTGCACCACAAGGAGTGCCTTTAGAATACAATCCAGCTGCAAGAGTATGTTATGATTACAGTGCTGTGGCATCAGCTAAATTCACAATAATTTCAAAAGAGGAATTAAAGCAGGAAAGAACAAGAGGTCTTATGGAAGAATCTGCAGATGTTACGACAAAAAATTCAGGAGGTCCAATCAGCATAGACATCACTTCAAGGCAGCCTGTGGTTGTAAGCAGTACAGCAGCAGCAAAAGCTTTGTCTGTGAATGTTAAAGTTACAAACAATGATTTGACAACAGGCGTTGTATATACTCCTGGTGCTGATTGCATGAGCCTGGGTTCAGGAGAATTCAATCGTGTGGATGTAACTGTTGAAATACCATCTATTGGAGAACTTCATACAGAAACGATATTATTGAGTGACGGGAAAACAGGAAGCAAGACATTCACATTCACAAACATTCCCAATGATGTTGTAAAGCAGGACATGGATATAATATTAAGAACAACATACGGTTACTCTGTGGATGCAAGCACAAGATTCATGCAGGTATCAGAATAATATAAAAGGTGTAAATAATTATGAATAAAAAAATAATAATAATGTTGGTGGTTGCAGCCATTATTGTAACTTCCGGCTGTACAGGTGGTTCTAACATAAATACTGCCACAAAAGGAATGGTAATAAATTCATTCACTTTCAGTCCAAATAATATGGTGAATGGAGAAGACGGGACTTTAGCATTAGAAGTTCAGAATATAGGAGGTACTACTGCCAAGGAGACAAAGGCATTTTTGTATCATGTAGATTCAAGTGCATATTTTGAAATAACAGAAGGAGGTCTTCCTACAACAGAATATTCATTTGGAGATATGAGTCCGCCCGATACAGTGAATAACATACCTTCTTTCCCTGAAACCGTAGTATGGACAGTAGACAATGACGGAAAAGAAGGAGCCCCTGAAGGAATACCAATGTTGTTTGAACCGAAAGTAAGACTATGTTATCTCTACGACACAACATCAACCGCAGAATTTACAGTAATATCAAGAGATGAACTCAGACAGCAGGTACAAAGAGGATCTTACCAGGAAACTCCTGTTGTGACAAGAAGTTCGGGTGGTCCATTAAGTATAGAAATACTGACACCTCAACCAATAAAAGCAGATAATAACAAGGTAATAAAAATACAGGTAAAAGTAAGAAACTTAGATAAATTAAACGGTCTTGTTTTCCAGAATCCTGCAAGTATAGATACATGCATAGATCCTGCTGCTTTGAAAAGTTTGATAAACAGAGTGGATGTGTCAATTAGTATTCCTGAATTGCCTCTTGCAAACTTTGCAGATCAAACAATAAGGTTATTGAAAGGAGATGGAGTAGAAGGAACAGCAACATTTACAAGTGATTCTGTTGATTTGTCCGGCATAGTTCAAAAGAAATTACACATTGTGATGACTACAAGCTATGGATATTTTGTTGAATCACAGGCATCTTTCACTCTTGAACACGAGGGCATCTAAATACCGATAGATTTTTAATTTTTTTATTTTATTTTCTATTATTATGCATAAACAAAGTGTGGCTATTGCCTGGAGAAAATTCAAAAATAAATATCGTCTAGTTGGAACAAAATGCAGTAATTGTAGTTCTCTTTACTACCCTCCTGTAAAAATATGTTCTAAATGCAGGAGAAATTCAAAATTGGAGGACTATGTATTCAAAGAAGAGGGTACTGTATTCAGCAAAACAGTTGTTCGTTCTGCAGCAGAAGGTTTCGAAAGAGGCACACCCTATGTATTAGCAATACTGGAGCTTGAAGCAGGCGTGCGTGTTTGCGGTCAGGTTGTAGATTGCGACATAGATGAAGTAAAAATAGGGGCCCCCGTATATTGTGTATTTAGAAAAATGTATACTGGGGGAAAAGAAGGCATTATCCAGTACGGACTGAAATTTAAATTAAGAAAATAAAAGCATCTACGAAATGTACTGATGAATCTATCCTTACAAGCAATACCCATAGAAGTTTCCTTACAAGAGTTACTACTTCTAATGTTTTATCTTGTGGATAAAATACATCAAATGTTGTCCTTCAGACAAAATACATTTAATGCATAGAAAATAAAGTACGCTATTTGCACATTTTAGATTTTTCTTTAAAAAATTTCCTTATCGTTGAATTTATCTATGCGTTTCATTTTTGAGAGAAAGAACAATATTTGTTATGGAGACAAAAGACATATCAATAAATAAAAGAATGTATAAATCCAAAATCAAAATTCGTGGATTATTAACTAAAAATTCTTTTAAGCACAAACATCAAATCCTTTTTCGGAGGACTCCAGAAAGTATCCGTAAGCTCAGCTGCAATTTTTTTTACCTCTATTGCCGCATTATGATCTTTATCATAAGAAACAATTGGTGTTTTTGCAGCAATGCAGTCTGACATTTTTTTATCTTCATGTATAATTGAAATCACTGGCGCACCAAGAATTGATTCAATATCATGTTTAGTCAATTCCGATTTCATTTTTCTAACCCTGTTTACCACCACACCGATTATCGGCTTTTTCATTTCTTCTGCAATTTTTATTGTTTTTAGAGCATCTGTAACAGAAGGCAGTTCAGGATTGGTAATTATAATTATTTCATCTGCCGCCTCTATCGATGCAAGAGATTCTTTTCCAAGCCCGGCAGAGCCATCAAGTATAACCAAATCATGTTCCTCTCTTAGTTTATTTACAACATTACTTAATTTTGAAGGGTCTGTATTTTTTAAATCATATATTGAAAGACCGGCAGGAATCACTTTCAAATCACTCGGATGAATATACATCGCATCATAGATATTACCTTCATCTCTCAAAAGATTGTGTATTGTCTGAGGGTACAAGGGCACACCCAGATGAAATCCTAAATTAGGAGTAGTTAAATTAGCGTCCACAACAATGGTTTTGTGACCGAATTCAGATGCGGCAATGCCTAAATTTGCAACAAAAGTGGTTTTTCCAACGCCACCTTTTCCAGAAACACACGATATAACTCTTGCCATAGTATAGATTATATCATATAAATCTTTATTAATCTTTCGTTGAACTTATCCTTATGTATGCCCGCTCCAGCACAATAAGTGATGTTTACAATATTCTTTTGGACAAATATAATTGTCGCGTGGAATCATGGTGGCCCGTGACAACGTCAAAAAAACAGGACAGGGAATTTGAGATAATCATCGGTGTTATTTTGACACAAAATACAAACTGGAATAATGTTGTAAAAAGCATAAAAAACCTAAAAAAACACGATTTGATAAGCATAGAAAAGATAAAAAATATTGATATCAAAAGACTCGAAGAGCTTATCAGACCATCAGGATTTTTCAGGCAAAAAGCAGTTTACCTAAAAAACATTTGTTCCTTTTTTCTCAAAAACAAGACAGAAGACATCAGGCAGATGGATTTGCAGGAGTTAAGAAAAAGGTTACTCAATGTTGTCGGCATCGGGAAAGAAAGCGCAGACTCAATTTTGCTTTATGCACTCAATAGACCCATTTTTGTAATAGATGCATATACAAAAAGAATCGCGCAAAGGATTAATCTGCTGGATTATGCAGATGCATCAAAATACACCTATGATACTCTGCAAAAAACATTCGGGGAAAATTTAGAAAAAGACGTTGTTTTATTCAAACAATATCATGGATTGATTGTCGAGCACGCAAAAGAATACTGCAGGAAAAAACCAATATGCAATGGATGTGTTTTAAAGAAATTGTGTTCTTATTGATTTTTATATTTGAATAACCTGTATAT
>JAGLPV010000038.1 GCA_023137195.1 Candidatus Aenigmatarchaeota archaeon | reverse complement strand
TGGAACACCCGCCAAAAAATATCCCAGCCTCCCCAGGAATATACCTGATGAAAGACAAAGCCAAAAACATCATTTATATCGGCAAAGCCAAAAACCTAAAAAAAAGAATACCTCAATATTTTAATCTAAACCAATCCCTCAAAACAAAATATCTTGTAAAAAAAATAAACAGCATCGACTTTATCGCAACCAAAACAGAAGCAGAAGCCCTCCTCTTGGAAAACCAGCTGATAAAAAAACACCAGCCCAAATACAATATCGACCTAAAAGACGACAAAGACTACCCTTATTTTTGCATTTCAAAAAGCGAGAAATACCCACGAATTACAATAGAGCGAAGAATTACAACAAAAAAATTAAATCCAAAAAATGCATATTTCGGACCTTACAGTTCGTCAATACACGATTTTGCCAGGTTTTTATCCAACAGTTTCAAAATAAGGCAGTGCAATTATGACATGGCAAAGAGAAAACAAGCCTGCATTTACAGAGATATAGACCGGTGCCTTGCCCCATGCATCAATAAAAACAAAAATGGCTTTTACGAAGAATATAAAAATGCAGTAGACAATGCAATTCTTTTTTTAGAGGGAAATACGCAGGAATTGACAGACCGCTTAAACCACCGGATGAGAGAATATTCAACACAATTAAAATACGAAAAAGCACTGGATTTGAAAAACAAGATTAATGCCATAAATGCATTCTTCCAGAATCAGTGCGTGATTGACATAGACTTCAAAAAAGACGCAGACTACATCGCTTTTTTAGAAGACCACAACACAGCCGAGGCAGAAATATTGTTTGTAAGAAAAGGAATCTTGATAGGAAAAAAGAACATCTCCTTCAAATTAAAAGAAGACAGCACCGATGATTTCTACTCGTCCTTCATAAGACAATTTTATTTTTCCACAGACAAGATAGCCCCGGACATAATTTTTCTAAATACAAAAATCAAAAAAGAACAAAACAAGATAATCGAGAATGAATTGAAATTGGTTTTTGGCAAAAACATGAAAGTAAGAAACCCAAGGACAAGCGTTCAAAAGCAATTGATGAGCTTAGCGCAAAAAAATGTTGCCTTAAATTCCGAAATCACCAATTACCGGAGCCAAAGAAACGAAAAAAGTCTCAATGAATTAAAGAACATGCTGTCTCTGGACAAAATCCCGCGAATCATTCACGCATTTGATATCTCCACAATACAGGGTAGTTTTAATGTAGGTGCCAGCGTGTGCTTTGTCGACGCCACCCCCTCCAAAAAAGACTACCGAAAATTCAACATCAAAACAATCAAGACGCAAAATGACTGTGCAATGATGGAAGAAATAGTGTATCGCCGCTACTACAGTGCATTAGAAAAAAAAGAAAAACTGCCGGATCTGATAATAATTGACGGCGGAAAAGCCCAGTTGAACAGCGCTAAAAAACAATTAAAAAAACTCGCTCTAAATATTCCTGTAATTGCCCTCGCAAAGAAACACGAGGAAATATACACAGACCCAAAAAACAACCCCTTTCTCTTTGACAAAAATTCCCCCGGAATGCGTCTTGTTATCCAAATGAGAAACGAGGTGCACCGCTTTGTTGTCAGTTTTCATAGGAAAAAAAGAGACGTATTGACAAAATAATACCCATGTAAGAGAAAACTATATATTGTTTTTCATTTATTAACAATATGGTTTATTCAAGAACAAAACTCGTAATAATGGATTATGTGTTCGGCAATGAAATGGAGCACAGGCATACAGGCATTAATTACGAAGGAAGGAATCCATTTGAATTGTACCGGGAGATAGAAAATTCTTTTGATGATATATTTGCAGTTCCGGCAGGACGGGTGCATGAGGTAAATTATAACGTAGACAACAAGAAAGACAAGACCGGATTTGGCGCAAAATGGATGGTAATAAAGCAGATGGACATTTATTCTTACCTGAGATATGATATAGGACTCAGTGGCGAACAAAACAATGATACAAAAGTAGGAAAAGCAAATATAAAAGTAGGTGTAAAAATATACACAGAATATCCCCAAGACAACATAATACAGCAGAATATTTTTTATGAAATGGCAAGGAGAATATGGCACGATGTAATATATGAAAATACAAGGCATAAATTTATCCTCGAGGGAAGAGACCTAACATATAAATTTACATCTCACATGAAGGCATGTTTTTCGAAAATAAACAGGGCTTAATTTTATGGCAGGAGTATTGGAATTCACTGATGACTTATTTCTTAATACAGATGTTTATATAATGACTTACAAGGGAGAGGAGCCTTTTAAGATAAGACGATTTATTGTGCCTTTATTTAAAGATATGATGGAAATATCAGGTTCAAAAGTATATCCGCTCTATCTGGGATGGGATATGACAGATGGTACGTATAAGGCCAAATGGATGGCTGATAAAAAATTAGACAACTGGAGCAAGCTCCGGCTGCAAATATGGTGCTGGGGAGAGGCAGATACAGGAAGAGCCAATTGGATGAAAGCCAAGGTAGTAGGTCATCTTTGCACGAAATACACATATGCAAACAGCATACAAAAAAGCATGTGGTATACCTACTCTTATATTTTTTACGACAAGCAAAGAGCAAAATATGCCAATGAGGGAAGAAGGCTTATGGTGGCAATCTGGCGCGAAATACAAAAAAAATACGGGATGAGGACATAGTATTATGGATATAATTTTAATCATTTTGCAGTCGTTGTGGTTTATATTGCCTGCTTATTTTGCAAACAGCAGCGCTGTATTTTTCAAAGGAGAAAAACCCATTGATTCAGGAAAAGAATACAAGGGAAAGCGCATTTTAGGCGATGGAAAAACATACGAAGGAACTTTCGGGGGTCTGCTTGTCGGAACGTTTGTGGGGTTTTTGCAATATATAATTTTCAAGAAATATTACCTGTTGATGAACTCCGCGGGTTTTATAGAATATTCTATTTGGCTGGGTCTGGCTCTCAGTTTCGGAGCAATGGCAGGAGATATAGTCGAGAGCTTTATAAAAAGAAGAATGGATATGAAAAGAGGAGTTGAAGTACTATGGGATAAATTTGATTTTCTTATAGGAACATTCATCATAGCATATCTTTTTTTCGATATGTCTCTTATATCCATAGGGCATATTATTTTCCTTTTTATTATTACGCCGTACATACACAAAAGCTTCAATGTGATTGCATATTTCTTAAAACTTAAAAATGTATCCTGGTAGATACTCTTATGGATTCAGAAAATGTCAAAATAGACGAGAAAAACAAGACAATGATTGTAAAGCTCAATCCACAACTATATTCTTCTTCATGCGTGATGAGAGCAAGCTACAGGTTTACTGATGACTTTAATGTGAAAGTAGACGGCGACCCGATGAGCGAGTTGGAAGTCTGCTTCAGTCCAAAAGAGGAGGGAGACAGCCCCACAGGAAAAGACTGGCAGGATCTTGTCGATATATTCTACAATGAGCTTATCCATACAAATGTTGAAGAAGAGCAGGCAAGAAGATATGCAGACACAAGAAATGCACTGATTGGCGCTGCAATGAAAACAATCATAGAAGTCCCTGCAAAGAAAACAGGAAAAAATAAAAAATAATATTTATGGGAGTAAAACTAAGTTCCATCCTGGAGCGCGAGGAATTAAATCCCGCAACATTGGCAGGAAAAACCCTTTGCGTAGATGCTTTCAATACAATGTACCAGATGCTCTCCTCCATTAGAGGGCAGGACGGCGAACTCTTAAAAGACACCAAAGGCAGGGTGACTTCCCACCTCGCAGGACTTTTCTGGAGAAATCTAAAATTATTGAAGCAGGACATAAAATTGATTTATGTCTTTGACGGCAAAGCCCCTGCATTAAAAGAAGAGACTCAAAACCAGAGACGCAAAAAAAGAGAGGAAGCGTACGAAAAATGGCAGGAAGAAAAAGAAGCAGGCAACATGGAGATGGCGGCAAAATATGCAAAAATATCCACCTTTTTGACAGACCAGATGATTGAAGACGCAAAGGTTTTACTGAGGGCGATGGGCATTGTATGCATCCAGGCGCCGTCTGAAGGAGAAGCGCAGGCATCATTCATGGCAAAAAAACACGACTTTTATTGCTGTTCGCAGGACTATGATGCAGTAATATTTGGTGCTCCTGTACTGGTCAGGAACCTAAGTGCAAGTTCCATGTACGGCATAAAAGTCCAGCCGGAAATAATTTACCAGAAAAAAGTTCTTGAAGCATTAGACATAAGCGCAGATGATTTAATCAATCTTGCAATCCTATGTGGCACTGATTTCAATCCAAAAGGAATAAATGGTCTTGGCGCCAAGAAATCCCTTGCTCTTGTAAAGCAGTATAAGAGCCTGGAAGAGATATTTGAAAATACGCAATACCAATGGACTTTTGAGGTAGACCACACAGTAATCTTCGATTTTTTCAAAAATCCCCCCGTAACAGATAATTATAAGTTAAATTCAGAATCCTTCAACAAAGAAAAGATAATGGAAGTTTTATGCGATGATTATGATTTTTCCCGAGACAGGATTGAATCTTCACTGAATAAATTCGAGAAAGAAAAAGTCACGACGCTTTCAAAATGGTTCGGGTAAATTATATTTTATATTTCTTATTATGTATAAAGTTTTCTCTTGCGTACAAGTTTAGACACTTTCATGAAAATCCTACACAATCCAAAGAGAATTAAATCCACATGATTTTTGCTTGTTATATCTTAAATCTCAGGAAAATAATGTTTTCTGTGCGGTTTAATCTACATAAGACACAGGAAAGCACAAGAAGAAAATCTTGTGATAATCTGTGGATTAAATTAATTTCTCGGGGTTTGCGGGTTCTTGTGGATTACAATTCCTCGTAATTTTGCATAACCCACCGGTAATCCTTCATTAATTTTTTCCTGTCCTTCTCATCATCAGGATTTATAATATCAACTTTTTCCTCTTCTGGTTTGTATTGGTTTATAATTTCATCTTTAAGCCAGTTCTCTTTCACCATTACTTTCCGCGATTCATTACACCCTCGGTTTTCTATTTCTTTTATTGCATTAGTATAATTGTTCACAACATCAGGGCATCGTACATTTTCAACAGAGTAATATGTAGAGCACATAGGTCGCTGGAATGCCCTTTGTAAAAGCACACCTGCAGGAAGCATATACCAGTCATGCACATGAATCAAATCAATATCTTCTTCATGAAAAATATCTGCCGCGACACGGTTTATATCCATGCCAAGAGTAAGGGCATCTGTAAGAGGACTGTATGCCCGGATACTGTTTCCGATATAATGCACCTTCACTTCCCCAAGTTCAGTTGTTTGCCCCGCCTTAATAGGATCATAAGTAATCACATGAACATTTTTCCCCTTTTGCACAAGATTTTCAGCTATTGTTTTCACCTGGAGAGAAATTTCATTGACATCTTTCGGAACATAATCTTTAGAAATAAGAACAATATTTTCAGCATGAGAAGAAGCCCCGGTTTTATCTGTTTTTAATTTGCCTAAAATTTTTTCAATTATCGATTGATATTCCTGTTCAGATTTCATACTTTCATATTCAATTTAATCTTTTTTAAATATATGTCAAATAACGCAAAAAAAAAATAAAAAAATAAAAGAAATTATTTTAACTGACGTAATCTATATCAAGCATGTCTTTCATTGATCTGATTTTTTGCATGTCCTGTTTTTTTACGCTCTGTGGTCCAAGGATGTATGGAGAATTTACTCCCGTAATTATTGTAATCACCCTTATTTTTCCTTCCATATTATCCTCCACTCTTGCACCCCATATAGTTTGAGCAGAAGGATCCAATGTATTTTGCACAAAGCTTCCTATTGTTGTAATTTCATCCAGTCTCATATCATGACCGCCAGTAATGTGTATCAATGCCCCAGTTGCTGTACTGTAATCCACATCCAAAAGAGGATGTTGCATTGCTTCTCTAACCGCTTCTTCTGCTCTTGATTTGCTTG
>JAGLPV010000037.1 GCA_023137195.1 Candidatus Aenigmatarchaeota archaeon | reverse complement strand
TAACTGCTTTAACATCAGCATAGTCTAAGTTTACTAGGGATGGTGTCGAGATGGTCTCTGTAATTCCTTTGATCATCGTGACAATCAATTCATCACCTACTGCAAATGCCTGTTCTAAGAGGTAGGTTTCCTGCAATCTGGTTTAATTTATCATTTTCAATTACAATAACAGTATCGCACACCTGTCTTAATTTGTTCAATCCATTTTCTGCTTTTGACATCCTGCTTCCTTCAATCTTAAATGGCATTGTAGTGACTCCGATTACAATAGCACCTTTTTGTTTTGCAGCCTCAGCAATTGTTGGTCCTGCTCCGGTTCCTGTTCCGCCACCCATTCCGGCAACAACAAATAGCATATCAGATTCCCCGATTTCTTTTTTTACATTGCTTATGGTTTCTTCTGCTGCCTGTTTTCCAACATCAGGAAAACCGCCTGCGCCAAGACCTCTTGTAAGCTGGGCACCGATTAAAATTCTTTTGTCTGCTTTTATTGTTTTCAAATGTTTTATGTCCGTATTAAGCGCGATTGTTGTAGCTCCATTTATTCCGATAGTAGATAGACGATTTATTGCATTGCTTCCCATTCCCCCGATTCCGACAACACTGATTTTTGCTTCATTTTCTTTGACCATCTGTTCAAGGTCCTGATCTCGTGCCGTTGTTGTGTCCTGCACAGGAGTACTGACAGGTATAAATTCTGCGCCGACTATGTCATCTGTTTTTGTTTCCACAGCAGCTGGTCTTTCAACAACTTTTTCTTCCATGACCATTTGCGGCTTTTCTTCCATAATGGTCTGGGGCTTTTCTTCCCTGACGAGTTGAGGTGCTTCCCTAAATAAAGGCGCTTCCTGTTTTTCTTCAGTCATCAGTCTTTCTGTAGCACCAAAAGTTGTGCTTTCTTTTTCCATTTTGTTTCTATCCAATGCTTGTTTTATTATAGATTCCATATTGTCTACCTATCTTTTTTATTATATATTATAATATAGCGAAATCTTTATTAATTTTTAATGCTATATTATGTATATATAAAACAATACAAAAACATTACAAACTCAACAAACAGAACACACAAACAATAATTAACCCAATAAGATTGCTCCCCAACGATCTTATTTCTTAAATTATTATTTTTAATTAATTGTATTATAAATCTTATACTTGAACTATTTAAATCTTTTGTTTTCGTAAATAAACAAAATTTTGCAAGAAGTTTATTTACGGCATAAAAATTTTGCTGTAAAAATTTAAATCAGCAAAATTTTTTCCTGTTGCCAATATAACGGTGGCTTGTCCGTCAAAAAAAACTACTTGCTTTTAGATTTGTCTTCAAATTTTCTACTTGCTTCAACAAACCAATCATTCCATTTATCAAATATTTTTTCGCTGTCCAAAGACCCTACTTCTTTTTTTACTTCTTCCTGAAAAACATGAAATCTGCTGTTTGCATCTATCCAGAATTCCGCCTCAATTACATCGAGATTATTTATTTCATGTGCATAATCAACCATCGTCTGGATTATTTTCTCCCTCAATTTTATATTATTCCACACAAGATCCCAGTTGTTCTTAAAATCAGCAATCCTGTTTGCAATTTCATTTAATACAACACTCTCTCCATTCAGCAATGTTTCTGTCGGCTCAATCTGGTCTGTCGTAGAATTATAAACCATCAGCTGGGAAAAACCTTTTTCTCTCAATGGATCGTCAGTCCAGTCCTTTAGGACTTCTGTTATCTCAACCATTCTCCTATATGTGTGAAGCCCGTCTGCGCTTTTCAGTCTGTTCATAACTACAATAATATCTGTTGCCTTGAAACTTGTCGGAGGGACCCCAAGATCATTTACTACTCTATCATACACACCATAAGGAGAATCACCATGAATTGTACCTGCAACCAGGTTTGCAAGAGCTCCGATTCTCATTGACTCGTATAATGCCAAGGCTTCCTTGCTTCTGACCTCTCCAATAATAAGACACGAATCTCCAAGACGAAGCGCAGTTCTTATTGCTTCTGCGGTAGTAAGTTCAGATTCAACATGAGTTATTATTGAACGGGATTTTAACGGCACTATATTATATCCAAAACCTTTCAATGCTTCAACAGGCAGTTCAAGAGTATCTTCAACAGTAATCACACGGTATCTTTTGAGCAAGGCAGTAAGGGATGCGCCAAGAATGGATGATTTTCCGGCAGAACGGGTTCCTGCAAAAAGCATAGTTCTTGCCCCGTCTATTATAAATGTCAAAAGACCTGCAGCAAGACAATTAAATGATTTATAATGGACAAGCAGAGGAAATGTCCACGGCTTATCCCTGTGTCTTCTTATTGAAAAGGCAAGTCCGCTAGGGGACAGGTTTTTTGTAACTGCCCCGATTCTTGCCCGACCACCAGGAAAGTCAATTTCAGTATCTAATACAGGATTTGCCTCATCCAGGGGTCTTCCCGACTCAATCCTGAATCTGGTCGCCCAACTCTCTGCCTCATCCATTGTAGGAATTATATTTGTTACACAATCTTCGTATTTTTCATGCAATATATATATTGGCGTATTGCCTTTGGGCGCATTAATAAAAAGATCCTGTATATTCTGGTCTTCCAGGATAACTTCCATTATCCCATATCCTGCAGTATATCTTGTCAATATTTTAGCAAGCTTATGCGTTTGTTCCTTGGAAAGAGTTTTGTTTGTTGTCTGGGCAATTTCAGCAAGCATATCTTTGCCGATATTGTAGAACTGCTCTCTCATCTTTTCAGGGTCTGCAAAATCCGTCTGGGCCGGTTTATGTTCGCTCATATACTGCCGGGCAATATCAAGAAGCATGTATTCATCCTCGCTTAACCTAAACTCAGGAGGGAGGATATGATAATATTTTCTCGTCTGTCCTTCTACCTTATATATCTTGACCTCTGTATCTTCCCCGCAAAAATACTGGTCTACTTGGAAAGAATTTTTAGGCGGTATCATCATATACCTTGTAAGCATAAAATTAGGACGGACAAGAGGGTGGAATAAGTCGCGATAAAGAGCGCGGTTCCCGATTTCATAACCTACCAGGCGACCCTTCACTAGTTTTATCAGGTCTGTTTTTTCAAACTCATTTTTTATAAGATCAAGAGTGCGTATATAATATTTCATGTCTTCTCTCCCCTTGAGAGTTCTATCCGTCAATATCAATGCCTTTATATGCCTTATTTCTCTTGTCAAAAGAACATAAGCACCAATAGGATCTCTACGGTAATTCACAGTAAGCAGTTTTTGCAGGAAACCTATTCTTTTTGAAATTGTTTTTGCATCATTTGATGTAGATACCTTAGAAGGAGTTATTATTTTTTTCTCCCTTACCAGGTATAAAAAAGAATCTGCAATCTGGCTTAATAACTTTACCTGGTTGTAGTCATATTCAAAATCTCTTGTCTGTGAAAGAATGATGTATTGTGTTGATTTTTCACGGATAAGTTTGTCAATTGTTCTTGCCATACAGCTGGGAAAATCTTCTATGCTTGCGCCGTAAATACAATCCAGGCAATTCACTTTCAAAACCTTTTCATTTGGAAGAAACATATAACCGCAGACATCAGAATATTTATTTTCAGCCATGCATATTACTTAAAACAAATAAATTTAAAGTTATAATCAATATTAAAGTATGATTCTCAAAATAATAGAATTATTAAGAGATATGATTTTTTATGTTATTGGAGGAATCTCAAGCGGGTCCGTTAAAATAATAAATACATTCATACAATGTAGTATTGTTGTGAGAGAAGAAGCAGCTTATTCTTCACCCCTGGAGTTGGTAATCGTGTTTCTTTTTTTCCTGGCCCTCGGATGGTTTTTATTCAAATTCATCATCGGTTCAATCGAGACATACGCTAAATTTGTAGGCATTCTTGGTGTTCTTGCAGTAGTAACACTAATAATAATCATATACTTCTAAATACCTGTTTGTTGCCTATCCTTTAGAAACAACACTAATTAATTCAACAACATCTTCTTCTTTTAGTTTTTCGTCTTCTGTTACAAATTCATCGTTTTTCTTTATCAATACAGTTTCTATATTTATTTCCTGTGATTTAAGCAAATCCTCAATTGTTTTGCCACAAAAGGATATTTTTGTTTTCTTCTGTTCTGCCAATAGAATTATTTTCATAATATTATAATGGATTATTTAAAATCGTAGAAGTTTCTGCGTATTTTCCAGGGCAGTCAGACAGTGCCCTAATCCGCAATATTGTTTTGTTGTCTGTATTGTTTACTGTAATTATCTTTAATGCATTGGGTATTAACGGAACTTCCCCCGTATTATAAGCAATTCCGCTTTTATTCACATAAAATATGCCGTCCGTTGTTGTTCCGTCAGAGTATATGACTTGGACACCAACCAGATTTAGCATGTTTCCGCCTGTATTTTCCGCATAGAATGTCATAGTAAAATTCCCATTGACAGAACTATTTCTATTTGTAAAATTAGCTTCGTTGATAGCAATGTTCGCATAAGTGCATTCAGGACGAGCCCCGGCTATTGCAGATTCAGTCTGTGTCTTTGCAACCTCCTGAAACCACGAGGAGACAAATATTCCTATTGTCAGGGTAAATGTTAAAAGCAAAACAGAAGCAATAAGCGGAGATATTGCTTTTTTAATTGTATATGAAGAGTATAATTCGCAAGGAACTTTAGATACTTTCATGAAATTTTTGCTGTATTTTTCGTTAAAAAATTTATTTGTTTTTTTCATAAACATACCTCTTGTTGAATTTTAAAAATACTTTGATTAATTTACAAAATGCCAATCACATAGCTCGATGTGTAAACACACAAGGGCATCATGACCAAAATAGAAATTTTATCTTCTCTCAACACCCCGAACATGACAGCAGAGGCAAGCGCGACAAATTGCAAAAAAGATATTGTCATCACATCAATGCTGTATGTCGGTCCAAAAAAATAATACAGCATAGAAATAGAAAGAGGAATCAGCAATGCACCGCAGACAAGGATAAAAACAGACACAAAAAGCATATTTTGCAATCTTTGTTTTTCCAGTTCATTTATTGATTCAAACTGTTCTGACATTTTTGATATGATTTCGCCCGTGTTCGTCGCTTTTGAATCAAGGGAAAAAGCAATTACATTCAGCATTTCCTTCAGATCACAAATGTGCGTTTTTTTTGCATTCAGGCGCAATGCAGAAGACAACTCCATATTCTGAGAATCAATTAAAATCTGCTTCAGTTTCCGTGAAAAAATACCCTTTTCTTTCTCTGAAATAGTCTTTAGCGCCTCTTCAGGAGACATTGAATTACTTATCAGGTTGGCAAATTCATTGGCAAACACATAGGATTTTTTTTTCACTTCGTCTTTTTTGGATTTAAAAAAAAGATATAAAATATATACGACAAGCAGTAAACCTATTAAAATAATTTTTGTTTCCATCCTATTTTTAACGCAAATAAACTATTGTTGAAAATAGTCTAATTATTGGTGGATGATTCATCCATCTCATCCAGATGATCCCACATCAAATTAAAGTTTGTTCTTGCAAAATTCTTTGAAAAATGATCTGATTGCATCCTCATTAACGGGGATTTAACAGAAAATTTGTTTTCATCAGAGATAGAGACAATAGACTCTTTATCATCCCTCAAAATCATCGTCCCGCAAGAATCAATTTTATCAGAAGAATCCATATTTTTGATAAGTCCTACTTCTGCCATCTTTTTTGCATGATTGACATTATTGTTTGTTATTGGAGCAATAATCCTTATTTTTACCCCCTTTAAAGCCGCTGTTTTTAAATGTTGAAAATAATTTGTAATATTTGCCATTCCTGTTTCTGTCGTTATTATGCTGATTTCTTTTTCAGAAGTATTTATCAGTGACTTGAATGTTTTTTCAAAATCAGTTTTGTCTTTGAGAGTATTGAATTCTACGTTGTTTTCCAGTTCATCTGATTTGGCATCATAGCTGTTTGAAAGAATGCTCAATTCATCGGATCGGGAAAATTCAGTTATTTTATTCATTTTGTTTTTATATTCCTCTTCCAGATTGTTTTTTATGTTTTCCACCACCTCAGTTGGATGCAGGGCCATGAATTTTTTTGGTTTTGTAGGAAGCATCTTGGTATACCCCTTTGCTTCAAGACTGGTCATAACATCATATGTTCTGGCTCTGGGAACAGTTGTAAGCTCAGTTATCTGGCTTGATGTCGCGCTTCCGTATTTCAGGAGCACAGCATATATCTGTCTTTCATAAGAGTTAAGTCCAAGATTTTTCAATACGCCAAGAACAAATTCTTCATTATAGTTTTCTGTCATAATATTAATGTGTTTATAAATATAATAGTGATATTTATATTCTTTAAGTTTTTATTACAATTCCTCCAATTCCCTGTGCTGCAAATTTATGCATCATGTCTGCAATCAAGACCAATGAATTCTGCGCTTCTCTCATATCAAGAGTTATTTTTTCAGGTGCAAGTATTTCTACTGCTGTAGGACCATACATTATTACTATCTCTGTCAGTTTTTCATAACTATTTATCATAAATGTAATCTCACAAATCTGGCTAAAGAGAGTATTTATATTTCTTGCCTTGAATTCAGGTCCTGCCTCAATCTCTTCCATTTTTGTCGTATTTTCTTCAATAATATTTATACCATAATTTTTTTTGATGGCAGAGGTGTGCTTTTTAAGTGCTCCCTTGGTGGCATCCCTGGAGTTGGACTGCACTTCAAAAAGAGTCCATACCTTTAGATAACCTTTATCAAGCAATTCCTCTTCATCAAATTCCTCCTCCAGAATACCCTTTTCGTTCGTTTTTTCATTATTCATTTAACCACACAATATAATATGTTGAGTTATGTATTTAAATATTGTGTTTTTATTGTTGTACTACGAAGGTATAATTTCACAAGCAACTTAATCCATTACATAATATCCACAGGATTTTGCTTGTAGTTGTACCATAAGGATGTCAGGATCGCATAGCTCGGTATTGCGGTAGCCTGCTAAGTTACTGTCCTTGGACACGGGGGTTCAAATCCCCCTCCTGACGCCATTACATTAACGCCTTGGTGGCTCAGCTGGTTAGAGCGTTGCCTTGGTAAGGCAGAGGTCGCGCGTTCGAATCGCGCCCAAGGCTTTTTCATTGTAGTATAATTTGCTCGTCATTACCTGTACTTTTCATAAGATATATTTTTATGTCTCTTACAAGCACATAATCCCTCTTATGTACGAACTCAACCGCTACGTTCAGATTGATTATAAAACTCAAATGATTTCCCCAGCAAAAAATTTTTCAACTCAT
>JAGLPV010000036.1 GCA_023137195.1 Candidatus Aenigmatarchaeota archaeon | reverse complement strand
GTATTTATTTTTTCCTTTGCGCTAAGATAAAACACTTGATTTTTTACTTTTTTTTCTATTTCTCTCTTTTTTTTAGCATCAAGTTTCATCGAATCAATTTTATTCACACAACAAACCATATTGCTGTTTATGTCTTCTATTGATTTTTTCAGATTCATCTGGTCTTCAACAGAGTAATGGCAATCGCCGGTAAAGTCCAATAAAAAGACGATGATATCTGCAAGCGTTGCAACTGCAAGTTTTGACTGTTGAATGGCTTTGTTTTTGCTGTCCAGATTGTCAAGGACGCCAGGCGTGTCTATCATCTGCACTTTATCATCAATTATCCCGAAAAGAAGTTTTTTTGTCGTAAATGCATAGGGCATTATTGCAGGAGTTGCGCCGCTAAGAGCAGCCATCAATGTAGATTTACCTGTATTTGGAAAACCACACACAACCACAGTATATCTATCTTTGATTGGAGGCACCGCATTGATTATTTTCCTGGAATCTTCGAGATAACGGAAGGCAGAGTCCAACTTGTCGATTACAGAAGAAATCCTGCCATAGTAGATGCTTCTTGCAGAATCCACATCATTTATTGATTTTGCATGCCTTATCTTATATCGGCAGGTCATGTATAATTTTTTGTTTAATCCTCTCGTAAAGTTCAGCCGGTAAAGGGATTTTTTTAATTTGTCAACATCCAGCAAAATCCCAATAAACCCTTTTTGGAAACCTTCAAGTTCATTTATCTTTGGAAAATTTTCAATGACAATATTAAGTTCCGAGTTGATTATATTATAGACAACATCCGTCTTATCCAGATTCTTCTTGCAGATATACTCCAGCTTGCTTTTTGTTCTATAGTCAAATGGATTTTTTTTTGCTCTTGAAAATGCCTTGTCCAGCATTTGCTTGGAGAATAAGACCGGTTTGTTGATTTTTTCCATAATACTAATATAATTATTATTATTTAAATTTGTTGAACGGCAGGTAAATAAGAAAGAACATTACTCCTTAACGTATTCCATTGCCTCAACCGGGCAAAATGAAACACAACTCTTGCATTCAATGCATTTGTCTTTGTCGATTATTATCTCCATGTTTTTAAGAGTGATTGCATTTTTTGGGCATATGCTTACGCACCCCCCGCAGGATAGACATTTTTTCTTGTTGTTTTTTATTTCACCCATATTCATTATAAATAAATAACATTAAAAATAAAACAGATTAAATAAAAAGTTATTTTTTTTTAGCTGTTTTTGCACTTTTTTTCTTTTTTGATGTCAATTCAAGGTACATATTTGAGACAAATGCTGTGTTTAAAAGATTGATTATTATTGAGCCCGTGAAAACTAAAAAGATGATGATTGCCGCGGTAAATAGGTTTTGCACTAAAAAATTTTCAAACAACTGCATGATGTATGCCTCCTGTGCAATCTCGCTCATCATATTAAATCCTTCCGGAATCAAAGAGAATATCTTGTAAATTACAGACATCACAGGCAAAAAGATGAAGAGTGCCAACACAACCATATCAACTACAATCAAAAGCAATATTCTTAAAAAAGAATAAAGAAAATTATACCTCATCAAATCAACACTTTCCTTTAATGCATATATCAGCTTGTTCCTGCCTATAATTATACTCGCCCTTAAATAAAAGAATGCCAATGGAATGGTTATCAGGACGATTGTAATGAACATAGCCAATAAAATTCCAGTAATTGACGATATTGCCGCAAAATAAGAACTAATTAAAATAGTAAGTAAAGAGACAACCCCTACTATTATTGCACATGCAAAAACAACAGCATATATTGCTACGATAGATGCAAGCAAAGTCAGGAAAACTTCCCTGAAATCTTCCTTCAGATTTCTTGTTTTGAGTCGTCCTTTTTCAACTTTTATAAATTCAAGATATGCCTTGGTGATAAGAAAAGTAATGAAAATACCCAGCACCAGTTGTATTGAAAAAACAATCATAGATAAGATAATATTAATTTCTGTGAATATGTTCAAAACGCCACTTAAAAGGACAAAAGGAGTAAGCAAAAGAAGATTGTGCATATTCAAGGCAAACTTCAATGGTTTTCCAAGCGCTTTTTTGATTTTATCAAAACTCATATTATTCTTAGTCACAAATATTTATAATGATTTTGGTATTATAAAATATATATGAATACTTTTGAGTTGGCAGAAAAAAAATCATTGTTTGTGTCCGGGCACAGGATGTGTGCAGGGTGTGGAATTCCAATAATTGTCAGGGCTGTCCTTAGCGTTGCGGGAAAAAATACTGTTGTTGCAAATGCAACTGGATGTCTTGAAGTTGCAAGCACAATATATCCTACGTCTGCATGGAATGTCCCGTGGATTCACAATACTTTTGAGAATGCAGCAGCAACCCTCAGCGGAGCCGAATCAGCTTATCAATTCATGAAAAAAAAAGGCAAAATAAAAGAGAAGATTAATTTTATCGCGTTTGGAGGAGATGGAGGAACTTATGATATAGGTCTCCAGTCGCTTTCCGGTGCATTAGAGAGAAAACATAACTTCCTCTATGTCTGCTATGATAATGAAGCATACATGAATACAGGAAACCAACGCTCCTCTGCAACCCCCCTGGGTTCTGCAACATCTACCACTCCTGCCGGCTCAGTAAAACCGGGAAAAGAAATTGTCAGGAAGAATTTAACAGAGATTGCAGCAGCGCATAACTTAGAATATGTTGCTCAGGCAAGCGCATTTAATTTAGTTGATTTAACCAACAAAGTAAAGAAGGCTCTTGACTGCGAAGGACCATCTGTAATAACAGTACTGGAGCCATGTCCTACAAACTGGGGATTCCCAACAGACATGACAGTACAGATAGCCAAATTAGCGGCCGAAACATGTTTCTGGTCATTGTATGAAATAGAAGACGGCAAATATAAAGTGACATACAAGCCAAGAGAGAAAAAGCCAATAGAAGAATACCTGAAATTGCAAAAAAGATTTGCTCATCTGTTCAAGCCGCAAAACAAAGGATTGCTTGAAAAAATACAAAAAGATGTTGACAAAAACTGGGAAATTCTTCTTAAAAAAGAAAAAGACAGCCAGTAATTAGTAATATTATTCTTCGTATTTCAAAAGACTGTATATCGGATACTTGCTTACCTTATCTCTTCCTTTCAGGGCAGTAAGTTCAATCAAAAAACAAATGCCGACTATATCACCGCCAAGCCGTTCTACAAGATTTACAGTAGCTTCAATAGTTCCGCCTGTTGCAAGCAAATCATCCACGATTAGAACCTTCTGACCCGGCTCTATTGCATCTTTATGGACTTCCAGTCTATCATCACCATATTCTTTTGTATATTCTGCGCTGATTATATCTGCCGGGAGTTTGCCTTTTTTTCTTAC
>JAGLPV010000035.1 GCA_023137195.1 Candidatus Aenigmatarchaeota archaeon | reverse complement strand
TGTACTGTTTTTCAAGATTGTCTACGACTGCCTTGAAAGCCCGCCCGTCCTTTAACAGGGTCGTAATATCGTAAAATAATATTCCTTCTTTTGGATAATTAGGTATTTTCCTTATTCGCTCGTCAAAATTCATATTCATTACCTTTTATAATAACAGAGTGGGTTAATTTTATAATTTTATAACACAAAAACAATATATCAATAAATGGTAATTGTATGAACGCAGAAATAGGTATTATTGGAGGCACAGGAGTGTACGACCCGGAACTTCTTGATAATGTAGAAAAAATAAAGATAGATACTCCTTACGGGAATCCATCTGACACTATTGTTGTCGGAACTCTTGGGAAAAGAAAAATCGCTTTTTTAAACAGGCATGGACCCGGGCACAAAATACCACCTCATCTTATAAATTATCGCGCAAATATCCATGCACTTAAAGAACTTGGCGTGACTCGCATCCTTTCTGCAACAGCAGTAGGATCTCTGCTTGAAGAATACAAACCCGGCGACCTCGTAGTGCTAGACCAGTTTATCGACAGGACACATGGTCGAAGTTCAACATTCTATGAAAAAGACAGAGTATGCCATATATCCGTTGCAGACCCATTCTGTGAAGAACTGCGCAATACAATTATAAAAGAAGCCAAAAAACTAAATTATTCCATCCATGAAAAAGGCACACAGGTTTGTGTCAATGGACCGCGTTTTTCAACAAGGGCAGAATCACTCATGTTTAGGCGGTGGGGCGCTCACACAATTAATATGACTGTTGTTCCTGAATGCGTGCTTGCAAGAGAAAAAGAAATCTGCTATGCCTCTATTGCTATGGTAACAGATTATGACTGCTGGAAAGAACACAATGTCTCAATAGAAGAAATAATAAACACTATGAAACAAAACGAAAATAAAGTAAAGAACTTGTTGATAAAAACAATTGAATCTATTCCCCTGGTTAGAGAATACGGGTGCAAAGATGCTCTTTCAAGTGCGCTTATTTGATGGTGCTTTATGCCTGAAAATATATTGATTGAATGTAAGCAAAATTTTTTAATGCTGTATCCAAACTATTATAAAATATATACTTTAATTGATATTGATTAGCAATATGTCAATAAATCCTCTAGAGAGCAAAATAAATTCCGGTCAGTTCATAAATATGATGGAACTTGTCCCTGCAAGAGACCTTGATTTAGATGCCCAGATAAATAAATTAAAATCCATCAATAATATCGAATTTTTCGGGGTTGTCGACTCGCCGCTTTCTCGTCCAATGATGAGCCCAATTGCGCTTTGCCATAAAATAGAAATGGCGGGCAGAACTTCTATAATGCATCTTGTCTGTCGGGACAGGAATCTAATTGCGCTGGAGGCGGATGTCCTGGCAGCTTATGCTCTTGGAATCAAAAACATACTTGCTCTTACTGGCGACCCTGTCCGGAATGCTAAGGGAGTGTTTGAGTTCTCTTCAATTGGATTAATAGATTTTATTCAAAAATTAAACCTTAAAAAATCAATCAATTGTTTTGTCGGTGAAGGAATAAACACCAATGCAAAATTTATGGAAAATGAAATCAAAAGGACAATAGATAAAATCGGTGCCGGAGCAAAATATGTAATAACTCAGCCATGTTTTGATATTAAAAAAATAGAAAAAACATGCGATGCTGTTTCTGCTCCAATTATTGCCGGGGTGATACCTGTCTTTGAGGTAAAAACAGCAGAGTTCAT
>JAGLPV010000034.1 GCA_023137195.1 Candidatus Aenigmatarchaeota archaeon | reverse complement strand
TGTAATCTGATTGTAAAACTAAAAAAAACAAAAGTTTCAGGGATATGCATACAGGGTATAAAAGAGGACAACTATGATGTTGTAAACAGGTTGATTTGATTTTATGTTAATATATTTAATATTTTAATATAGAGATTCAATAAATAAGTGTAAATATTATGCCACATAAATATAGAGAAAAAACAATTATTCCAACAATAATGGGCGGCTATCCACGTCCGCCGTGGTTTGCAGAATACCTCAAAAAACTTGAAGGCTCCCAGAAGGAAAACCTAAAAGAGATAAGCGAAGAAATAGAACAAAGAGCAATAAACGATATTCTGGATGAACAAAAAAAAGCAGGCATTGAGTTGTTCGCTGACGGTCAACTGACATGGCAGGATTTTTTGTGCCATCTGTGCACGAAAATAGAAGGATTTAAGATGACCGGTCTGACAAGATATTTCGACAATAACGCATATTATCGCGTACCTGTTGTAGCATCCAAATTGGAACTAAAAGACAACATGATTTCTGATGAATTTGAACTCGCATATAAAACACAGCCTCAAACAAAAGCCGTGCTTTCCTGTTACAGCATTGCAGAACTTTCAAAAAATGAATTCTACAACAATAAAGAAGAAGTTGTAATGGACATTGCCAGTATTATTAATGGAGAAGCAAAGAGTCTTGTGAAAAAAGGAGCAAAATACATTCAACTCGATGAACCGTCCTTGCTTCAGGCAGACAAAAATGATTTGGAGATTGCAAAAGAAGCAATTAAAAAAATTGTCCGTGGCGTCGATGCAAAATTTTTCCTTGCCACTTATTATGGGGACGCTTCCAATATATTCCCGGAAATCCTTGATTTTAATGTAGATGTCATAGGTCTTGATTTTGTCGAAGGATATGAAAAAAATCTGGAATTATTGAAAGAATATAAAACAAAAAAAGAAATTCAGGCGGGAATCGTCGACGGAAGGACAACAAAGATGGAGAAAAGAGAGGATGTAAAAAACAAAATCAACAATATTCTGGATTGCTGTGATGCAGATACGTTTTTTTTATCTCCAAATACAGGGCTTGAACTACTGCCTTATGTTAAGGCATCTGAAAAATTAATGAATATGTGTGATTGTTTTAGAGGTGAAAAATATGACTAAAAAACTATTACCAACAACCATTGTCGGCAGTTATCCAAAACCAAAATGGCTCAATAAAATGATAAAAGATCATAAATACGGCGGAGTTTCGGACAAAGTCCTGGAACAGTCCTATACGGATTCCATAAAAACTGTTGTAAAAGAACAGGAATTAGCAGGGATCGATATCCTCTGGGACGGCGAGATGAGGCGAGATGAGATGACATCATATTTTGCAGATCATATAGATGGCTTTAAAATCTACGGCGATGTTAGGGTGTGGGGCAACAACTACTATAGAAAACCCGCGATAGTAGATAAACTCAAATACAGGGATGAGTTGACAATACCTGAGTACAAATACCTCAAAACTATTACAAGCAAAGGCATAAAAGTCCCGATAACAGGACCATATACAATTGTTGACTGGAGCTTTAATGAATTTTATTCCAAAAAAGACGAGGCGATATACGAGCTTGCTGAAGTCATAAACAAGGAACTAAAAGCACTTGTCAGGGCAGGGGCAGATTATATCCAGATAGATGACCCGGCAATCCCTACGCACCCGGAAGAATTGGAAATCGCGAAAAATTCAATAGAGATTGCAACGCGTGGAATCAAGGCATACACAGGGATACATATATGCTACGGGGATTATTCTAAGATATATCCTGACATCCTGGAATTCAATACAGACCAGTTCGACTTTGAATTTGCAAACAAAAATTTCTGTGATGTTGAAGTTTTCAAAAAGTACGACTATACAAAAGATATCGGCTTCGGATGTCTTGATGTCCATACACGGCGCGTGGAAAATGTTGAAGAGATAAAGAAAAATATCCGCAGGGCATTTGAGATTGTCGAGCCGAAAAAAGTGTATGTTGACCCGGACTGTGGCGTTAAACTGCTTCCCTCTGATATTGCCTTTGCTAAATTAAAGAATATGTGCCTTGCGGCAGATGAAGTAAGAGACGAAATCAGATAGGCAAAACAAAATATTTATATACCTTGAATCTATAATATTGATAATATATAATGAAAAACAAAACAGGAAAAATCCAAAGAGCAAGATTATGGTAAAATCAAAAAAAGAGTCATATAAAAAGTCAGATTTTAATTACAATAATGAAAATGAAGATGCTCCGCCCATCCCAAAAACACTTGCCATTACAATGATTGGCGTCTTTGCTGCAATAACTATTGTTCTTGCTTTAGCCCCACTGCCAAACATAGGTTTTGTGAACCTTACTGCTGTTATAGAAACAATTGCGGCAACAGCAGGTTCAACTGGTTTTTTGGGTGCTTTTGGCGTTACAATGGGCAGTTTTATTTACAACATGTACAAACCCAGCAGTTTATTCTTACAGGCAGGATTCCT
Organism: Candidatus Aenigmatarchaeota archaeon; assembly: GCA_023137195.1. Taxonomy (GTDB): domain Archaea; phylum EX4484-52; class EX4484-52; order EX4484-52; family EX4484-52; genus EX4484-52. The sequence goes on along the minus strand of JAGLPV010000034.1, from coordinate 22,790 downwards.
GACCATGGCATCAGGTGCATTTTTCATAACAATGCTGATGTACAGAAAAGCACTTATTTCTGCAATGTACGGTCTTATTCTCCTCGGATTATTTTTCCTTGCCCCGGGAAATATCCATGTCCCTATGTGGGCGCTGTGGGATAAATATATCGCCATATTGCTGGTAATCCCGGCAGTATCTCTTGTCAGAAAAACATTCTGTGAAGAACTCAACACAAAATATCTCTTTCCTACAATCTTTCTTATATCTTTCATCGGGCTGGAAATTGATGCAATGATGGGCAATCTTATGTTTGGACTATATGGCTACAACATTCTTGGAATGACTGCAAAAGCTGTCGGCGACATGTATATTCCTTTTGCATTTGCAGCAGCGTGGGAAAGGATAATAGTGGCTTTTATTTCAACACTTGTCACAGTGCCTCTTGTTATTGCCATAGATAAAAACCCGAAGCTTCGATGGTTAATCCACAGGGAATGACATGGTCCTGAGAATTGAAAATCTTTTCTTTTCTTTTTCTGAATCAAAAAACCCAGTTTTGAAGAACATAAATCTGGATATTGGCAGAGGTGAATTTATTGCTCTTATGGGTCCAAATGGTTCTGGCAAGACCACACTGGCACTATGCATGTGCGGAATCATTCCTCATTTTTTTCACGGGAAATATAAAGGAAAGGTTCTTGTTAACAAAAAAAATATATTGCATCACGCAATTCATGATATTACAAGGGATGTCGGGGTTCTTCTGCAGGATTACGAATCCCAGCTTTTTTTGCCGACAATTGAAGAAGAAATCAGGTTTCAAATGGAGAATTTCGGTCTGTCGGCAGATGAGAAAATAGCAGAACTATTCTCAGATGAGACTTTTTCTTATCTTCTTAAAAAAAAATTATTCAGCTTGTCTGAAGGCGAAAAACAAAAGGCGATTCTTACTTCAATCCTGTGTGTAAACCCGGATATATTAATACTTGATGAGCCGACATCACAGTTGGACAGAAGGGAAAAAGAACAACTCGCAAAAACTCTTGAGAAGCTCAATAAAGAAGGTAAAACCATTATCCTAATAACTCACGATACTTGCTTTGCAAAACATTGCTCGCGTTTTGTTGTTATGAGACATGGAGAAATAGTCGAAGACACTTCAGACATGACATTTCTTAGCAAAAGTTCTATTGGTGCCCTTGGCATAGAGCCGGAAAAATATCAATGGAATACTATAAAGACATGCAAAAGCGCTGAAGAAAAAACAAAAATATCTATAAAAAATCTTAATTATAAAACACAAACCCCTGTACTGGAAAATATAAATGCCTCTATAAAAAATAATGAATTTATTTTGCTTCTGGGTGGTAACGGAAGTGGTAAAACAACGCTTGTAAAGCATGTGATAAAACTGCTGGATATACAGGCAGGAGAAATAAAGATGAATGGAACTGCCCTGGAAAAATATTCCCAACAAGATATTGTAAAACAGGCGGGCTTTATATTCCAGAATCCTGATCACCAGATATTTAAAAATTCTGTCGAGGAAGAACTGCAATTAACCCTCGATTTGGTAAAAAAAGAAAATTCAGGGAAGAAGATTGATGAAATGCTTTCTTTTTTTGATCTGGAAAAATATCGCAACAAAAGTCCACAGGCTCTTTCGGCAGGGGAAAAACACAGGGTGACTCTTGCCTCTGTGCTTGTTTCTGAGCCAGAGATTGTTATTTTAGATGAACCTTTAACATATCTGGATTTTGATGGGAAGATGCAACTTATTGAATATCTTGCAGACCTGAAGAAAAGAGGTAAGACAATTATTGTAATATCTCATCGCCCGGGCTATTATAAATCACTTGTTGACAGGACATTTGTCATAAAAAACAGGAGGCTGACAGAACAATGAAAAACATATTTGAATATGAAGAGGGAAATGGATTTCTCTATAAAATAGATCCTCTTATCAAGATATTTCTACTGGTAATTTTCTGGATTGTATGTCTTTATGCCAATCTCCCACAGTTGCTAGTGATTGTTGTTCTTTTGTATGCTACGGCAATATACTGTGGATTGCATAAAAGATTCATGCAGCAGATTCGTTTCTTTTTTATTTTTGTTTTTCCGTTTATCCTTGCATTCCACTTGTTTTTCTACCGGTCGTTTACGGGGGAGAGTATGTCTCTTTTCTTTTTCAATCCGCAAATCTCGATGGAAGGATTTAAGATGGGGGTGTTTATTGGTTCAAGACTATTCTGCCTTCTTTGCTCCTCTACGCTCTTTATTATTACGACCAATCCACTGAAACTGGTAAAGCGGCTGTCGGGAATAAATATATTTGGGTATAGGATTCCGGAGAGTGTTATTTTTCTGTTTATCTTTGTAAATCGTTCAATTACGCTGATATTCTATGACCTTGATCAGATTCTTGATGCTCAAAAGGCAAGGGGTTTTTCCATTCGCCAGGGAAAAATTAAGGACAAGATTAAAGGATATGCATACCTGTTGATTCCTTTGTTTACTATTTCTCTTGAGCGTGCACAAAAACAAGCAGTGGCACTTGAATTAAAGGGTTTCGGGTTTAGGCATAAACGAAGGAAAAAATGATGTTAATTAATTTCAATAAAATTTAGTTCCTTTTTTAGACAGAGGATTTGAAGTCATTCGGACATATTGCCTTTTTCTTCGAAAAATGAGTTATAATGGATGAAAAAACTTGGATTATTCTTCTATCTTCTTGATTAAGTCATCCATATCAATGGGGCGAAAATTTGTTAATTCAGTAGATACATTTATTCGTCTATTCTTCTTATCAATAAATGGATGTTTTTTCAAGTTGTTATTGTGATGATGTCCGTAAATTGCCCATATATTACAATTTTTTTCAAATTGCTCTGGTTCATTACTTGGGAAATATTCAAGTGTGGATTGATGCCCTGAATCTTTTGGAACTTGTACCGGCATATGAGATAAAAAGAATTTATATCCTCTATAGTTTAATAGGTATGTTTCATGGAATTTAATTTTATTTGATTTATCGTGATTTCCTTTTATGAATATTATTTTTCCATTTAATTGTTTCAACCAATAATCTGTTGACTTGCTTCCTATGCCATAAGCTAAATCACCTAAGAAATAAACAATATCTTTATTGCTTATTGTATTATTCCAATTATCAATAAGAGTTTTATTCATATCTTTGGCATTTAGAAATGGTCTTTTGCAATATTTGATTATGTTTGTATGGTCTAAATGCAAATCCGACGTGATAAATGTTTTTGGTCTCATAAATATATAGAATAACTTCCTATAATTATATAAAAAGTAATATTATGGATATTATAAATAACTTAAAAGAAGTATGGTTTAGATTAAAGCCATGGAAAAAATGGCTATTGGGCGCGTGTGCCATTATAACATTAATATTGCTGATTTTAGTACATTATGATGTGATTAAACCAGAATCTATCTTAGGAGGAGCATTTGTTATCTTCGTTATACATCTAATGATTAGACTTAGGATAATAGGTAAAAAAAGAATTGATTTTTGATTGTGAGCTCATTGATTATTTTTCTTTATGTGTCGTATTCGCTTATTTGATAGAACTTTCAGACATTCTGTCCTGCAGACATAAAGACGCCCTACAATCAAATACATAGAACTCGAATTTTACTCTTTGAGTTTTTTGTTACTCAAAAACAGGCAGTGGCACTTGAATTAAAGGGTTTTGGGTTTAGGTACAAACGAAGAAAAAAATAATGTTTGATTCAAACAAAACCAAACCATTCTTTTGGTTCCCCTGTCTTTAATATAGAAAGGAATTTGTCTTTTATCTTTTGCGTTACAGGTCCGGTTTTGCCGTTTCCAATTTTTATTTTATCTACGCTTTTTATTGGAGCAATTTCTGCGGCTGTACCTGTGAAAAATAATTCATCTGCGATGTATAACATCTCGCGCGGGATTGTTTCTTCTTTTAGAATGTATCCCATCTCTTTTGCAATACACATAACAGAAGCTCTTGTTATTCCTTTAAGGACGGAATCTGAAAGAGCAGGTGTGTAGATTGTGCCGTCTTTTATTAAAAATAAGTTTTCGCCGCTCCCTTCAGTTACAAAACCATTTGTATTCAGCATTATTGCTTCATCATAACCATTAATTACTGCATCCATTTTTGCCAGCTGGGAATTTATATAATTACCTCCTGCCTTCGCAAGCGCAGGAAATGTATTTGGAGCCATCCGGTTCCATGAGGAAACTTTTACGTCAATTGCACCGTCACCGAGGTATGATCCCCAGTACCACACCATTATTGCAACATCAACACATATGTTCAAGGGATTCAGTCCCATTCCTTCATCATTTTTGTATGCCAATGGACGGATATAGCATTCTTTCAAGTTGTTTTTTTTAATAGTCTCGGTTATTGCTTTTTGGATTTCTTCTTTGCTGTATGGAATTTCCATCCGGTATATTTTTGCGGACTCGAAAAATCGTTTTACATGCTCTTTTAATTTAAATACTGCCGAACCATTTTTTGTATTGTAGCATCTTATGCCTTCAAATATACTTGAGCCGTAATGCAGTGCGTGTGTTGTTATATGGACATTTGAGTCCTGCCATTTTATGAATTTCCCATTCATCCAGACAAAATCGGATTTTGGTTTTTCCATATTCTTTTTTATTGAATATATTATAAAAACATTACTCTTTTTTTCGTGTATTGTTTTCCCTGTATTTTTTCAAAAAAGGGCTTAATTTTCTTTCCGGAGTTTTTACTTCACTTAATCTTGCTTTTATTTGTTCATCTGTCAATTTTACTTCAAGCGTCCTATTGGGGATGTCTATTTCAATTATATCTCCATCTTTTATTGCACCAATATTTCCGCCAAGATATGCTTCTGGCTCAATGTGTCCGATGCATGGTCCGCTTGTTCCGCCCGAAAATCTTCCGTCTGTTATTAAGGCGACTTTTTTGAATCCCGCTCCCTTGATTGCATCTGTGGGGGTGAGCATTTCGGGCATTCCGGGTGCTCCGCAAGGTCCCTGGAAAGACAGAACAACAACATCTCCCTCTGCGATTTTTTTTGCGCTTATTGCATGGAGCAAATCATCTTCTGTGCAATATACCTTTGCAGGTCCCGAATGTTTCATCATATCCTGTGATACTGCTGTTTGTTTTATTACAGAGCTTTCTGCAATATTTCCTTTCAGGACTGCGATGCCTCCTTCTTTAAAATATGGATTGTCTAAAGGTCTTATTATTTCATCATCTGATACGCGACCCTCTTCTGCGATTTGCTTTATTGATTTTGAATTTACTGTCGGGCTGTCTTTTAGCATATCTTTGAGCCTGTTTAATACTGCCGGAACGCCACCCGCCCTGTCAATATCTGACATTTCATAAGGTCCTGCTGGGATTATATGGCAGAGATTTGGAGCATTCTTTGAAATTTCATCGAACAAATCTGTTGAAATTTCTATGCCCAATTCTTTTGCGATTGCAATGATATGCAATACTGCATTTGTGCTTCCACCCATCGTCATATCGACCATAATTGCATTTTCAAAAGCCTGCTTTGTCATAATTGAAGAAGGAGTTGTATTGCTTTTTACAAGTTCTACTATTTTTTCCCCATTCTCATATGCCTGCTTTTTCTTTAACGGGTCTATGGCAAGTGTTGTTGAACAGCCGGTCAAAGACATTCCCAATACCTCTGTCACTGTTGCCATTGTGTTTGCAGTAAACAGACCGACGCATGATCCGGCGCCGCAAACCATACAATCAAGCATTTTGTTTGCCTCTTCTTCTGACATTTTTCCGCCCAGAACCTGACCGGCAATACCAAACCCTTCAATAGGGTGGTGTTTCTTCCCGTCAGCTCCAGTATTTGCTTTCATTGGTCCACCAGTAAGGATTATCGAAGGCAAATCCAGGCGTCCTGCTGCCATGAGCATTCCTGGTGTAATTTTATCGCAGTTTGTGACTCCAACCCATCCGTCAAGGGAATGGCTTAATGTCATTATTTCTATATTATCGGCAATGTGGTCTCGCGATGGAAGGGATAATCTCATTTCAACATGCATTGCAATGCCGTCGCAGACGCCCGGGACACCCCATTCTAATGGAACTCCGCCGGCATCCCTGATTCCGCGTTTAACTTCCTTGGTTAATTCATTTAAATGAATATGCCCGGGGATTATGTCGTTATAGCTGTTTGCGACACCAATAAATGGTTTTGAAAAGTCTTCTTTTTTTAATCCCGCACTCATCAGCAGTGCTCTGTGAGGAAGGGTTTCTATGCTGTTTTTTAAGATGTCTGATTTCATATTTTTATTTGGATAATAATTATAAAAATGTAATTATGGTATTGTCAAAACTATTACCTCTTTTTGTGTTTCTCTAAATTTTCTTATAAATCAATACTCATCGTCACATCCTTCCCAGAAATCCCACTTAGTTCATTCTCCAGCTCTTTTACCTTCAATAATATCTCATTATCGACTTCAGGAATAGATTTTCCCAGTCCTGCCATATTCTCTTTTTCTGTCACAATATTTTCATTTAAAGCCGCAAGTTCATGCTCTGTTGATGATATTCTTTCGCTTATATTCATGTCCTTTATAGAGTTGCTTGTCTCTTCTGCCTGTCTTTTAGTTCGTTCATAACCAACAAGAATGTCTTTTAACTCTTCGTGATTTTTTAGCCGGCTCATATGATGAAGTATCTTTTCTTCCTGCTTTTTATCCTTTAGAGTTATTCCTCCCTCTTTTATCATATTTTCTGCATTGAGAATTATCTTGTCAAGAGTCTTCATATCCTTGTCTCCAATTAATGCTTCTACGGGCGAATCAATATACAGGCAAAGCGTATTTCTCTCTTCTTTGCTTAGTCCTGCACTGTCTCTTTCATATTTTTTCATGGTCTTTGACAGGGGCGAGAACATATTGATTATTGTGTTTCTTATATTGTCTATTTCTTCTTCAAGAGATTTAAGTTTTTCTTCTTCTTTTCCCAGAGTCTTTCTCTCTTCGCTGGTGTTGAGGTAATCAAGTTCTTTAATCAGTTCTTCTTTCTTTCTTTGGAGTTCTTTAATGTTTTCTTTGCTTTTCTTTTGACTTTGAAAAATAGTTTTCTTTTTTGTTGTGAGGTCATGCACTTTTTTTATGTTATTTTCCGCCTGTTCAATCATCTCTATTTTTTCTTTGTTGCTGTCCAACTCCTTTATCGACTGGTCTGCAATATGCCCCATCTCTCTTAAACTGCCTATTGTTTTTTCCATCTCATCAGGAAAAAGCATGTTCGAAAAGTAGATGTTTTTGTGTGTATCTTTTAGCAGTACATTCATATCCATTATAAGAGATTTATAGAATTCCCTGATTTTCGGCACCACTTTTGTGGATGGAAAGGCAATATTATTTTCAAATGTTTTTACTTTTCTTATAAAGGCAGCCCTGTTGCCGAGCATAAGTTTCCTTGGTCTGTCTTCTGCATGTTCTTCAGGCACTGCTTTTTCCAAAGCATCAAGGTTCTCATCAAGGTCTTTGAAATGGTCTTTGATGTTTTTTATGGCACTGTCTGTCATGTCATTTATTGATTCTAGGAAAGGGGCGGCAGTCTCCTTAAGAAATGCGTTTGCCTGCTCAAATTTTATTGTTACGCAGAGTGGTTTTTCTTCTGTCTCTTTTGTTCTTTTAGTCTTTTCTCTTTTCCCAAATAATTTTTCCAGAAAATTCATTATATTATTTTTCAGTTTAAGTTTATTAAGTAGTGTGAATAAAAAATTACATAATCCTAAATTTAATTATGGCGAATATGCCACAATTAGAAATAAAGCGGGTTTGCATAATTACAAAATTAGTGTCAAGGAAGGGGTTCAAAACTCAAAAGCGGCATCTTAATTTCCTCATCAATTTTTCTTTCTGCGGTAGTCTCTACATATTCCTGCAATATTGCTTCGATTACAATAAAGACTTCTGTATCTTGCCGGATGCATATTACATTTGCATCATCTTTATGCCCTATTGCGCAATGTAGATGTAACTTTGGTTCGTCATCCTGCCAAAAAATTGTCCCGACGCCCACAACTTCATGCGCATTATTTATTTCTTTTATGACTGGTGTCGGCGGGAGTTCATCTGTTTGTGGTCCAACAGCACCTTTTGCGTTTTTTAAGGCGCCGATTATTTCAATTTTCCCGGCTCGTATCTGCTTTTCTTTTACAAAAGACAATAACTCGTCCAGAAAATTATCCTTGTGTTCAAATTTCAGGATAAATGAGCGACCTCTTTTTACTTCTTCATATTCCATAACATTATTGACGAATTAATTGATTTCAATTTTAATTGCGCTATCTATCTGCTCTTTTGACAAAGAACTGCATTCAACATAACCGTAATCTCTTTCTCCGTTAGGGTTTCTGTCAACCAGTAATATCTCATCGTAATTGCATCCCTTATATCTCTGCCCGACCAACACCGGCTCGATATTTGCACCAATTCTATCTTCATAGTTATACAATTTCGGAATTCTTATCTGTACTGTTTTTTCAGACCGAGGAAGTATTTCAATAATATCTTTGTAAAAAGATTTATTGTTTTCATAATACATTGGATAAGAATGAACATCACAGCTTTCATTTAAAGGATAAAAGCAAATGGTGTATTTTGGAATTTTTTGATATGCAGAAAGAAAGAAATTGTTTTTAATTGTAATTGTCTGGAGAAACACTTGGTTTTCTAGTGCATTGCTATAAAGCTCTCCTTTCTCGTCTGAAAATATCTCGCTGTATTTAACAGAAGATACTGTGTCTGTCTGCCGCTCCATTCCAATATTTGCAGAACCTATGATTGATGCAAAAACAATTATTGTAATGGGTAAAATAATGCCATATCGTTTTATGCGCTTTAATTCATGCTGTTTTTTTGAATGAGAAATATTATAACCAATTGCTATCAGCAATATTGCTGAAACCCCGAGTGTTGCAATTATCGCGTCTTTTTTCAATCCCCATGCACCGATAAAATAAGCCAATGTAATGATGTATGAAAATGCCGACAGAATATACATAAGAGGATAAATCTTTTTTGTGCGAAAATAAGCAAGACCTAAAATTATAAGCAATGGAATAAACAATATAAAAAATACAAATCCTATCATATCAATCACATGTCTTTAATTTTAAGGAAAGTTCCTGCTGAATAAAATATTATTGTCAGGCACAAAAGGATTGTCAGCTTGATTTCCTTCCCGAACAGCAGAATGTATTCTCCTGCAAAATACAGTAATGTTGCGATTGCAAAAAAACCTCCTGTAATATAGAAAATCATTTCCGGTTTCATAGTTATTTATGGGATTTATTTTTATATATTTATCCACAGAACGCACGGAATTCACAGGAAAGTGATTTTTCCTTCTTCTATGTTCCTGTGCGTCATTCAACAAAGTTGAATGTGCGGAAAATATAGAATTTTCCTGCATCTTGTGCATTCCTGTGGTTTTTTTATTCTTTTTTTTCGAACAACTTCCTGATTTTTGCACCAGTAATCTCTATCTCGTGGCTTTCTTCTGCCTTCCTCAGTTCATTGAAATTTTTGTTTCCACTCCTGTATTCATTAAGCCATTCTTCTGCAAACTCGCCTGATTCAATCCTGTCCAATGCTTTTTCCATTTCCCGCTTTGCCTCTTCTGTGATTATTTTTGGACCAACTGTTCTTCCGCCGTATTCTGCTGTGTTCGACACAACATGCCACATGTGCTGCATTCCTCCTTCATAAAGAAGGTCAACAATAAGTTTCACTTCATGCATACATTCAAAATATGCCATCTGTGGAGGGTATCCTCTTTTTACAAGTGTCTCGAATCCTGCTTTAATCAATTCTGTCATTCCGCCACAAAGTACGCACTGTTCACCGAATAAATCAGAATATGTCTCCTGGTTGAATGTGCATTCAAAAACTCCTGCTCTTGTAAAACCCATTGCTTTTGCCATCTCAAGAGCTGTGTCTTTTGCATTCCCGCTGTAGTCGTTTTCAACTGCAACAAGTCCCGGCACTCCGAATCCTTCCAAGTATCTTTTTCTTTCCTCTGTCCCCGGGGATTTTGGAGCAACCATAATTACATCAACATTTTGAGGCGGAGCTATCTGCTTGTAAGTGATGTTAAACCCGTGGGAAAAACTGACTGCTTTTCCTTCTGTAACATGTTCTTTGATATGCTCATCGTAAATAGTCTTTTGTATCTCGTCCGGTATTAAAATATGGATGATGTCTGCCTTTTTAGCCGCCTCACTTATTTCATCAACATTCATCCCGTCGTCGATGGCTTTTTGCCATGAAGCACCATCTTTTCTTAAACCTACAATCACATCTAATCCTGAATCTTTCATGCAGTTTGCCTGAGCTTTGCCTTGTGCACCGTAGCCAATTACAGCTATTGTCTTGCCTTCTAAAACAGATGTTGTTACATCTGCGTCGTGATATATTTTTGCTTCTTCCATATTAATCCTTATTTAATTATTATTAGTTCCGATGTCCTTGATTGCTACGGTTCCTGTTCTTGTAATCTTTACTATCTCGTAATCGGATAAAACGTCAATAAAATTCTTGATTTTGTTCGGTCGGTCTGTTATCTGGATGATTATGTTTGTCTTGTTTATGTCTATTATTTTTGCCTTGAATAGATTTACATTATTTATGATTTCATCCCTTTCTTTTTCCCCGTTTATGCCCAGTTTAATCAAGCACAATTCCTCTACTATTGTATTTTCTGTCAAATCAGAGACGCCCACCACATCTATTACCTTGATTAATTGCTTTTTTAGCTGGGTTATCTTTTTCCCATCAGAATTAAGGGTTATCATTATTCTGGAAAGTCCTTTTTTCTCGGTTGAGCCGACAGCGATTGTGTTGATATTAAAACCTCTCCTGACAAACAAGCCGCATAATTTCAATAAAACGCCTGGCTCATCTGCGACCAGTATTGAAATAATGTATGTTTTCATAATCTTATTAATCTATTTCTCAAAGCACTCATATCCTGCCTGTTCCATGCACCCACCAAATGCCTCTTTTAATGTCCCTCCCGGCGGAAGCATAGGCAGTATATTGGACTCTTTCTCTATCATAATATTTACAATAGTAGTCTCATCATTTCCCATTGCCTCTTTCAGAGCATCCTTAATTTCAGACGGCTTTTCCACCAATATCCCTTCCAATCCGTAAGCATCTGCCATCTTTACAAAATCCGTGGTATTCCCCAAACCCACCTGTGAATACCTCCTGCCGTAAAATATTTCCAGCCACTGCCTTACCATTCCAAGATAATTGTTGTTTAAAATTACAGGAGTTGCTTTAATGTTTTCTTCCTTACATGTTGCAAGCTCCTGTGAGTTCATTATAAACGAGCCGTCCCCGTCTATGTCAATAACTTCAACATCCGGCTTTGCTATTTTTGCACCTATTGCAAAAGGGAATCCGGATCCCATTGTGCCGAATCCTCCACTGGTAATAAATGTCCTGGGGTATTTTCTTTCAAGGAAATGAGCGGCATACATCTGGTGCTGTCCTACGCCGGTTGTGACAATATCCGTGTCTTTTATTGCAGCATTTATTTCCTTTATCACTTTCCTCGGGTCAATTGGAGTTTTTCCAATATCTATATCGCAACAACAAAGCTGTTTTATCTTTTTCATCTTCTTTGACCAATCTGTCTGTTTCGGCGATTTTATCTTCATTTTAAGGACTGCTAAAAGATCATCAAGGATTGATTTTACATCTCCTATTATGGACATGTCAATATCAATGTTCTTGTTTATTTCAGATGAGTCAATGTCAATCTGTATTATCTTTGCATCTCTTGCAAATGCATCTGTATCTCCTGTAATCCTGTCTGAAAACCTACATCCCAAAACAACTATCAGGTCAGCATTCATAATTGCGTAATTTGCGCTCTTCCTGCCGTGCATACCTATCATCCCGAGGTTAAGAGGATGATTGTCCGGGATTACTCCTTTTGCCATGAGTGTTGTTGCCACAGGGATGTTAAGCAGTTCTATGAGTTTATTTATCTGCCCAGATGCATTTGCTAATAAAACTCCTCCTCCTACCAAAATAAGAGGGGCTTGAGTATTAAGCAGACCGTCTGCGAGTTTTTTTATGTCTTCTTTTTTTGCTCTTGGCATAGGACCGCAATTTAGAACCTCTGCTGTTTTCGGATTTGGTTTTGTGATGTCTCCGACCTGGCATTCTTTTGGCAGTTCTACATATACTGGTCCCGGTCTCCTGCTTGTTGCTATCTTGATTGCTTTCCTGATTGTTGCATTTATATCATCAGGGTTTCTTATCTGGAAATTGTGTTTTGTGATTGGGAGGGTTATTCCCATCATGTCTGATTCCTGGAATGCATCTTTGCCTAAGAAATTTACAGAAACCTGTCCTCCGAAAGCAAGTACGGGAGAAGAATCATAATATGCTGTGCCAAGTCCTGTCACTAAATTTGTCGCTCCCGGACCGCTTGTTGCTATCGCAACGCCGACATTGCCGGATGCCCTCGCATACCCGTCTGCCGCATGGGCTGCTGCCTGCTCATGCCTGACAAGAATATTCCTGAACTCATTGTCATTATAGACTGCATCAAACAAAGGGATTACTGATCCACCGGGATATCCAAAAGTTGTATTTACTCCGTTGTCTTTCAGTGTATTTAAAATCATCTGACTTCCTTTCATAGTCCCAATACGATAATTTAGATTTATAAAATTATGCAGTTATTTAAGGGTTATGTCCAAAGAAATAATAAGCACCAGTAATGCACCGGATGCAATTGGTCCTTATTCACAGGCTGTGAAAATAAACAATATTGTTTATCTTTCCGGTCAGATTGCAATAAACCCACAGACACAGGAATTCATGGATGAGAGCATTGAAGTCCAGGCAAAACAGGTTCTGGACAATATAAAAGCTGTTCTTGAGGCCGCCGATAGCAGTCTTGAAATGGTGGTCAAAACAACAATATACTTGACAAACATTGACGATTTTTCTAAAGTAAATGAAATATATTCTTCTTATTTTTCTACAAGCAAACCTGCACGTTCAACTGTTTGTGTCGCAAAACTTCCAAAAGGTGCACAAATAGAGATTGACGCAATAGCAGAGATTATTATTCGATAGAGGACAAATTTAATTTTTGTCCTCGGAGTGTTAAAATGGAAAATAAAAAATTATATAAACTAATATGTGTTGACTGTAAAAAGGAATGGAAAGAAGAAGAGACCTCTTCCAATTGTATGGACTGCGGTGGTGCTCTTGATGTAGTGTATGATTATGACAAAATCACTGAAAAATTAAACATGCATCTAATTAAGACTGCGCCAATCAGCAGCCTGAAATATCTTAATTTTTATCCTATTGAGGATATGAGCAAAATAGTGAGTTTAAACGAGGGGAATACTCCTTTGTATGAATGTAAAACTCTTGGAAAAATGCTTGGACTAAATCATCTGTATATTAAATATGAAGGGGCGAACCCAACAGGAGCTTTCAAGGACAGGGGAACGATGGTCGAGATAACAAAAGCGCTTGAACTTGGGAAAAAAGCTGTCTGTTGCGCATCGACAGGAAATATGGCAGCATCTGTCTCTGCCTTTGCCTCCAAAGCAGGACTTCCCTGCTATGTGATTGTGCCTGAAGGAACACCGATTGGAAAACTGGCGCAGACTCTTTCTTACGGGGCAAAATTAATCCAGATAAGAGGAACTTATGCAGATGCAGTAAGATTAACAATTAATCTGAGCCAAAAGCATGATTTTTATTTATGCGGCGATTATGCGTTCAGGGCAGAAGGGCAAAAATCCCAGGCATATGAAATTGCAGAACAATTGAACTGGACGGCTCCGGACAAACTTATCATCCCTATCGGGTGCGGGACAAATTCTTCTGCAATATGGAAAGGGTTTACAGAATACAAGAAGTTCGGGTTTATTGACTCTCTTCCGCAGATGATTGGCGTCCAGGCAAGCGGGGCAAACCCGGTTGTGTGCGCTTATGAAAAACAAACAATGAATTACGAAATACAGGACAAACCAGCTACTGTTGCCTCTGCCATATGCGTAGGCGAACCATTAGACGGGAAAAAAATCCTGAAAGCAATTTATGATTCCAATGGCATGGCACTGGATGTGAAAGATGAAGAAACTCTCAATGCCCAGAAACTCCTGGCAAAAACAGAATCTATTTTCGTGGAACCTTCTGCCGCAACAGGTCTTGCAGCACTGCAAAAATTAGTAGAGATGAAAAAGGTAAACAAAGATGAAAAAATTGTAATTGTAATGACCGGCGCTGGCTTGAAAGACCCTACATCTGTATTGAAAGTGCTTCCGACATCCCCTGTAATTAACCCTGTGGATTCGGAAGTGGACAGGTTTTTGGACAAGAAATTCTACCAGATTTGTTCTGCAAATACAGATGCAGAAGACAAAAAAATATTGTTTGACAAGATTCCAACAGAAGAGCAATTAAAGAAAACTGTAAAAATCGAGTTTGATGTTGATATAATGAATTCGGATTTAGTCAATGCAAGAGATCAGATAACATCTTTCCTTGACAAAGGAAAAGAAATAAAACGGTCTGATTTGCAGATGATTGTAGAAAACAGCATACGAAAAGGGAAAGAAAAAACAATAAAAATTATTGACTTTGGCGTAACTGCGAGTAAAAAGGAAAAACCTGTTGCAAATATCAAGCTGGAATACGAAAACAAAGAATATGAAGAATCATCTGACGGTGTCGGTCCGGTAGATGCTTTGATTAAAGCATTCCAGAAAGTTCTTGCCAAAAACAATATGAATTATGCCTTGACAGATTACCAGGTAAAAATAAATACCAAGCATGCTGATGCTGTTGTAGATATTAAAATGGCTGTAAAGGATGAAAAAAATAATGTGTCTGTAATTGCGATGGGAACCAGCCCGGATATTCTTGTTGCAAGTATTGAGGCATTTGAGGAAGGAGCCAATCTGTTGTATAATAAGAGTTGTTGATTTTTTATTGTGTCTAAACTTGTACGCAAGATAGGAGTTTAGACACAATAAAAGAGTCTTACGCCAATTACTACTTTTAATGTTTTGTAATCTTTCCCTTTAATTTGCACAACAATTAAAAAACAATAAAAGAGTCTTACATTAATTATCAATAGAAGTTTCTTCACAATGATTTTAAGAATAAAGACATAAGTCTAACTGTCAAATTCTTTATTGTGTATAAACTGTATCTCGTATGCCAATTTAGACACAACATGAAAATTTTTTCGTATCTAAATAAAGTATATTTTATGTCAGAACTTTATTTATGACATTAAAAACATTATATTGGTGGTTTTTATTGTTTTTCGTCAAAAAATTTGCTTGTGTAAAAATTGTGAAAAAAGAACATTTAGTAAATGTCAAACCGGAGGTAGAAAGTGTAGGAGAGTTTTATTCGACCTGTGCGTAGGCTCGGATTGGCATAGCTGCAATCTTTTTCCCTTTAATCGGAACAGCAAAAAAAGTAAATTTTTTATCTTGTAATTTATCTACATTTGTTAAATTTTCAACAATAAAAATTTCTTTTTTCAAAAATAAGCTATGTGCTGGTATTGTTAAATCTTTAGAACTATCAATATTCACAGTATCCACACCCACAAGTTTAACTCCTGATTTTATTAAAAATTCAACTACTTCTTTTGAGATAAATGGATAAGATTGGTACTTTTCAGTCCCCCAATATTCATCCCATCTAAAATTGAAGAGAACGGCCTTTCCTTTCAAATCAATTTTTTTTGGAATTGCATCTAGACCTATTGCTTCAAATTCACCTTTAACATCAATTACAATCTCGGTTAAAATAAGCTCTTCAATTTTTAATTCACTAATATCCCTGCCATTTGAATATCTATGGAATGGCGAATCCAAATATGTCCCGACTGAAGTCTGAAAAGTCATTTCTGTAATCTCAAAAGAACATTTACCATGGAATTTTGGTTTTGTTTGTTGATGTGTCAGGAATGGATGGATTTTTGCTGTGTATTGAGTATATGATCCATCCTCATTTTTCATCTTAAAACCAGGCCTTCTATCTTCAAATGTATGTGATAAATCTATGTATTTTACTATAATAATAGAATTAGAATTATATTCTTTTAAAATTTTCTAAATCATATGTCTTTGATGTGTTACTGGATTGGACTTCGTCTTTAAGACGCCAAAACTCGAACTCTGAATTTTCTCCTTCGGGACGTTGCACTAAAATTTATCCATCAGGAGAATATAACAAGCAATTAAAAGACTACAAAACATTGTAGGTTTCTCCATCCAAATTGAACTAAATTCTTTTAATCACATCACAATTCAAATTTTTTATAATGATGATACAAAATGATATACTTTCAAAGGGGACTAAATAGATGCTAAAAAATATATATTAAATTCATAATGCAATAATAGTAGGATACTACACGAGAATTTTTTTATCCATAATTATATAAATACATTGGATTATTTTTTTTACATAAGGTGAAATATAAGTATGATAGTTTGTATAAATGGAAAATTTGTTAATGAAAAAGAAGCCAAGATTTCTGTATTTGATCACGGCTTACTCTATGGAGATGGTGTTTTTGATACTATTGCAGCAATCAACGGTCAAATTTTTTGGCTAGAAGAACATATTAATAGATTGTTAGATGGTTGTAATCAAATATATCTAAAAATTCCCTGGTCAAAAAAAGAATTGATTAATCTAATTGAGGAAACAATCCAAAAAAACAATCATAACTATGGACGTATAAGAATAACAATTACTCGTGGAGAAAAGGATATTCCTATCTACTCAAGTGAAACATGTAAACCAAATCTGATTATTTTTTCTTCCCAAATCGATTTTTTAGATAAGCAAGAATACGAGCAGGGAATAAAATTGCAAACTACTAATACTCTTCGCGTATTTCCACAAACAAAAAATTTGAGCTTTATGCCATCAGTACTTGCATTTTTGAACGCCAAAAAAGGAGGCTATGACGATGCACTTTTTGTAGAAGAAAATGGCACTGTCCGAGAGGGATGTACTTTTAATATATTTGCAATAAAAAACAAAAAGATAAAAACGCCATCACAAAATGTTTTACCTGGCGTAACAGCACTAAAAGTTGCTGAAATGGCAACAAATATTGGCTTCCCTGTATCTCAAGATATACTTACTCTTAATGAACTGAAAAAAGCAGATGAAGTGTTTATCACGGGCACAACAAAAAAGATTGTTCCTGTTGTTCAAATAGATAAAACAAAGATTGGTGATGGTGGTGTTGGTTCAACAACAAAAGAGCTCATGAACAAATTTTCTGAGATTTATTTCTAGTAGGGGTGGTGTCATACACATCCCCTCCTTTTAGTTGCATGGGAGATGTTATGTTTTCACTCCGCTTGGTTCTGCTCACTATTGTATAACAAAGGATTGTATTATTCGTTATTTCCTCTCTGGTGTAATCAAAATTGCTTTTAAGATACCATGTAATCTATACTTTTATTTGCAGAGAGAATATGGGAGGTATGTAAAACTATAAAAAAATACCCTCCTCGAAATAATATGGAAAATTATCACAACATTGCAGTACTCCCAGGGGACCTTAACGGGATAACAGTTACAGATGCCGCATTGAAAGTTGTAAAAGCCGCAGAAAACAAGTTAACAAGACCAATTCAGCACACACGCTTTGATTATAATGCTGATTATTTCATAAAGCACGACATGAAAGAGCTTGGTCAAAAAGAACTTGACGAGCTAAAAAAATACGACCAGATTTTTCTTGGAGCTATCGGCGACCCGGGAAAAATTAAGCCGGGAATATTGGAAGTCGGGATATTGCTGAAACTAAGGCAGGCATTTGACCAGTATGTTAACTTAAGACCGGTAATTTTGCCGGACGGTGTTCCTTCTGTAATAGTTGGAAAAACAGCCAAAGATATCAATTTCGAGATATGCAGGGAAAATTCAGAAGGACTTTATGTTGATGCCGGATGGATTGAAAAAAAAGGGACGGATGAAGAAGCAGGATATCAGATAATGAAATGCACATACAAAGGCGTAAAGAGATTAGCTGAATTTGCCCTAAAGCGAGCAGTTGAAAGAAAAAAAGCAGACAAGCCGGTGATGCATTTTGTGTTCAAGACAAATGTCCTGGTATATGCCGCAAGTCCATGGCAAAGGGTTTTTGAAGAATATAAAAACAGGACGGATATTGATGTAAGATACATGCACATTGACAATTTCCTTATGCAGATGCTTATTAACCCAAAACAGTTTGATGTTGTATTGACAGAAAACATGTTCGGGGATATTGCAACAGATGCAGGTGCTATTATACAAGGGGGTATCGGAACAGCAGTGTCAGGAAATATAAATCCAACAGGAAGCTTTCCTTCAATGTTTGAACCAATCCACGGGACTGCTCCGGACAAATGGTATGGTGCTGACGGGAAATACGACGCATCTTTAATCCAGCAGGTAAAGCCGGAAGCTGCGTTTTTGTCTTATGCAATGTTGCTTGAGCAGGTTGGCGAGGTAAAAGCAGCTGAGGCGATAAAAAATGCTGCGCTTGAAAATGTAAGAAATCCGCAATACAAAGAGAAAACCCTTGACCAATTAACCGATGCAGCTTGCAATTACGTTAAGGAGGCATAAAATGTCCAAAGGAACTTTATATGACAAAATCTGGGAAAACCATATTGTCGGGAAATTACCGACAGGACAGACTCAGATATTTGTAGGCAGGCACATGATGCACGAAGTTACAAGTCCGCAGGCATTTGAAATGTTAAGGGAAAGAGGGCTTAATGCAAAGCATCCGGAACTTACATTTGCAGTAACAGACCATGTCATTCCTACAGATGATTGTTCAAGACCATTTAAGGATGAACAGGCGGAATTGATGACAAAAACAATTGAAGATAATACAAAAGAATTTGGCATAACTTATTTTGGTTCGGACTCAGGAAAGCAGGGCGTGTGTCATGTTATATATCCTGAACTGGGATTGATATGTCCCGGTCAATTAGTTGTATGCGGCGACAGTCATACCTGCACTTACGGTGCTTTTGGAGTGCTTGCATTTGGCATTGGAACAACACAGGTTAGCCACGTTCTTGCAACACAGACTATGGCAATGGACAAGTTGAAAGTAAGATGCGTAAAATTTAACGGAATTCTTTCGGAAGGAGTTACTGCAAAGGATTTAGCTCTTTATATGATTAAAAAAACAGGTGTTGAAGGAGGAGTTGGCTTTGCATATGAATTTAGCGGAGATGTAGTTGACAACATGAGCATGGAAGAGCGAATGACTTTATGCAATCTTGTAGTAGAGGGAGGCGCTCGTTCAGGATATGTAAACCCGGACAAAACAACTTTCCAATATTTGAAAGACAAACATTATGCTCCAAAAGAGGATTTTGAAAAAGCTGTAGAATACTGGGAATCTATTGCATCAGACGAAGATGCAGAGTACGATGATATATTGAGCATTGATGTTTCACAAGTAAAGCCAATGGTTACATGGGGTGTGAACCCTGGACAGGCAATCGCAATTGATGAAAAAATACCCGAACCCGATGATTTTACAGATAAAAAAAAAGAAGAAGCAGAGGATGCTTTGGAATACATCGGACTGGAAGGAGGAATAGAAGTACAGGGAACTCCTGTTGATGTTGTATTTATTGGTTCCTGCACCAATGGAAGATTAAGCGATTTGGAAGCCACTGCAAAGATTTTAAAAGGCAAAAAGGTTTCTGTAAAAACTTTGGTTGTGCCTGGTTCTGAAGCTGTCAAACGCCATGCTGAACAAATAGGATTAGACAAGATATTTGTGGATGCGGGAGCAGAGTGGAGACACCCAGGATGCTCTATGTGTCTTGGAATGAACCCAGATAAATTAGAGGGAACTCAAAGAAGTGCATCTACATCGAACAGGAATTTCAAAGGCAGACAAGGAAGTCCAATAGGAAGGACGCATTTGATGAGTCCGATTACGGCTGCCGCCACAGCGATAGAGGGAAAAATAACCGACCCAAGAAAATATCTGGAGGAGGAATCATTATGATGGACGAATTTAAAATACCTGAAAAGGTCATAACCAATATAAAAGGAATCGCTATACCAAAACCTGCAAATGATCAAAATACAGATGATATACTTCCTGCCCGATACATGAAAGAAATCACATTCAAAAAAATGGGAGAGTATTTGTATTTTGATGAAAGATTCAAAGAAGGAGAAACTGTAGAAGAACATCCCATGAATGATGAAAAATATAAGGGGGCGACAATACTTATTGCCGGTGCCAATTATGGCTGCGGTTCTTCAAGAGAGCACGCACCCCAGGCATTGCACAGGTTTGGAATTAATGCTGTAATCGCCGGGAGTTTTGCAGAGATTTTTGCAGGCAATTGCGCAAGTTTAGGTCTGGTCGGAATAATCGTGCCTACTGAAAAAATAACTCAATTGGCAGAGTATGTTAAACAAAATCCATCAACCGAATTTGATATAGACCTTGCCCAAAAAGTTATCCGATATGGTGAACATGTTGTTGAGTTTGACATGCTTGAAGGAAGAAGGCAGGCTTTTTTGAATGGTCTTTGGGATGCAATGGCAATTTTACAGAAGAATGAAGAGAAAATTAAAGAAACTGCGGCAGGATTGCCTTACATCAACTTCAAATAATATCAAACCCCTCGGTCAAAATGACCGGTCGTGTATCCTTTTTTGAGTTTCCTGTCATAAAAATCCTCTGAAGTAAAAATCTCTTTGTAGACGCGTATGTATTTGCCTGAATCTTTTTCCAGATCAATGTAAAAATATCTTATGCCAATATCTAAATATCTTTTTGCCATGTTGAAAAGTCCAAGTTGCGATGAATTCAATATTTGCGTTATATTATTATTTCGCCTTACTCTAAAATGCCTTTCATCCTTATCTATTAATTCAGGTGCTTTTAGCTTCTGCCTGCTGTTCATCAAAACAATATCCCCATGAATCATCACGATAAAATTCTTGTTTTTAAAAGCCCGTGTTTCATAAAAATTTAATTCCGGGGAAATTATCGGTGTGAAATTAGAATAATAGTCTACATCTATATCATTGAAACAATTAAAAGAATAATCCAGATGAACGATGTATTTTTTCACAAAACCAAGCAAGCCCCTGTTTGAGACCAGAACTCCATCCGGGTTTATTTTATCTATTTTTTCTGCAATGTCTTTCATCTGTGAATCTATGATTATTCGCGGAGTGGATAAAAAAAAGCTGGCATTTTTCATTAACTTTTTGACCTCTGCACAGTCTTCGTTTAATACATCATAGTATATTCTATTTGCTCCTGCGTTGTCTGCTTTTATTGCCTCTTTTTTGCTGTATACTTTTGCAAAAATTTCAAATCCATCCTCGTTTGAATAACTCTTGATTTTCGGGAAAGAAAATGTAAATGGCTTTATTTTTGGTTCAATGCGTTTTACTTCTTCGCCCAGATTATATTTGGAATCGACAGAAGAAGTCTTGTAAACTGCATCTTTGTCTCCCGCCCCTTTTGTGTCTATTTGAATAATATCTCCACGGAATGCTTCTGTAATACACTTGCCCTCTTTTTTGATGTGGTTTACCGTATATCCAAGGACCTTATTTTTTGTCCATATTCCTATACCGTCCCCGATTTTCAAAGGTTCTTTCAGTTCAAGTTTTCCCTTTTCGAAAACACCCATAAACACGCCTCTTTTCATGGGCTTTCTGGAATCGATTATTGATTCGGTAAAACCAAATCCAAATGTAAATTCCCTGTTGTATGCGATTTTTAATTCAAGAATGTCTTTTTCCTCAATTCTGAATTTTTTATTGTAATGCGCATTGATGTATTTTTTGTATATTCTTGCGACTGTTGCAACATATAAAGGATTTCTCATTCTTCCTTCTACTTTAAGGGAAGAAACTCCTGCCTCTATTAGTTCCGGAATTTTTTCAAGAAGGCATAAATCCATAGTGCTCAAAAGATATTTGTTGTTGTACATCATTCGACATGGCTGAGCGCAAAGACCCCTATTCCCACTCCTTCTGCCTGCAATTGAAGAGAAAAGACACATGCCGCTGTAAGAAAAGCACAAAGCACCGTGAACAAAGATTTCTGTCTCGAATTTTGATGATATTTTTTTTATATCCTCAAAAGGGAGTTCTCTTGCAAGTACAACTCTATCTACTCCATCAGGAACAGAATAACTATTGTGTGTATTTGCCTGTGTTGAAAGATGGATTTTTAGTTTTGGAAAATTCTTTTTTAGCAACGGAATCATGCAAAAATCCTGTATTATTATTGCATCAACGCCGGCAGAATAGGCAACATTTGCAGCATAGAAATATTCCTCTATTTCTTTGTTTTTGACAAGAATATTGAGCGTAATATATACTTCGACCTTTCTTTTATGGCAGTATTGCACAACTCCGAATATGTTATTTTCATTGAAATTTTCGGCAGATTTTCTTGCATTGAATCTGTCTAAGCCCAAGTAAACCGCATCAGCGCCATTGTTTACTGCGGCTCTAAGACAATCCATATTTCCTGCGGGAAGCAGAAGTTCTACTTTTTTCATAGGGGGATAAGTAGAGGAATATTAAAAGAATATTTGTATTTATCCACAAGAAGACACAAGAATGCACAGAACCGTTGAAATCCACAAGATTATTGCGATTAACACAAGATAATTCAGTTTGAATTTATCTTTAAATCTCGTGGAAATCTATGTAATC
>JAGLPV010000033.1 GCA_023137195.1 Candidatus Aenigmatarchaeota archaeon | reverse complement strand
TGATTGTTGGACAGCCTGTTAATCTCGTGGATTAAATCACTTTCCTGTGGGTTCCGTGCGTTCCGTGGATTTACTCAATTCATTATCCGTGGATTGTTCTTTATCATTTTCCTTATGACGAAAGGAAATATTAATGTGGTGACCAGAGTCATGATGACAAGACCGGAATAAATAATATTGTCGATTAAACCAATCATGTATGCAATAAAGGCAATGGACAATTCCACAGCTCCCCTTGAATTCATTCCCCATCCAATCAGGTAAAGCTGTTTCCATGATAAGTTGAGTAATGGTTTGGTGAGAAAAACGCCTATTATTTTTCCAAGTGTCGCAATCATAAGAATCATTACTATGAGTGAAATGTTTAAAGTCAATGAGTGAAAACTAAAATGAAATCCCATGGAGATGAAGAAAAAAGGAACAACAAAGCGCATCATGGTTTTCTCTAAAATGTGCACTTTATGGGTATGCCTGCCGATAACTTTATGCACCCCGATGCCAACAAAGAACGCCAATATCACTCCTGCAAATAAAAGAGGCGCTTTCATAATCAATAGTCCATTGAACCAGTAGCATAATGCGACAAACAAGAACATTCCCGATATATCATCAATAATCCCGGCACCCATCAACAGGGAACCTACTCTCGTTTTCATTTTCTTTAATTCAAGCAATTCCTTTGCTTTGGTGGCTTCTGCTGTTATTGACATACATATGCCGACCGCCATGGCAGTTGGGAAAGAAAAACCAATCATCAGAAAAATTAGAAAACCTGCTAAAAAAGGCACAATTGCCGCAAAAACAGAAATGATTGATGCTTCTTTTTCTTCCCTGCAAAATTCACTCCACGAGATTTCCATTCCTGCTATGAACATCAAAACAATAAGGGCAAAATCGCCCAAGCCCAAAACAAATCCTGTATTGGGTCCTAAAATAATATCTTTCAATGATGAAGAGCCAATCAGGATTCCTGCAACAATCAATCCGATAGTGGTGGATATGTTTAATTTTTTAGCCAATTCGTAAAATAAAAAGGAAACCAGTATGCATACTGTTAGTGTGATTATTAAATGCATAATAAATCATATATTTGTTATTTATAAATATTTTCATTCGCTAAAATGCAATGCCTGATATTTTTCAATTTTTATGCCTTCTTCCAAATAACAATCCGCGCTCAACCCAGCTTTTAGGCATAACTGGGATAAAAATTCATCTTTTGTTAGCAGTTGCTCCCAGACCTGCGGCAGGAAGGTTGCCTGTGACCATCCTTTTGATAAAATAATCCCGTCAATATTTTCTTTTATTTTATCTATTTTTTCTTTGCTGTTGTCTGCTTTAATTTCATCGGGAACGCTCAATACAGATATCTCTATTTTTATGTTGTCTAATTCATCTGCCGTCACTTTTTCAAAACGAGGGTCATTTACTGCGGCGTTTATCGCATTGTCTCGGACAGCTATGTAAATTGGTTTGTCCGGCAGTATATTTCCAATGCATCCTCTTAACTGGCTGTTTTTTTCTAAAGTCACAAAAACTCCTTTTGCTTCTTTTAATTCTTCATCATCTGTTTTTGGATTGTATTTATTTCCTTCTTTGATATAGTCCTCAAGTGTTTTTCTCGCAATGGTTAGGAGTTCTTTTTTCTGGGCATTAGACAAAAAAGAGTCTTCTTTATTTTCTGAATTGTTTTGGTAAAATGCAATTGATGTGTATCCTACAACAGAGGATTTATCTCCCGTAACATCTCCGGAATTTGCGTATTTTAAGATTTTTGCATCCCAGTTCAATGATTTGGCAATATTCATCAATATCAAAATTGGCGTTTTCCCACACATTTCTTGTTCTTTTGCTTTATCCATATTCATTGATTCTATTGTATTTATTACACGGTTGTCCATTTCAACTGCCTTATCATAAGGATAAAAATGAGATAAATCAGAACTTGCAACAACCAGGGTTTGGTCATCTAAATTCTGTGATATTAATTCTGCTAATTCTTTAATTTGGTCTTGACTTAAGTCTCCTGTGATAATTGGCACGATTTCAAAACACTCGAGTGTCTTTTGCAAAAAAGGAATCTGGACTTCCAGGGAATGCTCTTTGAAATGGGCTTCATCTATTGTATTGATTAAATTTGATTCTTGCTTTAATTTTTCTGCCAAAGTAGATAGTTTAATTAAACCCAACGGAGTTTTATAATGTGTGTAATTTCCGATGGATGCGCCGTTGAAATAAACATGATGCGTCGGGGCAAGAATAATTACTGTTTTGATGTTTTTGTCTTTAATTATATTGTATCCGTAAGCCGCGACTCCGCCGGAATAAACATAGCCTGCGTGGGGCACAATCAATGCTTTTATTTGTTTATTTTGCAACCCGGTGTCTTTATCTGCCTTGTTTAGAAATTCATCTATCGCAGAAGACAAGGTTTTGTTATCTCCTGGGTAAAATGCGCCTGCAACTGCCGGGTTTCTTATATTCTCAGCCATATTATTTTTGTTGATTGATAAAGATGAAATCAACAATACCAATACAATAACAAGGAAAGTGAAAGATATAAACTTTGTTTTTGAATGTTTTGGATGCATAAAAAAACAAGTTTCTTAAATTTATAAATTGTTCAATGATTTATCCGAAAGGTATTTGTTTTTTTTAAATTTGCAGTTTATTTTTAAAATTTAATGTCAAATATTTATGTATTGTATATAAAGTGTATAATTTCGCAAGAAACTTTAGATATCAACACAATGAAAAAATCCCGCACACCATAAGAAGAATTAAATCCGCAGGATTTTTGCCTGAAAGAGAAAAAAGAGCAGTGATTGAATATGAATGTTATAATCCAGAATACGAGTGTCTTTAAGGATGCAATTGGCGCAATATCAGAATTGATTGACGAGGGAAAATTAAGATTTGAAAAAGACGGATTAAAGATTAAAGAAACAGATCCTACTATGATTTCCATGGTATCTTTTGATTTTAAAAAAGATAATTTTGAAAAATATGAAATTGAAGAAAATGCAGAGATTGCAGTTTCTATATCCCAGTTCAACCAGGTATTAAGGCGGCTTAATGCAGACAACAAACTCCAGATGGAGTATAAAAAAGAAAAAAACACTATTGATTTGATTATTCTTGGCGGGGCAAATGTGAAAAAGTTTTCCCTTCCTGTGCTGGAACTTGAGAACAAAAAAATACCCGACATTAATCTTGATTTTGAAATAAGCGTTGAAATGAACAAAAAAATATTGGGCGAAGTCATTCTTGATGCAAGTGTCGTCGGAGAGACTCTGGTTTTTGCAGCAGACAAGGATAAATTAAGCTTTTTTTCAGAAGAGGACATGAACCGGGTTGAAATGGATCTGGATAAGAAAAATGAGGATGTCTTTTCTTTTGACTATACTTCAGACATGGAAAAATTAAAGTCCAAATACTCCCTTGAATATTTGAAGAAAATGGAAAAAGGAGGAAAATTGTCAGATGTTGTAAAACTTGAATTTGGAAATGATTATCCTATGAAGATGAGTTTTACAGACAAGGACAAAAAGGTATTGATATCTTATGTTCTGGCTCCACGGGTTGAAGATTAAAATTTAATTTTCTCAAAAATCATTCCCTGCACAATAGACATAATAATCAAAACAACAGTAAGAACAATTGTGTATTTAATCCCGAAAAAATATGCCATTATTGGGAGCAATGGTATTTTAATTGCCCTACTGTAAATAAATGCTGCAATCAGACCAAAACCAACGCCTTTTTTCTTTAGTGCTCCAAGCATAGGATACCATGCATATATTGGTCCGGATGAAAGAATTCCTGCTCCGATTGCAATTATCCATCTTTTTTTCCCGGAAGATGCGCCCAGATATTTTTTTATTTTTTCTTCAGATACAAAATATTCAAATCCTACCATCAATGCAAAAATTATTGCAAAAACAGGTACTATCTTTATTATCAGGTTAAAGGAAAACTCTATTGACGGCATAATTGCCTCAGGTCGTAAAATGCCTGTAATTGCGTAAATGATGATGACTGCTACCAAAAAGTTCCATGTATTGACTTTCTTATTCATATTACGCCCACCACCGATACGATTATTATTGCAGAAATTATTGAAAATGCAAAACTGAGGATGTTTCTTTCGAAAGCAAATTTCTTTCCAAGTGTGGTAGATTCTGCCGGAAATTGAATTACTCCGACAGTAACCCATGCAATCATAAATGCAGTTACTGCAACTAAATTTATTCCCTGCCCTGCGAATTCTCCTCCTAAAATATAGCTGATAACAGGACTGCCTACAAGCAGACTTCCCAAACTAGCACCTATAATTGAGTCAAAAAAAGGATTTTTAGTAAATATTAAAGTATATGCAGTTGTTGGAATTAGTTTATTAATCAGACCTATCAAAAAGACAATGCCTATAAAAATAGGCAGAAGGTCAATCATCTGCCTTGTAGATTTCTTTATTGATTTGGTTAATTTTTCATTCATAAAATCATATCTCATCAATTTATATAAAGATTTTTTTGTCTCGTGGAAATCGGTGGCTTAACTAAGCAGTATTTGTTTTACTTTATCAAAGAAGCAATATTTGCAATTTTTTCTTCGCATAGATGGTCTCCAATAAGATGAATTCCAACAGGCATTTTCTCTACTTTCCCAAAAGGAACATTTATTGCAGGAAATCCCGCCAGGTTTGGTCCTACTGTTAAAATATCAAGAGAATAGTTTTGTTTCGGGCTTAATTTTTCTATATCGCTGAATTTCGGGGCAACAATAGGCATCGTGGGGGTGAGTATTGCATCAAATTGAGAAAATATTTTTTTGAAGTCCTCTATTATCAGTGTCCTTGTCTGCATTGCTTTTAAGTAATATTTGTCCCTAAAACCTGCCATCCTAATATAAGTTCCGATTATGCTTCTTCGCTTTGCTTCTGTTCCAAAATATTTTGTCCTTATCATGGTGAAATACTTGTCAAAATGCTTTTTTTCCGGGTTTTCCTGCATGCCGTACCTGAGACCGCAGTATTTTGCCAGGTTTGTTGAAGCCTCTGCCATTGCGATTATATAATAGCATGCAACTGCATATTTTGTTGTCTTCAGGCTTACTTCTTTGATTTTTACGCCTTTAGCTTTCAAAACTTCTTTTGCATTATTGAACTGCTCCAGTATTTTTTCATCTTCAATGGCATCAATGTATTCCTTTGGTATTGCAAGAGTGATGTTTTTTTGCATTTTTTCATTCAGGGTTATTTTATCGCTCTCCACTGATGTCGAATCCCTGCTGTCCACTCCTGAAATTACATTCAACAGCAGAAGCACATCTTCCAAATTAGTTGAGACAGAACCTATTTTGTCAAAAGAACTTGCGTAATCCAGCATCCCCCAGCGGGAAACCCTGCCATAAGTCGGTGTGATTCCAAACACACCGCAAAAAGATGCAGGGCACGATATAGACCCACCAGTAGATTCCGCAACAGATAAGTGAGGCAGGTTTATTTTTTGTGTGAAGCCGCATGAACCTCCTGAAGAGCCACCACATGAGCGTTGTTCATCAAATGGGTTTTTCGGCACCCCGTAAGCGCAATTGACAGAAAAAGTCCCGAACCCGAATTCATCCATACTGGTTTTCCCGACAATTATTCCTCCTGCTTTTTTTATTTTTTCAACCACAGTTGCATCAAAGGCAGGAATGTAATTGTTTAGTATTTTTGAGCCAGCTGTTGTTCTTAATCCTTTAGTTGTAAGGCAGTCCTTAATTGTAACAGGAATTCCAAAAAGTGGTTTTTTGTCGAGAATATTTTTGTCTTTCTTTAATTCTTTTGTTAATTCCCTTGCTTTTTCAATAATTTTTTCTTTTGGGTTTAATGAAATAAAATAATTAAAAGAACTTAATTTGCCTGTTTGACTGTAGAATTCATTATAAAAATCCTCTAAATCAATATTTCCTTCAGCTAATTCTTTTCTGAAGTCAACGCATGACTTTGACATGGACTTATAATTCATATCTATTTATCATTGCAAATTATTAAAAGACTTTCAACCTGATCTCCTATTTTTTTGCCTTTTTCCGTAAGGTAGATGTATTTTCTCCTTCCCTCTTTTTTAAATGTTACAATTTTCAAATCGAAAAAAGTATCCAGTATTTTTTCTGTATGAGCATAAGTGCAGTTGATCTCCTTCGAGATGAAAGAAACATAGTTTGGTTGAGTAGTATCTTTCAGGTACATCAATACATCGACAGGCTTTTTTTTGAACAAAAGGTATTTGTCAGTTCCATTTATATTGTCTGTAATATTTCTTACCATATATACATTAAACTAAAGAAAACTTTATAAGTGTTTGCTTTTTTTACTACTTTTTAATAGTAACAATACAAAAGCAGACTAATACTATCTCAAATTTGCGTTTAGAGTTTAGTTATTGCCTACGGCAAGTATTGTATTTTATACAGTATAGTTTATACACAATAAAAAGAATATTAAAAAATAAAAAAAAATAAATTAAATAAAGTCGATTCCGAGTTGGCTTTTCATTTCTGCCCTGTGTCTTTCCTTGAACTCTTCCCTGTGTCCGCCATATATTTGGGTTGATTTTACTCCTGTTACGATTACCATCACACGAATCAAATCTCCTAAATCTTTTTCTATGGAAGCTCCCCAGATTATTTTTGCATCAGGAGATAGTTTGCTTGTAACAGATTCAACAACATCCTTGGATTCTTTTAAAGTCAAAGAAGAACCTCCTGTGACATTTATGAGAGCTCCTGTTGCTCCTTCTATGTCAACATCAAGCAGAGGATTGTTCAGTGCTTTTTTTACCGCTTCCATTGCTCTTTTTTCTGTGTCGGACTC
>JAGLPV010000032.1 GCA_023137195.1 Candidatus Aenigmatarchaeota archaeon | reverse complement strand
GCAAAGTCAAGATTAATAAGACCTGGTTTTGTTACCATCTCAGTAATTCCTTTTACTGCATTTACAAGAATTTCATCTGCTATCTTAAATGCTGTGTTTATTGAAACATCCGGTGCTATTTCCAGTAATTTGTCGTTTGGTATTACTATTAAAGTATCTACATTGCTTTCTAGTTTTTCAAGACCTTCTTTTGCGTTGTTTATCCTGTGGGCTCCTTCCATTGTGAAAGGCACTGTAACAATAGCAACTGTCAATGCTCCGCTTTTTTTGGCTGTCTCTGCAACTACTGGCGAGGATCCTGTTCCTGTTCCTCCACCCAGACCGCATGTAATGAAAGTCATATCTGCTTTTGAGATTGCGCTTTTTATGCTTTCTCTTGACTCTTTTGCAGAAGCTTCTCCAACCGATGGAGTTGAACCTGCGCCAAGACCACTTGTAAGCTCAACACCAATCAATATTTTTTCATTTGCCTGTGTGTATAATAAATCCTGCGCATCTGTATTGATTGCAATTGTATCTGCGCCCTTGATTCCCACATCGGCAAGCCTGTTTAGTGTGTTCTTACCTGCTCCTCCACAGCCAATGACTTTTACTTTTGCCCTTCTTTTTTCTAAAATTGTTCTCAGGTCATCGTCAATTGCCTGCTGCTGTTTCTGGACAGATGAGTCGATTATCTCTCTCGGACTATCTTCCAAAATACTATTCTGTATTTTTTGTTCCTGTGTGTTTACACTTTCTTCTTCTTTTCCCAGTACATTTTCTATTAAAGAATCCATTTTACCCCTCTTTTCTTTCTTGTCTAATCAATAATTGTTATTGATATTGTATTGAATATTATTTATTGTCTTTCACGTTTTTAAATGTTTCGACAAATTTGACTTCATCTATCTTTTCGATAAATTCTGTTGAATATTTTGCAATCAATTGTTTCATGACTGCATTGTCTAATTCTGAGGGGAGATTAATTGTAACAACATTTCCGTCTATCTGCTTTGTTACATCTTTTGATTTTGACTGGACAAACATTTCAATCACTGCATCTATTTTATTTTCTCTTGTCTTGAACAGTTTGTTTACCGTCAAATCATATTCTATTTCTTTTCCTGCAAGCACATGATTAAAATCAACACGAACCCTTCCTGCTGAAACAGACATTATTTTGCCTGTCATTTTTTTGCCGTTTTTATCTTCCAGATCAATTGTCTGTCCGACAACAGGATTCATGTCCTTTGCCTTGAAAAAAGAAGAGGGAAATGTCCTTATGAGTTTTGGCTCTCTTGGACCAAATGCCTCTTCCGGCTTAAATGCAAATGTAAACTCTTTTCCGATGTCTTTTTCATCGATTTTGAAGACTTTGTCCTCAAGGGATTTCAATATAAATCCCTGACCGAGAATTATGATTATCGGATGATAGGAATATTTGCTGTTGTATATGTTTAATTCCTTTGCTTTCTTTTCACTGGTAAGGTCAAAAACTTCACCTGTGTTTTTTATCTTGGCTGTGTAGTCAATTTCAATAAAATCATTTTTTTTCATAAAATGTGATTGAAGGAAGATTTAAAAGGTTATTTTCTGCTTCAAGCAAAAATCCCGCGGATTTAATAAAAACACAAAAAATATTTAGTGTAAGTAATGGTAATGTTTTGCAGAATTTACCATTACATCAGATGTTATCACAACTTTTGGTTCTAAAGCATATGCTAAAACGCTCCTGACAGGATTCGAACCTGTGACAACTTGGTTAACAGCCAAGCGCTCTACCTACTGAGCTACAAGAGCTTTTTACTTGTGATTATGATATTCAACCTCTCTTACAGAGGTTGTGTGCTTTTTGCTGAAGCTTTTTCGCAAAAAGGTTCCGTCTCGACCTACTGAGCTACAAGAGCTTTTTACTTGTGATTATGATATTCAACCTCTCTTACAGAGGTTGTGTGCTTTTTGCTGAAGCTTTTTCGCAAAAAGGTTCCGTCTCGACCTACTGAGCTACAAGAGAGTTCTCTCTATTAATAGGTATGTCATTGTACTAATAGTACACTTACATCTTTTTATCCAACAATCTTATTTCAATATTTACTGAATCAGACATTTCCAGACGCATAATGTGCTTAAGAATTCTTTCATTCATGCTTATATCTATCAATCTTTTATGAATTCTCATTTCCCATCTCTCGTACGTGGAAGTTCCGTCACCCGAAACAGCTTTCCTTGTAACAATCTTCATCTTCCTTGTAGGCAACATTATCGGTCCTTTTATCTTTGTATTGAACTTTTTTGAAAGATTTATTATTTTCTCTGTAGTTTCATTTAACGGCTCTATTGAATTGCTTGTCAATTTCATTCTTGCTATTTGCATAAGTATGGTATGTAATTAGATTTAAAAAGTTTTCAATGTTATTTAGCTAAACACAACAAAGACGATAAAAACATGAGAGAATAATATACATTAATAATATGGCAAGAGAATTTCACTTCAGGGGCAAGACGCCCGACGAATTAAACAAACTGTCAATCGGCGACTTTTCAAATATGCTGAAGTCAAGACAGAGACGATTGATAAAAAGAGGATTAAAAGAAAACGAGAAAAAATTTATTGAAAAAGTAAGAATGGCAGGACCAAATGATTATGTAAAGACGCATTTGAGATACATTCCTGTTTTACCTTGCTTTGTCGGGAAAAAAATAGGTATTTACCAGGGGAAAGAATACACCTCTGTTATAATACAAAATGAAATGCTTGGACACAGACTGGGAGAACTTACACAGACAAGAAAAAGAACAGTTCATTCTGCAGCAGGACTTGGAGCTACAAGAGGAAGTAAGAATGTGGCAAAGAAATAAGTTATTATAATTATATTATGGCAAAAACATATGCAATTGAAACAGACCCTAAGACTACCAGCCGTGTATACGGAAAAAACCTGGCTTTATCAGGAAAATACTCTGTTGAAGTTGGAAGGAATATAAAAGGAATGAAATTAAAACCGGCAAGAGAAAAACTAACAAGAGCTATTACCCAGAAAGAGCCTATTGAATTTACCAAATACCGAAGATCCACAGGACACAGAAAGGGAGGAGTAGTTGGAAAATACCCAAAAGAAGTATGTCTTGCTTTTGACAACCTGCTCAATACTTTGGAAAAAAATGCAATTGACAAAGGACTGGATGAAAATAAGCTGGTGATTAAATATGTATTTGTTACAAAAGGATTCAGGTTCCCAAGGAGAAGAAAAGTAAGTTTAAGGGGACAGAGAAGGAAAAATACAAGTATAGGAATTGTGTGTGAGGAGATTTATAAATAAATTAACAGATACTATGATTGAATTAAATTTTATTAAAGACGGGATACAAAGAGAAGAGATGAACCGGTTTATTACCAAAGAATTGGGAGAAGGACAGATAAGCCAGTGCGTGATTAAAAAAACACCATTATATACGCATATTCTAATATACACCCAGAGACCATCAAGAGTAGTGGGTTTTAAGGGTTCGAAATTGATGCAGTTGAAAGAGACAATCAATGAGAAATTCAAAATAAAAAACCTTAAAATGGATGTATATGGCATAGACAATCCATACCTTGATGCAAGCTTAATGGCTAATTTTATAGCGAGATCCCTGGAGCAGGGCAAAAAACACAAGAGAGTTGTTTCTTTTATCATCGACAAGATAATGTCTTCCGGGGCAATCGGAGTCGAGATAAATGTCACAGGTAAAATAAGCGGTTCAAGAAGCCGTGGAGACAAATTCTATCGTGGATATCTTAAGAAATGCGGAGATCCTGCAAAAACATGCGTTGAAAAGAAAAAAGTTTTGGCCGTATTAAAACAAGGTGCAATTGGCATAAAAGTAATTATAATGAAAGTCATGCCTGATGTAATGCAGCTTGAAAGGAACATTAATGTGCTGGAAACACAGTTGAAAAAAGAAATGGCAGAGCATGAAAAAAAATGCAAAGCTGAAGAAGATGCAAAATCCAAAGAGGCAACAAAACCGGAAGCACAGGTAAAAGAGAAAGAAGAAGAGACCAAAGAGAAGCCCGAGGCACCGGTAAAAGAAGAAGAAAAAAAAGAACCTGCTAAAACTACAGAAACAAAAGAAGAAGTAAAAAGCGAAAAACAGGAAGTCCCTAAGGAAAAAGCGAAAAAAGAAGAAAAAGAAGAGGACACAGGTGTAAAAAAAGCAGAGGATAAAAAAGAAACAACAAAAAAGGATATTTAAGTGAATTATATGGCAATACTAAAAAATTCAGAAATAAAGCAGAAATCAAGGGAAGAACTTGATAAAATACTATATGATCTTAATTTTGAGTTATTAAAGGAGCGCGGAAAAATACAAATCGGGAGTCCTCCTGAAAACCCGGGAAGAATATCTCAAATCAGAAAAACAATTGCAAGAATAAAAACATATATAAATGTCAATGACATAAAAAGAGTATAATAAAATAAGAGGATACTAAAAAGATGGGGGATATTTGTAGTAAATGCGGTTTGCCAAAAGAATTGTGCATTTGCAATACTCTTTTTAAGGAGCAGCAGAACATAAAGGTTTTTACTTTAAAAAAAAGGTTCGGAAAGTTTGCAACAATAGTTGACGGGATAAATACAAAAGATGTGAACATAAAGGAACTGGGCAAAAAATTAAAGGCGCATCTTGCATGCGGCGGTACTATCAAAGAAGACAGGATAGAACTACAGGGAAACCAGAAACCAAAAGTAATTGCGTTCTTAAAAAAACAGGGTTTTGGAAATATAGAATAATACTTTTTGCGCAGTCATTTGAAAGCGACAATTCTAATTATATCGCGACACAAAAGTAATGCAAGTAATGTGACGTGATATAATCTCAGACGCAATATTGCTAATTATACTTGCGTCTTCGAATATATTCACCCGCTCTTTGCGGTCGAATATACTAGCAAAATACATAAATACTATCTAAATACAGATATTATCTCTTTGTATTATTTTCTTCTGTGAATAAAGTATAAGCAGAAAATAAGCTTAAAAGTAGTATTTTGCGTGGGGGAAAATTTTATGATTATTTATGTGTTTTGCTATAAAGAAAAAAGATACTGCCGGGTAACTATATTTATATAATTTATATTCTTTTAATAGCTATGATAGCTGATTTTTTCGGTTTGGCAGTCAAAAGTATAAGACACAGGAAAATACGTTCCTGGCTGACAATGATTGGCATTTTTATTGGTATTGCGGCAGTAGTATCTTTAATCTCTCTGGGAGATGGTATGAGGTCTGCCATCAATGACGAGTTTGAAAAAATGGGTTCTGATAAGATTATGGTTATGCCCGGGGGAGCAGGAGGCATCGGGATGATGAACATGATGACTTCCGCAGCTAAATTGACTGAAGATGACCTAAAGATAATAAAAAAACAAAGCGGGGTCGATTTGGCAGGAGGGATGACTTTTAAATCAGTTGCTGTAAAATATAAAGATAAAACAAAATACAGTTTTGTTAATGGTCTTCCGACAGATGACACGCAGGAGATTTTTAAAGACATGGAATCTTTCGAGGTACTCAAAGGTCGTGATTTAAAAGCAGGAAATGACAAGGAAACATTGATTGGATACGATATCGCCTATACTGATTATTTTGACAAAAGACCAAATTTAAGAGACAAGATATATATAATGGACAAACCATTTACTGTCATCGGAATAGTTGATAGAATCGGCAATTCCCAGGATGATTCAAGCGTTTATATAACTTTTGATGCAGCAAGTGAATTATTCGGAACAAAAGACGAATATAATATAATTCTTGTGAAAGTCAAGCCGAATGTAGAGCCTGCAGCTCTGGCTGAAATTCTGAAAAAGAAATTGAGGCGTGAAAGAAGAGAGAAAGAAGGAGAGGAAAGTTTTCAGGTCCAGACAACAGAGCAGTTGTTGAGCAGTGTTGATTCGGTTTTAAGTG
Source organism: Candidatus Aenigmatarchaeota archaeon (assembly GCA_023137195.1). Lineage (GTDB taxonomy): Archaea > EX4484-52 > EX4484-52 > EX4484-52 > EX4484-52 > EX4484-52. Next base: position 29,296 of record JAGLPV010000032.1, on the reverse strand, counting down.
TAGTCAATGCTGTGTTGATTGCAATAGCATCTATTGCTCTGATAGTAGGGGGAGTGGGCATAATGAATACTATGTATACTTCAATCATAGAGCGTACAAAAGATATCGGTATAATGAAGGCAATAGGAGCAAAAGATAGCCAGATATTGTCTGTTTTTTTGTTTGAGGCAGGAATATATGGGTTTATTGGTGGGGCGATGGGAGTGATTATCGGCTATTCTATCAGCAAATCTGCAGAATATATAACTGTTGTTGTTTTGCAGCAGAACTTGCTTACCGTGAATTATGATATTTATTTGATTGTCGGTGCTCTTGCATTTTCTACGATTTTAGGAGTTGTTTCAGGGGTTTTGCCGGCAAAGCAGGCGGCAGCTTTAGAGCCTGTTGATGCGTTGAGATATCAATAATGCTAAATTTATAACCATTTGAAATGCTGTACCATATACTTTTTTTGCTTTTATGTGGTCGGATAGAAGTTTCATCAACTACAGAGTAATCAATAAAATTACCAAACTAGTCGGAAATAAAATACCAATACGAAATCATTCTTTTATCACACTAATTATGTCTTTCAACCTGTTTATGTTGTCTTCAACAATATTTCCCGTAACTATAATATCTGCTCCCGCAAGCACTTTTTCTTTTGCAGCTTCGGGGGTTCTTATCCCTCCACCAACAATCAAAGGAACATCTATTGTTTTTTTTGCCATGGCAATCATTTTTGGAGGCACAGATTCATCTGCCCCCGAACCTGCCTCAAAATATACCAGACTAAAGCCCATGTATTGAGCTGAAAGTGCATAAGCACATGCGATTTCCGGCTTTTTTCTAGGGATTGGTTTTGCATCACCAATAAATGCAACAGTCTCTCCCGGTTCAATTATAATATATGCCATAGAAAGCGTCTCTATTTTCTTTGTTTTTATATCAAAAGCACTTATTGCCTGGGCTCCGGTTATCCAATATGGGTTTGTTGAATTAAGCAAAGACATAAAAAAAACAGCATCTACGCAATCAAAAACACCATTTGTATTGCCTGGAAAAGAAATTACCGGAAGGTTCCGGTCAATTGACTTGATTGCCTTTACCATATTTTTTGCATACTCCTCATTTATTTTCAAAGAACCGCCCAGCATAAATGCATCTGTCTTAAAATCAATGCACTTTTTTATCTCTTCTTTTGTGTTAAGCGTTTCCGGATCAAGTAAAGTAAAATGAAGTGGTTTTCCCTGCTTTAATTTCTCTGTAATATAGACTTCAGTTCTATTATTTTTTACCATATTCTTAGAATCAGGTTATTTTTTTATAAGTTTGGCTTTTATGCGCGCTTGTGGGAAACTCGTTTATATTTCTTATTGCATACATTTCTTTGTTTATCACCTGTTATAAATATATAAACTTTCATGTCACAAATCTATATGTCTGGCAAAAAACTTTTTATCCCTGGACCCACAGAAGTCCGGGCAGAAATTTTAGATGAAATGTCAAAGCCAATGATAGGTCACAGGACAGAAGAATTTGGTCAGCTATTTGGTCGGATAAAGCCAAAGCTTCAACAATTATTTTATACCCAAAACGATTGCCTAATTTCTACATCCTCTGGCTCAGGATTCATGGAAGCGTCTATCAGAAACTGCGTTTCAAAAAAAGTTCTCAATTGCGTTTGCGGAGCATTTGGCAAAAAATGGCATAGTATTGCTCTTGCCTGTGGAAAAGAAGCAGAAAAAATTGATGTTGAATGGGGTTCTGCAATAAAGCCGGAAAGGATAGATGAAAAACTCAGCAGCAATGAATATGATGCTGTATGCATAACCCATTGCGAAACCTCAACAGGGCTTTTAAATCCTCTTAAAGAAATCTCAGAAGTCATGAAAAAATATCCAGATGTATTGTTTTTAGTAGATGCCGTCAGTTCGCTTGGCGGGACAAAAATTGAAGTGGACAAGCTAGGAATAGATATTTGTCTTACATCCGGTCAAAAGGCAGTGGCACTGCCCTCTGGTATTGCGCTGGCATCAGTTAGCCAAAAAGCATACGACAAGGCAAAAACAATAAAGGGACGCGGGTATTATTTTGATCTGCTGGAACTAAAAAAAAGCTATGACAAAAACCAAACTCCATACACCCCTTCAATCTCTCATCTATATGCTCTTGACAGGCAGACGGATTACATCTTAAATGAAGAAGGACTGGAAAACAGGTTTAATAGGCACAGGCAAATGGCAATGATGACAAGAACATGGGCAAAAAAAAGAGGTATGGAAATGTTTCCTGAAGCAGGATATGAGTCAGATACTGTATCGTGTATAATAAACACTAAAAACATTGACCTTAAAGCCGTCAAGCAAAAAATAGGAAACAAAGGGTATTTGTTCGACACAGGATATAGGAAATTAAATGAAAAACTAAACGAAGATGGCAAACAGACAACATTCCGGATTGCTCATATGGGAGACATCCAGGAAGAAGATTTAGCGAATTATCTAAATGAACTTCAAAATTATATTTAAGGAGGAATAAAATGAAAGTAATTATATTAGATACGGTATCTCATACTGCTGTTGACATGATAAATGCAGAAGAAGATATGAGTGTGGATGTGAAGACGGATTTGAGCGAGAAAGAAATAATAAAAATAATAGACCAGTATGACGCAATAATTGTAAGAGGTACAAAAATCACAAAAAATATCATTGAAAAGGCGTCAAAGCTTAAACTCATCGGAAGGGCCGGGGTCGGCTACGACAATATCAATATTGATGCGGCAACAAGAAAAGGCATAGCAGTTATGAATACACCTTTTGGCAATGTAAATTCCGCTGCAGAGCATACAGTTGCAATGATTCTTACTTTATCCAGAAATATCCATAAAGCAGACATTTTCATGAAGCATGAGAAAAAATGGGACAAAAAAAGATTCATGGGAATTGAATTAAAAGGAAAAACTCTTGGCATTATCGGTCTTGGAAAAGTCGGAAAAATCGTGGCAGGAATCTGCAATGGACTGCACATGAATGTAATTGCGTGCGATCCTTTTATCGAAGCAGACTACATGAGGCATCTTAATGTCAAAAAAGTTGAATTAAACGAACTGTTGAAAGAGTCTGATTTTGTATCGCTTCATGTGCACCTGATAGAAAGCACAAAAAATATAATTGATAAAGAGCAGATTGCAATGATGAAAGATGGTGTACGAATTATAAATGCCGGCAGAGGAGGGCTTATTAATGAAGATGCACTTTACGATGCAATAAAAAGCAAAAAAGTGAACAGTGCGGCAATAGATGTATGGATAAATGAGCCATTTGTTGAAAGCCGTCTGATGGATATGGACGAAGTTCTTGCAACGCCTCATATTGGCGCGACAACGATAGAGGCGCAGGAAAATGTAGCGATTGATGTTGCGCATGAGATAATCGACGGTCTTAAAAAAGGAATCCTGGTAAATGTTGTCAATGAAACTGAATCACAGGATTTATTTGAAAAAACAACAGACGGTAAATTGGCAAGCCCCAAGCTGCGCGCAGGACTGAAGAATTATGTCATCGATATAGATGGAGTTCTATGCGAAGATGTCCCGAATGAAGAACAGGATCGTATGAAAACTGCTGCTGAAATCCCCGGAGCAAAAGACAGGGTCAACAAATGGTATGAACAGGGCCATATCATTACTTTTTTCACATCAAGAACAGATGACATGAAGAAAATTACAGAAAAATGGCTTGCCAAACATGAATTCAAATACCATTATGTTCTATTCAATAAGCCCAGGGGAGGAAATTACCATTATATTGATGACAGGAGTATAAAAGCAACAAAATTTGACGGCGACTTCAACAACATATGAAATCAAAAATTACAATAGAAGAAGCACGAGACTTGCTGGAAAAATACATTACGCAGGACTATCTGAAAAATCACAGCAGGGAAACAGAAGTCATAATGAGAGGGCTTGCAAAGCATTTTGAAGAGGACGTGGATTTCTGGGGAATAACCGGTCTTTTGCATGATCTTGATATGGATGTCATTTCGGGAGATTATAAAGAACACGGTATGAGAACATGTGCGATATTAGAAGAAGAGGGATACAACATCCCTGAAATGTTTTATGCTATTAAAACGCATACAGAGCATCTCGGGCATCTAAATATAGAGCGAAAAAGCAAACTGGATTTTGCCCTTTCTGCTGCTGAGAATATAACCGGACTGATTTATGCCTATGTATTGATGAGACCGGACAAAAAGATAAAGGATGTAAAAGTCAAATCAATCACAAAAAAAATCAAGGACAAGACATTTGCCGCAAATGTAGACAGGACTCTGATAAATGATATAGAAAAAACAGGATTATCCCGTGCTGAATTTATAGAAATTGCACTTGAATCAATGAAATCCATTGCAGATGAAGTAGGGATGTAATAAGCAGTTATTCTTTGCAGACCTTATTAAGGCACTCTACAAATTCCTCTTCCTTTGTCTTGTCAAGGATCGTGTACCTACCTCTGTCAATCCCCATTTGTTTTGCAGTCGCAAATATTTTTTTCATCCGTTCTGTGTCCTTTAATAAGTCCAAAGGGATGTTTACTTTTTTAAGATTTTTTTTGACATTCTGCCAGTTGTATTTATGAAGGTATGCACAAACCAACATTCCGACACCAACAGCTTCCCCGTGAAGAAGATTGATATTTTCAGCCCCCATGGCATGCGCAAACAGGTGTTCAGAACCAGAGCATGGGCGGGATGAGCCGGCAATCTCCATAGCAATGCCGCCGCTAATCAATGCCTCAAGCAGTGTTCTTGTTCCATCCGATGTCCTATCAATAATAGAGTCTATGTTTTTTGCAACCAAGAGTGATGAGACTTTTGAAAGTTCATAAGCATAATTTCCAAAATATTCATCATTGTCTTTTTTTGCCAGATTCCAGTCAGCAGTTGCAATAAAGTTCGAATAAGCATCGCAGAATCCACTTGCAAAAAATCTCCTGTCTGCTTTTTGTATGATTTCCACATCACAGATTATTGCAAGAGGCGGTCTTGTTTTAATAGAATACTTCTTTTGTCTTTTTTTGATGGTGGCAAAGGAAGAGGCAATGCCGTCATGGGTGGGTGCAGTAGGTATTGAAATAAAATCAATATTTAGTTCGTGAGCTGTCACTTTTGCGACATCTATGTTTTTCCCTCCCCCTACACCGAAAACAAGATTATATTTGTTTTGCACCTGATTTTTTATATACTCTATTTGCTCGACAGAACTTTCACCACACATGAAAATTTCATATTTCACATTGCTTTTTTTCAAATAGGGAATTATTTTTTCTTCTACAATATCCCTGGTTCTTTGCCCACAGACAATTGCAATATTTTTGCCGGTATTTAGTTCTGATAGAATAGAACCTATATTTTCCAAAATATCGTTTCCTACAAGCACCTGCTTTGGAAGCTGTATTTTTTTCACAACACTCATAATATTGATATAATATTAGTTTTATAAGTTTTAACAGGATTTATCTCATGTGATTGAATGTTTCCTGAATTTTATCTCCACATCAACGTATTTATCATGTCTTTTCTTGCTTCAACAGTTCTTCCCTTTGGTTCAGAACCGCTTGTGATATTATATGCACATACAGGACAGCTGAACCCATTCCTGCTGCTTATGAACACGACAATAGGGAATTTTTTAGGTTCTATTACAAACTACTATGTGGGTTACCTGGGTCATAAAACTATATTTTCAAGGATAATCAAAATAGACAGGAAAAAATTGAAAAGAGCAAAAGAAGTGTTCGATAAATACGGGAATCCTGTATTACTTCTTACAACTATTCCTTTCCTCGGAGATGCTCTTACATTGGTTGCTGGGTTGGTAAAGGCAGATATAAAGGCATTTGCTTTTTTTGTTTTTGTCGGCAAATTTGTAGTCTATTTTGTCATGATTTATTCTTTAGTCTAAAGATCAATGTAGGAAGCATAATCATTTATAAGTTTTAATATCATTTAAATAAATGCTGTCTGCATTCTATCATTACCTAAATGTGTTTGTAGTGTCTTTCCTTGCATCTACTATCCTTCCATTTGGCTCCGAAGTACTTGTGGCAGGATATGCCCATACGCAAACACTTGACTTGTTCTTACTACTCATGGTTGCGACTTTCGGGAATTTTTTCGGCTCTCTTACAAACTATTATGTGGGTCGTCTGGGTAGAAAAACAATATTTCACAGGGTAATCAAGACAGATGATGAAAAACTAAAAAAAGCAAAAAGACTCTTTGACAAGTATGGGAATCCTATCTTGTTTTTTTCATGGGTTCCTCTCATAGGGGATGCTTTGACATTGTTTGCAGGGCTTGTAAAGTCTGATTTGAAGGCATTTGCTTTTTTTGTATTTGTCGGGAAGCTATTTAGGTATCTGTTTTTGATTTTTGTTTTTGGATGACCATATTTTTATAAAATATTCCTGTCAATAAAAATATGAAAAACATAATCTTTGCAAATTCAGCAAAGCATCTTTTGGATAAAGTAAAGCAAACTGGTATTTTAAGTCCTTCTGAATATAATATTACATACCCTTTACCCAATAACGAAGGCAAATTCATTTTCCCTGACGGGGAGAGTTATCTTCGCCTTGAGAACATGGATTCCATTAAAGCCAATCCAACAACTGTTGTATTCAGCGGGCAGACAAAAGACAACAAGACAAATGATACGCTTCTTGAGCTTGAAATATTGCTTTATATCTTAAAAAACACAGCAGACAGCATTGAACTGGTTTTTACATACATGCCTTATGCAATGCAGGACAATGAATTTAAAACAGGAGAGGCAAATGTCGCAAGGCAGATGATTGAAAAATACCTCAATTATTTTAGCGTGAAAAAAATAACTGTCTTTGACGCCCATTGCTCAAATAAGGACTGGTTCAAAAAAATTAAGGCAGAAGGAAAAATAAAAAATATAATCAACCCAATTACCTCTTTATTCCGGGAAAAACTAGAGAAAGATTTTGGCGATGATGCAGATAAGTTTGTTTTCATAGCTCCTGATTTTGGGGCGCAAAAACGGCTTAATATGGATGGGTTCGGCAAGAAAAGGATAGATTCATATAATATTGAATTGAAAGACGGGTCTCTTGATTTGAAAAACCTGGCAGGAAAAAATATATGTGTATGCGATGACCTGATTGAAAGCGGAGGGACTCTTTCACAGGTTGCGCAAAAACTAAAAGACGCCGGAGCGAAAAAAACAATTGCATTTGCAACGCATGGTGTGCTTGGAACGGGGTTGGAGAGAATAAAGAAAGCATACGACAAGATTTATATTACAAACACAATTAATCAGGAATATACAAACATGGATATTTCTATGATTCTTGCAAAGGAACTGGTTTAACCAGAAGACATAATTTAAAAAACATATTTGCTTTAAATACTCATGAAAAAACAAATCAACCATATTATTAGTGAGTTGGAAGCGCATCTCCCTTATACTATTTTTAGTGTAGCTTTTGGTATAATCCTTTTAGGACTGCTTAGCTTCATTTCTGTTTTATTGAACGCCGACAATTTTCCAAAAGGAGCAGGTCTATTATTTCATGTCTTTCATCCCATGCATATGCTCTTTAGTGCCACAGCAACCACAGCAATGTTCTGGCGTCACGAGAAAAAACTTTTGAAAGCAGTAGTTATCGGGTTTTTCGGCGCAGTAGTGGTGTGCGGAGTAAGCGATATTGTTATTCCTTTCATTGCAGGAACTCTTCTTGGCGTAAAAATGCATCTGCATATATGTATTTTAGAACACCCCCAGATAATATTACCTTTCTTGGCAGTAGGTATTTTTACCGGTTTGATTGTTCCCAAAACCACAAAAAGCACTATCTTTTCTCATTCTACTCATGTATTTATAAGTTCCATGGCATCTATTCTTTATTTAATCTCTTTTGGTCTGACAGAATGGGTGCATCACATCGGGGCGGTGTTTATTTTCATAATCCTGGCAGTAATTGTTCCCTGTTGTACAAGCGATATAATTTTTCCTCTTTTGTTTTTGAAGGACAACAAAAAGAATAAATCAAAACCAGTTGAATGATTTCTACTTGTTCATTGTATATAAAGTGTATAATTTCATAAGGAACTTTAGATATCAACATGAAAAAATCTTTCACATTGTAAATAAGCAGTAAAATCTCACAAGAAGTTTATTTACAACATTAAAAGTAGTATTAATTGTAAGACTCTTTTATTGAAACAAATAGAAATCAATCTGAAAGATTTTTACTTGATATGTTATATTTATATGCTTTACTGTGAAAATAAATATATACGCTTATTTTTGATAAGCATTGCATTATTGGGCAGGTTTACTGAGCAAAAAACAAGAAACACTCGTAATTCCCAAAATGCATAAAAAAGGGATAATATTATGGAAACAAACGAGGAAATTGAAATAAAGGGAAATATACTGATGGTTATTGCACCATCTGACTTTAGAGATGAAGAATTATTTGAGACAAAGAAAATATTCGAAGAGAATGGATATGCAACCATGGTTACCTCTTCTGCAACAGGAATCATAAATGGAGCACTTGGCGGAAGCATTGAAGTTGAAAAAGATATAATGAATATTGATTTATCTCAGTATAATGCTGTTGTCTTTGTAGGCGGAAAAGGTGTTGAAAAACACAAATTATACAAGGATGCAAATTATCTCGGGCTTGCAAAGGTTGCTCATGCCTTTAATAAAACCATAGGCGCTATTTGCCTTGCCCCGCAAATCCTTGCAGGAGCAGGTCTCCTGACAAGCAAGAGAGCAACAGTTTTCCAGGCAGGGAAAGAATATCTGAATTCAAAAGGGGCGATTTTTGTAAACAAGGATGTTGTTGTTGACAGGCATTTCATCACAGGAAATGGTCCGAATGCAATAAAAGAATTTGCAGCAGCTGTCATGAATAATATAAAAAATTAAATCAGGATATCAGGCATCCTCTTGCGACGACAGCACAATCTTTTACAAAGTACAGGTTGAAATCAGTCAAATATTTTTTTATCACGCTTTCAACAAAAGGAAATCTGATGACATTTCCCGTAAATATTATGTTTTTTGCAGGTGTGTTTTTGATTGCCAGACTGGCTGTTGAGACTATATTTTCAGATACAAGATTAAGCACAGAGCAGATGATTTCCTCTTCGCTTTGTTCTTTAGGATAATAGCTCACATTTGCAAAATTTGAAAATGTAGTGTCCGGCGGAAGCATGCCGATTGTTTGTTTCGTAAAGTCATTTAAAACATAATCCATACTATGGTTGTAATTTTCCGGCGTGTATTTTTTCAGTTCTTCAATTTTTATTTTTCGCCTTAGCATTAACCGCAATGAGCCAAGGAGCGTTCCGCCGCATATTGCACTGCCGCCCAAATGTGTTATTTTTCCTTTATCAAAATACACAAGGCACAGTCCTGTTCCGCAGGAGGCGATAAGGGCAGTTTCTATATTTTCCGCGCGATTATTTATGTATGATAAAGCGCCTTTTGCAATTGAATCTATTTCTGAGACATATTGTATCTTCATGTCTTCTCCATTGATTTTTTTTAATAATGTTTGATTTTCCCCGATTACATCGCTCAGGACGCCCGTCATGTATATTTTTTTTGTTTTTAATTCTTCAAAAATTTCAAGGCAGTTGTTTTTCATTTTCCTTTTTTTTATATCGAATAAACTGCGTGTGCTTCTGGTGATAATTTTAGAGGATGAGTAAAAACAGGTGGTTGTTGCTCCTGCATCTATTGAGACAAATTTATTGCTTTTGACCATAAGATATTATGTTTTTTTGGCATATATAAAGTATATTTAAATAGTTTAAATTAGTTTAAATATGTGTTAATATGGAAAGAAAAATACAAAAAATAAGCAATTCTTATCTGGTGTCCCTACCAATAGAATGGATAAAAACATTCAAACTAGGCAAGGGAGATAAGATTTATTACGATGTTCTCTCCAGCGGGACGCTTTTGCTTTCAGGACAAAAACACGCTAAAAAACACCCGCAAAAAGGAATCCTCTACAATGAAGAATCATTCGAGCGTGATTTTTTCAGGCTGTACCTATATGGATATGATTTTATTACAATCCGGATAAAAAACCAAAATCAGGCAAGAAAGATACACAACTACCTAGAGCAATTCATCAACGTGGAAATAATAGAGGAAGACCAGCATCACATAGAGGTAAATAATTATGACATCGACACAATCACGCCGAAAAAATGCTTCAGGAGAATATTTTTCCTGACAGGCAACATGTATGACAAATTAAAAGAGATTTTTTCCGCCTCTGATGCCCGGCAAAAAGAAAGATTAAAATCTGAATTAAAAGAGACAGACAAGCGGTTGTCTGCCTTTTATTTTATTCTCATAAGGGATGTAAGAAAGCATTTTTCAAACTGGAATTTTTTGAAGGAAGAAGAATCCCTTACAAGATATATGGATTTGAGGATGGCTGCCGAAAAATTAGAAAGAATCGGGGATTTAATCATCTTTCTTTCAGAGCTGAAAAAGCCTTTTGCTGACAAGCAGGCAACCTTGATTGATGAGATTTTTGCTTTCAACAAGGCGGCTGTTTTTGCTTTTTTAAAAAATGACTGCGCTGAAGCAGACAAGCTGTATAAAAAAGCAGATGAATGGATAAATGATTTTGAAGTCAGGGATGACATTTTCCAGTATAATGTGGTTGAGATTATAAAATATATAAAGGATATTTTGAATCTTACCGGCGGCAATGTGCAAAAGACATGCAATCTATTGTCCCTTTAATTCCAAATAAAGCTCTTCAATTTTTCCCTCTTCAATTTCCTCATCATTATTAAAGACAATCAAATTAAGTTTGTTTGAGGAGCATATTTTTTTGCTCTTGTTCAGTCCCGGGATTTTGTTGATAAATTCCATGTGCTGTGGTGTTTTTCTTTCAATTATTCTTTTCTTTAGTTCGGACGAGTCTATGTATAAAATCCTCCCGCCGAGGTATTTGAATATTTTGTATTTAAGTCCATAGGCGCATTCTATCATCAAAATTGTATCTTTGTCCAGTCGGCCTGATTTTTTCAAATTTATTAGTTTTTCCTGTATTTTTTCAATCAAAGGAATCTCCAGAAAATCTGCTACTTCATCCGGTCTGGATTTTACCAAAGACAATACATCATCTGCATTGAAATGTTCTTTGACAATAGGATGCAATTCCCTTACCAATTCATCTACATCAATGTATTCAACCGGATGTTTTTTTGACAGTTCATTTATAATCCTTGTTTTTCCCGAACCCGTCTTGCCGGAAACGATAAAGAGTTTTTTGATGTTCAAAGCTTTTTCAAGCAGGTATGAAATCACAAGAGGGCTTGTTTTCTCTTTCATGCCAATTAAGTCCATGTATTCTGCCATGTACCGGAGTTTAGCAGAAGATATGTCTTTATGCTTCTCTTTTCCGAAGATAAAGAAAAACTTATCGACGCCGAATTCTTCCAGACTTATCAGCAATGATCTTTTTTCTTCATGCATATTTTTTATGTCTCTTATGCCTCTTATTACAATAAAGTCCTTGAACGGGAGAGAAAACATTTTTTTTATTTTCCCAAATGTGTATACGTTTGCATTCTTTGGCAAATCCATAGACTGCCACATTGCGGCGCATTCTTCCTGGCTGAACCAGTAATCTTTTTTATACCTGTTTCTGGAACAGACAATATTTACTTTGTCAAATATTTCGCTTGCCTCTTTTACGATGCTTAGGTGTCCTGTTGTAGGGGGGCAAAAGCTTCCCGGTATGACTGCAAAGTATTTTTTCTTCATGAAACAAAGGAGGGAATATTATTATTAAGTTTTGGTTGGTTTTTCTAAACGATTTTTTTCTTGGCGGCAATGATATTTGCTGTTTTAATAATTGCTCTTCTTGCTTACAGATTATACAAAAAGACAACTCCCAGAAAATAGTCTTTTTGTTATACGACCCATGGTGCGTTTTCCTTCCATAAATTTATAATTTTAAAATTTTAGTAATCCTATGGTTGATGCAAAAATAATTATTGTCGATGAGAAGGACAGGATAATCAACTGCAAGGAAAGAATCAAGTTAAACAGAGAAGAGATTTACCGCGTTTCTGCATTATGGATTAAAAATTCCAATGGTGAAAGTCTTTTAGCTCAAAGATCTTTTTCAAAAAAGCACAGTCCCGGGAAATGGGGACCTGCCGTTGCAGGAACAGTTGAGGAAGGAGAAACATACGACTCTAATATAAAAAAAGAAGCTGAAGAAGAACTCGGATTAAAGAAGCGTCTATTTAAGAAAGCTCACAAAGCAAGGGTTAAGACAAAGTATAATTATTTTTGCCAATGGTACACGGCAACAATTGATAGAAAAATAGAAGATTTTAAAATTCAAAAGGAAGAAGTTGAAGCAATAAAATGGTTCTCTAAAGAAGAATTGATTGAAGAGTTAGACAGGAACCAGAAAAGTTTTTTGAAATCAATAAAAGATTGTGTTGATTGGTTTGGATAAAAAAACATAATTCTCAACATATTTAAATATAATTCTCTTTTAATCAACTATGTCTAATCTAAAAGAAAAAATCATTTTGATTGCTCTTGAAAATGCATTGAGATTTAAAGGAACTGCAAACAACAAGGCCGTATTAAATTCTGCAATGGCAAGTATTCCTGAATGCAGGAAAGATTTTAAAGGCACAAGCAAAACAGCGAACGAATGCGCAGATTATATCAATAACCTGTCTTTTGAAGAACAGCAAAAAATGGCTGAAGAAAAAAACCTGAGAATAGAAAAAAAACAGGTAAAAGAAAAAAAAGAATTTCCTGATTTAATAGATGCGCATGAAGGCAAAGTAGTTATGCGATTTGCCCCGAACCCGAACGGTCCTCTGTCATTAGGGCATTGCCGTATTGCTCTTCTTAACTGGCATTATGTGAAGAAATACAAGGGAAAATACATTCTGCGTTTCGAGGACACAGATCCTAGGATAAAAGTGCCGTTAAAAGAAGCTTACGACTGGATAAAAAGAGACATCAGCTACCTCGGAATAAAGCCGGACCTTGTTTACAGGCAGTCGACAAAATTCGACATTTATTATGAGTTGGCAGGAAAACTTATTGAAAAAAATCATGCTTATGTGTGCACATGTATGGATAAGTTCAGGGAGCTGAAAAACAAGAAAATCGCATGCCCGTGCAGGGATAAACCATCATCCATCCATAAGGAAAGATGGGATAAAATGTTTTCCGGCTACAAAAGCGGAGAGGCTGTGCTTGTATTGAAGACAGACATAAAGCACAAGAATCCTGCAATGAGGGATTTTCCCATTTTTCGAATAATAGAGGAAAAAGACAATAATCACCCATATTTAAAAGATACAAGAGTATGGCCATTGTATGATTTTGCATCTCCCGTACAGGACCACCTTGACGGGGTCACACAGGTTATAAGAGGCATAGATTTTTTAGGCAGGGAAGAAAAGCATAAATTTTTGCATGATTATCTTGGCTGGAAATTGCCTCAAAATATAGTTACCGGAAAGTTTTTGATTGAAGGAGTGAAGAGTACATCTAAAATATCTGAATTGATTGGTGAAGGAAAACTTGTATCGTGGGAAGATCCCAGAACATACAGCATAAAGTCTTTGGCAAAAAGAGGGATAGATTCCCGCTCTGTTGTGGACTTTGTGATGAGCAACGGGATGAAGAGAAGCGACATCAATGTATCTTTGGATATTCTTTATGCGATGAACAAGAAATATGTTGAGGAGAAAAACAGGTATTTTTTTGTGAAAAATCCAATTAAGATGAAGATTACAGATGCACCAAAAATAAAAACAGTGAAAATACCTTTGCACCCGGAAGACCAAAAGAGAGGAGACAGGACTCTTAATTTTGATGAAACTGTTTCTTTGACTTCAGATGATTTGAAATTGCTTGAAAATGCGAAAAAAAAAGATATTACAATAAGACTTAAGGGGCTATTTAATGTCAAAATAAAGGCAATTGAGAAAGATTTAATTAGTGCATCCTATTGTGGTAGGGAAATAGAAAAAGGCATGCAGATTATACACTGGCTCTGTGAAAAGGATTCAGTGCCAATATCTTTTCTTGATGAGAAGAATACTCTTTTTTCGGGATGGATGGAGAAAAATGCGGTTAAAGAAAAAGGGGTTGTCCAGTTTGAGCGGGTTGGATTTGTGAATCTAGTTAAGAAAGGAGAATATATTTGCGCTTATTTTGGGCACAGGTAAGGAAACTAAATTATTTTTTCTTAAATGAAGAATTTAAATAAAATATGTGCTCCTGTGGAAAAGGTTGATTAACGCTTAAATATTTAATCAATATATTTGTCTATGCCTAAAAACAAAAAGAAAAAAGATGAAAAACTCATTGAAGAGATAATCAAAAAATCAGACAAATTTATCAAGCATTACAAAAAACTGCAAATGGGCAAAGTGTCGAAGAAATAAAATCCGGTTTTCTACTTTTGGATAAAAAGGTTTGTTATTTTTTAATTTTTTAGGAGATACATTGTATTTAACGCTTATATGTTTTTCTGTTATTTATTATATAATAAAGTTACTACTGGAGCATGGTAAAAGAAAATATAAAGAGGCAAATTAAAAGCAGAGATTTTAGGCAACATTACGGAAAACAAAAATAATGTATGAAATTACTCTTAAATAATTGTAAGATAATAATATGATAAACACAATTCAAGTCAAGAAAAAATATTTGAAATTTATGAAAAAAAGAGGATGGTCTATTCGACAACCGGACAAATTGGTTGATTCGGTTTTTCCTCATTGTTTTACTATTAGCGGAGGCGTTAACTGGTTTAATGAAAAATTAAATAAAACTCCTTTTAACAAGGAAGGGCATGCTGTGTGTCAAAGATGTTTCAGGCATTTTGATACTCCTGATAAAACACATCTTCCGTTTTTTTGGATGCTTTTAGACCTTACTTGGAATATGTATCCTAGAGAAAAAGTCATTGCTGACAATTTTGCTTTTTTTGAAGAATGTGGTTTGAATTTAAATAAACTTCAAATTGCATATTGGAAAGGTGGAAAAGTATATGGGAAAGGAATTAATTTAAAATCTGATGTAACTAAAGCATGTCAGGGGATGGAATTTAAAAAAATGCAAAAAGAAGGCATTTATATACCGTCCGATGAAGAAGCAAAAAATGCATGGAAAAAACAAGGGATAAAAAATAATCAGCTAATTGCATGTGGTGAAATAGACAGAGTAGATCCATCTGGACTAGATAGCATTGTGCTTAATGCAAGAGAGAATTTTTCCGGTGTAAGATCAGAACCTTATTATAAAATAAAGAATAAGAAGATAGAAATTGGTGTTTTTGTAAAAGAAGACTATTTCAAAAAAACAGTTGCTTTAAAATTAAATCTACCACAAAAAAATTTTGAAGACAAACTAAATGGCAATAAATTTTTACTTCATTTGAATCCAAGGCCAATAGCAGGGGGCTTTGGTTTAGAAAGAATAACAATGGTCATAAATAATATCGCCAGTGTTTTTGAACTCGAGCCATATAAAACAATGAAAGAGATTTTGACAAATAAAATCGAGATGGATAGAAAAAAAGAAAGGGTTGTTGAAAATACAATTGCATATATTCCTGTAATTATCTGGCTGGTAAATGATGGAGCACAACTTCTTAAAACAAGAAAATTGCGCCAACGAATACTTATTTACAGAAAAACCATGAAAAATGTCATTCAGAATTTAAAAAGTTTAAATTTAGATAAAGACGAAATCTATATTGGATTGTTTAAGACAACTATTGATTTTTATTTACATGACAAAGATTATTTGTGTCTAAAAGGTTTAGAGGAAGTTTGCTTGAAGGAAATATATAAACAAAAAGAAAGAATAGAAATAGATAATAATGAAAAAAGGAAAAGAGAAAAAAAGCAACTTAAAAAATTATGTCGAAACAATGCAAATTCTTAGTAGTATAATATCAATATTTTATTATTTTATTTCTTGAAAACTATATAAATGTAATAAACAAATATTTCTATAACTATGGGCGATGACCAAAGAAATGCAGAGGAACAGAAGGAAAAAGACGAGGAAGAAATGCATAATGTGGTCAAAAGATGGTCTGCTCTCTATGAACAATTATTAAGCTATCGTGCCCATGACTGGGAGCCTGTAAGGAATGCAGATCCAAAGGACTTACTTGTTTTAAAAAAAATGCTGAAAAAAGCAGTACCTCAGATTGCTTATGAGAAAAAAATACAAGCAAGAAGAATCCAAAATAAGGAAGTAAATATATATAGTAAAAAAACAATCGGAGCGAAAAAAATTAAAGAAAAAATCAAAAAAATATCTGAATCTTCTCACCTTAGTGATGAAGAAAAACAAGCAGCTATCGATAAAATTCTTAAAAGTGAAGAAAATCACAAAGAATATGCAGAAAAACATATCGCAAGGACAGGCGTGAAAAACAAGTTGAAACGTTTTGCTCAAAGACAGGAAGATAAAATTAATGTATTGATGCAAAAACATGAAGTATTGGGCAATAAAGTAGCTTCTGTTGTAGAACACGACCATACCATACCATTAGTTTTCTTTTTAATGTATACTATTTATTTCTGGCAGTTTGCAAGATTGTCTTTTATGCTCTCTCTTGGATTTGGTGTTTTAGGATGGATTATATCAAAAATGGTTGTTTCTAAACCATCTGGAGGCATTAGTTTTTCCATTACCGCATTTATATTTATTAAAATTATAGGTCTACAATTTTTAACTAACCCAGTATGGTTTCTTTTTGCAGTAACTGTTTTTGTTTTCACACTAATATTTTCCCAAGCGATTTTAACTTCTCTTTTTGATGAGAAGGGCGTTATATGGAGACGAGTAGCGGCTTTTTTCTCAAACATTTTCGTCTTTTTAACCATAGCTTTCGTAATCTTCCCAATATTCTCTCAGATAACATTCCTCACAGATATGAAAGTAAACCAGGGTTCCAATGAATTAATGCCGTTTTTAGATCCAATCAAAAAAGGACTCAACGGCACAATGCTTTTATTAACCGATCCAATGAAATGGTATCAGGATTATTTCTTTAAAGAAGGCACAGACAAGTCAGAAGATGTCTCTTCCAAGGCATTAAAAATAAAAGAGATGAAAACATACCTCACAACTTATTATTCCGGGGATTCCGGGGGTGGCTCCATCATCCTGGAAAATGATGGAGAAAAGGCAGCGGAAAATGTAAGAATATCTGTTTATATTCCAAACCAGAAACATAGAATACCTGGACTAAAAGACTTATGGTCAGGTATTTTCGGTGAAGAAGAGGGATGGTACAATCCAATGAATATCGCAAGAGTAAGCCTGTCCGGGGCATCAACAATAGACAAAATTGCTCCAAAACAACCGGTCAATATTGAGTTCAATATAAGGACTCCTGCTTCCTGCACAGGAGGGTTTACCGTAATTTCAAAAGCAGTGTACGATTATCACATGGATACTCTGGGGACTATGAAATTTGCAAGTAAAGCCAAATACGATGAACTCATAAAAGAAGGAAAATTAAAAAGAGAGAATATGGAAACAACTTCTGCTTCAGGTCCAATCTCTGTGTCAATGAAAACAATGACCCCTATGCCAATATCTTCTGACAACAAATTTACATTTGTAATCACCCCATTAAATTTAGATACAGGAACGGTCAGGATGAATAATTTTCTTGTTTACATACCATTAGACTTCAATATATTTACATATGATGCTACAGGTCAGCAGGGGTGCTCTTTTTCAAACTGCGAACAAGAAGAGGACTACCAGAAATGCTGGGTTGAACTACACGGGACAAGCCAGAGATGTTTCTCGACAGAAATAGGCAATGTTTATTCCTGTCCCATACAACTGAAGCCAGAGGCAGTAAGCAAAGTGATAGACCTGGCAGAATATACATTTAAAGCACATATAGACTACAGCTATGCTCTTAAATCAACAACACAGTTCAGTGTAATAAATTCAATGTCTGCCGATGCAAGGGAATTCAAACAATGTCCACAGGCAGTAACATACGAAGACAAATACGAACTGCTTAGCTGTGATAAGCAAAGAGATTATTATTATCTCTGCGACGGAGGCTATATAAAAAATGCAAAGGACTGGATAAAAGACCTAGACTGGTGGGATGATAAAAAACACTGCTTTGATTACAATTCCGGGTTGGATGGACCTGAAATCGAATCAGATTTGAAAATAGATATGGATAAATTAAAACAAATTGGAACTATCGCAACATATCTTGCTTCCCGTGCAGATACAGATGCAGCCTCCCTTTCAGGCATAGACAATGAATTCCTTGATGATGCTGCATTGATTTCTTCAGCCATAGACCAATACGCAAGACTAAAGAAAAGCGAAACAGAAACTATAAATATACCATTAGAAACAACAAGAGATTTAAAAGAAAAAGTAGAAGGGATGGTTGAATATACCTACCACGCCTATTTTCTGTCAAATAAAACTTATAAATACTCTCTTTTTGACTGCGACCATTGGAGCAGCGGACATAAAGATGGTTTTGATGTTGAAAATTTATCCACAATAGAGAGCTACACCATATTCAATATTATACCTACAAACATAATAGTAAATATAGTGCCCGCAGGAAAAGCAACAAAACCAGAACACATAATATTTATTGGGAATAAATACGGTCTTGCAACAAATGCACTCGGCAAACGAGCTGAATGGCTTAACTGGGTGGATTACACAGACACCAACTGTACTCAGTATTATATAAATGCACCTAATTCCAAAAGATTCTGTGTTGAAATACCAACTGATGATGTGTCAGAAAATATCTCTCAAATAAACACACTTGTTTCAGATATTTCGACAGCACAGCAGAAGGCAGAAGAAATCTTAAGAAAAACAGACAAAACAATAGAAGATTTTGAAAAACTAGAGCTAATTTACGAACTAAACAGGATATTAAATGAAACAATTATCCCTGGCAGGATTGGCGTAGAAAATGATGAAGAGCATGATGCTAATGAAGTCGAATGTACCTCGGACCCAGTAAATGGTCAATGGATAGCAGAGCAAAGATATTGCCTGGTGAATGTCGGAACATTATGTGGACAGGAATCAAAAGAATTGGATTTAGCTACATATTATCCTAAAATAATAGCTCTTGAGGATACTGTGAAAGAAATATTGAGAAATTAAGATAAATTCGTACTTGTTTAGAAAACCACACGATTAATTCATAGAACTTAGAGGAAATTGAGTTTATCCACAGATTAACACAGATTAGACGAGATTTGAAGATAAATTCAAACTGGGTTATCTTGTGTTATCGCCAAGAATCTTGTGGATTTCAACAGTTCTGTGGATTTTCACTATTCGCTACAATACATTAGCTAAACAAATACATAAATTCTATTTTGGTGAGACTTATCTCACATCCACCCAAATCTCCCTACTATTCCTTGGACCGTCAAATTCTGCAAAAAAAATACCCTGCCATGTCCCCAGCACCAGTTTATTGTCCCGGACAAATACCTGTTTTGATGGTCCCACAAGAGTGGATTTAATATGTGCAGTTGAATTCCCTTCTGCGTGACGGAATGCAGAATCTTCCTTTACGAGTTTTGACAGACAATACAGGATGTCCTCTGCAACAGAAGGGTCTGCGCTTTCATTGATTATCAGTCCTGCTGTTGTATGCGGGACATACACGCAACACAAACCCTCTTTCGTGCCTGACGAAGAGACAATTCGCTCAACCCTCTCCGTTACATTGATTAATTCCTGCTTTGCTCCTGTATTTAATTTAATTTTATACATATTCCCTCCAAATTAATTATGCTCCTACCCTTTATATAATTTATTGTAAAGGCTGTCTTTTTTTGCAGACAGTGTTTTATGATTGCCTTCTTCAACTATTCTCCCGTCATCGATAACAATTATCTTATCTGCATTTTTTATTGTGCTCAGGCGATGGGCTATAATTATCATTGTGCATTTGCCGGAAATATCTTTTATTGCTCTTTGAATCGCTTTTTCAGAGACACTATCCAATGAACTGGTCGCCTCATCAAATACAAGTATCGCAGGCTCAACTATCAGGGCTCTTGCAATGCCGATTCTCTGCCTCTGACCGCCGGATAATTTCAGCCCTTTTTCACCCACAAGAGTGTCATATCCTTTAGGCATGTTTTTTACAAATTCGTGGACATGACTCATCTTTGCGGCATCTATGATTTGCTCATCGCTTACCATCGGCTTTGAATAAGAAATATTATTCTTTATTGTTGTATTAAACAATTCTACTTCCTGTGGAACAATTGCCATCTGCCACCGGAAATTGACAAGATTATAATAGGTTATATCTATCCCGTCAACAAGAATTTTGCCTTTGCCTGCATCAAAATGACGATACAATAATTTGATTATTGTTGATTTTCCCCCTCCCGAAGGACCTACAATCGCCAAAGTCTTGCCCTTTTCAGCTACAAAACTAATGTCTTTCAAAACAGGACTTTTGGAAGAATAAGAAAAAGACACATCCCTAAAATCCACCATACCATCCAATTTTCTTTTAATAGGTCGGGCAATCTGCTTTATCTTCATATCTTCTTTCAGGAGCGCGTTTATCCTCCGGACTGATTCTGCATTATCGCTGATGTTGTTGATTGAACGGGAAAAATGGTACAAAGACAAATACACGGTCTCTGAAATTGTCAAAAACATCACAAAACTGCCAGGGCTGATTTGCCCAAGATGAGCCAAATACAATCCATAAGCAAGACAGAAAATCCTCCCGAAATTCAATATCATATTCCTGAAGAAATTGTGCTTTAAGAACAGATTTATGCGAAATTTCGCTGTCTCAAATAAGGACCTCTGCATAATCTCAAACTCTTCTATTTCCCTGTTCTCCTGTGAAAACGACTGTACAGTCCTTATGTTTTCAACATTCTCTCCCATTTTTGCATAAGTCTCCTCATCCATTGTATTGATTTTTTTCCGCAGGGGCTGCAATTTCCTGTCATGCTGATAGCTGATAAATACAAACAGGGGAATGAAAAAAACAAAAATAGCTGCCAACTTTAAATTGACAGACAACAATATTATAGTAGATACAATTATCTTGAAACAGACAGGAAAAAAGTCAAAAAGCATAGAATAGAACAACTCTATCATCCTGTCCATCCCTCTTTGAATTTTTGATATCTCGCCGCCGATATTCCTCTTTTCATGATAAGAAATAGGAAGCGTCAGGAGTTTCCTGTGGACTTTTTCCTTTATCTCCTTTTCAATCTTATAGATTGATTTAAAGATGTATTTTGATTCAAAGTAATAAAAAATAGATGCCGTCACATGTATTCCAAACATTACTCCTGCAAGCAGAATCATCTTGTTTAATTTAGTATTGTCAAACAAAATAAGCAAATCAATGAGCTCCTTGAAAATCAAAGGATTGACCAAATTAATCGCTTCAAACAAAAAAATAAGCAATAAAGATATTATTATATCTTTTTTATATGGCTTAAACATATCTAAAAAATTTAGTTTCATAATTGTCTCTTTAATGCCCTAATGTCTCCGGGTTGGATGGTTTGTCTATTTTAACACCACTCTCCCTGCCGGGAGTTTCTTCATTGTTTTTTGCCCCCACATGCATTGTTCCTTTAACATCTGCAACAGAGAGTATTTTCTTTCTCAGCGAAATGTATTTTTTCTCATCAATCCATCCCTTTAACTTCAACTCATCCAGTTCATGCATCTGTCGCCTTGCCTTGTTTGATGAAAAATCAGTCCTGGTTTTCTTTGGCACCGGCTCTTGCATAACATCAACCGGCTCTTGTCTTTGAGGCAAAGATGTCATTTTAGTCCTTTTTATGTTTTTTGGAATAATGTTTTTAACTCTGCCATAATTCAATCTCTTCATGTATTTGCCGGCAAAAGCAATCAATAATACTGCAATTAAATAAATCCCGTAATTGTCTAAAAAATATCCTGCTTTGGCAAAAAGAGAATCAGATGTTGATGTGTTTTTCTCATCATCATCTGTTTTATCAGACAAAATAAAGTATGTGCCGTTGACTCTCAGAATGTATTCTTTTTCAGTAATCATCTCTTCTTCTGCCTTTAATTTGAGTTCAACATCATATATTCCGTCCGAGAATACATTGCTCTTGAATTTCAAAATAACATGCGTTGTTTTTTTTGGCACGAGAATGTATTCATAAGTCTCCTCCATGCGGATATTAGACAGAGAGTTTTTTTTTTTAAATACAATATCCGGGCTTACTGTAACATAATCTTCGTTCTCGTTCTCAATAAAAATAGTTATCATGACAATATCATTTTCATAAGCGATTTTCAAATCAGACAGAGATATGTCTAAGGGAGATATGGTCAAAGATTGATTCAATGTCTCATTATCCGCATTTGTCTGATTTAAAGAAAAAACAAACGATGGAAATAAAATCAATATGATAATTAAAGTAAATATGCATTTCATATAGTCTATAATATGTTAATTTATATATAGATTTGGATAATTACTACAAAAAAGTTTATTTTCTCCTTCTCCTTTTGCTTACCTTTAGTCCTTCTTCATTTTTCTTCTGGACTATTCCTCTACTACGTGCACATGCAGGACAAACATAAACCTTTGTCCTGTTAGAGATGATATTTTTTGAGCCTATTTCTTTTACTATTGCAGCTTCCATACTGAATCCACGAAATACAATAAAACATTTGTATCTTGGAACTATTTTTCCGCAGAAACCACAGACTACTGTAGACTGATGTCCTCGCCCTGTAGAATGATATCCTCTTTTGTATGTTTCTATTGCTGCCATAATAAAATCGCTTAATTATTGCCTATTAATTAATTATAAAAAGCTATGGTTAATTCCCTATTAATTTTATAATCTGGCAATATTTGCAATACTCCTTGCTTGTTGGCTCCCCGCACATTTTGCACACCAATGGTTTGGTTTTGCTCTTCTGTGCCTTAATCAAAACCCCTCTTATTTTTTCAAAATTCTTTATTATCGAATATCTTGTCCCCGGAGAAGTCTGTTCCAATCCCAGGATAATATCCCTGACTTTCCACCGGAAACTAAATTTTGCATTCGGACACTCGCCGGAAACCAGTTTAAAATTTTTTAGCATGGAAAAAAGAGCTGTCTCTTTTTCAGGAATATCCAGAAGGGGCTTAATCCTTCTTATGAATTTTGATTTATCGTTTTCAGGTGAAATCGGTCCGAGGCGCAAAGCACGAGGTATATCTCCGCGGATATAGCTTATAAAAATACTCTGGCTCTCATCATCCAGATTATGAGCAATTGCAAGCTTATTTGCCCCAAGTTCTCTTGCTTTTTTATTTAATATATATCTCCGCAATACAGAGCAGACAGAACACGCACTCATACATTGTTCAATTATTGCTTTATTTTTCATTATCTCTTCAAGTCTCAACCCGACCTCTTCTTTAAAAGAAAAAACATGATGTTCTATTCCATATTTTTTGGCGAGTTCTTTTGCGCATTTTATGTTTTTTTCTCTGTATTTTCCAATACCCTCGTCTACTGTTATTGCAACAATATTTATGCTGTATCTTTTTCGTATGGTTGACAAAAACCAGCAAAGCAAACTCGAATCCTTGCCGCCTGACAGCCCAAGGGCAATCACATCCCCTCTTTTTATCAGTTTATTTACGCGAATGGTTTTTCTTATTTTTTTTTCAACTGAACGGAGGAAATGTTTTTGGCAAAGGGCAATTCCTTCATATTTTCGCACAAGTATCGCCTTTGAGTCACAAAAAGAGCATTTTACCATAATCTGTTAATGAGGAATTGTTTAAAAACATTTATATAAAATCACTGATTTTATGTTTCACTTCCTCGTGATAAAGCCACAATAGAAGGATTACTGCATCAAGAGACAGGAAAATATCCCTGCCGAAATTCTGCAATAAATGGATTTTATAAGACTGATCCAGGATTGGCCAGAAAAACATTATTCCTTCCCATCTTCCGCCGCCCAAAAGGAAGTCAAGGAATATGTGGAACAGAATCCCGAATGTTATTGCGAAAAAATAGGTTGCTTTTGTCTTGTCTTGTTTTTTCCAGAAGTAAAGGGCAGGGATTAAGAAGATTATGCCGAAGAAAATTGTGTGGGTTATGCCTCCATGCTGGAGCCAACCGGGAAAGTAATTAAACACGGCGAGGAGTTTGCTAAGGGGAATGTCTATGTCCGGGAGAATACCGCCTATGCCTGCAATCATAACAGTATGGAGAGTGAAATGTTCTTTGTTTTTCAAAAAATAATCCCTATATAGGTCAACTATAATTATTGTTAATATTACGTGGGTTACTGCTAAGGGCATGTTATGATTTCGAGTAAAATTATTTAAAGTATTGCAAACTAATCTGTTCTTCTTTTATAAAAGTCAAAAACATCTCAATTCTATTCTTCATTTTGTTTATTTAATCCAAAGAAGTCGGCAAGTAGACCGTCGTTATATTTTTTACCGGATATTTTTTTCTTGATAATCATTATAATAATAAAAATAAAAGCAATACTTGCACTACAAAACAGTAAATAGAAGTCCATTCTGTTTCTCTGCATTTTTTCCGCCAATAGCTGCGCATTATTAATCAACTCTCTTGCTTCAAATAGCACTTCTTTTGACTCTTCATATTTTTCTTTCTCGTACAATATAATCGCTTCTGCAAGTTTTCCCTTTATAAGAGTCATGTTTCCTGTTTCATCTACATCGTTTAATAATTTCTCTACGTCGTTCATTGCTTCTTGTGTTTCTTCGATTAAGTTCAATACTTCCGCCTTTATATCGGAACTTGTCATTGACTCGTTTGCTGTTTCATTTTCAATACCGGATGTGCATATATTGTCTTGGCATATTTCTTCGTTTCCACAATCATCATCTGAACAACATTCGTATTCCAGACATTTATGAGCTGCTATTACTCCGCATTTGCATTTAACTTGGACACACTTCTCTTTCAGGCAATATTTGTCTGATGAACAATTGTTATCAACAGTACATTCTTTTGGAGGAATTACAACACCACCTGATGAAGAAGACGAAGAACTTCCTCCACTCGATGAAGAAGAGGAACTGCTGCTGGCAGAAGCCACAGCGAAATAATGATGTGTCGAGTGGTTGTTTATATTTCCGGCAGTGTCATTGCACTTGTAATATAAATTATAGGAATTTCCATCAGATAATCCCGAATAGATAAAGGAATGATTCATCTCTCCTGTTGTCGTAAAATTAGTGCCATTTAAGTAATTGAAAGATGCGTTTGGAGAATACCTGCATGTGGCGTTTTCATCTGTTGTTATGCTTATTGTTGCTTGGGTTGTTCCTGCTGGTAGAGTGGTTTGGTTTGTCGGAGACAGGATTGATATTATATGCATTATTGTATCAACTTTAAATGTTATAGACTCCGAGTTCATATTGCCTAATGTATCATTAGAATAAACTGAAATGTTGTAAGTGTCATCTGCAAGACTTAGATTTAAATTAAATTCAGAATGATTGTGCACTCCGACAAATCTTAAATTATCTATAACAAATTTAGAACCAACAGTAAGCATACCTATTTCGGGATTTATGTTAAAGTCAATTCTATCTATATCTTCCAAAGATGGACTTCCCGTCGTAGTCATTGCAGATATGTTTATACGAGCAAGATTCCAAGTTCTCGGATTATTGTTATCTTCTCCTATATTGTTTGATTCTCTATAATAGTTACTACTATTTGTTGTATAAAGGAATATTTGTAAAATATAATCATCACCATAATCATCCCCACTAACATCAGTGGAATACCACCAAAATTCAATAAATTCTGAATTTGATGCATTTAAGTTTAAATCATAAGACTTGTGATATACTAAATCCATTGTGCCTAAGCCGGTTCTATTTAATCCTATAAAATAATCCCCCACAACAGGAGTTATCTCATCATTTGGAACATTCCATTGAAAACCATAATGACCACCATAAATCACTCCGTGAATTAAATAATGGATAGAATCTTTCAGATAAACAGAGGGCTTTGAATAGCCACTACTGACAATACCTGAAATTATGCCTGTATTTTCATACCAGCTTGAATTCGTTTCATTCCATTGGTAACCATTATATGTTGTATGACTCTCACCGGCAATCATATACCATTCAGAGTCTTTTTCAAATACCACTGGTGACGATAATGAGCCAACATCTACAAGTCCAGATACTATACTTGTATTTTCATACCAGCTTGAATTCGTTTCATTCCATTGGTAACCATAAAACAAACCATCCACCTCTCCTGAAATGAGATACCATTTAGAATCTTTTTCATATACTGTTGGTGTCGAATAACCACCCTTATCTATTAATCCGGATACTATACACGAATCACTTTGCCACGTTGAGCCAGTCCAGTTATAGCCATAATGGGCACCCCATTTTTCACCCATAATTAAATACCATGTAGAGTTCTTTTGAAAAACATTAGGAGTGGAGTCATCTCCGATATCCGAAAGTCCTGCAACTATACTTGCGTTCTCATACCACTTAGAATTTGTTTGATTTAACTGATAACCAAAAATTCTTCCCTCTGCATCACCAGTGATACAATACCAGATGGAATCTTTTTCAAATATAGAAGGAGCTGAATGAGCACCCTTATCTATAAATCCGGAAGCTATGCTTGAATTTCCATACCATCTTTCAGACGTATCTGCCATATGATTTATTATTACTTCTCCATTTCCATATTCTTCAGACCAATTATTTTCAGATTCTGTATGACTGTCTCTAAAGAAAGGGTACATATATCTGTATAGTGTATCATTGAAGCCATCATTTATGTTGAACCATGTATATCCAAGAGTGGGTTCAGTAATTGAAATGTTCAAATTAATAATATTTGTTGAATATGATTGTGCAGTTGGAGAATTTATTGAAATTAAAGGTCCACTTGCATTAACTACAAAGTATCTGGATGTTGTCTTATTCATGTTGCCTGCTGTATCATTGCAATAGAATATTACATTATGGGAACCTTTAGTCATAGAACTATTTTGTGCGTTCCAGTTCCCGGAAGAATTTGTCATTGTCTTGTTTGAGGTACCATCCAAAGAATAACCACACCAGGATCCTGGCTCGTTTAGGGTTACGTTGAACCAGATTATGCTTGTGTTGTATGTTTGATTAAGTGGGGACTGGATTGTTATTGTTGGAGAAGGCCAGCCTTCTATGTATTCATCACTCAAAGGAAGATAGTCGATAACAACAGAAGATCCTACAGTGTGATTATAGATTATATCACAGAAACCATCATAATCACTATCAACACAAATATCTGAAAAATCATCACCAGTCGAATTTGTATAATAATTTCCACCGATATACGGATTTAGAGAATTGTATATATTGACATCTATTTTTTTAGTAGTATTCATGTAATTATCATTTATTATATTATTGTCTACACGGATATTTCCATAGGTTCCGGAATTATTGAAAAAATTGTTATATATCAGATTATTTTCAGGATCATCACCGCTAAGCTCGTCAAAATATAGACCCCCAAGTAGGTTTCCTGTGAAAGTGGAATCTCTTATGATGTTATTGTCTGAATCACGAGATAAATAAGCACCATATTGGACATTATAGTTCGCTGTGCAGCCTGTAAAATTATTTGAATCAGAATAAGATGGATATATGCCATGATAACCATTAGAGTTGAAAGTGCTGTTTATGAAAACATTTGAGACTGCACTAGCACCTAATTGAACACCCCCTACAGGATTTGAGTTAGCTGTAACATTTACGAACCGGTTGAAATCAGAAGATGCAACATAAATACCGCTTTGGATATCAGTATATGAAGAAATTACATTTGTAAAGTTGTTGTAATCCGATCCGCTCATCATAATACCAACTATCCTTGCAGATGTTGATGTGATGTTATTGAAACTATTTCCATTAGACAGGGATATATAAATATTATAATCTTTCCAATCAGATAAGTAACAGTTATTTACAGTGTTGTTTGTAGTCTCGGAAACAAAACGGACTATAGAAATTCCAGCAGTACCATCTGCCTGGATGCCGTCAACAATATGGTTCTGGCAGTCAAGAGTAATATTATAACCATCTTCAAAATCAAGACAACCATAATTTGAAGTTGTTGCATTTATGATGTCTGTAGTAAGATAATATTTTGAGTTGGATTTGTTAAGGATTGTACAACCATCTATATAATATGGTGAAACTGCATCAACCGCGATGTATCTTATATAACTTTGATTCCAACTCCCTGATGCATTTTGAGCAAAAATAGTGTAATTATATGCATAATCTGACAAATCGGTTATATTTACATACCAGTTTGTTGTTGAAGAATTACTCATTGAAATATTAGTAAATCCTGAAGAATTGCCCCATTCTACCAAAGACAGATTCAGGTCTTCACCAGAGGTGATATTTATGTATACCCAGTTGTGGGATGTATGATTATTATTCGAGGGTGTTGGGTCGACGAATATTATAGTCGGGCTTGCCCATATAAAATATCCAAATACTAAAATGATTAAAAAAGACAGGAAATATTTTTTTGATTTCATATTATTATATTATATAAAAAATAGATTATTAAATATTTCTAATTGATGTTCGAGTAAAAAAACAAATAGGGTAATTTGGTTGTTGATGATGAAATTTAAAGTTGTGTTTGGGGTAAAAGCGTAAGCGTGTGAAGATTAAGGAAAGGTTCACTGCGGTTTTTACGCTTACGACTTTTTTCTACAGTCATATAAAATCATGTGCAGAAAAAACACCATGAAAATCGCTGGGATTACGAAGTTACCGCGCTTTTCTATAGTATAAAGGGTTCACTGCGGAATTTGCTCTTATCGGGCAAATTCCTTTGTTATAAACAAAGGTGTACTTTTCGTTAAAACTTTGGTTATAACATTGAAAGTAGTCTCACCGTAAGGAAACTTTCATTGTTCACTCCTTTTTAATGGGTCGAGGGAGATTTGAACTCCCGACCTTCGCCTTGTAAGGGCGACGTCATAACCCCTAGACTACCGACCCACGATAGAATTGAATAAAATATTTTCTTTCGACAACTTTAAATGCTTTTATATCTTTTTTAACAATTTATATCTATGCTTACGCTTGAACAGGGCAAATTGCTTGTGAGATATGCAAGGGAATGCATCAAT
>JAGLPV010000031.1 GCA_023137195.1 Candidatus Aenigmatarchaeota archaeon | reverse complement strand
CGCCTTGTAAGGGCGACGTCATAGCCAACTAGACCACCGACCCCTCAAACAATAGAATAATAATAGAAATCTTTAAAATCATTGGCAATATTTAAATTATATAAATGTTTGTTCTATGTTTATCCTTATATGAGAAAAACAAAAATAATCTGCACTATCGGTCCTGCTTCCTCAGACATGAAGATATTGAAGCAGATGGCAGATATTGGTTTTGATGCAGTCCGGCTGAATTTTTCGCACGGGGATCATGACAGCCATAGGAAAATAATCAAATATATAAATGAAGTAAAAAAACTTGTCAAAAGAAAGCCGGCTCTTCTTTTAGATACCCAGGGTCCCGAGATACGCACAGGAAAACTAAAAGAAGAAATCAGCCTTAAAGCAGGAGACATATTTACTTTTTCTGTTAAAGACAAATACGACGAAGAGTTCGGCACAACAATCAATTATAAAGAATTAGCCAAATACATCAAAAAAAATGACCGTCTTCTCGTGGACGATGGTCTAATTGAATTTAAAGTAAAGGATATCAAGGGCGATGAAATTGTCTGCAAAGTGCTTAATTCAGGAGTTTTGGGCAGCAACAAGACTGTGAATCTTCCAAATATTGATGTAAAGATGCCTTCCCTGACAGAAAAAGACATAGAGGATATTGATTTTGGCATAATACACAATATTGATTTCATTGCTGTCTCATTTGTAAAGACAAAAGAGGATGTCATTGAACTAAGAAATTACCTGAAAAAGAAAAACGAGGATATCCAGATTATTTCAAAAATAGAGCATCAAAAGGCAGTCGATAATTTTGACGAGATTCTGGAAGTATCTGACGGCATTATGGTTGCAAGAGGGGACTTGGGCGTGGAAATACCATTTGAACGCGTACCTATGGTCCAGGGACAGATAATCAAGAAATGCAACAAGGCAGGCAAGTCTGTGATTGTGGCGACGCACATGCTTAATTCAATGATTGAAAACCCGCGCCCCACCAGAGCTGAAGCCAGCGACGTTGCAACTGCAGTATACGAAGGAGCAGATGCAGTAATGCTTTCTGGAGAGACAGCAAAAGGCAAGTATCCTCTTGAATCACTCAATGTGCTTGATCGGCTGTGTGTTGAGACAGAAAGGACAATGCATTGCCGTATGGATAAATACAAGGATGAAAAACCAGTCACTGCAAAGCATATCGTAAGCAATTCTGTCGCTTTGTGTGCGGAAAAGTTAAATGCAAAGGCAATTATTGCACTGACTGTCACGGGAAAAACAGCAGGACTTATCTGCCGCTACAAACTGAAAAAACCCATTTTTGTTTTTTCTCCCCTGGAAAAAATACAGGACGAAACAAAACTCCATTTCGGCGCATTTTCTTATAGCATAGATATCAAAAATAAGACACCTGGCGAACTTATAGAAGAGAGTATCACAGTATTAAAGGAAGAAAAGCACATAAAACCAAAAGATATTGTGATAATCACAGTTGCTCTTATGTCAGGGAAAGAGCCGGATAATTTTGTAGAAGTAAAGGTTGTTGAGTAAAGAATAGATTTTTGCAGAATTGTCAATAAAAAATCATTTGAGTTTTACAATCAATCTAATTGGGCGGTTGAGTTCGTCTATATGGATTATAGACCTACAACCTAATCTAAACCCGACCAAACACCAATCATTTTAAACATATAAAACCCATAATTACATGAACCACATAAAAAACAAACAATGGATTTGTGGCAATAGTTACAAAAAAAGAATATTGCTTGAAAATCTAAAGGAAAAAGTAAATCTCATAGAAGACATAATTATTGAGCCAAAAGGCATAGTCCCTCCACACAAACACAAACACACAGATGAAATTTTTTATATTACAGAAAATAGTGCCGTCATGATTGTTGAAAACAAAGAATTCAAAGTCAATCCTGGCGATGTAATTTACATAGAAAAAAACGAAGAACATGGATTCAGAAACGATTCCAGCAAAGAATTCAAGATGATTGTCCTGAAGATGAATTTCATCAAGGGAGATTCTTATTTAGGAGATGCCCAATAAAATCCATCACTTTTACAAGTACCTATTTTCAAGTACCACCTACTATCATGCTCATCACCTCCTTATTATTAATCTATTATTACTTCCAACACCAATATATTTATTCTTTCCCGACAACTATCATTCAATGGAAAAAAAGCCAATAAAAAGATTCTGGGAAATTGATTTTTTGCGGGGAATCGCAATAGTCCTGATGATTATATTCCACGCAATTTATGATATAAACTATTTTGGCAGATACGGCTTTAATCTACATTCCGGCTTAGGACTATATCTTGCAAGAGCCGCTTCTGTAACATTTATCCTTCTTGTCGGCATATCACTGACATTGAGCTATTCAAGGGCGAAAAAAATGCAAAAAACAAATAACTTATTCTCCAAATACCTAAAAAGGGGGTTAAAGATATTCTCATGGGGATTGATTATTACGCTAATCACATGGATTTTTCTAAGAGGATGTTTTGTAAAATTCGGAATCCTGCATTTTATTGGTCTGTCAATCATTCTTGCATATCCATTTCTAAAATTACGATATTTCAATCTCACAGCAGGCATTATTTTTATCTGCATCGGAAATTACTTCAAAAACATGACTTTTGATTTTTCGTGGCTGATGTGGATGGGGCTTTTACCACAACATATGTGCACTGTCGATTACTTTCCTATCTTTCCATGGTTTGGATTGATATTGATAGGCATATTTCTTGGAAATTCCTTTTATTCATCTTACATACGAAAATTCAAAATACCAGATATTTCCAATAAGTATTTTATAAAATTATTTTGCGTTCTGGGCAGGAATTCTTTATTGATTTACCTAATCCATCAGCCGATACTGATTGCAATACTATATCACGGCACAAAAGCAATACAATTGTGTGGCGTGATATACTAGGAAAACACAAGTGATTCGAAAAAACAGTTGTGTTTGAGTATATATATTTCAGGATTCATAGATATTAGTTTTTTTAGCGTATTTTAGCCATAATTTCGCATAAAACACACAAAGCTTAAAAAACATGTCCTTCCTATAATCTTATCGACATCAAGGATGATGCTTATTCGATAGCATCAGTCTATGTCAGGTAAGTAGAAAAAGGGGTGAATAGTATGGGATATGATAACAGAGGCGGAAACGACAAAAGGAATTTCAATAATGGACCAAGAGAAATGCACAAAGCAAAATGTGCAGACTGTGGAAATGAATGCGAAGTTCCATTTAAACCAACAGAAGGCAAACCAGTATATTGCAGAGAATGTTTCAGCAAACACAGGAAATACTGATTCTTTAAAATGAATCTAAATAATTTACGTAAATAAAGTACGAATTTACCGCAAACACTTTATTACTTTCCTTAAAAATCTTGATTTACATGATTTTTAAGTATTTTTTTGTTTTTTAATATTTTTTTTCTAATATGGATATGAAAGAAAAGAAGACACTCAAGAATATCCTGAAGCAAAAGTTTTCAGACCAAAACATAAAAATAGAGGAAAAACTTATCCCTCGCGCTTACGAGTTGTTTGGTAGCGTTGCTATTGTAGACATGAGCAATTTTGAGCACCAGAAATTATTAAAGCAGAAAAATGCCAAAGAGATAAAAAAAACAATTGCAGATGCCCTAGAAGAAACAAACAGGAGCATCAAAACAATTCTTATAAAAAAAGACAAACTGGAGGGCGAATTCAGGACAGGAGGCTATGAAGTGATTTCAGGCAAAGACACAGTCTGCACCTACCGGGAAAACAACTGCGCTTTCGACTTCGACATAGCAAAAACCTATTTTTCAACAAAACTAGGCAATGAAAGAAGAGTCCTTGCAGAATCTGTTCAAAAAGGAGAAAAAATCCTCTGCGCATTTGCAGGAGTATGCCCATTTCCAATAGTGATTGCAAAAAACAAGGAAGTCCGGATAACCGCTGTTGAAAAAAACCCCTACTGCAAAAAATACTCACTTGCAAATATAAAAAAAAACAAACAGGAAGACAAAATCAACTTTCACTGCGACGGCATCGCAGAATTCCTTTCAAAAGAAAAGCATAAATACAACCGCATCCTAATGCCTGCCCCAAAAATCAATCACAAGTTTATTGATTTAATGTTTGATTATCTTGACCTGGACAATAAAAAAAAAGGACTAATCGACTATTACTGCTTTTGCAAAATCGACAAGGACACAGATGAAGTCAAAGAGACAAGAAAAATGCTAAGTGAAAAAATAAAAGATAAAAATCTAAATTGCTCATTCAAAAACATAAGAAAATGCGGCAATGCAGCACCTTATCAATACCGCATTCATATAGAAATTGTTGTGAAAAGAAAAAAAGAATAACAAAAATAAATTCAACCCACAACTATAAATATATGAATATTAGATTATAATATGGCATTTAACATTGAAGAAAATTTGTCTTATATTTCTGGCAATAATTACCCGCAAGAGTATTTAGTCGCTTTAGAAGTATTTATAGTCTTGATTATCCTCTCGAGAGTATTTAAATTTGTTATACTAAACAGGCTCAAAAAAGCATCTGCTGCAACAAAAACAGAACTCGACGACCTTCCGATAAAAATTATAGACAGCATAGGATGGCCTTTTTACATATTTCTCTCACTATATATTTCTCTTCTATTTGTAAAAATCCAGGATTATTTCCAGACAGCCATGAATTACATCCTCTTCATTATCGTTACATATTACACAATAATATGCCTCCAGAACATTATTGACTATGGTGCAAAAAAGATAAGTTCAAAGCAAAAAGAAGAAGACAAATACGTCATTGATTTTTCAGCCAATCTTTTAAAGGGAATTTTATGGGCAATAGCACTTCTTTTTATCTTATCCAATCTGGGATACAATATCTCCACTTTAATCGCAGGACTGGGCATAGGAGGAATAGCCATCGCCTTTGCCATGCAAAATGTATTGGGCGACATTTTCGCTTCTTTTTCCATATATTTTGACAAGCCATTCAAAGTAGGCGACTTTATCATAGTCGGAAAAGATATGGGAACAGTAAAAAAAATAGGCATAAAGACCACAAGAATACAGAGCCTCGGAGGGCAGGAAATAATCGTCTCAAACAAGGATTTGACCACAAGTAGGGTCAACAACTACAAAAGGATGAAGAAAAGAAGAATTTCATTCAGCTTCGGCGTGGTTTACGAAACAACATCACAAAAATTAAAGAAAATCAACCAAATAATAAAAGACGTCTTTGACAAGATTCCGATGGCAGAATTAGACCGGGTTCATTTCAAAGAATACGGTGATTTCAGCCTGAATTATGAAGTAGTATATTATGTAAACACAGGAGACTACAACAAATACATGGATGTACAACAGGAAGCAAATTTTGCCATTAAGGAAGAGTTTGAAAAAGAGGGAATTGAATTCGCATACCCAACCCAGACAGTCCTTGTCAACGGGCAAAAATAATAGCAATATGATGATTAATAATTTAGTCTACCTAATTTTTGCCGCCGTAATAATTATAGTTGCAATTATCTTCTGGTATGAAAAAAAGAGAAAAGAAGAACTAAAAAAATCAGCCGGGAGAATAGGATTCTCTTTCAGCCCAAAAAAAGACACAGATCTTCCGTCTACACTCGTAAATATGAAGCTTTTTACACTAGGACATTCACACAAGGCAGACAATATAATAAAAGGAGAACTAAACCGCATAGAATGGACTGTTTTTGATTATAAATACACCCTAGGTTACGGCAAACATCGCAGCACTTATATCCAGACAGTTGCTTTTGCACAACCCAGGGATATTAATCTGCCGAAATTCTCACTCGGTCCCGAATCATTCTTTCATTGTGTACAAACCGCATATTGTATAAGTTTGGACACAACATGAAAAAATCTTTCACAAAATAAAGAAAAATCAATCTGAAAGATTTTTGCTTGCAAAATCGGAGACATTCTTGGCTACAAAGACATCGACTTTGACACGAACCTCATATTCTCAAAAAAATATCTGCTGAAAGGTCAGGATGAAACAGAAATAAGAAAAATATTCTCTGGCGAAATTCTTAACTATTTTGAAAAAAAGAACGGTCCGATAAACATCGAAGCAGACGGGAACAAAAGGATAATCTACATTTCAGGCAAAAGAGTAAAGCCGCAAAATCTGCGTTCTTTTATTTTGAGTGCATCAGAAATTGTAAATCTTTTCAAGTACCAGTAGATTCTTTATTCCTTGATGGGTTCAATACCCTGGGGCTCTGCTCAGGATAATTTATTTTCTGCATAAAAATCTAAAAATTTATATAGATTAATGACTATTTATTAGTATAATTATACAATTAATATGATACTCAAGAAAGCACTCAAAAACAGCCTTTTTTGCTTTAAAAACAGGTTTTTACCAAACGCATTTTTCTTCTTTTCAATGTTCATTTTATTTGTATTATTCTATGCTTCTTTCTCTGCTTCCACAACATGGATTGATGCTGCATTAAGCACTGATTTAAAAGTTGTGCAGAATTCCACTTCCAATGATACAATGTATGCGGCTTCTCTGGATGTGTCAGAAGGGAAGCTGTTTATGGGTGCTACAAATTCTTCTTACGATTTAACTTCTGGCTTGGTCGGGTGGTGGAGTTTTGATAACGGCAACAAAACAACTGATGCCAAAGCATGGGATTATTCAGGGAATAATAATCATGGTACTTTGACTAATATGAATATTGGAACAGATAACTGCACAGGTAATTGTTCCGGGTGGACCACTAACGGAAATTTGAGCAATGGAGTTTATTTTGATGGCAATGATGATTTAATTGATTGCAGTACTGGTTCAAGCCTGGATGCTATTAACAAAATGACGTATAGTGTTTGGTTCAAGATAAATCAAAGAGATAATTGGGACAGAATATTAGGAAAACGTACATTTGATGGTGGAACACAGGAAATTGACCTTATTTTAGGTGACGATAACAAAGCTTGGTTTTATACCGAAGTTGACGGTTCTTGTACAATGGCAATGAAATCAAATACATTTAGTTTGGACGAATGGGTTCATATTGTGGTAACGATAGATAATACTTCACAGATTGCGAAAATTTATCATAACGGCACATATATTGAAAACGATACTTCTTTCAGCTTACCTATTCTGACTCAAGGAACATCTTTCAGGATGGGTAGAGCAAATACCGCTGCTCATTTTAACGGCACAATAGATGAAGTTCGAGTATATAATAAGGTATTAAGTCCGGACGAGATTAATACACTATATCATATTACAAAAGACAATTATGTCACAAACTACACAGACATTTCAGGCAGTTCAATAAATTATGACACAGTCAGCCATACCAACAATTCTCTAATAGTGAACGTACCGGAAATCGAGACAGATATTTATTTCACACCAACTTACGTCGCCACAGAAGGAGTAAGAAACAACAATGGATTGGTTGCAAGATATTCAATG
This sequence comes from Candidatus Aenigmatarchaeota archaeon, assembly GCA_023137195.1. Lineage (GTDB taxonomy): Archaea > EX4484-52 > EX4484-52 > EX4484-52 > EX4484-52 > EX4484-52. The sequence continues at coordinate 3,906 of JAGLPV010000031.1, read as the reverse complement.
GATTATGCAAATGGAACTACACTTTATGATTTGTCAGGCAACGGCAATGACGGGACAATTATAAATGCAAAATGGAGTTCTGACACGCATAATAATACAGGTCATTCGCTGTATTTTGACGGCGCCGATGATCATGTAGATTGCGGGGCAAAATCTTTAGGCATAACAGACAGTGTGACAATCTCCGCGTGGGTTGAGTTAAATTCTTATAAATTCCACAGAATATTTACACACAGCAATTGGGATGGATACCTTCTCCGTGTCGAAGATGACGGGACGCACAACATTATGATGCGCGTCGAATTTACTGATGAGAGCGATACAGGAGAAGTACAAAACGGAGATATACCATTGAACGAATGGGTTTATGTCACTGGACGTTATGACGGGAGTACAGGAAATACGTCTTTGTTTGTCAATGCAACTTATATAGGTTCAACTACAAATTCCTCACTTATAGGAAAAACAATTAAGGATTATGATACAGATTTAAATTATATTGGTGAGTCAATAAATGATGTAGACGATTTAAACGGTACAATTGACTCCGTCGCAATCTGGAATCGTGCCCTTTCTGAAGCGGAAATACAAGACCACTACTCAAATGGTTTGAGCAAATACAAAAACATAACATTCAACACAACAGACGCATCATGGTTCGGGCAGGAGACAGTAACAATAACAAGCGAGTACCTGAACGAGCAGAACCTTACACGAGTTCGGGTTTCGAATAATTATGCCATGAACCAGTACGACCTTTTAAGTTTCAACGTCACTCAATATCTCGGCTGGAATCCAGACAACATCCAGAACATCTGGTATGATTATTATGCCGGCAACACAGACAACAGTACATTAAAAGCCACAAGCGACTATTCGACCAGAATAGAGACCTGCGAATCAGGCAATAATACCGGCTTGGTCGGGTGCTGGAATTTCAACGAGTTAGACGGCACGACAGCAAAAGACCGTGCAAACAATTCTTTGAACAACAATGACGGCACACAAACAAATATGAATATAGGTATTGATAATTGTACAGGCAATTGTTCTGGCTGGACACGTAACGGAAAGTTCGGAGGAGCATTGAGGTTCAGTCATGAAGACAATACATATGTAACAATAAGTGAGTCAGATAGTCTAAACATGACACAACATAATGCTTTTTCAACAGGAGTTTGGATAAAGCCAAGTAGCGATTTGCTTGGTGGAGATCATAGATTCGATATTATATCACATAGCGCAAGAATAGTTTTGGGCGTATGGGATACATATAATTTGCTGGAATTTTTATTTAAGAATGCATCGAATAGTGAGATTAAATGCGAATATACTGTTGGAGAAGGTCTCGTATTGAATACAAACCAATGGTATCATATTTATGGCGTATGGAACGGCACATATTCCTTAATATATATCAATGGCATTGAGGTCGAAAGTTGTAATCATACAGGTCAAACCGTTGTCAATAGTGGCACCGGTTTCTATATTGGTTCTGCAAGTGATGCTTGTAGTTTCAATGGCACAATAGATGAAGTAAAATTTTACAACAGGGCATTAAGCACAACAGAAATCAGCAACCAATACAACCTAAAAAAAGATTATTTCGACAGTCTGCCAAACGAGGAAGGCGGAATAACAGCCAGCCAAAACTGGGACATATTCATAAGCAACGGAACTCTCGACACCACACCGCCACAGTTAAGTTTTGTATCGCCAACCCCAAGCAACAACAAATACGTTTCAGAAAACTATACCTACCTAAACACAACAACAAGCGACACAAACAACATAACTTCCTTTATCGACTGGAACAATTCCTTAATAGGCTGGTGGAGATTCAACCAGGAATCGGAAGAAAACGCAACATTTTTTAATGATTACAGCAGTCATGGCAACAATGGGACATGTACTAATTGCCCTGTTTACGAATCAGGTAAATTCGGTTCGGCTCTGGAGTTTGACGGAAGCAATGATTATCTTGATTGTGGAAATACAGAAAGTCTAAATATTACTGGAGATGAACTTACAATATCTGCATGGATTAAAAGAGTTAATGATACATTCACAGATAATATTGTATGTAAATCTGATGCAGGAATATCAGAGGGTTTTAGACTTAGAGTTACGAATAATAAAAAAGTTACATTTTTTGTTGGTAATGGCTCTCAAAATCGTGTGGATTCAGCGACATTAGTTGAAAATAATACCTGGACTCATATGGTTGCTGTTGTAAACAAAACACATGCTATGGTGTATATTAACACTATATTACAAACAAATGATTTACAACCATTTAGTGGGAATATTAAAGCGACAACAATAAACCTGCGTATAGGTAGTTCTCAATCGACCTCACAATGGTTCAACGGCACAATAGATGAAGTAAGAATCTACAACCGAGCATTAAGTGGAGAAGAAATCAACGCTTCTTACAACACAGGCTTATACAGACTATACCATAACTTCACTTCTCTATCAGAAGGAACCTACACATACACAGCATACGCTCAGGACTTGGCAGGAAATATAAACTCAACAACAAGAACAATAACAATAGACACAACAAATCCATCAATAGAATACGTCAACCCAACAGATACAAACAATGCTTATGTCAGCAGGGATTATTCATATGTCAATGTAACAGCCACAGATACAAACAACATATCCTCATTTATTGACTGGAACAACTCCTTGGTGGGCTGGTGGAGATTCAATGAAGGCAGCGGAGGAACTGCTTATGACAGCTCTTCCCACGGCAACAACGGAACAATCTATGTTTACAACGAATCAATGGACAACTGGACAACGGGTAAGTTCGATAATGCATTGCAGTTCGATGGAATTAATGATTATGTTACAATACCAAATAGCGCATCTGTGAATATAACCGGTACCGAAATTACGATATCGGCATGGATACGTAATTATAATTTGAGCGACAGTTTAATTCATGTTATTTTGATGAAGCGTAACGCATATTCTATTGTAATTGAAACTGATGGGACTTTCAGATGCGGTATAGATGGTTTGACAGACCCATACAGTTCTGGTTCACCGCCAGCAATAACAGATAACAATTGGCATTATGTTTCATGTACCTATAATAGCACTCATATAATGACTTATCTTGATGCTACACGCCAGATAATAGATGATAGTAGCGGGAATATCGCAAGCGTTACAGCTACAGTTGAAATTGGTCGACGTGATGACAATACACGATTATTCAATGGAACAATAGACGACATAATGATATTCAACCGTTCTTTAAGCAGTGAAGAAATCAGTGCCTTATACAATACAGGACCATACCAAGTATACCGAAACTTCACAGATTTATCAGACGGCACATACAATTATACAGCATACGCCCAGGACTCGGCGGGCAATGTTCAGAGTTCTGCAAGAGCAGTTACTGTAGATACAACCATCCCTTCATTAACATACAAAATACCCACACCAGTAGATAAGGATTACACAAACAACACATGGATTTACATAAACACAACAACATCTGACACAAACAACATATCCTCGTTTATTGACTGGAACAACTCTCTCGTAGGATGGTGGCGTATGGATAACAAAACAGGCACATATCTGAAGGACTATTCCAGTTATGTAAATGACGGTACTTTGACAAATATGAATACTGGTCTGAATAACGGGAATTCAGGTTGGACAGATGCAGGTAAATTCGGAAACGGAATTAATTTTAATGGAGATTATATTTATGGTGTTAGTGGTACCGACCAATATGTAACTATAGGAACTACCTCTTCTTTAAATTTTAATCAAAGCGACTCATTTACAATGATAGCTTACCTAAAGAAAAACGAAAATCCCGATGTGGGCTATAGTGCCGGAATAGTTGGTAAAAAATTCACTTATAGTATTAAC
>JAGLPV010000030.1 GCA_023137195.1 Candidatus Aenigmatarchaeota archaeon | reverse complement strand
GCAGTCGAAAGAGAAATACATGAAGAAACCAACTTGACCACAAAAACAAAAAAACTTGTCGGGGTATACTCAAATCCTAAAAGAGACCCACGCAGGCATACAATAACTATAGCATACCTGCTCGAAACAATAAATGGCACCGCAAAAAAAACAGAAGAAGCAAAAGAAGTCAAATACTTTGCCTTTGACAATCTTCCGCAAAATATAGCATTTGACCATAGGAAAATAATAATGGATGCAGAAAAAATTTATCATAAGGAACTCAAGAGTTGTGATTCTGTTTAATTCTTATTCAAACACCACAAATTGTTTTTATTATAGTCCCATCCGCGGCAATGGTAAAAACTATTTCATCATCTGCATTTTGGGCAAACACATTAAAAAAGACATTGTTGAGCTTAATAACCCTTATGACATCATAATCCTTATATTCACTGTCTTGGATATATTCTCCTACTATGGCAATTGCCTCTTCTTCATCAGCAATAGAAATTCCTTCTTTTTCATATAAGATTGGCAATTCCGGGCTGGAATCATCACACCAGCATCTCTCAACCATACACTCAAATAAAGCGCAAACATCATCTCTATATTCAACGCAATTTGAATCAATCTCCGCAGTGGATATCCCTTTAAACCGATTTAAGTCGTCTTCTCCCTGGTTGTCCGGTCCAATACATGCCGAAACGACAATTAGCATAGCAACTATCGCCATGATTGATATGTATTTTTTCATATTTATTGCCATATGTCTTCATCTTCATTCATTGGAATATTTGGAGTTTTCTCTCTTCCACAGACATTTTTCTTTAGATAGGAAATAGTAATGATTTGGTCTCCAAGAGTTGCTGATGCCTCTAATAAATCTTCATTTTGTGGATTATAGGAATCAAAATTTCCTTTAGGTTCAACAACAACAACTTTGCCGTCCTTGTTTCTTGTCAACTCTATATTCTTATATGTGTCGGGAGAAATAATCACATCGTCAATTTGCAAATCAAAATTACAATTATTGGAAATTCCCAACACACCTCCATTACAATTATTAGCACGCAATTCCAGACACTCTATTGTTGGCTCAACTGAAATATCTTTTATGCCTGATTTTCCCAGGCAGCCTGTTGTCTGTGGAAAAATCCCTTTTGGTTCTTCACAACCCGGTGCGAGGCTGTTATTTTCGTTGGAATCTCCCTCTACTTCAGAAATATAATCAAGACATCCGCTGCCGGATAAAAGAACTAAAATGACCAGCGTAATTAATATTATTTTTTCCATGCTCTATTATGCTTCTCTCTGGTTCAAAAAATAACCAACTGCTCCAACAAGACTGACTTCTTCGAGCTTAGTGATAACAATTTTCGGCTTGTTTAAGGTATGAAGCTGGTATGCTCCAACAGAATCATTATACAATCTTATCGCCGGATCAAACAATATTTTTTTGTCTTTTGTCTGTCCGCCCATCAACACCATTATATCCAAAGGATTAAAGGCAGAATTCATTTTGCCAAAAGAATCTGCTATAGCACGCACCTGGACTTCCCGGATATTGCGCTGTGGCTCCTGCTTTGGATCAGATGCATATGCCCCGTATACATGCCTTGAAGTAATATTAGAAACAACCACGGCAAATAAGTCTGGATTTTTCAGGGCATCCTGAGTATATTTCGTGCTGTTTTTTTCATTGTAGTCTCTCAGGGAGAATTTTATCATAGAGTGGTTCCTCTGTTTCGTAATCAAAAAATACTGCTTCGCCATAGATGCCGCCCCATTGCCGCTAACAAATATTTCCAGGTGCCCAATTCCACCGCACCCGCAGAATAGATCACTGTTTGGTTTGTAGATTGTGTGTCCGAATTCTGCTGTTGTCGTGTTTTTTTTATCCCTGCAAACCGCACAATTATAGCCTGAAGAATAGGTCGCAACCAGCACATTATTATAATTTTTTCCCTCGCCAAATCTTGCAACTCCCTGCACTGCCGCCTTTATGTCATTGCACATAACCACATCAAACCCTTTTTGCCTAAGTGTTTTCCCAAATGTTATGTTTCCTTTTATATGAGAATTTGGTGAGTTTCTAATTATCAAATTTTTCTCATCAATATTTCCAGAAGCACTAATCCCAATATGTTTCGCTCCCTTAAGCTGGGATAGCACAAGATGAGTCAATTCATCATTGGTCTTAACAGAAGTTACAGGAACAGAAAACACGCTTTTGATTAATGCTCCTGTTATTGGGTTCACTTCGGCAATCCTTAAATTCGTCCCGCCGAAATCTACACCATAAATAGCATCCATTTTTAATCCCTGCTTATTATTGATTAATGAAGTATATAAGTTTTCTCACAGAAAAATAGTTCTGGTATTTAGTAAATACCTACAGAATGCACAAAAAAGGGTTAGGAATAGAAAGTTTAAGAAGTTCACTATAGTTTATAGAAGAATAATATGTTAACAGAAATCCTATATATCCTGATTGTCCTATCATTTGCAACCCTCGTTGCTGTCATAGGTAAAAGACACGGCGTTGAATACATAATTGCAGTATTTGCAGGTCTTGTATTGGTAGCAAATATGGTTGCATCAAAAGTAGTAACATTTGGAAATTTCGTTGTTCCTGCAGCAATTATTGCCTATTCTGCAACCTTTTTGCTGACAGATATCCTGTCTGAAAAATGGGGTAAAAAATACGCCAAAAAAGCAGTATGGTGTGGATTTCTTGCAAGCGTTGCAATGGTAATCATCATTAAGATATCCGTCCTGTGGACACCTGCTATCTTTATGAGCGAAGAATTTTTATCTGCATTTAATATGATATTTTCTTCTGCGCCAAGGATTGTTTTTGCCTCGATGATTGCTTACCTAATATCACAACACCACGATGTCATAGCATTTGAATTCTGGAAAAAACAAACAGGAGGAAAATATCTATGGCTAAGGAACAATGCATCAACTGTTGTATCACAGTTCATTGATTCGGCAATATTCGTCACTATTGCTTTCTGGGGAGTAATGCCAATTGCTCCGTTGATTTTCGGGCAATGGGTAGTAAAAATGATTATCGCAGTTATCGATACGCCGTTTATTTATCTTGCATGCAGTTTGATAGATAAAACCAAGGCAAAATCGTCATAATACTTTTAAAGATATTATATTTAATATAAAATACAAGGTAAATATTATGTCAAGAAAAGTATTAATTTCTTTTAAGATAATGCCAACGTCAGTAGAATGTGATTTTGATAAACTCAAGAAAGACATAGAAAAAAAACACGCCGGGTCAGTTGAGAATTTTAAAATAGAATCTGTTGCATTTGGAATAAAGATGCTAAGAGCACTGTATGTTACAGAAGATACAGCGGGTATTACAGACAAACTGCAGGAAGAACTTGAAAAAATAGAGCAGATTGAAAGCGTTGAATGTGACAGCGCAACATTAGTTTAGATGATTAATTTTAGATAATATGAACTGGGATGCAATATTAAACAAACTACCTTCTGTGGAAGCCCCGAAAAAAGAAGTAAATTTCAATACACGGCTGAAATGGACAGCAATTATATTAGTTCTATTTTACATTCTGTCAAACGTTCCTCTTTATGGATCAGAGAGTGCAGCAGAGTTGTTAAAACGAGTATCTATGCTGATGGGAGCAAGTTTCGGTTCTATTTTGACACTAGGTATTGGTCCCATTGTTACATCTTCTATTATACTTCAATTATTAGTCGGTTCAAAGATAGTGGAATTTGACCTGTCCACACAGGCAGGAAAAGCAAGATTTGGACAGATACAAAAACTAATGGCATTCGGGTTCTGTGCAATAGAATCCTTTGCTTTTGCATATTTTGGTGCTATTGTCCCAAAAGCCGGGATGGCATCAACTGTATGCTTTCAATTATTCCTTGGCGGACTAATCATTGTATTTTTTGATGAAGTGATTACTAAATGGGGTATTGGTTCAGGGATATCATTATTTATCGCGGCAAATGTCAGTACGCAGATTTTTACAGAAGCGTTCAGTTTCGCAAGGTCTGAGGCAGGTTACCTGATAGGAAAAATTCCTGCATTGATTGAAACTGTTGTTGGCGGAGCTTTCTCTTACGAGACGATTATGCCCTTGCTGACGCCTCTTTTGACAACAGCTCTTGTTTTTTTAATCGTAATATATGCCCAGACATTGAAAATAGAAATACCCCTTGCATTTGGTTCAATAAAGGGATTCGGAAGAAAATGGCCATTAAAATTCATATATGCATCAGTTATCCCTGTAATTTTGGTTGCTGTTCTTTTGATTAATATAAGCGTTGCCGGACAGATGTTAAGCTCTAAAGGCATAAATATTCTGGGAGAATATAGCGATGGAGCTATTGTTGGAGGACCCCTTTTATTGTTGAGTCCGCCAACTAATTTTTTACAGAATGTCCTTCAATTTAATATTCTTGGGATAGATGTCCTGAGAGTCATAACATATTCTTTGTTCATGATTATCGGCAGTGCTGTATTTGCGATATTCTGGGTGATGACCAGTGGAATGGATGCGGGATCTGTTGCGAAGCAGATACAAAACACAGGTATGCAGATTCCAGGATTCAGGAGAGACCCCAGAGTCATAGAAAAAGTGCTTGGAAGATACATCATGCCGCTTGCCTTGATGGGTGGAGCCTTTGTAGGATTCCTTGCATCGTTTGCTGACTTTACCGGCTCTCTTGCGAGTGGTACGGGGATATTATTAGTAGTCATGATTATATACCAGTTGTATGAGCAGATAGCAACACAATACATGAAGGATATGAATCCTACGCTGAGAAAGTATTTTGAGATGTAATCCACAGGATGCGAGAAAATCAGAGATTTTCTGCATATTCAACTTTGTTGAATAACGTACGGAACCCACAGGAACCGACTTAATCCACAGGAAAGTGATTTGTTTTCTTCTCCTATGTTCTTGTGTCTTCCGTGGATTTTAATGGTTCTGCACTTACAAAACATTTAATAAATTTTAATTTAAGAAATAATAGGTATGGAAAACAAAAAAATAGTTTATGGAATTGTGGCATTTTGTGTTATACTCGCTAGTGGAATTTTGTTTAGCAATACTGATGATTCACATATGGATGAATCTATTGGTGGAGAGACAGATGAACACGGCTGTTTAAATACGGCTGGATATACATGGTGCGAGGCAAAGCAGAAATGCCTGAGGACATGGGAAGAGCCATGTGAAACTTTTAATTTAGAGACATGTAATTCAGAGTGTATCGAAAAGGAATATGATGCAGGGCATTGTATGCGGTCTGACGAAATACGCGACGATGATGTAGAGATTGGCGTTTGCCAGGCTACTGTGGATTTAAAACATTGCGAAAAAGAAGGGCAATGCAATTGCTATTGCAAACATGAAAGAGCCATCGGTGGAGATACAGACGAACATGGATGCATGTTGATGGCAGGATACACGTGGTGCGAAGCAAAGCAGAAATGTTTGAGGATATGGGAAGAAGACTGTCCTTCAGAAGCAAACATAGGAGATAATGTACCTTTAAGTTAAGAAGCATTCATCAATTCCAGTTCATCCCTTAACCTTATTGCCATATCAAAGTCCAGATTCTCTGCCGCTTCTTTCATCCTGAATTCAAGGTCAACAATATATTTTTCTTTTTCCTCTATTGTCTTGAATTTCTTCAAACTTATCGTTTCTTTTTCTTCTTCAGCACTCATTGGCGCTGCAATATTTTTCTCTATTGTCTTTGGAGTTATGCCGTGCTTTTTATTGTATGCTTCCTGAACTTTTCTTCTACTCTGTATCTGGTCATAGGTCTCCTTTACTGATTTGGTTTGTTTGTCTGCATAAAGTATTGCCCTTGAATGGATATTTCTCGACGCTCTTCCCACAGTCTGAACAAGGGAAGTTGTATTCCTCAAAAAACCTTCCTTGTCTGCATCCAAAATCGCAACAAGAGAGACTTCCGGGATATCCAGTCCTTCCCTTAAAAGATTCACCCCGCAGATTACATCAAATTTTCCGAGCCGAAAATCCCTTATGATGTTTGCCCTGTCAAGAGTCTTTACCTCACTGTGAAGCCATCTTGTCTTTATCTTCTGCTCGTCAAGGTAAGCCGATAATTCCTCTGCCTGCTTCTTTGTAATGGTCGTCACAAGCACACGCCTCTTGTGCTTTATTTCTTTTTTAATCTGGACAATCACATCCTTTACCTGCGTTTTGCACGGTCGGATTTCTATTATTGGGTCTAATAAGCCGGTGGGTCTTACAACCTGCTCGACAACCACATTACCGCTTTGCTCCACTTCATAAGCAGACGGTGTTGCAGAGACAAATACTGCATTGTTTACTTTCTTATAGAATTCCTCAAATTTTAACGGTCTGTTGTCGTATGCACTTTCTAATCTAAATCCATTGTCAATCAATGACATTTTCCTTGCATGGTCGCCGTGATACATAGCATGGAGTTGAGGAAGTGTCGCATGAGACTCGTCAATCATCAGGAGGTAATCTTTGTCAAACATATCAATCAAAGTGGCAGGCGGCTGTCCTTCCTTCCTGTTGTCAAAATGCCTTGAGTAATTTTCAATCCCATTGCAGTGCCCGATTTCCCTTATCATCTCAAGGTCATATTCTGTCCTCTGCTTAATCCTCTTTGCCTCCACCAGCATATTTTTGTCCATGAAAAAATTAATCCTATCCTGCAATTCTTCCTCTATTTTGTCCAATGCCATGTTCTGTTTTTCTTCCGGCATCACAAAATGCTTTGCAGGGAATATATTGTAATGTTTGGGTGTGTCTATGATTTCATTTGTCATGGAATCAAGAAGAGAGATATCCTCTATTTCGTCGCCGAATGTTTCAATCTTCAAAATGCTTTTTTCATAGCTTAAAAATACATCTATTGTATCTCCTGAAACCCTGAAATTCCCTTTTTTCGGGGCGATGTTGTTTGCTTCGTACTGCATATCCACAAGCTGTTTTATTATTTGGTTTCTTGAAATCTTCTGGTTTTTATTTACAGGGAAAATCATTGCTTCGTAATCCTGCTTTTGTCCCGAGCCGTAGATGCAGGAGACAGATGCAATTACGATTACATCTTTTCTCTCGATTATTGATTTTATTGTCGAGAGTCTCATCAATTCTATCTTGTCGTTTATTGCCGCGTCTTTTGCGATGTATGTGTCTGTTGAGGCAATGTAGCTTTCGGGCTGGTAGTAGTCGTAATAGGAGACAAAATATTCTACTGCGTTATTTGGGAAAAATTCTTTGAATTCGCTGTATAGTTGGGCGGCTAAGGTTTTGTTGTGGGAGATTATTAAGGTTGGTCTTTGGGTGTTTTGGATTACATTTGCCATTGTGAAGGTTTTACCGGAGCCGGTGACTCCGAGGAGGGTTTGGAATTTTTTTGATTTTAGGTTGTCGGTTAGTTGTTTGATTGCCTGGGGTTGGTCTCCTTTTGGGGTGTAAGTTGAGGTTAATTGGAATTTGTTCATAGAATACAATGTAGAATAATAATATTTAAAAGTATCTGGTGAATGTTGAAATAAATAAGACGGGCGTAAATGAGAAGAAAATTCCCGAATTTATTGATAAAGATTAATATTTATATAGATTAATTATTACTTATCCTAATATGGCGGAATATGAAGATTATCTTATTAAAATAGCAGTTGAATTTATTAATCAAAAGTTTGATAATATATTTAAAAAAACAGTATCTTTTGGAAACGATGTTCATAATGAAATTCTTATTAAGACAAAAAAAGCATTTGAAGAGTATTACAAAACTTCAATAAATAAATATGTTCAAACGAAAACAATATTATATAGAGAAACTCCTGTTAATTTATATGATTTTTATGTTAATGTTGATTTAGAAGACAATAAAAAAAAGATAATCAATACAAACAAGATTGATAATTTAACATCAAAAAGTAAAAATATTTTGATTACAGGTACGGCAGGTTGTGGAAAGTCCACATTAATCAAGCATCTATTTCTCAATACAATAAAAGGACAACGTCACATTCCGATATTTATTGAATTAAAAAATATAGATACAGAAAAAGCATTAATAGATTCTATATATGAAAATCTATCCAATTTAAATTTTAATCTAGAAAAAGAATATTTTGAAAAATTGTTAGAAAGTGGTGAGTTTATTTTATTTTTTGATGGGTTTGATGAAATAGAAGAAAAAAACACAGATAAAATAGAAAGGGAACTTTTAAAACTCAAAGACAAATATTATAAAAATAATTTTATTATCACTTCAAGACCAGAGAATAGATACATTTCATGGAGTACTTTCGTAGAGTTGAAAGTATTGCCTTTGTCAAAAGAAAAATCATTAGAGTTAATAGATAAAATTGATTATGATCAAAAAATAAAAAAAGAATTTTATAATGAACTGAATGTAAACTTATACGACATGCATGAGTCATTTGCATCAAATCCGTTATTGTTAATACTTATGTTAATGACATTTAGAGAATATGCGGATATTCCTGATAAAATACATCTCTTTTATTCTATGGCATTTGAAACGCTTTTTATCAAGCATGATGCTACGAAAACAGGCTATAAAAGAATACATTATACGAATTTAGAAATAGATGATTTCAAAAAGATTTTGTCATTTTTTTGTTTATATACTTATTTGAAAAATAAAATAACTTTTACAAAAGAAGAAGCATTAGGATATTTGAAATCTTCAAAAAAAATAACAAATTTAGATTTTGATGAAAATAATTTTTTTTGTGATTTAACAAAAACAATATGCGTACTTATACCGGACGGCATTAAATACACATTCACACACAGAACATTTCAAGAATACTTTTCAGCATTATGCATCGTGCATGTAAATTCTAAATTAAGAAAAAAATTATTGGAAAAATTAGAAAATAAGAAAAACTTTGATATCGCTATGAGACTTGTTTTTGAAATAGATAGAGAAAAATTTGAGGAAGATTACTTGATAGATAAATTAAAGAAAATAAAAAAAGAAACAAAATGGGGTAGTATTAGTAAAGATGAATCTCTGGTATATTACTACAAGAACTATATAAATACTTTTTATTTAATTAATGACAGTTCTTGGACAGTTGGGTTCTATAATGGAGTTTCGGTAATGACCTTTATTAATTATAATTATGTAAATATATATGAATTTCAAAAAAACCATTTTAGTAGTGGAGAATTATTTCCTTACAGAAATAGAATTTGTTTTTCCAAAGAATTAAAAAAACTTTTAAATCAATACAATTATCCTATACATGTGGTTTTTAGTAAAAATGAAGACAATGAAAAAGTATTCAAACTATTTGCTAAATATGGCATACATTCTTTTCAATATAAATGTTCCATGTATGTTTTAGATAAAATAATAGCAGAACATAAAAAAACAGAAAAATCAATTGAAGAAATTTTGAATATTTAATAATCTGGATATGATAAAGAAAGAAAAGAAACTAAAAAACAAAGTCGGTAAAAAAACATATTGTAATTTATTCGAAAGAATGAAGAGAGGTTTAAAAGAGTTTTTTCAAGAATTCAAATATCAAATAGAGTTAATAATAAGCATAATTCTTCTTTTATTGGTTATGGGTTATATAATAGACGCATTTGAAAAATTTTATTCGGATATATTTTTAACTAAAGATATTTTAATTCCACTTTGTATTTTATTATTAATTGGTATAATTGGATGGTTTTTATTTTTATGGATTTTAAATAAAATTTCATTCAAAGGAAATATCTATGTATCAACAGCAATGTATCTAATTACATTAACTCTTCTGATTGGAATATTCCTCTTGCGAGCTTATTTTCCATCAGATCTCCCTTATTCAGATAATACATATAGGAATAAGTTCCCCATAGATTGCAATTCCAAATATAATGGTTTTGTAGAAGGAGAAGCAATAAAGTGCGAGATAAATATGTCTGAAGAGTTTAAAGAAAATATAATTACTCGAATCAATATCTTGTATTTTGATAAAATGGGCACTGGAATATCTGGTGATAACCAAATTTTACGATTTAATAAAAGCCAGTTTGCAATTCCTATTACTTCAAAAGAAGACACTTCAATAGATATAATTTTTTTGGATAAAAATGAAACTAGGGTAGATTCTTTTGAAATCAATACTAAAGACAGGATAGATACCCTAAAAGAATATAAAGACAAAGAACTCAAAAAACTAACTTATTTTGTAGCCCTTATCTCCTTAGCAATATTCTCCGTACTCTCAGGAATCAAAAACCTAAAAGACATCTGTGAAAACACAAATTCAAAGAATTAGATAAGCTACTTGTAAACATGGTCGTGATGCTTAAACCGATGAAATAGTATCGCATCGCCCATAATTTCAAAAAGAACGACATAACAGCCAATATGGGCACTTCTTTTACCTCTCAAATTATGTCTTTTTAATGGGTAATGTCCTGGGTTTTCAATGATTTGATTTATTTTTTTATGCAGTCTATCCAACAACACTTTGTCTTTTTTGATTGTTTTAAGATCATCCAAAAAATAGTTTGTATAATTTTCCTTATATCTTGGAATTATAAGGATTCAAATAATTTCTTTCTCTCTTCTTCATTATTCACTTCTACAAATTCGCCTCTTTCGTATGCTTTCTGGCTTTCTTTAACTTCGGCTACAAACTCATCAGAGAATTTCTCTTCAAACTCCATATCCACCAGATGTTCGCATTTTGTCAAATAATTGTATCTTTCTCTGGGTATACATACAGTTTCCATTTTATCACCACTAATATATATTGGTGCTTAAACTTTATATTGTTTTTTATCGTCTTAATCATTAGCAAAACAATAAAAATATGCAATGCATTGAATTATAGGAAAAGTAAGAAGAAGAATCTTACAAATAAGAGTTAATAATA
>JAGLPV010000003.1 GCA_023137195.1 Candidatus Aenigmatarchaeota archaeon | reverse complement strand
GAATTCCATTTTTTAAAACTCCTTATTATAAATTCCAATGCAACTTTTCATATTCACTTTGTTCTTGTCTGCTTTTAGGAATAGAAGCGTTTCCATTACGAACAAAAAATTGCTCGTTTCCATCGTGTTTTACAAAAACAGGTTTTCCACTTTTTAGAATTTTAACAATGCAGATTTCTTTTTCATCAACTTTAGGAAATGTAATTTTTATATATTTTTCAAAATTATCTCCTAAATATTTTTTAATGACTTGTCTAAAATGTAATTCAAAGCCATCTATATCTTGTTTTTGTAGTGTTTGAAAATCTTTTTCAAGTCCTAAAATATTTCCGTCGTCATCAACTCCAATTATTAAAGTTCCGCCATCGGCATTTAGAAAAGCAGATATTGTTTTAGCAATAACATATTCTAACTTTTTATTCAAAGTATTTTCTCTTATATCAAAACGGAGAGTAGATTTCATTTCTAATTTTTCATTTTCTCCACTTAATATTAGTTCTTTGACCTCATCTTGTTTTTTATCTTCTCTGTGTTTAAGCTCAATTCTGCTTTTTAATTCATTAAAAATAGCATTTGCTCTTTTTTCTAAAAATACAAGATAGTCATCACTCATAACTCCAAAATCGTCTAAGTCATTTATTAGATGTGATTTTAAGGATATTGACAAATCATCGTTCTCATCTAAAAAGCCTTGTATGTAAATTGATGGTGCTTTGGCACTAATTTTTCTTTTGTTTAAATCAGCACCGACCAAAGTTATATTTACAAGGCTATTTTCATTTCCAATATTATTTTTTTTCAAATATGCTTTTGGGAAAAAGTGATGATAATTTTTACTGTTTGCAACTTTTAGCCAAGAATTATCCAAAATTACTTTTCCATTATCTTGAAAATCTTTTGGCTCGTGATATGCCAATAAACATAAAATAGCTTTACAATAACTGCTTCCTGCACTAAAACTTGTTTCAATTAAATCTTTGGGGGAAGTTAGATAAACTTTTACTTCATCATAATTAGGTCTATTTCCTTTTAGAATTTCATCAATTCTTTTAATATCTTGAGCCAATTTAGATTCTGTTGAACTTGAATACCTAAAAGATAAGGACATTCTCCAAAAAAATTCCTCTAAATATTTTAATTGCTCTCCCTTTGGTTTTTCTTTTTGAAAATAAAAGAAGTATGCAAAAGGAACTAACAAGGAATCGTAAGGTAGAATTGCAGACACAGGAATACGATAAACTGAACGGAAATAATCAATACTTTCTTTTAGTGCTGAAATTACCTCATCCCAAATATCAATTATTTTTTGTTTATCTAGCTGTAAAATTACTTTTCTTTTACATTCTTTATTTTTACTTAAAATAAGACCTAAAATGCTAAGAATTACAGAACTTGAAATTGTGTCATATTTGCTTTCGGATAAATCTTTCAATAATTTTTGAAATCTGTCTTCCATATCAAAATTTTGATCTTCATCATATGTTTTTGCAGATATAATTTCAAAAAGAGTAAGTGTTTGTCCGCCGGTGTTTATTCTTGTGAATACCTCTATTGCGGAATCAATATCTTCTTTACGAAGAACGATAGTAGAAAAATCATAAGTGGAAAAAGTTTGAGAATATTGATGTATTTTTTTGAAATGTTCATCAGAGTATTTTTCTTTTATTTCAAGTAAATTATCATTGAAATTTAATACTTCATTAAGTGTTATAAAAGTTGTTTCTTCAGGTTCTTCTGAAATGACAATTTGATTATCATTGTCTTCAATATCTCCGTCCAAATTTACATAAATTTCCCCATAATCCGTAATTTTTTTCTCTCCTTCTTTTTGAATTTTTGCACCCAGAAAAGCGGCGTAAAGAGAAGTGATTCTTTGTTGTCCATCTAAAACATATTGAATTTTAATATCATCCGGAACAGGTGGAAGCTCAAGGTTTCCAATATTTTTAATATCATTTAATCTTTCATTTGTTTCCCATAAAATAAAAGTTCCAATTGGATAACCTTTCAATATACTATCCAGTAATTTTGCAGTTTTGTCTAAACTCCAAACAAAGTTTCTTTGAAATTTAGGAACCTTAATTTGTCCTTTTTGAATTTCTGATATTAAATCGGTGTATTTTTTTGAATCGGGTTTTGGTTGTTTACTCATAGTATTCCTCATTAAATATTAAAAGTTGTAGTTATTATATGGGTTTTCCAATTATCTTTAAATTGTTTTCGGAATGGAGTGGAGAAAACACAAATTATCCTCATCTTTTATTTAAAAAAATCAGGCAATCATTTTTATTTTTATATCTTCATCTAAACTTTCCTGTATGCAGTAGATTTTTTTTTGATTGATTAAATAAAGAAGGGATATAAATGTGCTCAGGCGGTCTTCTTTTTTTTCCTGAACAATGTTTGAAAAAAAGATTTCTTTTTTCTTGTTTGATGATATATTCTTCCTTATTAGTGAAAATGTCTCTTCTATTTTTTCCTTGATGTTTTTTACAGGAATGGTAAAATTAAAGTCCCTTATTTTCTTTGTCCTTATCTTGAATACATCTTCAAATGATTCTATTAATTCATTCAGGCTAATTTTACGCCTGACGTATCTTAAGTGAGGGAGTATGATGGATGGAATGAACTCGTCTTTCTGCGGTGCCTCCGCTACTGCTTCGTCTTCATACCATTCGTCCATGTCTGCTTCTTCTTCTGTTGCTGATGGCTCTTCCTTCAACATGCTTTCTTTTAAGTACAGGTTCTCTGTTTTTTTCTTGTACAATATTGCTGCCAGAAGGATTATTTGTGATGGAATTTTCAGGTTTTCCAGTTCTGCTTCTTTGATATAAAAAGAAAGTCTTTCAAAGAGCAGTTTCATGTCCACATCCCAAAGGTTCATGTCTTTTGTGAGTAAAGAAAGAGTGCCTCTCCAATTGCCGTCTATAATATAGGAGAATATCTTGTCTTCTATGTTTTCATACCGTATAACGTCTATTGGATTGGTTTCATTCATAGAATGATACTTGTTAAAGCTATTTATAGTTTTCGGTCATTCTTGGGCTAAAATTAATCGCATTCCATTACAATCCTGAGTTTTCCGTCAACTTTTTGCGTGGAAATTATTGTGCAATCCGGTGGGGTGGTAGTGGTGCCTTTTTCTTCATCTGGAAGGAGGAGTGATGTTTTGTCTTCTTCCAACTCTAAGTCGCCCCATTTGAATAATTTGACCTGCTCGCTTTTTGCATCAACTACTGCGACCGCTCTTAATACCATGGATGTGGAAGTACCTGAATATACTGGTATAACATAAAAGTAGCCGCCATTGATTTGCTTGAATAATGGCTGTAGAGCATACCAGTCTGAATATAAGCTTATATGTCCTCTGACATCGTTTAAAGCCCTTATTGGTCCTATCAATTCTAAATCCCTTATGTCATTAATCACTATATTTCCTGCATCATTTCCAAATGCTTTTATATCTACGTAATGAGTAATTGCCTTTCTGTTTTGCCCTTCCGGCTCAAGCTGGACAAAACCATACATATAATCGTTGCCTTTATCGTATTGGAAAAACAAGTTCTGCGCCTGTTCAAATACATTTTCGTGCTGGAAATAATAATTCAGAAAGTTCTTCCAGTAGGCATACTTTGCCCACATTGTTATTCTTTTTTCTGTATAATCCTCATCAATAAGCACCTGGTTTGCCAAAAGCCAGTCTGGTGCTTTTTTCTCTTTTATGTCGTCAGATGTGTACAACATTGTCTTGCCATTGTTGTCTAATGTTACAACTCCTACTTGTTCTGTATAAAAATGGACTATGAAAGAAGTTGGCAATTCCATTTTTACCGGGGCAAACCATATTGGCTTTCCATTGTCGTCGTGAGTAAATATAGTATCGCCGTAATTGAAAAATGGATATTTCAACCATAATTTTATCCTTACATCATGAATTCTTCCGGTAGTTAAAAGCTGGTAGACCAAACCAATAAGATTGTATCTTTCCTCGGTATAGGCTATTTCTTCCTTTACTTTTTTCCTGTCTGCAGGATCCTGCGCATTGACTAAAATATATGCAGGAGATGGGTTTTTCATATTGACCAATGTCGTTGGCTCATAAACCATGACCCAGTAAAGGGTGTCATTTATCGGGTAAATTCCATCTGCATCATAAGACAATTTCCATCCTGTTTCTGTTACCATTGTTTTTGGTATCTGGAGTGCGTATTCCTGGGAAACCAGCCTTGTATTTTTTATATCCTCCCATGCAATCTTATTTACATCAAAAGAAGTCGTCTGATTTAGAGTTTCTATCGGTGCGTCTCTCATCTTGTACCAGTCTACTTCATAAGGAGGTGCAAAAATTGCTGTTGCGACAAAAAGAACAACGACCAGAGCAATAACAAGATTCAATAATTTGTCCTGCTTGAAAACAGCAACTTTTTTGTTGTCCTTCATCAAAGAGCCTACATTGCTGATGTTGAATGTTTTTTTCAATCCTCTTATTAAAATCCTGATGAATACTGCGACAAACAGGCTAATTATCGGTCCGATGCTGATTAGCAGAATCCCTGCAATCCATGAGAAAAATAAATTCCTTGTGATTTTTCCTTTTTTAAAACTAAAAACAGCAATAAGTCCAACAAACAAAGCCCAGATTATGTAGTATCCAAAAAAGCCAAGAGATGCAAACAATTCAACCCACATAAACTTATTATGCGATTAATTATATAAGCTTAATCATGTATTTTATTTATAATGGAAATGACAAAAAATAATATGTGTTTCTCTGTATGGAGTTCTGCTTTTGATTGTTTTTTTTACGCCTTTTTTAATCGCCCGTACAGGGGGAAAAAAGCAGATATGGCGATAAATAAGCTCATGCTTCTTCTTTTGGCATTGATTACCCTTGTAATTTTGGTTGTATTCATTACTTATTTGAGCAAAAGCGGAAACAGTATGATAGAAGACCATATATATTCTCTTATTCCTGGCTACGAGTCGTCGCCATAACTATGACTTTAAAGCTACGTATATGCCAAAAATCCCTCCTAGTGTGATGATGACTGTGCTGAAGGGAAATGTGTTTTTCTCTTCAGGTAAATTGGTGTCGTTATTTGCTTTAGTTCCAAAATAAAGATTATTTTCTTCTTTTTCATACTCCACCGGTGCTGTTTGTTTTTCGCTTTGATTTTCTTTTTCCTGTTGTTTTTCTGCGCTATCCTGGTTTTGACCGTCATCTTCCTGTCCGTCTAATTTAAAGGACATTTTTTTGTCTCTGGAATAGATAAACTCATCTGACAAGTCGACATTTATCTCGTATTGGTACTGGTGCCTTATCCTTGTCTTAATTGTCTGTTCATCTGCAAATGCAAAAATAGGAGATGCAAAAACATTGATTTTTATCCTATACTTTTTTTTTTGCTCTTTTTTGATTTTATCGTATGGCGCGACAATGGAAAATTTTATTTCATGCATGCCGTAAGATTTTCCATTGATTAAAAGATGCCTGTCGTACATCCCGCCAGTATAAAGATAGGTTGGGTTGGATTCGAACATTATTTCAAAAGGTGCGTCCTTATCAATATCTGCTGTAGCAAATACATGCGCATCAATATCTCCTGTATTTGAAACCAAAAATGATGAATATATTGGTTTTTTGGGTTCCAGAAAAAAATTGTTGTCTTTGAGCGAAACGCTGACCTTGA
>JAGLPV010000029.1 GCA_023137195.1 Candidatus Aenigmatarchaeota archaeon | reverse complement strand
ATGAATAAGAACGAAAAATATTTTCTGAACTCAGCCATGCTCTCCTCCTTTCAGTCGTAGGGGCGTATAACATCGTGATTATCCGAAGTCCTGCGGAGCAGATTGGGTGGAACGGAGATCAACTACGTAGTGGGCGGTCGGAGTGTAATGGATAATCGCTGTTAACCTCCGACCTACGAGTGACCGAAGGGACGAGTGGGAGGACAAGGAGCGTTAGCGACGAAGAGTTATGACGCAGGAACCAACATTACACAGCAGTCTAAGACTTACAGTTTTGTAGAGAAAGGGGATTTTCCTGATTTATTCTAGAACATTGGTTTTTATGAAATTATTTATCTTATCTTTAAGAATCTTCATCTCTTGGTCTAAGTCTTCTTGCTTCATAGGGAGTTTGTATTTTACATAGCGGTCACCAACGATATCAAAGGGTATATTAAAGTTAGATCCATCTTCTCTCAATAATAAAGTAATTTTTTCTAATGCGTAGGAGTAACCAATTTCATAAAAAACATTCAAATTTTTTTCACTTATATCAGCTATAATAAGGTCAGCAACATTGATTTTCTCTTGTAATTCTTTTGGAATAGAACCCGATTTTAAACTCTTGTCTAACCTGTACGGTTTCTCAAATGTGAATGAATCCTTCTCTTCTAAAGCTTTTACAATTGCATTTTCATACATATAGTCACGTCTAGAATTAAAAGGCATTACTACAAAGCACTTCTTAGATGGTAGTTTCTCAATTTTTATATTGTTGAATTGCACTTTAGCAAGATACGTTCCGATACCAATATGCTTATTAAATTCTTTTTTAATCTCAAAATTAGTAAATACATCATTTCCATCAACAATTAATGATATAAGTATCTTCCTTCCACCAGCAGAACTTATGACTGATCGTAGAAAAAATTCAATATTAATGCCACCTTCTTTAGTGACTTCTAGGGGGAAATTCTGTTGAAATCCAAAATAAGTTAGACAACAGGTTTTAATGGGTGATACATCCATAAAATCTAATCTGAATTTTTCAGAGTTATCAGCATCTGTAAAAATTAATTTTGCCTCTCCCCATTGCTGACCATTAGGTTGTTTACCTATTTCAAGAAATTTAACATTACAGCTAAATTTATAGTTGGAAAAGTTAATCTCTGTGTATTGATGAAATACTGCTTTCTTTTCACCATTAATCTCTTTCTCTATGTCTAATTGTTTAAATGATGTCTCATCAACTTTTTCCCATGTGCCATTACCTCTTGTAGTCCAATTCATAATGTTATTGAGTAGTTGAGAATATATAAACTTGTGCTATTTTAGAAGAAAATCCCCTACTTAGTGTTTAACATTTCTGTGTTTCTTTCATGCTGGTTCCGAGTAATAATTGGATTTAACAAGAGATATGCGGTTCAGCCCTCGGCTTCACCCAAATTTTTCTTCCGATACGCTACAGAAAAACTTCGTATATCCAAAACAGTAAAGAGAGAAGTATATAAATTTGGCGGAAAAGTTTCAATCATGTTTAACTATAGATTAAAATACTTTCTTGTGGGTTCTCGTGCGTTCCTGTGGATTATTTAAGAATCTCAAATTTCTTTGCCCTTCCAATATTAGACTGGTGGCTTTTAGAACAAGCACTACATGTAAATTTAATAAGCACCTTCTGGGATTTTTTTGCACCATAAGTCAGACCATGTTCTATTTTGGGATAAGGAGATCCTCCATAACCTTTATGTAATTTCTTCAGCCTGTACCTACTCCCAGCTTTCAAGGAACTTGTTTTTCTTCGCCCCCCGGTTTTCACACGATTGACTTTACATTCGTGATTTGTTTTGCAAAAAGGACAAAATCTTTTGACTGTTTTTGGTATCTTCATATTATCTCTTACTCAACTGTATTTTTCTCCTTGGACCTCTTGAAGAAGCACATGGTTTACTTGTTTCATTTCTTCTTGAATCAGTTACAAGAAGGTTTTTGTTATAATTATCAAATAATTTTTCAATCTCTTTGGCATCTTTGCTCAACTTTACAATGCCTCTTGCTATTGCCTGTCGTGCAGCTTCTGCCTGTCCGGTAATCCCACCACCGATAATCTTCACAGATACATCATATTTCTTTAAGACATCAGGCACAAGTAATGCCGGCTCTTTTATCTTCAATTGCATCAATTGCGGAGATATATTCTCAATTAATATTTTGTTAATTCTTATATTGCCTGTTCCTTTTTTAAAAACTGCCCGGGCTACTGCTCTTTTTCTTTTCCCCACCGTCATCAATGCTCTTTCTTTTTTCATAAATATCTTAATTTAATTAATTAGTCACACCAAGTTCTTTACTTATTTGTTCAATTGTAATGTATTTTGATTTATCCAATGCTTTTGCAGTTTTCACATCTACTTTAGTTACATTCTTAGCATCATAATCTTCTTTTGTGAATACATTTAAAAGTTTAAATCTTGCTTTTCCTTTCCTGTCTGTGTACCCAAGCATTCCTCTTACTGCTCTTCGAACCATTCCAACAGGAGTCCTCGGGAAAAAAGGTCCTCTTATTGGATCTCCTTTAGTTCTTCTTTCTTTGTATCTGGACATAATATCTTTTTTCTGTCCCGAAACAACTATTTTTTTAGCATTATATATAATGATTTCCTCGTTTTCCTGTGAAATTTTCTTCGCAACAAAACTTGCAAGCCTGCCTAAAACTAAATCTTTCCCGTTTATTACTGTTACCATAATCAAGCCATTATTTTTAAATTAGTTAGTTTCTTTAATTTCATCAATTCTTCCAAATCAACGTATTTGCACTTTGCTTCCTCTATTTTTACCAGTGCACTCTCTGAAACCTTAAAAGAGCATAAAGTAAGTTTCTTTTTTAATTGTCCATCACCAAGGATTTTCCCGGCAACAACCACAACATCATTTTCTTTTGCATTCTCCTGAATCTTTGCCAGGTTGATAGCAGGCATATTCCTAGATGGTTTGTTCAGGCGTTTTGCCAAATCAAGCCACAACTGCTTTTTGTCTTTCAAATGCTGTTTTTTCAGGGCAAGGATAGTGTCTTTTTTCTCCTCGTCAGTAAATTTCCTTAATTTCATATTATATTCAATTGCGTAAGCTTTTTATATATATTGACAAAATTTGGTCCCGTCAAACTCAGATGAAAAGACATTCAAGATAGAATCCTTCTTCCTGCCATTAGTGATATAACCATCGATACCATCTTTTAATACAAGCTCCATCGCTTTTAATTTTGAATGCATACCCCCCAAACCGCGTGTCGATTTCCCGAAAGCCAAATCAAGCGTTTTTTGAGTTATTTTCATAACTTCCGGTATCACCTCTGCATTAGGGAACATATTAGGATTTTTATCATAAAGCCCGTCAACATCGCAAAGCATTATTATTTTTTTTGCCTTCATACCTTTTGCAAGAAGCACAGAGAGTTTGTCATTGTCACCAAAATTTCCTCCCAGTTCATCGGTCGCAATAGTATCATTTTCATTTGCTATTGGAATTGCATCAAAAGACAGTACTGCATCGATGCAGTTGACCAAATTATGGTATTTCTGCTGGTTTACAAAGCAATCATAAGATAACAAAAACTGTGATATTTTTCTCTTTCCAAATGCCTGTTTCCACATAAACATCAAGTCAGACTGCCCCACAGCAGCGCAAGCCTGTACTTGCTCAATAGAATCAGGTCTTGTTTTAAACCCTATTTGCTTCATCCCGCACCCGATAGCGCCGGATGAGACAATCAACACCCTGTATTTTTCCATAAGCAATTCGCATTGCCTTGCAACATCCTTCATAAAGTCCAAATCCAGGTAATTATCTTTCTTTGAAAGTACAGCAGTCCCTATTTTTATGACAATCAGCTCTTTTTGATTTAACATCATCTTATCAACCCATTGCTTTTAAGTAAATATTTATATGTGGTAAGCTCCTTCAGCCCCATAGGACCTCTTGCGTGAATCTTATCTGTAGATATCCCTATTTCAGCACCCATGTCAAATTCAAACCCGTCTGTAAATCGCGTAGATGTATTTGAATACAGGCATGCAGCGTCAATTTCACTGAAGAATTTCTCTGTATTTTCCTCATTCTCTGAAATAATTGCCTCAGAATGCTTTGTCCCGTGCTCATTGATAAAGCCAATTGCCTCATCCAAATCGCCAACTATTCTTACAGCAACAGTCAAGTCCAGAAATTCACTATCCCAGTCCTTTTCTGTTGCAGACACACAATCAATAAAATCAGCTGTTCTTTTGCACCCTCTTATCTCAACCCCCAATTCATCAAATTTTTCTTTTAAGACAGGAAGAAATTCTTTTGCCGCTTTTTCATGCACCACAATACATTCAATCGCATTGCAGACAGAAGGTCTTTGCACTTTTGCATTAATGCATATTTTTATTGCCTTGTCAATATCTGCCTTATCATCCACATAAACATGACATATTCCCTTGTATTGCTTGATAACTGGTATTTTAGAGTTTTCGACGATAAACTTTATCAGTCCTTCCCCACCACGGGGAATTATAAGATCAATAAAATCGTTTTTTTGCAGTAAATACTTAATCGCCTCCCTGTCAGTTATATCAATAAACTGGACAACATTTTCATTCAATCCCGATGACATAGCACACCCTTTTTTTATCAGTCCGGACAGGAACCTGTTGGAATGAAGTGCTTCTTTTCCGCCTTTCAATATGCAGGCATTCCCCGACTTTATACACAGCGCCGCGCAGTCCACAGTGACGTTTGGTCTGGACTCGTAAATAATACCAATAACCCCGATAGGAACAGATATTTTTTTCAGGAAGACCCCGTTTTTCAGTTTTCTTTCTTCCAGAACCCGGTTCAAAGGATCTTTCAGGTTTATTATTGTCCCAATACTCTCAACCATCCCCTCTATTGTTTTTTCATCTAGAGTCAACCTTTCAATCATTGGATCAGGCAAACCCATACTTTTTGCCGATTCAATATCTTTCCTGTTTTCTTCCAGAAGCTGATTTTTATTATCAATCAACAAATCTGCTATTGTCTTTAATGCCAAATCTCTTTTAGACACATTAGAATGCATAATCGAAGCAAGATTGCTCTTTGCATCACAGACTATAGAATCTATTTTTTTTCTAATATCAACATCATTCATAATTGCCAATCTCCTCTGCTCTTTTTTTTGAAGCCATAATGAACCTGAATATATCTTCACCAATGCAAGATTCCTTTATCACATCAAATCCTGCCTCAGTTGTCCCCCCATGAGTTGAGATTTTTTCAATCAACGTGCTTGGCTCAGTCTTTGTATTAGTAAGATACTTGGCTGTCCCAAAACAAGTATTTAGCGCCAGTGAAAGCGCAATATCTTGAGGCAACCCGTTTTTTACCCCGGCCTTTACAAATTCATCAATAAAAAATGCAAAGAAAGCAGGACCGCTTCCGCTTATCGCTGTAATGATATTTAGTTTTTCTTCCTCTACTTTGTAAAAAAAACCAATTTCTGAAAAATAATGCAAAAATAATTTTTCATCTTCCTCCGTTGTCTTTTCATTTATACTATACCCTCCTGCTGAATGATTTACCTGGCAGCAAAGATTAGGCATAAGGCGAATGATTTTTGAGTTTGTAATCTGCTCTATTTTATCTATTTTAATGCCCGCAAGTATAGATACAATCAATTTTCCCTCCAGACCGCAAATATTGTCCAATGCCATTTGCAGTTGGTGCGGTTTCACTGCAAGAATAACCATATCTGCACTATCCACAACAGTCTGGTTTTCTCCCGTGACAGAAATACCGTATTTTTTATTTAAATAATTCAGCCTGTCCTGTCCCGGGCAACCCGCAATAATCTGGTTTGCCGCAACAAGTTTTTTTTCAATAAAGCAGGAAATCAGACTCTCTGCCATTTTCCCGGCGCCAATAAAACCTATTTTTTTCTCTTGCATTAGTAAAACAGACAACAAATATTTTAAAATATAATGTCGCAGGGAACAAAAAATACCATGGTTTTAGTGAGAGTTAAACAAAACGTTTTTAATAATTCTGGTTGTTCTTCTATTGTAAATATAAACGAGGGCAATAAAAACACAAATTTCCTTGTTCATTACAACAATAAAATAAGAAGATAATATGTCTCAAATACACAATCCAAGAAGCGGTTCGCTGGCATTCAGACCCAAAGTAAGAGCCAGAAGAATATACGGCAAAATCAAGAGCATAAAACACTCGAGTGATGCAATTGGAGAATATGCAGGTTACAAAGTAGGAATGACTTACGTCAATTATGTTTGCAACAAGAAAGGAAGTCCATTGTATGATAAAAAAGTAGTAACTCCGGTAACTCTGATAGAAGTCCCTGATTTACAGGTTGTTGGATTCAGGTGTTATACAGAAGAAGAAACAGGACTTACTGTGTACAAAGACATACTTAATATAAACAAGAACTCAATATTAAAGAAAAAGACAATTATTTCAAAAAAAGATATTACTCCAAAAGACAAGGACTTCAAAGACATCGAACAAAAAATAGCAGATAACAAGATTGTCGACATCAAATTAATGGTTCATACTATGCCACAGGAGACAGGCATGACTAAAAAAAAGCCGGAACTATTCGAAATGTTTATCGGCGGAAATTCAGTTTCCGACAAATTTAATTTTGCAAAGGAAAAAATAAGCAAGACAATAAGCATAAAGGACTTTATTGAAGAAGGCACCATGATTGATGCTTCCGGCGTTACAAAAGGAAAGGGATTTGCAGGATCAATAAAAAGATGGGGCATACATCTGCTTGCAAAGAAATCGCAGAAAGTCATAAGAAAAGCAGGTAATCTGGGACCATGGCATCCTGCAAAAACACAGGCAACAGTTCCGCAGATGGGACAATTAGGATTTTTCAACAGGGTTATCAATAACCTCTGCGTCATGAAGATAATAACCAAAGACACGGATGACGAGATTTTTGCAAAAATAAAAACAAAGCCATTTAAAAAATACGGAATGATTAAATCAAGCTATATTGTAGTAAAAGGTTCTGTAACAGGACCATCCAAGAGATTAATAAGGATGAGAAAAGCAATAAAAAAACAAACAGGAACCTCTAGCGAGGCAATAGATATAAAATATATAGATTAAATTTTGTGATTATATGTACAATGTATTAACAACTAAAGAAGGCAAAGCAAAGACAATAGACAAACTGCCAAGACAATTTGACGAATCAGTCAGGTTTGACCTGATAAAAAGAGCAGTTAATACAATTGAAGCAAACAACAGGCAGGCTTATGGAGTAAATCCAAGATCCGGCTTTCATTCTTCTGCAGAAAACAGGGGAAGAAGAAAATCCTACGGTGCATGGATAAATCGTGCAATGCACAGGACAAAAAGAATCCGTATCGGAAGTGGAGGTATGTCAGGAGTTGTAAGAATCGTGCCTCATTCAGTAAAGGGAAGAAAAGCTCACCCTCCAAAGGCAGAAAAGATATGGTCCAAAAAATTAAACAGCAATGAAAGAAAAAAAGCAATAAGAAGTGCAATTGCAGGAACAGGACAAATAAAATACATCCTCCAAAGAGGTCACAGGGTTGATGAAAAAATGCAGCTGCCATTGATTGTAGATGATCTTGATGCTATCAAAAAGACAAAAGAACTAAATGATTTTTTAAATTCTGCAGGGCTTGAAGCAGAACTCCAAAGAGCAAAGATAAAAAAAGTAAGAGCAGGTAGAGGAAAGATGAGAGGAAGAAAATACAAGACAAAGACCGGTCCTCTTTTAATCTACGGCGATGAAGAAATCAACACAAAAACACTCAACAGTCTACAGGGAATAGAAGCAGTAAATGTAAGGAACTTAAACGCAAGATTATTGTCTCCCGGAGCACACAGCATAAGACTTTGCATCTGGAGTCAGAAGGCACTATGCGTACTTGAAGAAGAAGCATTGTTTTATTGATTGTACTTTTCTCAACTGTCCGCCTGCATAGAACAAATATATAAATTTAATAATTATTGTTTTACATGAAAAAAATAATCTTCTCGTTGATATTATTTGTTTTACTCCCTACAATAGTTTTAGCATGGGACGATTGTCCGCAAGGTGAGGTCTTATGCGAAGGAAAATGCGGATTGTTCATTGATACAGACAACGATGGGATATGCGACCGTTCACAACCAGCACCGGAAGACAGAGATAACAATACAACAAGTACGGGAGAGGAAGTTAATTCACTAATCGAGAATGAACTAAAAACCCAGCAGGCTAAAAGAATTTACCATCTTTTGCCAATTTCTTTGTTTTTGATTTTTTTATACCTAATTAGTCACATACTCTCAAAGAAAAAAATAATAAGCATTGCAGACCACAGGAAAATCTGGAATTTTTTACTTCTTATCACTTTTTTGATTTCCGGGATACTGGGCGTTTTACGGGTGATAGAAATCAATTTTAGCATATCTATTTCTTTGCCGTTTAATATCCTGTTCTGGCATGTAGAAGCAGGAATAGCGATGTTTGCAATTTCAATATTCCATATAGTATGGCATTGGGCTTACTTCAAGAATATGTTTAGGATTAAAAAATAAGAAAATTCATCTACGTCCTGATACGACTTCAAATTCAAATTGCACAATATATTTTCTTAGATATTCAACAAGCGGCTTTGCAAACTTCTTTGCCGTCTTTGTATTCAGGTTGTCATAGCAGCTTATCTGAAAATTAAGATAGTCTATAATATAATTTCCTATACCCTTTCTTTCAGCAAATCTTTTATCAAAATATTCCGGACTCACCCGCCATGCATCTCCTTTGACATCTTTAGAATCATATTCTATATTTGATGCACTCCATGCAATGCCTCTCATTATGCCAACTGCACCAAATAAATCCATCATATCTGCATCCCTTAAAATGGCAGCGAGTTGCCCTTTGATAGTTTTGTGTGAATTGTGGTGCTGGATAGCATATGCAATCTCTTTTATCTTGTCTTCATCAAAGAATTTGTTTTTACTTAAATATTCAGAAGCCATTCTTGCTCCCATCTCCCCGTGCAGACTCTCTTTTTTTGCAGAAGCACGACCAACATCATGTAGCAAAGCCGCCGCTTCTACACTAGTTAAATCATTAAATCCTTCTTTTTTTGCAATCTTCAGAGCCCAGTTCCTGACCCGGTCAACATGCATATAATTATGCGCGCATACATTTATCATTTTTTTCCTTGCATAATTCTCTATTTTCCTTATTTTATCTGTCTTCATATCCACTCCCTTTCTTAGTCCCTCTCTCCGAATACATACTTACTCCCTTCCATGACAACCAGTCCGATGCTCGAAACAGCAATAATTCTCAGCCAATCAATCATTGAGAGAGCAACAGTCTCAAATATCAGTTGCATAAACGGAACATAGATAATCACCACTTGTATAAATAAAGATAAACAGATTGCTCCAAACAAATACTTGTTTGAAAAAGGATTTAATTTTTTCAGTGACGGCTTCAGCGAACGCGTTGACAAGACAGCAAACATCTCAAATGCAACCAGTGTAGTAAATGCCACAGTGCGCGCCTTGTTTATATCCTCATCCACATAGAGCGAATACAAAAATATAGTTCCTATCCCCATGATTATACCGAACAAAACAATAAGACCGAGCATATGGTTTGTTATCGGCTTTTCTTTAGGATTCCGTGGCTCGCGCTCCATTATATCATCATCTGCTTTCTCCATCCCAAGACCAAGAGCAGGGAAATCATCCGTCAGCAGGTTCATAAGCAGAATCTGCAAAGGAATCAGGGGCAGAGGAAACTTAAGCAAAATAGCAATAAGCATAGTCATTATTTCCCCTGCATTGCATGAAAGAAGATACCTGACTGATTTTATCATCTTGTCATAAATATTCCTTCCTTCCCCAACCGCATTCACAATCGTTGAAAAATTATCATCCACAAGTATTGCCTTAGAAACCTCCTTGGAAACCTCAGTTCCGGTAATACCCATAGCAACCCCAATATCTGCTTTTTTAAGTGCAGGCGCATCATTTACTCCATCACCTGTCATAGCAACAATATGCCCTTTTTCCTGTAGCATACTAACTATGCGCATCTTCTGTATTGCCTGCGACCTTGCGATAATCCTTATATTTTCTATTTTTACATTCAGCTCAGCATCTGTCATTTTTTCCAGATCATCGCCAGTTATCATAATATTTCCTTCCTCAAACAGACCAATCTCCTCTGCTATTGCTCTGGCAGTTGCAGGATGGTCGCCAGTAATGATCATCACGTTTATCCCTGCCGTCCTGCATTGCTCAATCGACTTCCTGACACCCTTCCGCGGAGGATCAATCATCCCTGCAAGACCAACAAAACACAGGTCTTTTTCAATTATATCTGTCGCATAATCAGACCCGTCAACAGACCTGTATGCAAAACCCAGCACCCGCAGGGCCTTTTTTGCAAAATCCTCGTTTGCATTTATTATCTCTTCCTTATCCTTCTTTGTGATTTTCCTTATTTTCCCATCCTTGCATAAAATAGTATCACACAAATCTATCAGCAAATCCGGAGCTCCCTTGACATAAGCTTCTTTTTTACCATTCTTTGTGTTTTCATATATCACAGACATCCTTTTCCTGTCAGAATCAAATGGCAATTCTTCTATAAAACTAAAATCATTCTTTATTACTTTCTCTTCCAATCCACCCTTTTGACCCAGAACAATCAAAGATCCTTCTGTAGGATCTCCTATAATTCCATATTTTCCGTCATTTCGAGTCAATTTTGCATTATTGCACAGATACCCTATTCTCAATAATAATTCCAAATCATCAGGGAAGGCAGTTTTGCCGTTTAAATAAAACTCTCCTTTCGGCTCATATCCTCTCCCTTCTACTTCCACAGTCCTGCCACCCATATAAATATCTGTGACAGTCATCTGGTTTCTGGTAAGAGTGCCTGTCTTGTCAGAGCAGATAAATGTAGTTGCGCCAAGGCTTTCAGCAGCAGTCAACTTTTTGATAAGCATATTTTTCTTTGCAAGCTGTTTAGCACCGATAGATAAACCAACAGTCACAACAACAGGAAGGGAATTCGGGACAGCCGCGACAGTCAAAGTCAGGGCAAACATAACAATAGCTTCAAAAGTATTGCCCTGCAAATAGCTTAAAACAGAAATCATTACAATAAGGACAACAACAATACCACCTATCTGTTTTGCCATTTGATCAAATTTTATCTGTAGTGGAGTTTGTGTCTCTTTAGTAGCCTGTATGACATCTGCAATCTGTCCAATCTGTGTTTTCATTCCCGTTGCAATAACGACAGCAGTTGCCTTGCCCGCAGTCACAATAGTGCTCATAAAAGCCATGCTCTCCTTTTTAGAAGAAGAAAAATCAATTGATTTTTTGTTCGGGACAGATTCCCCTGTAAGTGAAGATTCATCTGCCTGGATATAATATGCCTCTATTAATTTACAGTCCGCACAGACGACATCTCCCGCTTCCAGACTAATAATATCTCCCACAACAATATCCTTGGCAAGTATTTTCCGGGCAACCCCATCGCGATAAACCAATGCCATAGGAGCCGTTTGTTTTTTCAGCGCTTCTATTGCCTTTTCAGCACGGTATTCCTGCACAAAACCCATCACAGCAGTCAAAAGAATAATAAAAAACATTGCAAATGACTCTAATTTCTCACCGAGAAACAAGGATAAAATACATGCAAAAATCAAAAGAATGATAAGCGCATTCTTAAACTGGCTTAAAAATATAGAAAACACACCTGCCTTTTTAGCCCGTTTTAATTCATTATGCCCGTAGTGTTCAAGTCTTCTTTGAGCTTCCTTTTCATTCAGACCATCTTTGGAAGTCGAAAACTGCTTCAGGAATTCATCAGGTGTTTTGGTTTTCATAGAAATTACTTTTCATCATCTTTCTTGCCGAACAAAAAATCAAACTTGGACGGGGCTGGTTTTTCCTCGTTTGTTGCGGACAGGACATTCTCTTTATTTTCCCCGATATGGACTTCCCCTCCTTTTCGAAAAGAAGTTCTCTTTGTAGCATAACTCCGACCTCTCATTATATTCCCGTTATCTTTTACATACAAGTAGCCTCTTTTCCACGGTCGCTTAAAATAAGCATACAGCAAAACACCAAGTAGAATCAAAAGAAACATCATTGTAATTTCCAGTCCCATGTAAATATAAGTTGTTAAGGTTTAAATAATTTTTGTAAAACAAAAGAGTATGGAAAGAACATCCAAATTATCTGGATTCTACAAATTACCTGTAGAAGAACGCCTAAAAAAAATAGCCCAATTTGCGGATTTAAATAAAGAAGAAACCGAAGCAATCAGCAAAACAGGCTCTCTTCCAATAGAGACCGCAAACAACATGATTGAAAATGTAATCGGTACCTACGAGCTTCCTGTAGGCGTTGCATGCAATTTTCTGGTAAACAACAAAGATTACCTTATTCCTATGGTAACAGAAGAGCCATCTGTTATTGCCGCATCATCAAACAGCGCAAAACTAATAAGGGAAAGCGGCGGTTTTGTAACAAACAGCACAAGACCGGTAATGATTGGACAGATACAGTTTTCAGGAATAAAAAATATTGCTCATTCAAGGCAGATAATACTGGAGAATAAAAAAGACCTGCTTGATTATGCAAACGAGCAGGACATCCTTGTGCGTTTTGGAGGAGGAGCAAAGGAACTCGAAATAAGAGTAGTCCCCACCCAGAATTTTGGAGAATTACTGGTTGTCCACCTTCTTGTAGACTGCTGTGATGCAATGGGTGCAAATGCAGTAAACACAATGTGCGAGGCAGTTTCCGGCAAAATAAAAGGACTCTTAAAAGAAGGAACCGTCGGTTTCAGAATAATATCCAATCTTGCAACAGAGCGTATCGTCCGCTCAAGAGCCACAATAAAAAAAGACCTGCTCGGAAGCGACACAATAGACAGAATCTTGACAGGCTACGAATTCGCATTCAACGATCCCTACAGGGCGGCAACCCACAACAAAGGAATAATGAACGGCATAAGTGCCGCAACCCTTGCCTGTGGAAACGACACAAGAGCAATAGAAGCAGGAGCGCACAGCTGGGCAGGCATTACAGGCAAATATCTCCCTCTAACAAAATATGAAAAAGACCAGGATGGCAATCTATGCCTTTCGATAGAACTCCCTCTTGCTCTTGGAATAATCGGCGGAGCAACAAGAGTCCACCCGATAGCACGCGCAAACCTAAAAATAACAGGCGCAAAAACAGCAACCGAACTGGCAGAATTATTTGCATCTTTGGGATTAGCCCAAAACTTTGCAGCATTAAAGGCAATCGCAACAGACGGAATACAAAAAGGACACATGAAACTTCATGCCAGAAACATTGCAATGTCTGTCGGAGCAAAGAACGAAGACCAAATCAATAAAATCGTAGCTCAAATGATAGAAGAAAAAAAGATATCAATGGACAGGGCAAAAGAGATATTTGAAGAGTTAAAATAAATTTCTTTTTGTTTTAATCTTCTTCTTCTTCCTTTTTATTAGGTACAAACACACCATCTGGTCCTTCTGTCGTATCAGTCACGTCATCCCATCCTTCTTCACTCTCTGTTCCGTCCACTACTATTTCACTGGATCCTGTGGGTTTTCTTTTAATTCTGGACTTGAATGAAGAAAACGTCTTCTTTGTTTTTTCTTCGGCAGCTCCCATCATTTTTTTCCCACTAGTTACAGCAGCACCGGCTCTTTTTTTTGCCTTATCAACAGTACCATATTCCACATCCGCCAGATGCTCATATAGTGTTTCATAATTCACAATAAACCAGTTGGCTTCTTCAATAATCTCTCCAATCAAAGCTTCCTTTTTATATTTCTTGCTGTATTTATTAATCTCTTTGTTAGAAGGATCAAATTGCTCTGTGTTAGTTATTCCATGCTTTTTAAGATGTTCCTTGCTTTTTTGGAGTTTATCTGAACTGAACTCCTTTTTCAATACCTTGTTTGCAGCATCATGATATTGATTATAGTAATCTCTCCTCGTATCCTGCATCTTGTTTGTGGCTTCACGAACAGAGTGCAACTCATCCCTGCTTTCATTTTCAAGAGTCTGGTATGCCATTTCTCCCTGTTCTCTCAACCGCCTGTCCTTGCTGTTGCGAGCTTCGTGTACACTCATTTCTTTTTTATTTCCCTGGCTGTCGGTAAACTCCATTTTTTTGTTTTGCGAATTCTTTAGAGTAAAATGCTTCTTGTGGCGGGTAATTTTATCAAGATAAACATAACCATATTCATGAAGTTCTGCAGGAGTAATAATATCTATTGCATTCTTCACATGATTTTCTCCTGGCTGTTCTCCTCTGATATGAATCATCATTTCTCCTTTCTCTCCAGTTCCTCCATCATAGGATTTTATTATTTTTGCCTCTATCCATCCGGAAGAAGCACCCTCGTTTTTTAGTTCACAAAAATATTGATAGGATCGATTTGCCTTGACAACCCCATCAAAAGTCAATACATCCTGAACAGTCATTTCCCTGGTGCCGGAGTAGATATCTAGCCTCCGTTCCGCTACTTCTTTTATCAAATATTTTTTATATCCATCTCCAATTATCCAATCTTTATTTATTTTTGAAATAATCGCTTCGTTTAATAATATATTATTATTTTCAAATGCTTTTTTTAGTTCTTCTTTAACTTTACCCTCTTTTAAATATTCCTGATATGTTAATGCTAAGCTAAATATATACTCCCTGGGAAATAAAATCGGCGTTATTTCATCCCTCGGATCTTTCAAAGGATATCTTTGATTCGAAAGAAATTCAAAATAGAAAATACTGCTATAAATATCTGTATTGACATTATTCATTATACGATTAACATCATTTGAGTAGTCCTCGTGCAGTTCTGATTTCTTTTCATTTAGCTTTCCCCTGACACCTTCCATCTTTTTCCCAAGGTCCATGAATTTTATTTTCTCTTCCAGCATTTGCTTTTTTACCTGGTTGATTTCTCCCACAGAGCTAGCACTCTTGATTTGTTTATTATATTTTTTCATCTCATCCGTAGATAAAAACGCATGAGCATCAAGAAGATTTTCCACAGCTGTGTTTTTTGTAGACAATAATATTTTTTCCTTTTTTTCTTTATTTTCCCTTGCCTGAAGCTTTTGCTCTTCGGTCTCCTCAAGGTTTGAAATAATGCGGTTGTTTGTACCTCCTTCTCCTCCGCCAAAACCAGATGTCTTTTTGTCAACGACACGTATCACGTCATGGAACCTGACTTTTCTTCTTGCCATATTTACATGTTTTTAGTAACTTCTTCCTTCAATTTTTTTGCCTTTGTATTTTGCTCAAAATACTTTCTTGTCGGCTCCAACAGCTTGTTCAATGAGTCGGCAACACCCTGCTTTAAATCAGCAGGATGAAGATTTCCTTCAAGATAATCTTTTTCTACACTCTCGTAATTTTCAAATTCAAGAAGCCCCCCGTATTTTTGAGGTCTTTCAATCCTAAATGTCTTTTCCTTTTCAAAGATAATATATTTTAAGTATTCTAATATAGGATTGTCATCCACCTGCTTGAGCGGACAATATGCCTTTGCTATTTTCTTCCTGATTGCGTTTTCATCATCAGTCATAAACACAGCACTCATAGGATTGGATTTGCTCATTTTTTGGTTTATTTTTTTATCGATTGCAGAGATATTTTCTCCTTCCTTTTTTGGAGGCAACAAACCAGCAAGCATATGATGATGAACAGCAATAGGTGGTTTTAGTCCCAGTTTAGGTGCAACCTCGCGTGCAAGCATATTTACTTTACGTTGATCCATCCCTAGCTGTGCAATATCTGCATTAAGATAAAATATATCTGCCGCCTGCATACATGGATAAAACATCTGTGCAGTAGAAAGATCCATACTCTCACTCCTGCCCATTATCTGGGAACAACGAAGCGTTCTCTTGATTGTTGAACATCGGGCAATACTCAAGACCCTTTCCCAGTAATCCTTGTTTTTAACCATATCATCTGCCCAGACAAAGGAAATTTTATCTGTATCAAGACCGCATGATTTCCACACCTCAACAAAATAGTCTCCTGTTTTTTTTATTTTTGCCATGTCCCCGCCCATCTTATTGTTCAGCCAGGCGTGCCAGTCAGCAACAAGCATTTTAAAAGAGATTCCTGCATCAAGAAATTTTCTGATATTTATTGCCTTCAAAAGTCCCTGTGCAATATGAATATTCCCTGAAGGTTCAAAACCATCATAAGCAATAATTTTCTTTTTAGAATTAAGCAATTCTTCCAGTTCTTTTTCTGTAACTATTTCTTCTCCAACTTGTTTTACCAAATCTAATCTCTTTTTCAAATCCATATAAGCACACCATTATTATTTTTTGTGCATAAAGCCAAATAACTTTACGCACAACAACAAAACCCCTGCGAGATTCAAATGTTATGCAGGAGTTTTATCGTTCAATGCTTTTTTTGCCAGCGCCCTATTATAATAATTTTACATTTAAAAACATTCCTGTGCAGTTGACATCAACAAAGCAAGAAAGAATAAAAGCAAAAATATAAAAGAATATTCTATTTCATGCTATTAATGAATCTTTTTGGTCAGTTGCAAAAATAAATCCGACCGAAAAGACAGAAGAAAAACAGGTAATTATTATGGCAGAAAATTGTAAAACAGGCACAGAGACACTTAAGCGCGGATTCGCAAAGATGGTAAAATCCGGCGTAGTAATGGACGTAACAAATGCAGAACAGGCAAAAATAGCAGAAGAGGCAGGTGCAGTAGCAGTAATGGCTTTGGAAAGAGTCCCTTCTGATATCAGAGCACACGGCGGAGTAGCAAGGATGTCCGCCCCCGAAAAAATCACTGAAATCATTAAGTCAGTTACAATCCCTGTAATGGCAAAAGCAAGAATCGGTCACTTTGTAGAAGCCCAGATTCTTCAGGCACTAGGAGTAGACATGGTAGACGAATCCGAAGTATTGACCCCCGCAGATGAAGCCCACCACATATACAAGGGAAATTTCAAGATACCATTTGTATGCGGATGCAGAAACCTAGGCGAAGCAATGCGCAGAATAAACGAGGGCGCAGCAATGATACGGACAAAAGGAGAAGCAGGAACAGGAAACGTAGTTGAGGCAGTAAGACACACAAGAAACATAAACGCCGAGATTGCAGTATTGGTCGGATTAAAACAAGACCCGGCAGAATTATCCAAAAAAGCAAACGAGTACGGCGTACCCATATCCTTGGTAAAAGAAGTAGCAGAACTTGGCAGATTGCCGACAGTAAATTTCGCAGCAGGCGGCATAGCAACAGTAGCAGACGCAGCCCTCATGATGCAATTGGGCGTTGACGGAGTATTTGTAGGTTCAGGCATATTCAAATCATCCAATCCCAAAAAACTAGCAAGAGCAATAGTTGAAGCAGTAAAAAACTACAATAAACCCGAACTTCTTGCAGAAATCTCAAAAGACCTTGGAGAGCCAATGAGAGGCATAGAGATGTCCACACTAAAACCAGAAGAAAGATTGCAGGAGAGATAAGCCAATCTCTTTTTTTCTTTTTTAATTAAAATCAAAACATGAAAATCGCAATAATCGCCCTACAAGGCGCATTCACAGAACATGCCGACATTCTAAAAAAAGCAACAGCAGAATTAAATATCAATTGCAATATTGTCCTTGCCAAATCAAAACAAGACCTTCAAAATGCATCGGGCATAATAATCCCGGGAGGAGAGTCAACCACAATAAACAAGCTTCTAAAAGAAACAGGAATGGATGAAAAAATAAAAGAGCTTGCAAAACAAAACATCCCGATTCTGGCAACATGCGCAGGAATGATAATAATATCCAACACAGGAGATACGCAGTGCAAAAAAACAGGAAAATTACTGGGATTACTTAATATGGAAGTAAACAGGAATGCCTTCGGAACCCAAAAAGACAGCTTTGAAAAAGAACTAGAAATAAAAGGAATCGGAAAGGTAAATGCAGTCTTCATAAGAGCCCCCGCGATAACAAAAATAAACGATTCCACTATTGAAATACTGGCAAAAACAAACAATAAAATAGTCGCAGTAAAAAAGAACAACATAATCGCCCTCGCATTCCACCCGGAACTCACAGAAGATACAAAAATCCACAAGTATTTTCTTGAGTCAATCCACAGGAAAGTTATTTAATCCACAGATTAACAGGCTGTCCAACAATCA
>JAGLPV010000028.1 GCA_023137195.1 Candidatus Aenigmatarchaeota archaeon | reverse complement strand
GTATTATATGTCCCAAAAACAGAAGTCACATTAATCGTATGATTTCCAACTGTTTTGTTGCTTGTATTTATGTTCAACACAGACCATCCGTCTGAATCTGTATTGTTGCGACCCAAAATCATCTGACCCTCCAGGTAAGTAAGCGTGCTGTTTTGGACAGGCATCTTGTCTGAATAACTCAGTCTTGCAAAAACAGACAATATGTCTCCCAAAAATATAGAATAAGAATTTGAAACAATCTCGTATATTTGAGGAATTTCAGACAATGTCTTGTTTTCAATGATTGTATTATTGTCTTCTAATTCAGCAGGGGAATTACTCATCCTCGTTACCACAGAAACATTTTCTACAACATAAACAGTAGACAATGTATCATTCTCTTCCGAACCATATATCGTAAATGTAATGTTATACATTCCGTCATATAAAACAAATAAATCCGACACTGTTGTTTTATTCATCTCTTTGTTTATCCGGATTGCTGTTGAATTTATTATTGTCTTATTTTGAAAAACAGACACGTAGATGTAATCAATATCTGCCACCAGGGAAGTTACATTTATTAAAATATTTCCGGAATCAAAAACCAAATCTGAAACAGGCGAATTTATTGTAATGATGTCTGTTTTTTTCATCCCGTATGTCCAAAAATCAGTAGTTGAAGAAATAAGAAATAATGATGCAAAAATAACAATAAAAGCCAATACAAAAGCGTTAAATCTGAGGTTCGTCTGCGATTTTTTCTTCCCGTCTATAAAGCGTGAATTTTGTGCAAAATACCCTAAATATAATGCCAAAAAATCCCATATCTTGCCATAAAATACACAGGATTTTTCATCGATTTTTCGCATACAAAATAGTGTTTATTATGTTTATATATCTTTTTGTTTACACGACGGAAAATATAAAAAACAGCACTCTAAAAAGAAAAACAGAAAAGTTAAACTCTTTTTTTCTCTTTCTTAAATAGACATTTTTTGCCCTTGTCAATCACTCAATAATTCCTTCATTCTTCGGAGCTTCTTTTTCATGTTTTCTCTTCTTTTTTCGCCTGAATTTTTCAATAGTTTTATCTCATCCAGGAGAGTCTCTGTACGCATTTTTATGAGACGCACATCTTCTCCTTTTTTCTCTTTTTCCTTCATTTTTCTTAGTATGTAATGATACTCCTTGATCATATCGTGTATCGACATTCTGCCGGGTGAATCTCTCTTTGTTCTTTCCCTTATCCGCTCCTTTATCCTGCGCCATTCCTCTGTTTTCCTCATCGCCCTCAAAAGGCTCCTGAATTTCTCTCTTTCAAAAAACAAAACAAAAGTTATCGCAAGAAGAACCAATATTAAAATCCACCATAAAACACAAATAGACAAAAAAGAGTGATTTATAATAGGACAAATCAACTTAGGGAACTTTAACCTGCTTAATTCTTTTACAGCTTCTTCCAATAATTTTTTTGTTTTCCCTATCTGGGTCCATGTCCTGTCATAATCCTTTTCTCCAAAGTAAACTTCCGCAAGAGCATAAGACTCCTTTGTCTCTTTAAGTATTTCAAAAACTTTCGTGACGTTTTTTCCTTTCAGCCCTGTCCTCACTGCCTCGTCCCAGACAATATCTATCATTTGCTTTAACTCATCCAACGCTCTCCTCAATTCCTCATTCGTTAAATTTTCCTGCGGTTTGTCTGCTTTCTTAAGAACAATAAGGGTTGTTGTCTTGTCTGCACTTGTCTCATCCGAAATTGCCTTTAGCAACAGGGTGTAATTTCCAGGCTCCGTATCTTCTGAAACATTGATTTCAACCAGATAAAGTTTCCTTGAACCAGGCTCCATCTCTTCAATTTCTACAGGACTTATCTTAGTAGGAAAAAGACCTCCGATATAAAGCCGGATATTTTTCAAAGTAATATTGCCTGTATTTTTTACAGTGACGGAAAAAAGTTTTGAATCCCCTTGTGTTGCCTTTATTTCCAGGGGATATTTTATTATTTCTATCCTTAAAATATCATCAGTCTCTGGTCTTGGCAGCACCCCGCCTGAAGAAGAACTACCTCCTTCATCACTGCCCCCCGAAGAAGTGCTTGATGAAGGAGGGATGGGTGGATTGTCCCACACAAGATAATCATAACCTATCACAGGCGTACGGACGATTGTAATATTATCTGTCGCCGTAACATAATAATACACTGCTGTCTGGGGCGCATAGTTGCCCAGTTGCGTATTCCACGTGTCTGTCATATTATCATAACTCATTTCTTTGCTAAGCCATGTCTGCTTATTATCTGTAGAATAATAAAACATCACTGTCAGTTCATCAGGCGTATTATCATCGTCGCTGACATATACCCAAAAATCCACATTTTGTGTAGGGGTTGGATTGTTGTCGCTCCTGTGGGTATATGAGCCAGTTATAGGAAAAATATTGGTAAAATAAGGGGGAAACTCGGGACTCAATGTAATATGGAAATCAAATGTGCTTTCATTGCATACTTCAACATACATGCTCTCGTTACCATAACAATCCTTTGAGACATTGATTGTATAATTGTTTTCAGGAAGCCAGCCAGACAAAAAATTGCCTTGGCTGTCAGTAAAACCGGAATAATTTGAACCAGGACACCAGATAAAAACACTTGCATTTCCTATTTTATTTCCCGAAGTATCATTTACCGTCAGGTTTATTCTTCCGACACCAACCACAGTTGTTGTGATATTTACATGCTTGCTTTGCCCGTCTGTAGAATTAATATAAATCAAAGAATTATGCGTCTTGGGAGAGGGCACTTCCCAGACAGTTATATTAAAACTCACATTATATGTTTTGGCAGGCAATAATTCCAGGTAAGTTTTATTAACCACAGTCCAGTTTCTGTAATCCGCTGTTGTTAAATTGACATTTAGATAATTCCCGTCATCTCCTGCATACACGCTAAAATAACTGCAGTTAGAACTGCCAATAAGAACAGAGATATTTATCTGAAGAGGGCTTACATTCAATGTGCAATAATCTTCTTTTATATCTGTTGATGAATATACAGAATGCTCGTCATAGCAATGGCTAACTAATGGAGAAAAAATCGCAAAAATTATTATAAAAAAAAAATATTTTTTACTTCTTTTTGTAATTCCATACATCTTTTTTATCCCTTTTTTTTCTTTTCAACACCGCCAGGTACATCAATATTATCAATACCAATAGTACTATATATACCGGCATCCAGTTTCTTTCCTCTGCCTCGCACCGGACTGTTAATTTCAATGGTGCTGCAAATGATGTTCCTGTCGCTGAACCAACAGCCCCTCCACCGGTGTTGAGAGTATATGACGCCATTACTTCTCCTTCATAAATTATCTTTTTAAATTCAGCTTTGCCTGTTATTGAATCTTCATCCCGAACAAGAGGTATTCCCACTCCATCTTCACACGTTCTTTTGCACAAAAATATATTACCTATAAGACAATCCTTTTCGTAAACCTGGGGGATACTAAAACATATTTTCGTACCTATAGATTTATTGCTTGCCACCCCGGCAAAAATTAATTT
Source organism: Candidatus Aenigmatarchaeota archaeon (assembly GCA_023137195.1). Taxonomy (GTDB): domain Archaea; phylum EX4484-52; class EX4484-52; order EX4484-52; family EX4484-52; genus EX4484-52. The sequence goes on along the minus strand of JAGLPV010000028.1, from coordinate 23,565 downwards.
AGAATCTTCTGCTTCATAAATATCTTCCAAACCTTTTGTTGCGGTCAAATACCCGATTACATCTTCATCAAAAGGATTGTAAAGACCATAGGATATGCATTTCTGCGAATTCTCAGACACAAATTCTGTATCTGTAAACCATTTGATCCCTATACCTACGGTTGCATATGTCAAAAGAGGCATAATCAATAAAGAGATAATTATAAAAAAAAATAACACTCTTGATTTCGTTTTCATATTTTGATTTATTGATTAACAGGAACCTGCAGTAACTATGCCTTTGAAATACACAGTATTATTATAACTACCTGGTGTTTGTCCGCCTGGTACATCCAACCAGAACCTGAAATAATCATTGGATCCGGGTGCAATATCTGTTACATTTGTTCTATGGTAAGCTGTAGGCATAACATAACTATTTGCCGGACTCATTGCAACTGAATTTGCCGTTGCATTGTCCGCCCATGTGTAGTTTCCATTTGCAATCACTCCGCCTGCTGTTCTTGTTAAATGCGTATTGTCCTTTATACACATATCTATGTTTATATTACTGTCACTACTCACATCAACATAATATGTTGTCGCACTGGCTGCTCCATCATAATCATGCGTCGCATTATTGTTGAGTGTATTTGGATCTATCTCACCAAACAAAATTCCGGTTGACAGATTTGTCGACAGACCTACTGCCACATAATTACTTATCGTCACATTGGACGATGTTGTATGTTCATCGGATGTAGCAGCATATCCCTGCATTCCAACAACAATCAATAAACTAACTGCAATTACAAATACTTTTGTTTCCTTTTCCATATTTTTACCTTATATAATCAATATATACTATATATTACTATAAATGTCATTTTAAATTATATAAATCTTTCGGTTCATAATGCTTATTTTAAATCATCAATAACCCGGATAATATTTTCCGCCCCTTTATTTTTCCCAATCAAAGAGGAAAATTCATCTAATTTTTCCTGCATTTTGGTATTTTCATACGACTCTTTAATCAACCCGGGCAGTTTTTTCATTTCTCCTTGCTCTAACGCAACAGCCATCTGCTTTTTGTCGAGATAATCTGCGATTATTTCCTGTTCCCTTTGATTTATCTGTGGTATAAATATACTCTTCCTGGCATACGCGAGCGCATCGCATACAGTAGAATATCCACTTCTGGACACAAAAACATCGCATTTACATAAATATTCATGCACACTGTCCAGCCACCGGACATAACGAATATTGCCTTTTCCCTCAATTTCCGAAGGAGTCTTTATGACAAACTCCCAGTCCTCCATCCCATGCAACTCATCTTCCACGCCAAGAATCTCTTTTTCAAATGCATAAGGACTTTGCTTTGGACCGGAAACCAGGATAAAGCACATCTTTTTTTTGTTTTTCTTCTGCTGTATGCCCGGGTTAACCCGGATCAAAGGACCAACGCATATTGCTTTCTCATTTTCCAAAACAGAAAGGGAATAAATATTGTCCGGGTATTTGAGGTCATTTATGCAAATCTTGTCTGCCTTTAAAAAATTGCTTTTGTGCAGGAAACCAAATATTTTATCGAGCAGTTTTCCACCCTGCCTGAATGTTATCTGGTGAGTCAGGAAAATTGAAGGAATACCTAGTTTTTTTGCCGCGATATGCCCGAAGTTGCTGTCTGAAACAACAACTGAAGGAGCTTCTTTTTCAATAATCTGTCTTTCTTCCTTCAACAATTTCAGCATCCGATATAAGATTAACGGGCTGTAAAGAACAGTCCTGAAAAAATCCAAAGACCCGTCATCTCTATCATACCAGTCGACAGCCGGGAGACGATAGCACCGGTATCCTTCTCCTTTTGCAAACTTCACAGCAGGACCCCATGAAGCAAAAACAACTTCATCACCCCTATCCCTCAATTTGTTTGCATAGGCTAAAGACCGCCCTACATGCCCCAGCCCCAGACCATTGCACGAGATGTAGACTTTCATAATAGTTACAAGAAGATATATTTATAAATATTGTAAACTATTATATTATTTATTATGGTAAAAAAAGTTGCAATCAATGGTTTTGGACGGATAGGAAGGATGGTTTTTAAAGCAGGTTTTGATGACCCAGGAATTGAATTTGTCGCACTAAATGACTTGACAGACACAAAGACACTGGCATACCTCTTGAAATATGATTCAGTCCACGGGAAATTCAACGGAACTGTTTCCTGCGAAGAAAATGCCATAATAGTGAACGGCAAAAAAATCCCTGTCTTTGCAAAAAAAGACCCAACAGAACTGCCATGGAAAAAAACAGGAGCAGAAGTAGTAGTTGAATCAACAGGCTTTTTCAGGTCAAGAGCAGGAGCTCAAAAGCATATTGATGCAGGAGCAAAAAAAGTGATAATTACTGCGCCTGCAAAAGATAAAGTTGATTTTGTTGTTGTAAAAGGAGTCAATGAAGACAAATACGACCCGAAAAAACACAACATAATATCAAATGCATCATGCACAACAAACTGCCTTGCACCTATCGCCAAAGTACTGGAAGACAACCTCGGCATTGTCAGTGCATTCATGACAACAGTACATTCATATACCGGAGACCAGAAATTATTAGATGCCCCTCATAGTGATTTAAGGCGTGCAAGAAGCGCGGCACTCTCAATGATACCGACCTCGACCGGCGCCACAAAAGCAGTATCAGAAGTAATCCCCACGTTAAAAGGAAAGATGGACGGCATTGCAGTCCGTGTCCCGACACCGGACGGATCCTTCACTGATTTTGTCTGCAACGTAAAAAAAGCAACCACAACAGAAGAAGTGAACAAGCTATTCAAAAATGTCTCTCGGCATCATATGAAAGGAGTCCTGGAATATTCCGAGGACCCTCTTGTCTCAAGGGACATCATAGACAACCCGGCATCCTCTATCTTTGACGCCAACCTGACAAAAGTAATCAACGGAAAACTCCTGAAAATAGGCGCATGGTACGACAATGAATGGGGCTATTCATGCAGAGTAATTGACATCATCAAAATGCTCTAAATTTAAAAAAAAGCATAAGCCTTGGAAAAACCCAATCTTTGCATAAATCCATTCCGGACAATTTTATCATACTACAACCCTGATTTTTTGAACGCCAACAAACTCCAACGGCACAATTTCCTTGTCTCCTGATTCCATGCACACTTCTATAGCTTCTTTTGTTCTCTCTAAAACTTCAGGAATTGTTTTTCCCTGTGTGTGACATCCATCAATATCCGAAACTATTCCAACATACATGCCATCTTCTCCCTGCTCAATCAAAACAGTAAAATCCTTATCTTTCATATCTCTAATTTGAGAAAAAGCATATAAATACAACCTGCAAAAATCCAAAACTAAATTCAAAAAAAAATAACATTTTGTGAAAGTTAATTTTTACTACTAAAAAATAGTAAAAAACCATACATTTATATAAATTCTCTTTTCTATTGTATAACAAATAGTATAAATAACATCAGATACAACATCAAAAAAATCATGCTCCTATATACCTATAAAAAACTGCATGATTTTTATTGAAACTATAAATTAATAAAACAGAATATGATAAGCATAATAATACCTGCATTAAACGAGGAATCCGGAATCGGCAAAGTGATTGACTCAATCCCCCTGAGAAAACTCCCGGGAAAAACAGAGATAATAGTTGTCGACGGAGACTCACATGACATCACTGTCAAAATAGCAGAATCCAGGGGAGCACGCGTAATAATTGAAAAACGAAAGGGATACGGCAGAGCATATAGGACAGGATTTGAACATGCAAAAGGAGACATAATTGTGACTCTTGACGCAGACAACACTTATCCTGCTGAAAAAATACCTGAACTGGTAAACATGCTCATAAAAGAAAATCTCGACTTCATCACAACAAACAGGTTCGCAAGCATGGAAGCAAATGCAATGACACCAAGAAATATTATTGGCAACAAAATCCTGACAAAAATAATGAATCTACTGCATTCTTCCAATATCAACGATTCCCAGTCCGGCATGTGGGCATTTAAGAAAAAACTCCTTGACGACCTGGAGCTGACAAGCGACGGGATGCCATTTTCAGAAGAAATCAAGATAGAAGCTTTCCGAAACGGATTCAAGGTAAAAGAAGTGCCTGTCCATTACAAAATAAGGACAGGAACTGTAAAACTCTGCGCATGGAAAGACGGGTTTTTAAATTTAGGATTTTTGATAAAAAAGAAATTAACAAAAAGAGGGAAATAAATATGAAAAAATACATAGTAACCGGCGGAGCCGGGTTTGTAGGATCAACCCTGGCAGACAGACTGATAGAAGAAGGCAACGAAGTCATAATCATAGATAATTTACATACCGGCTCAAAAGAAAACGTGCATCCTGATGCAAAATTTATTGAATCAGATGTGCTTGACATAGATTTTAATGATGAAATATTTGAGGACGTTGACGGAATTTACCACCTCGGTATCTCTTCATCCTCGCCAATGTACAAGAAAGACCCGTCTCTGGTGGGCAAAATCATAAACGAGCATATCAATGTACTTGAAAAAGCCAAATCAAAAAAAATACCGGTTGTCTTTGCATCAACCTCTTCTGTATATTCCGGTCAGGAACCACACCACCACGAAAAGATGGAAGTCCTGGTAACGGACTACTACACAGAAGGAAGATATGGAATGGAAAGGATATCTGAACTGTACGCCAACCAGCACGGTGTAAATGTCATAGGATTAAGATTATTCTCTGTATACGGCAAGAAAGAAAAAGCAAAAAAAACATACGCAAACCTAATATCCCAGTTCATGTGGGATTTGCAGGACGGGAAAAAGCCGGTCGTTTACGGCGACGGAAACCAGACCCGCGACTTTACCTATGCTGACGATATTGTAGAAGCATTTGTCCTCGCGATGAAACACCTCGAAGGCAAAAACGGGTTTTCTGACTTCATCAACGCAGGAACAGGAAAATCATACACAATAAATGAAATGATTGATATTTTAAATAAAAAACTTGGAACCACTATTGAAAAGGAACATGTAATTCCAAATCCAATTAAATGTTATGTAATGCACACTCTTGCGGATACGAAAAAAGCAAAAGAAACCATTGGATTTACAGCAAAGCACAGCCTTGAGGACGGGATTGATGAGCTTATTAAAGAGTCAAAAAAACAGACCCAATAAAATCCACAGGATACGGGAATGCAGGAAAATCTTTGATTTTCCGCACATCGGTCAAAGACCGATGACTTTCTATGATTTTCTGCATATTCAATTTCATTGAATAACTCACAAGAACATAGAAGAAGAGAATGAATCCGCTTCCTGTGGGTTCCGTGCGTTCCGTGAATTGAGATAGATTCTGTTACCACTTAAAAATAGTAAAAAACCATACGTTTATATAGTTTTGTTCTTTTAAAAGTATAGAATAAATGAGTGACTTATTTATGAAAATCGCAATGATTACTGATGTATATTACCCTTATGTCAAAGGAGGCGTAGAAAAAAGAATCAGTGAAATCGCAACGCGACTATCAAAATCCAACAATGTGCACATCTACTGTATGAAATTCTGGAAAGGAGAAACTGATTTGAAAATCAATGAAAATCTAATCCTTCACGGTGTCTGCAAACCGCACAAATTATATTCTTCTAACGGAAAAAGAAAGATATCACAAGCCATTGATTTTTCATTAAGTCTAATTAAACCACTATTTAAAGAAGATTATGACATTGTCGATGTAAGTGAGTTCCCTTTTTTCCCAATCTATGTCGCAAAGGCATACTGCATTTTAAAGAAAAAACCACTTATTGCAACATGGCACGAAGTATGGGGATTAAAATACTGGTGCAAATATTTCGGCTTTTTGAAAGGAACCGCAGGATTCGTAAATGAAAAAATATGCTCTGTACTGCCAAATGAATTTATTGTAAATTCGGGACATACAAGAAAAAAACTCAGGAAAGGTGTCATAATTTACAATGGCGTTGATATTGATAAAATAAAAAATATTGAAAAAGCACCAAAAAAATATGATGTGCTTTATGCAGGCAGACTTTCAGAACACAAAAATATTGATGTTCTGATAAACGCTATTGCCTTGGCAAAAAATAAATTCCCGAAAATAAAGCTCGGGTTAATTGGAGATGGATCTGAAAAAATAAAATTAGAACAACTCGCATCAGAATTGAAAATAACAGACAATATTGATTTCCTTGGATTTGTAGATGATGTTCATTCATATATGAAATCCTCAAAATTATTTGTCCTGCCATCCTCTCGCGAAGGTTTTGGCATGGTCGCTGTAGAGGCACTTTGCTGTGGGACACCAGTAATAACAGTAAAACATAAGGATAATGCAACAGTTGAATTTGTTTCGGACGGGATTGATGGATATGTAACTAAACTATCAAAAGAAAAAATCGCAGAAAAAATTGTGTATTTACTTGAAAACGAAGAGGTCTTAAAAAAAATGAAAAAAGAAGCAAAAAAAGATGCAAAAGAATTTTGCTGGGGAAAAATAGCAGAAAGAACAGAGGCTTTTTATAATAAAATTATGATTGATTAAATGTGTGGTAAAAATGGAATGGAAAAATAAAAATATATTGATAACCGGAGTAAATGGGTTTGTTGGCTCTTATTTAGCAAAACATCTACTCGATAAAAAAGCAAATGTTTATGGATTAATTCGAAGGAGGGCAGACGGGGTTGTTTCAAAGAATCTCCTGTGCAGGGGCATACACAACAAAGTAAAGTTAATTGAAGGAGATGTAACCGACATCTCAAGTCTTGGTCTTGCATTAGATGAATCGCAACCGAACTTTGTATTTCATCTTGCCGCGCAGTCTTTTATCCCCCGGTCTTTCAGCCACCCATTGGAAACAACAGAGAGCAATACAAGAGGAACAGCAAATTTACTTGAAGCAATAAGAATCAAAAACCAAAATCCAACGATTGTTTTTGCAGGATCAGGTGAAGAGTACGGCTTGGTTTTTTCATCAGACAAACAATACAAAAAAGCTGTAAGCAAATACGGAACAATTTTCCCGGAACCGACCAATATCCCTGAACTTCCAATCAGAGAATCAAATCCATTAAGACCAATGTCTCCTTATGCGGTCAGTAAAATTCATTGTGATTATTTGATGAGAAATTATTACCATAGTTATGGATTAAAAACAATAGTTTCCAGGGGTTTTAATCATGAAGGCGCAGGCAGAGGAACTATGTTTGTCACCTCTGTCGTAACAAAACAAGTAATGCAATTGAAACTGGGCGAAGTCAATAAAATCACTATAGGAAATGTAAACGCCTTCCGCGATTGGACTTATGTAATGGATGTAGTAAAAGGCTATTGCCTTCTTGCAGAGAAAGGAAAACCAGGAGAAGTCTACAACCAGGGATCAATGCGAACTAATTCAATTTTAAGTTATATTTTATTGAGCCTGGAAAACGCAGGATGGCAAATAAAAAAAATTGAAAGCATAAAAAACAACAAAGTTGTGGAAAATCCAACTGAAATAGATATGTCAAAATTCTTTGGCGTTGAATTTGAAAAGACCAAAGTAGATGCATTAATGCTCAAAGAAAAACTGAACTTTTCCATTGAAGACAAAGGAATATGGGTTCATACCGATCAAGGTAAAATTCCAATTGAATTTGATTCAAAGAGATTCAGACCGGCAGAAGTTCCAATCTTATTATCTGATACAGAAAAGATAGAAAAATTAGGATTTAAGATAGAATATAAATTAAAGGATATAATAAAAAATCAACTCAATTATTTTTTGGAAAAAGATAATAGATAATATGAAAAAGGATAAAAATTATTGTAACTGTATTAAATGATAGAAAAGAGGAGATTGGTTAGTAGTATGGATGGAAAAATAGACTTATTAAAGAGACTGAAAAGCAAAAAGACAATTCTGTCTTTTCTAGTCTCAATCATAGTTCTCTATATCCTTGCAACAATAATTGATGTTGGAAAAACCATTTCAATCATCAAAAGCGCAAATATCTTTTACTTAATCCTTGCCTTTATTGTCTATTATGCCTCTGTCCCAATCCGTGGCTACAGGTGGAAACTCCTGCTGGAAAATGTGAATTTCAAGGGAAAATTAAAGGACATTACAGAGATATGGTTTTTAGCTTACTTTGTTAATTGTCTTGTCCCTGCAAAGCTCGGGGATGTTTACAGAGGATATTTAGTCAGGAAGAATTATAAAATCACTATTTCAAGAGTGCTCGGCACTGTTGTTGTCGAGAGATTGGCAGACATAATATTTTTGATTGTGATGCTGAGCATCAGCGGAATTATGGTTTTTGGAAGCATGATACCGCAGAATATTTTAGTCAGCATTGAATATGGATATGCGATTCTTTTGATTGCACTTTTGTCTTTGGTGTTTTTGAACAGGCAAAGAGAGAGGATAATTTCTTTTCTGCCTGCAAAATTTGAGACAGCAATCCGAGAGTTTGAGCATGGGCTTTCCAAATCCATTGGATTTAAGGAACTGCCAGCACTCGGGAGTTTGACGCTTATCGGATGGATAAGTGATATATTAAGATTGTACTTTGTAACACTTGCATTGGGTTTAACTGTTCCACTGCATTTGATAATATTTATCGGGCTTTTGGCTTCGCTGTTGAGTTCTATTCCTCTGACACCTTCGGGACTTGGAGCAGTTGAGTTTGCAGTTGCAGGAGTTCTGGTGTTCATGGGTTATGGAGTTAATGTTTCGGCATCTGTTGCTATTTTAGACAGGCTCATAAGCTATGTCAGCTTTCTAATTATCGGTTCGGTTGTTTACTGGAGGAGTGGGTTGAAATGAAGAAAGTATCTATTATTGTACCTGCCTACAACGAAGAAAAAAGAATTAAACCAGTATTAGAAAAATACGCTTCTTATTTCAAAAGCAAAAAATATAATTTCGAAATGGTTGTTGTTGTCGAAGGACATGACAAGACAAAAAAAATAGTAGAAAAACTATCCAAAAAATACAAGCAAATCAAATGCTATTATTCTGCTCAAAAACTAGGAAAAGGAGGGGCAATAAAAAAAGGTTTTGGTCTTGCCAAAGGAGATAAAATCGGTTTTACTGATGCTGATGATTCTATCGGTCCAATAGAATTTGAAAAAATAATAAACAGTTGTACGGACTGTACCATTGCTTCAAGGAGAATTAAAGGTGCTATAGTTGGAGAAAAACCAGATGCGTTTCGGAATATTGGCAGCATTGTATTTAATTATCTTGTAAGATTTATGTTCTGGCTTGATTTGAAAGATACTCAATGCGGCGCAAAAGTATTTAGCAAGAAAGCTATTGATGATGTTTTGCCTGAATTAAAAACAAATGGATTTGAATTTGATGTTGAATTGTTGTGGAGGATAAAGAGACATGGGTTTGAAATAAAAGAAATCCCAATAAAGTGGGTGCATCAGGATAATTCTTCTTTTTCGCTCAAAGAAGCACCAATGATGTTTGTTGGATTGATTAAGACCAGATTGAATTATCCTAAATTCAAAAAAAAGAAAAAAGACATGAAAGATAGAATCAAATGTTTTTTTGAGAAATTTAAAAACAGTTTAAAGAGAGACAAAAAAGAGCAGTCTGGACACTTTTCCGAAAAAGAGGCAATTACAGAAAAAGTCAAGAAATATGTTGTTGTATTAAAAAATTCGTTTTGTAAAAAGACACACTGGTTTGAAAAATCTACGAAAAAAGAGTCAGGAAAAAGAAAAGAAACAGTAAAAGAGAAACTAAGAAATTTTTATTATGATTTTAAAATATTTTTCTTAATCAAAATTTTCTCTATTAAGCATGGAATCGAGGAATTCAAAAAGAAAAGTTTAAAGGAAAAAAGTATTGCTATTGCCAAAAGCAGTTATTTTCATGTTTTTGTTTTAGTAGTTCTTTCATCTTTTATTTTGTTCCATAATTTAGGGACAAGTAGCTTATTGGGCGATGAATCAATTCATGCTCAAGTTTCAAAAGAATTTCTAAAAACAGGAGATTGGTTCAATACATATTGGAAAGGAGAAATTTTCTTAGATAAGCCACCATTAGAACTCTGGCTAACTGGCACAATATTCAAATTTTTTGGAATAAATGAATTCAATGCACGATTTTGCTCTGCATTTGCGGCACTATTGACCATAGTATTGGTCTATTTTTTAGGCAGAAAGTTATTTAACAAATATGTTGGCTTTTTAGCTTCTTTAATGCTTATGACATGTACGCAATACTTATTTGAACACTGTGCAAGAACAGGAGAAACAGATGGTTTATTGGTGTTTCTAATTACTTTATCATTATTCTCGTTTATTAAGGCAAAAGAATCTCCCAAATATTACTATTTATCCGCCATATCTATTGGTTTGGGGATATTAACAAAAAGTGTTGCTGGGGCATTACCAATATTCATAATTATATTATATCTGATTTTAACAAAAAATTTAAAAATATTAAAAAACAAACATTTTTTGCTATCCTCTCCGTTGGTGTTATTATTTTCAGTACCATGGTTTTTATCACAATATTTGTTGTATAAAGATAAATATTTGTATGCAATGAATAAGGACGTTATAATAAGGGCAACACAGGAATATTTCGGACATTATTCACAAACATACTATTTGCATATTATTAATGCGGGTTTTTATCCATGGGCACTATTTGCACTATTTGCAATAATCTATGGACTAGTAAATATATTTAAAAATAAGAAAAGACAAGAATATTTATTTCTTTTAAGTTGGATTTTTGTCGTATTTACAATTTTTACATACGCTAAAGGACAAACCACAAATTATATCATCCCTTTATATCCAGCACTATGTATTCTAATTGCTAAATTGTCTTATGACTTTATTCATAAAACTAAAAATATTCTTATTCAAACTCTTATGTTTTTACCCATTACTGCTCTATTTGTGACGATAATATCTAAATTTCAATTTGATCCCCACTATCCTAAGATCGAGTTATCTATAAAATTTATTAATGATTACCTATTAAACCAAACATATTTATCTAAAGCAGTTATTCTCACAGTACTGCTCTTTTTCGTAATTAATTTAGTAATAAAATACACGGCAAATAAAACAATAATGCGTTTTATACCTTTATTGATAATAACTTATCTTATATTGATTTCTTCTCATATTGCTGTATCTACAACATATCATACGCATATTATTCCTATACACCAATTTGTTAATGATTTAAAATCAACAAATCATAATGATTATGAAATAATTTCATATTTTAAAAAGACAGATATTTCTGCATGGGATTATTATTATTTAGATTCATTAAACGGGGAAAAGAAATATACGACCAATAAAAAAGAAATAATCAATGCTCTTAACTCCAATAAAAGTGTTTTTATTTTAATGAAAGCCGACAAATATAATGACATTAAAAAGATTAAACCTGTGGATAATAGTACTGCCATGTACCATATGAAGAAGTATTATTATACCAAAGATATGATTATATTAACAAATGATGTTGATGCAATAAAAAAATTTAATTTTAGATGGAGTTTCATTTCTAAAACAAAAAATATTTCTATTCAATATCCAAAAAAAATAAACTTCAACAACCAGATAGAATTTTTAGGTTATGATTTGAATCGTAAGATGAATAACAAATCAATATTTGAAATATATACTCCTGGAGATAATAGAAATCTGTTCAGAATCACTTATTATTGGAAATCTTTAAAATCAGTAAATGAGAGCTATAAAGTTTTTGTTCATTTTTTGAATGAATCAAGAGATATTGTTTTTGGCTATGATCATATGCCATTTTATGATTTTTATGATACATCTAAATGGAAACCAGGGGAGATAATAAAAGAAACGTACGATGTTCGCATTTGGGATGAGATAAAACCAGATGAATATTTCATTAAAGTTGGTTTATATAATGAAAAAGGACGACTGCCGAGGATAGATCAAAATTATGAACTCTTGAACCAAACACCAAAAATTCAAAATCCGCAAAATATAAATTACAACAACACATTTGAATTTTTGGGATATGACTTAAACAAAACAAAAATAGAACAGAAAGAAAAATTCAAAATCAATTATTACTGGACCTGCTTAAACAAAACAGATCAAAACTACATGATTTTTGTTCATTTCAGGAATGATAGTGGAAAAAGTGGTTTTCAAAATGACCATATGCCCTCTATCCCAACAAGCCAATGGAAGGAAGGACAGATATTCAAAGAAACACAAACAGTTATATCAAATGATGCCATTGGAGAATATTCATTAAATATTGGCTTTTATATTCCTGAAAAAGGCAGAATTCCAGTAATCGGAGAAACTCAAAAAATCAATAAAACACTTTTGAACATTATCATTCAAGAGTCAAATATATCAAACAAAGCATTGGATATTTACGATGACAAAATCATATTTTTAGGACACAATTTAGATAAAAAAGAATTAAAAACAGGAGATTCATTTAAAATAACAGGTTTTTGGAAATCTATCGATAAAATAAATATCAATTACACTGTCTTTGTCCATTTCCTTGATGAAAAGAATAAAGTGACATTTCAACAGGACCATGAACCTGAGTATGTGGTTTATCCTACCTCTCAATGGAATATAGGAGAAATAATAAAAGAAGAATATAATATTAATGTTCCAACTGTTAAAGAAGGCAATTATAAAATAAAAATAGGTTTGTATGACAAAAAAACAGGAGAAAGACTTTATTTGGTTAATGGAAAGAATAGTCAGATTATAGGAAATATCACAGTAATAAAATCAGATGATTATATATTTGAAATAATCCCGAAAACAAATATTGAAAAGCCAAAAGTAAGTTTAGATGAGCCAGATATCATCGGAACATTAGAGGTGAAATAATGAAAATACTAATGATCTGCCCTTATTTTTTCCCCAATATTGCCGGGGCAGAAAACTACGCATACAATTTATCAAAAGGTCTAATCAAAAAAGGACATAAAATAACGGTCTTATGCTCAACAAAAGAAGGAAAGAATAAAACAGAAACAATCGACGGAATAAAAATAATCCGCCAAAAACCAGATTTTATACTCTCCAACACACCAATAAAACTAAACCTGTACTTCACAATTTCAAAACTTCTCAAAGAAGAAAAATTCGACTTGGTAAATGCCAACACCCCGGTCCCTTATTATGCAGATATGGCATGTTATGCCACCAAAAGACAAAAAGTACCTTTCATTTTAACTTACCACAATGACAATGTACACCCAAACAAGATTGTAAATTTTCTTTGCAATCTGTACAACCCTACTTTTAATTCCCTAACTCTAAAACACAGCACAAAAATTATCACGCCATCACCATTCTGCTTTAACAAATCAAGATTCTTAAAAAAACACAAAAACAAACTCTCATGGATTCCCCCGGGAATTGACCTAACTAAATTTAAGCCAAAAAAAAGCAAATACATTTTAGAAAAATACAACCTAAAAAAAAACTCAAAAACTATCCTCTTTGTGGGACACATGGGAACATTCCATAAACACAAGGGGGTTGATGTATTGATAAACGCCATAAAAAAAGTCAATAAAACAAATAAAAATACGCATCTTATCCTTGTAGGAAAAGGAGATGCAAAAGAATACAAAAAACTATGCGAAAAACAAAATATCAAAAACACAATATTCGCAGGTTTTGTAAAAGATGAAACATTGCCTAAATATTATCAAAGTGCAGATATTCTTGTATTGCCAACAACCACAGAACAGGAAGGATTCGGCATGGTATTACTAGAAGCAATGGCATGTGGGGGCCCTGTAATCGGAACAAAAATCGGCGGTATTCCTTATGTAATAAAAAATAATAAAACTGGTCTTTTAATTGAACCAAAAAATCCTTTACTCTTAGCAAACGCCATAAAAAAATTATTGAATAATAAAGAACTCTGGAAAAAATTAAGCAAAAACGGACTCAAAGAATCCAAAAAATACGACTGGAAAAAGGTCATAGATAAAACAGAAAAACTGTTTAAGGGGGTAGTTCAATGAAAATACTTATACTTATAGAAAATTATCCTCCAACAATCAAAGGTGGCGCAGAAGTAAGCACTAAAATAATGGCTGAAGAATTAGCAAAAAGGAAGATAAACGTTCATGTATTGACAAGATGTTTGAATAACAAAAAAATCGTGGAAAAAATAAATCAAGTAACTGTCCATCGAACCATCACCAGTTTAGATTTTTTTACAATAAAAGAAGGATTAATGTGCCTGCCATTAACAACGTATTTTATCAAAAAACAAATATTATCTCTCAACAAAAAAGAAAATTTCGATTTATTTCACGCAAGTGGACGGGATGTTGCAATAGGAACTATCCTTGCCGCAAAAAAAGCAGGAATTCCTTCAATAGCCCACATAAGGGATTATTGGCCCATCTGTCCAATGAGATCCTGTATTAAATTATACAATGAAAAAGCAGACTGCAAATTTTCCCCATATTGTGTTTTGTGCCATACAAAACATGCCGAACTCTTGTATGGAAGCAAAAATGGATTATATTTTCTCTGGTCCATCATTGCATATATAAACACAATATATCGACAAAAAAAATTAAGAAAAGCAACGCATATATTTACAGTCAGTAAATTTGTAAAATCCCTCTTATTAAAAAACAAATTTGACTCCAAAAATATAGAAGCAATACCTAATATTTTACCAAATATAAAAACGATAAAACCAAGTAATAAAAAAAAGAATAATAAAACGGGGATATTATATATCGGACGTTTAAGCATTGAAAAAGGTATTTTTGATTTAATATCTGCCTGCTCAATAGTTTATAAAAATAACCAAAACATAAAATTAAGAATTGTTGGTGGCGGTCCTCTTGAAAAAAAATTAAAAGAATTTGTCAAAAAAAACAAAATCAAATTTGTTGAATTTGTAGGCAAAATACCAATCAATAAAGTACAGAACGAATATATAAACTGTGATATTGTTTCCTGTCCCTCCACATATCCCGAACCATTCCCTCGCGTAGCAATAGAAGCGGCATATTTCAAAAAACCAATGATTGCATACAACAGTGGCGGAATTCCCGAGATTGTAAAACACAGAGATACAGGACTATTAGTTGATGTGGGAGATATTAAAAAACTTGCAGACAGCATATTAGAATTAATAAATAATAACAAATTAAGAGAGAAAATAACCAAAAATACAGAAAAAACCAGAAAACAATGTAACTCAAAACCGATTATTGACCAAATAATAAAAACATACGAGAAATTAATGTGATTTAATATGATGATAAAACCTAAGAATATACTGAATAAAAAAACTATATCTATAATTCTTATTCTAACCTATCTAGTCTTGGCACTAAATTTATTTAACTTACTAGGAAATCAATATCATGCCGGAGTGTGGTCTTTTAAAAATCTGTATGTATCCGAACAGCTGCAACAAAATTCTTTTATATCACAAATAGATTTTGGAACAATAGCAGATACTACTTTTTATTCACTGGAAGGACATGTAAATAATTATGCCCGCTCCAAACCTGCATTAGAATACTTATTTGTTGTATTGGCATTTTTTATGAATGTAACACCTTTATTCTTATTAAAATATCCTTTTCTGGCACTCATAAATACAATAGGACTTTTATTTTTGTATGTAATTATAAAAGATAAAAAACAGGATTATCCATTATTGATGACAATCATCATACTATTCTTATTAAATCCAATAATGCTATTTTTATTACCTACTGCTTCTGGATTTATATTTTTTGCTTTAATGTTCACAATGTATATTATTTATCAATTAATGAAATCAAAAAAAATCTCATGGTCATTAATGTGGTTTTTTGTCGGCATTTTATTCTATATTCTCGTCATGCATATCTACAACACAGCTTCATACATTCTAAGCACATACTTATTTTCAACAATATGCATTCTGATTTTATACGCTCTTTTTTCTCACATAAATAAGAACATAGAAATTGAACATTCAATAAAAAAGCAATTGCGCTCCAAAAATATAATCTTCCTGGGTTTTATCCTATTAGCAGGATTAATTATCTTAATCGTTTTGGGCATCGGACCCTTTGCCCTAATCAAATACCGTTTTGAAATATTTGCAGACATAATAGGATCAATAAAACATTTTTTAACCTATTACCTCTCTCATAAATTATTATCGCAAGACATAAGCAGTACAATGAGTCTTACTTTTGTGCAATCCAAAACATACTTGCTCTCTCTAATGAGCTTCTTGTTTTATTCAATGATTGTCTATTTAATTTACTTATATAACCAATTCAAAAAAATTAAATCTCACAAAATGATCCTTTCGAATACAACATATATAATCCATAGCTATATGCTAATGCTAATGCTTTTGTTCCCTCTTTTAACTGCCACTAATTCTTTAGACCGATTACCCTGGCTAATTACATTCGGACTATGTATTATTATTCCTACACTTTATAAAGAAAATAAAAAATATATTGTCTTGTTTTATACAACAATTATTGTATGTGCTCTTGTCTTCATCCCTTTGTACGCTTCCTCTACAAACATGTACCAAATATACGATGACCGAAACATCAACACATACGACACGCTTATGAAACTAACCCCAGATGAATCAATAATCTGGTCTGACTTAAAATCATCTTCTTATCTAATAAATAATAATCGAAGACCGATGACAATAGTATCTGGCTCATACCAAGGCACTAACCTTGCAATCCTAGTTAGGGAATTATATTATGATGTCCCAAAATTTATGTCGATAATAGACGACAGGGGTGCCGAATATATGCTAATCACAAAAGACATGACCGAAAAAGTATTCTATTCATTTAATTTTCATCTAAAACCTATAAACACAAACATAACAAATAGCATGAATAATATATCTTATCTCGATAAAATCTACGATTCAGGAGATTTCTTATATTCTATAAACAAAGAAACTGATGAAATATAGTAATCATCTTTTTTTTATTACTTTAGCCGGAGAACCAACAGCCACAGAATATGGTGGAATATCATGCGTCACAACAGAATTAGCCCCTATAACAGACCCTTTTCCAATAGACACACCTGGCAATACGGTGACCTTTGCTCCTAACCAAACATCATCTCCTATACTAACAACAGCCCCAGTAAATTCCTGTTCTACGATGGGTATGTCTCTTTTAGCAAATGAATGATTTCTTGAAATAATAGAAACACAATGTGCCATACGCACACAATTTCCTATTTTTATGCCACTGCCCCCTTCAAAAAAACAAGAATTATTAATAGAAACATTGTCTCCTACCTCAATATACTCTGGATACACAAACCACACATTTTTCCTAATAATTACATTCCGACCGCATTTTTTGAAAACGCGTTTTAAAAGAAGGTATCTTGCCTTTTGCTTAATCAATTCATATCCCTCGAAAAATAACAATATAATTCGTGCTGTTGTGGACACTCCTTTTCTGGGAGAATTTACTTCAATCATATTATCAACTATTCCTCAATTATAAATATCTTTACATAATCCAAAAACTCACTATCAGCAACAACACATTGTAAATTACCATAGACAATATGCTCTTTTTAACCTGACCCGTTCCATTATAATAACCATTCAATATAAACAAATACCCTAACAATAGCCCAGTAATATTCAATACCTTAAAAATGAACAAACCAGGCAAATACATAGGAGCAACCGACATAACAACAAATTCAGAAAGGAATAAAACTCCGACTATCCCAACCAAAACTATTATGCTATAATACAAAAATATCTTTTTAAGAATATTTTGAGCCCCTCTCAAATCATTCCTCCCAATCAATTCCGATATTTTAGGAAATAAAACTCTTGATAAAGCCGCAGGAATCAACAAAATCCCGGCATAAAAAGTCCAAGCAAACCCATAATACCCAATCAACACGGGCGCAAAAAACAACGACAAAACAGGAATAATCACAACATTAAACATATTCAAAAGATACATCCCATACATAGGCAAACTATACCTCCTCAACACGCTCATTATATCAAACCTTTCAACCTTCCGGAACAACCCCCAATCAACCATAAACTTAAAATTAATCAAATTCCCGATAAAATACCCGACAGCCCATCCGACAATAGCCCAATACACCCCCCAATAATACCCAAGCACCACAGAAGCAACCCCTATCGCCCCGGCACTAAGAAAGTTAGACACACTCAACAGTTTGAACTTCTGAAACCCCGTAACGACAGGCTTCGACAACTCAAATACAGCAAACACAGCCAGAACCGCCCCCGGCAAAACAAGATAAGCCAAAGACGCATCCTTCAAAAACACAACCGCAATCTCAGACCGGAACAAATAAGCCAGCCCCCCCACAACAAAAGACGCAGTAACCTTAACACTAAAAAAGAACCGCACAAGATAATTAATCTTCCTCTCTTCCTTTTTCGCCAAAAACTCCGCAATATACTTAGTCAACGTAGCCGACCCCCCGAAATCAACCAGCGCAGGAACAAACATAAACAACCCCAACACAGTCTTATACATCCCAAAATCAGCAGGACCAAACACCCGGGAAAGAACCAAATTAGAAACAAACATAAACAACGCCCCGAAAAACGAAGCAGAAAATATCATCCCTGAATTGATTAACAGGTCGCTTTGCAACAGGGATTTTAGTTTTGCTTTCATAACATGTTTAGAGATGTAGAATTATAAATCTTTACCGACGCCCCAATTCACTCGCCCTGAAAACAATCCACAGGAACGCACGGAACCCACGGGAAACGATGAGAAACGATAAGAAACGATGGGAAAGAAACGGTTAGAAAACTATTTATTCGCTTCCTCTATGTCCCTGTGTGTCATTCAACGAAGTTGAATGTGCAGAAAATCTATTGATTTTCCCGCATCCTGTGTCTTCCGTGGATATCTACGGGAACGCACGGAACCCACGGGAACCGGTGAAA
This sequence comes from Candidatus Aenigmatarchaeota archaeon, assembly GCA_023137195.1. Lineage (GTDB taxonomy): Archaea > EX4484-52 > EX4484-52 > EX4484-52 > EX4484-52 > EX4484-52. Next base: position 4,559 of record JAGLPV010000028.1, on the reverse strand, counting down.
AAGAAACAGTCAGAAACCCTATTTATTCGCTTCCTCTATGTTCCTGTGTGTCATTCAACGAAGTTGAATGTGCAGAAAATCTATTGATTTTCCCGCATCCTGTGTCTTCCGTGGATAGTTTCCAGTAGCCCCCTTTGTCCGGACCAATTCTTTCAATGATTTTTTTCTCCTTTAATTTTGAGATATTCTGATAAATGCTTTTTTCACTTATCTTAATCTTCTCTGACAGTTCATTATAGGTAATATATGCATTTTCCCTAATTAATCTCAATATTTTCTTTTGATTTTCTCCTACCTTTTCTCCTACCTTTTCTCCTACCTTCTCGCCTTCCACATAACTCTTATCAAACAAAGTTACAAAAAAAGAATGCTTGTCGTACTCAAATAAAGGAGCAGGAAGATTTGCCGATTCCATATGGTTTTTTATCCTATTGATACCAGTCCCAAGTTTTTCAACATATATTGTCCTCAATAGCAGGTCAGCAACAAGAGTATTTCTTGTCCTGCTGACTTTTCCAAAATCTTCAGGCTTCAATCCACTAACCAGACCACCGGGATTGGACACAACTATTTTGTGCTTAAATATCTCTATTAAAATATCCCCCGTATCGTCAAAATAATCCCTATGCATAATAGCATTGACTATACATTCTCTGGTTGCTTCATATGGATATTGAGGTATCTCTTTTCTTGCCAAATCTTTAATTTCAAATTCAGTATCAATGTGCTTCTTTGCATAATTAATTGCCTCTTCTATGTTATCAATAAGCCCCTGGTCAAATATTTTCCTGTCGAGGATATTCACTTTTTCATCAGTCTGGTAATTGACGCAGATAACTTTTGATGAAAAAAAGAAATTTCCCGGGTTTTTGGAGAAAAAAAGAACCCCTGTATTATTAAAGAAAAATTCTTTCCCCTTTTTTACAGCCACACCCAAATTGACCAATGTACTTTCCACACTAATATTTTTTTCTATTCCTGCAAGTTCCAGATATCTATCTAATTTTTCCTCGTCAAAATCCTGGAGAAAATCAAACTTATTGTTTATCTGGCAATCAAATTTAATTTTGCCTTCAGTTATCGCAAAATCAATTATTTCATCTCTCTTTAGTTTCTGGGAATTTGCGCCCTGTCTTAAATAAAATCCTTCCCTGCATTTATACGGCTTGTCTGTTCCTTCTTCTACCCTCACCAGCATAATATTATCTATTTCCTCTAAATCAATTTTCACAGAAGGGTCGCAATTCCTCGCAATATCCTGCACATCAGATCTTAGCTTATTTGTAATATTAATTCCCTTTATTTCATTCTTATCACTTATCCCTACAAAGAGTTTTCCTCCGCCCGCATTTGCAAAAGCAACTATCTCTTTGTCAAGACCCTTTGCAGATTCTTTAAATTCTATAAATTGCCCTTCTCCTTTTTGTAATATGACTTTCAATTCATCCTGATTCATCTTAACTCACTCCCCCAATAAAATCCACGGAACGCACGGAAACCACGGGAACCATGAGAAAGTGATTCTTTTTCCCCTAGGTTCCTACGCCTTCCTGTGCCTTCCTGTGTCTTCCCGTGGATTGTCATAGAATTTTCCTCCTCACATCGATAGTCTTCCTGCCGAAATTCAACAACAACCCGACCCGCATATTCGTAGCTTTCAGATAATTCAACAACTGCGCCTCTTCAATCCCACACAACACAGATATTGCCTTCAATTCAACTATAATCTTATCCTCTACAATCAAATCCGGTTTGTATTTTCGAGGTATCACCAATTCTTTATAATGAATATCCAGTTCCTTTTGACGTTCAAAAGAAATTTTTCTCAAATCCAGTTCATGGCACAAAGCCTCCTCGTAAACATACTCCAAAAAACCAGTCCCCAATTGACGATGAACCTCTATCGCCGCACCAATAATTTTATCAGTCAACTCATTGTATAACCATTTCTTGGCAGACGCATCTTCCATATACCTTTTTACCCTTACATTTTTTAACCATTCTCTTTTATCCACAGGAACGCACGGAACCCACGGGAACTGGAGGGAAAGAAACAGTTAAAAAACCAATCTAATCTACAGAACGCACGGAACCGATAGAAACCGATTTATTCGCTTCCTCTATGTTCCTGTGTCTTCTTGTGTCTTCCCGTGGATTGTCTTCCGTGGATAATTATATAAATTTTTGTCGTCCATTACTACTATGGCAAGAATGCAACTAACAAAAACAACAAGTGAAAAACTGAAAAATGCATCAAAAACGCTTGGTTTCGATGAGACAGAGATTATGGAAAGAGCAGTTTTGCTTTATATTGACACAATCCAAAAACAAATAAACTTAAAGCAGGAACTTAACATATGGGATGATTTGAGCGATGAAGCCTTGAATAATTTTGAAAAATCACTATGAAGAAAGGAGATATATGGTTTGTAAAAATTCCTCTGGCTAATGGTCATGAGCAGGGAGGAACAAGACCAGTTCTCATTCTTTCAGAAAGCGAAGCAAATACAGTAATCATTATCCCCTTTACCTCCAACATACAGGCACTAAGATTCATCCATACAATTGAAGTAATTCCTTCACAATTGAATGGATTGAAATCAAAATCTATTGCTCTAACATTTCAGATGCGCGCTATTGACAGAAAAAGATTGATTAGTAAAATGGGCGTGCTTGAAAACAATACATTAAAAGAAATTGAAAGGATGATTAAAAAAGTTTTAGTTTTAGGATAAGCGCATAGTGCAATAGTTTTGTAGATTATATTCCCATGGATAAGTATATAAATTTCTATCGTTTACCAATGGCATGAAAAACAAAGACACTTCTATATTTAGTGCAATTATACACAAAGAAGAAGATATGTATGTCGCCAAATGTCCCGAAACTCAAACAATAAGCCAAGGAAAAACAATAGATAAAGCAATTGAAAATTTAAAAGAAGCAACAGAACTTTATTTAGAGGAATTTCCGGAGCCAAAAAATCTGACTGATGAGACATCAGGAATTATTCAATTCAATAAAGAAGTAGATGTGAGAGAAGAAATAGAAGAATTCATTTTCCTGAATAATCAAGACTCAATAGAAAGCATAAAAAGAGCAGATAAAGATATAAAAGCCGGAAGAGCAACTACATGCAGGACACATGAAGAAATAGAAAACCATCTTAATTCATTATAACTCTTTTTATACATGACTCTTACCAAAAAAGTATTAACAACTTTTTATGCAGAATATATACTTTTCAGGAAAAATAAGTTATATTGAGCAATATTTTAAATTATTTTAATTATAATAATACTATGTCTAAAGAAAAAAAAGAATCAAACAAAGTAGATAATTATTTTATAAAAATTGCTTCTTTTTTTAATATGTTTTTTGATAAATTTATTAAAAAAGAAAATAAAAATTATTTTGAAAATAAGGATATAATATACTTATCTGTACATTACATCTCTGTTTTGAGAAACTTGATAATAAAAATGTATGAACAAAGCGATGACCCAATAAGCAAAGGGTATATGTCCAAAAGTAATTTGAATTACACAATGGAATATGTTAAAGAAATGTATAATGATTCAGAAAATAAAAAAGAAAAATTGAGAAAAAAAGCTGCATTTATTTTTTATAATATCACATCAAAACATCCTTTTTCAGATGGAAATAAAAGAACAGCCATAATAGCATGTAATTCTTTCTTAGAATATAATGGATACACTATTGGAAATTTACCGTTTAATGAATCTTATAAATTTATAACCTCTGTAGCAAAGTGTAATAAAACAGAACTGGATTGTCAGAATTTTATTCAAAAACACATCTCCAAATTAGTAGTATCTGAAGAATTAAAAAAAGAAATAATTAAAATGCAACAAGATTTGAATAAAAATGAAGAATAAACATTAATTTAATCTGCCAATGAATCAATTAATTTTTTATTTTTATGAGTATAGATAAATCTGTTTAAATCTTCTTTGACTATATCTTCTATGTTTAGTTCATTTTTTCCCATATTTACCCCTTTTAATTAACTTATTATTATATGAATAGCAACTATCACACTTATATATTTATCTTTTTGCCTAAAAATAGTTATTAACGACTTTTTACGCAGAAGTTAATTATGAGTAAAAAAAAGATAAACTTCCATATTTTATCCATAATTTTAACAACAATAAAAAAATAAGAGAAATCATAGGTTTAATAGTTTCTAGGTTTGGAATACACATACCAAAAGTTGTTAGTACTGATCAGCTAAAACAATTACTTGCATTACACTTTCAGCCTATCAACCTTGTCTTATACAAGGACTTTACATGTCTATTTTCGGGGGACGCTTCGAACTTAGATGCTTTCAGTTCTTATCGCTTAGAGCGTGGCTACCCAGAGACCTTGTAAGATCACTGGTTCACTATTGGCTCCACTCTGGTGTTCCTTTCGTACTCTCCAGAGTTTGCCCTCAGACATCGACACTTCCAACAGATAGCAACCGAACTGGCTCGCGCCGTTCTGAACCCAGCTAATGATCCTCTTTAATGGGTGAACACCCCCACCCTTGG
>JAGLPV010000027.1 GCA_023137195.1 Candidatus Aenigmatarchaeota archaeon | reverse complement strand
ATGTTAAATGAAGAGTTGATGCCGGCTGAATTGCACTGACCCTGATTTACAATAGTATTGTTGAAGTAAATTGTGTAATTGACTGTATTTACAAATGATTTTGGATTTTCGTTTTTATCGAGATATTGTATGTTTGTTATGTTGAAATAAATTGTCTTGTTCTGGGATGAACCGCTGTTGTTTTTGTAGACCGGTCCTGTAGGTAAAGGATAGAGGGAAATATCTGCTGTGATATTTGCCCCGACAAATATGTATGAATTGTTGGATGTGATTGATGTGTAATTGTTGCTGTTTATTGTTGTATTCCATGCGTAGAGTCCTGTATTTATATCTGCGGGATAATATTGGCATGTGTATATACCTCCGCCGCCGTTTGTCTTGGTCAGGCATTCTCCTGCCGGGATATTGAATGTTATGTCAGGCAACGGGATGCTGTCGAGTGAATCATCGTATTCGTCGGTTATATTTATCTGTAAATCAACAGTTGCATTTGGTATGGAAGATGAATTTGAAAGATAAACAACTGATTCGTTTTGAGTCAATATTGTTAAATTAGGCAGACCTCTTGCAAGATATGTGTAATTGTAATATGTGTCATATATATAGTCTTCTGTGTGAGCAAAAAGAATGCTGAACTCATGATTTCCTACAGATGTGTTGTCCGGGATGTCAAAAGTGCTGTTTTTTCCTGTTGAATTTACTGTGCCGCTTTGCATTACCGGACCGCCCCACATGATGTAATAATTTACATTGTTCATAGATTCTGCGATTCCTGTTATATTCCAGTGAATTGTGTTGTTTTGGGCTGAATTGTTGTACCTATAAACTGGTCCGGGGTTTTGAGGGACAAGAGTTATGGTCGCTGAAATATTTCCTGAAATATAGACAGTATAGTTTTGGCTTGAGTTAGAAGTATAATATCCTTCCTCTACTGTGGCAACGCTCATGTTGTGCGGTCCTATGGAAGAGGCAATATTGTTGAAATTGCAATAACCGGAACTGTTGATTATCTCTGATCTAGAATATGCACCGTCAACATACAGCCGGCATACAACCTCTTCATTGGCAAGCCGATTGCCTGTGTGTATGTCATAGATGCTTACAATCAAATGATTTGTCTGGTTCAATATTGAATTGTTTCCATTGACATGAGTCACATTGGTCGGGTGCTTCTCTACATCCGGACCGTTGAAAGAACTTGTGTTTAAATACTGGTTTATGTTGATAAGAGAGTCGTCCACATCTGCATATTCAAATTTGTACCTGTTTGCTGAACCCACATAGTCTTTATTGAGAAATACTGAGAAATTCGCATACTGACTTGAATTTATGTTTAGTGTTCCTTTATTCTGCCATGTTGAACCGCCGTCATTTGATATCCATAAAGTGATGTTTATTTTGTCTCCTTCGGGATCCTGCCCGAATACAGAGTAATTGGCAGACTGGTTCCAGTAAACCGGGGATGTTATATTTTCATTTGACAATACAGGCGGCTGGTTTACAGAACCCGCTACATGGTAAGTAATATTTGAAAAAGCATTGTTTTTTATGCCTACAATTGGCTGAATTACCTTGAAATAATCTATTGTGCCATCTGCATCAACATCTTTTTTGCATACGTAAAATGTGTAATCGGAAATGCTGAACTGTTCAAATACAGCGTTTGAGTTGTTGCAGTCTGAGTTGTTTGAGACAGGAGACATATTGTACATGGTAGTGTTGCTGTACCAGTCTACTTTTAGAGTTGGGCTGCCTGTTATTTTCGAGTCATTGAATTGTATCTCGACGAGTATGTCTGTGAAATTGATGTTAACATATTGTGTATTCCTATATACATATATTTTTCCTACCTCCTCCTGGGGGTAAAAAAGATTTGTTTTATTTACCGGAATCTCTTTGTTTTGGTTTGAAAAATTATACCATATTAGGTCATTTGTCCTTAAGTAATCCTCGCTTAGAATGAAATATCCTTTGTCGCAACCACAGGAACTACCATTTGGGTAAGTATATCCTAAGTCCAGCCAGCTTCCGGTCTTGGAACAATTGTTCCTGTTGAAATAAATTGTATTTGGAAGAGTTGGATTAATGTTTTGTATGTATCTTATGTGTAGAGGAATTACAGGATAATCTGAATATGTGATATTCATTGCTTTGTAGAAAACTTCCTGACCTGCGTAAAAATCAGATATATTGAGCCATGAATTTACATCATCCTCGTGGGAAAAAAGGTCTGAAGCATTATAGTTGAATGTAATTTCAGGATAACGGATGCTTGCATTTCCGCCGCTTGTAGAGGATGAAAAATTAACCGGGATGTAGCACATCGGACCTGCGCAGTTGTTGGTGATGTAAGAATTTATGGCATCTGTCAGTCCGCTGTTGATTGTTGTGGTTGTCCTGAATATTCCATTATAATTCCATTCATTACTCTGGTCATTTCCAATATCCATGTATATGTCTGTCGGCGTATTGTAAATGTTATATCCGTATGCATTTGTTATGCACAAAAGAGCAATGTCCTGCCCGTTATTAGAATATAAATTTCCAATTAGACTGTTTTTTAGTTCGGAGCATTGGGAATTAAAAGAATATAATATGTTTAGATTGGAATTGACTATGCTGACTGTCCCGTTTGAAAATCCAATTAAAATTTCGTTTCCTGTGTCTTTCAATATGTTGCCGATGCTTATTGTATTTATTGCAGATGAAAATGTCCTTGTTATTATTGCCTGACCACTACTGTTCAGCATGATGATTTCATTATTGTTGACGATGAGGACTTCTTCTTCATCGTAAGAACTGTTCAATTCGCCAACAGATATCGCTTTGACGTCCATGTCTCCTGAAGGATATTTCCACAGATAACCTCCATTGGAATCAAATAAATATGCTCCTTTTGTTGTTGCGGCTGCAACTTCCTGTCCTACTAAAAGTTCATCTATGTCTCCTGAATCTATTTCCTGAACTGTGGTTCCCTGTGGAAAAGAATAAGTCCATAATTCATCCCCTGTTGAGTTGTATGCTATCAGGCGGTCATATTGTAGGGATGCGATTGTCTCTCCGCCTGAATTTGAGCCGTAAATGTCAATATATACTATTAAATCGCCGTTTATCTGGGTGTAGTTGATACCGTTTGTGGATTCATAAGATTTGTCATTTACGCCACTGTTCTGGTCTACAAGAATGTTGTAATAATTGGTGTCATTGCACCCTGAGCAGTGGTATGTTATATTTGTATTGTCCATATCGCTGCATGAAACAGTGGTTCGGACAGAAGAATAGTTCAGGGAGGTATCTGTATACCATCTTATTATTGCATCTGCATTATCATTCATGTCAATAATCCCACTCTGGTTAGAATAGGAATGTCCTGATGAATAAGAATCAAATAAAAGAGTGTAATAATAATTATCATTACAATCGCTGCATCTGTATGTGATATTTGTGTTTTGGAGGATGTCGGAGCAGGCCACCGTAGTATCTACAAAAGTATATGTGGCTGAAGCGGTTATCAAATCCGCTATCAGATCTCCGTTTATTTTTGTGTAGCTGATGCCGTTTGTTGATTCATAAGATTTATTATTTACTGTATTGTTCTGGTCCACAAGAATGTTGTAATAATTGTTGTCATCACAACCAGCGCAGGAATATGTTATGTTTGTATTGTTCATGTCGCTACATAAAACGTCAACCCGGATAGAAGAATAGTTTAGGGAATTGTTTGTATATATCCTAACTATGGCATCTGCCTGGTTTGTAGAAACAGTCCCGCTTTCATTTGAATATGTGTGACCTGAAGAATTTAAATCGAGCAAAATGTTGTAATAATCTGTGTCATTGCAATCCAGGCATTGGTATGTTATATTTGTGTTTTGGAGGATGTCTGAGCAGTTGACTTGTGTATCTATGAGAGAATAAAAAAGAGACTCGTTTCCATATGCTCTTATCATATAATTATAACTCTGTCCATTAAAATCCTTGTAAGAATAGCCACTGGAAGAATTATCTCCTTTAATCACATAATGATCTGTATTATTGCATCCATCGCATTTGTATTGAATAAATTTATTATTTTCATCCAGCACATCCACTATATCAGAACAATTGACATGTGTATCAATAAAAGACCACCCGATTGAACAATTAATAATTTCTGATTTGTTGATATAAATCCTGTCATTATACTCTGTATTCTCAAAAGAAAGAGAAATATTGCCGGAAATGCTGTTGTTGTAGCAAAGTGCTGTCTTTACAAAACAGGAAGTGGAAAAATTATAGGTAGAAGGATAGTTTAATGAACTCATCCTGAATTCATAAGTGGAACCAGTAATAATCTCCTGCTCTTCCTCCGTGGAATTGTCATCAATTCTATATTCAATTACATTGGATTTATTGATTTTGCTCTCATTAAGGTCATATTCTTTGCTGTTTAATTTAAATGTAAGATTCCCGGTAGTTGAGTTAATGTAATTCAGCGCAGTTTGGATATAACATGTTTTTGCGAACATGGGGCTTTCGAAAGAATAATATAGGTTGAAGATTTGTTCTGTGTCGTTTTTGATTTTCCCAAGATATTCGGCATAAGCATCATCAACATAGTAGTACTTTCTTGCGTTCTTTGTTATTTTTGCTTCGTCAATGTCGTATTCTGTGTTGTTTAATGTAAATTTCAGGTCTCCTGATTTTGCGCCTTTATAATTTATTGCGCTTTTTATGAAACATGTTTTGTCTGTGAAATCGTCAAAGGTGTAATTTATGGTAAATCTTGATTTTGTATTGCTGGTGTTTTTCCCGACAGGGATTAGGTTTTCTGCGACTAAATCACCTCGTATGTGGTGTGTCTTATTCAATGCAGAACCTATTTTACTGCCGTTTACATCGTATTCGTTATTATTTATTTCCAGGATAAGATTGCCTGCGCTTGAATTGAAGTAGTTCAATGCTGTTTTTATGTAGCATGTCTTTGCATGCGGGGGGCTTTCGAAAGAATAATATAGGTTGAAGATTTGTTCTGTGTCGTTTTTTATATCACCTATATATTCTGCATAGCTGTCGTCGTCATAGTGGTACTTTCTTGCATTCTTTGTTATTTTTGCCTCATCTATGTCGTAGTCTGTGTTGTTTAATGTAAATTTCAGGTCTCCTGATTTTGCGCCTTTATAATTTATTGCGCTTTTTATGAAACATGTTTTGTCTGTGAAATCGTCAAAGGTGTAATTTATGGTAAATCTTGATTTTGTATTGCTGGTGTTTTTCCCGACAGGGATTAGGTTTTCTGCGACTAAATCGCCCCGCCAGTAATTAGTTTGGGCGGTAATGAGATCTGATGAATGAATGTGGGTGTATGTGCCTGTTGTTGGCCAATTGCCGGATTCGAGTCCACCGGTATTGTTTAAAACTTTGATGCCGCTTGTTGTTGCAATTGCTATCTCATCTCTTGTCTTTGCAAGCAAAATATTGCCGACAGCAATCTCGTTTATGTTGGTCAATGGATAAGACCACAAAACAGCTGAATTGTCCTGAACATTGACATGGGTGTTGTTGGAGAATGCTATTTCATTTTCTGTATTTGGAGAAAAACTCCCTTGTGAAAATGAAGAAAAGATTCCATTGTAGTTTGCGATGCTTTCATTTATATTTGTGGTGAACTGCAATGATGCGGCTGTTACTGTGGAATTTTTTGGAAGCCGCAGGTATTTTAAAATGCCACCGGAAGTCAATGAAGCAGACAGCCCGTAATATCCTGGCTCGTATTCATTTGCATTGTAATACTGGGGGCTGCATTTCCAGTATGTGTCATTGAATGAACACAGGTCAAATGTAAATATTGGGTTGTTCAAATCCAGTTTTTTCGGCTCTGCCTGTTCATAGTAATTGAACCCGTGAATATAATCTGTAATGTCGCCGAAAACGAATTTTAATTTGGAGGTTGTGTATTGGTTGATGTCGTAGACTATTTTTCCTTTTGTATAGCCGGATGCATACCAGTTGAACCATATGTAGTCTGGATTTTCTTCAGGAGTGTATATTTCGTATGAAGAAGTGCTTTCCCTGAAAAAATAAAGTGAGTTGTATGCAATGTTGTCTGTAAGATTGTAGATATACAATGTTTCATTTCCTGCAAGGTTGAAATAAACTGTCCAGTTGTTTAGAGTTGAACCTGTGTAAAAATAAACAAAATCGCCCCTTATTTCAAAGCTCCTGTCTGAGAGTTGGGGAACTATGAAGCATAGTTTATCTGTCCTGCCATTATTGTCTGTGTCGAAAAATCTGGCATTGTAAATTGGGTTGTTGGTTACATCAACTTTTTGGTTGTTTACATCTACATAAAAAAGTCTTTTGTTTATTGAATCTTCCATTTCCGTTATATCCTCACAGGCAAGGACCTTTTCATAATGCATGCCGGCACTGCTTCCGATTGTAATTGATTTTGTTATTTTGCCGTTGGAATAGGAAGTGCCTTTGTCTATCCTGTAAGGGGCTGTAGTTTTGTAGGTGATTGTTACTTCTTCCTGCGTTGGTTTTGCAGAAATGGAGACTGGTGTTTTCTCCTTTTCTCCCTGTGCGAACTTTATTGATATTTTTTTTTCTGAATCTTTAATCGGGTTTTTACTTACCTTGGTCTTGTTGACTTTTTTGTTTTGAGAAAAAGAAATATTTGTTGCCTCTGCCGGAACAGAAATTTCAATTGTCCTGTTTGAAATATCTCCTGTGATTTTTATTTGTTTTTTCCATACAACAGGCATTCCAACAATTATAGGATTATTGGTCAGCAATTCATCAATGGTCAGATTGTCGAGAATGATATTTTTCTGCATTGTTGTATTGGATATGTTGACAGAATAATAAACTACAGAATAGTTGTAATTTCCCGCCCTGTCTGTTGCCATAACGACCAACTTATTACTGTTATTATGAGATACAACTATTGTTGGGTTGTAAAAACTTATGCTGTTTGGAGAGTTAAGAAAATATGACCAGTTGCTTATCGGTTCATTGGAGGATACATTCAGAGATATTTCTTTGCCGGTATAGGTTGTATTTTGAGGGGAATAAATTATTATGCCTGGCGGAGTTGTATCTATTTTTACTGTTCTTGTCTTTGTCTCTTCTGTATTGTTGGCTAAATCTGTTGACAGGTAATTTATGTAAAAAAGCCCTTCTTCTGAAATCTGTATGTAGTCAAAGTATGGACTGAAAATGCATGTGTCCTCTGCGCCTATGCAATATTGCGTTGTCCTGCATCCCGAACCATTTGCCTGGTCTTTGCATCCCAAAAAGATATTAACGAAATTTGAATTGGTCCATGTGTTGAAAATGTAGTCTGAATCATCGTTGAGTTTTCCGCTTATTGTTGTTGAAGGAGGTCTGGTATCTGAAGTTGTATTTTCTTCTCCATTTTCGTCGGTCTGGTTTTCATTCTCTTCTTCTCCTTCCGGGACATCTGATGAATTGCATCTGACAAAAAAATTCAGGTTTGAAAAATTATAATAATATGTGTTGTTGTCCTGTGTCCGGAGACCAATAGAATCAATGACATATTGACCTGTTTTTGAGGTGTTGAAATTGTAGCTGTATTGAAAATGATTTTGAGTTTGATTGATTAGAGACATCTGCTCTTTGTTTACTGTTGCCTGCTCAGGCAAGTAGTAAAACAAATAATTGCTTTGAGGGGATTCGTTCAGCAAAAATATTATTGAAAAGGAAAGTTGTTTGTATTGGCTGATATTTGAAGAGGTTAAATTAAACCATAGTATGTTTTTGGAAATATTGAATTCGCTTGACCGGTCTTCTGCTGATGAGTTGCCTGTCTGATTGTCCTGTGATGAATTGTTGGAATATACAAAAAAACTTAAGTTTGGGAAATCGTAAGAATGTGTTTCATTTTCGTTTTCAATTATGACTGAGTCGATAATATATTCGCCTGTTTTTGATGTGTTGAAATTATGGGCGAATACGGAATAATTCTGAGTTTGATTTGACAAAGTCATCTGGTCTTCTGTCAACTCTTCTTCAAGTGGGAAATAATAATTAAGATAGGTATTGTAATTGTCGTTGAGCAAAACTGTCAATATTAAAGATACATCCTCGTATTGAGATACATTCTCATGGGTTAAATTGTATGATAAAAATATATTGTTTGATTCATTTTCATCAAGGGCAGAAAACCCGGCATACGAGGAGAGGAAAAGGACGAAAACAAGTGTTGCAAAAAACATGGAAAAGAGAGACTTTTTCATTTTATTTTGAGATAGAATTGTTTCTTTTTTCATATTATTTAGTGGATAATTTGTTGATTTAAGTCAAACATTATCTAGTATTAAATTTATAGATATAAAGTATATAAATGTATGTAAATGCAAATTTAAATGCCCTGTGCTTGTGTTTTTCTGGCTTTTTTACTGCAAAAAACAAAGCATAAAATAATACAAAAAAAACTGCAAAAATTCTTATATAATATTATTTTTGCGTATATAATCCGGGTGAGATATTTGGATAATTTCATCAAAAAAATCACCGCTTAAAGGTCTTTATCATTTCTTCTCCAATCTCTTTTTTTCTTTCAGCAATTCCTGTATTTCCAGCCCTATTGTTTTTATATCCTGCCTTATTTTCTTTGTTTTGGCATAATCCTGCGTTTTCCTGATTTTCACATATTGTTCCTGTAATACCTTGTATTTATTCCAACTGGATTTCAACTGCTTGTCATTGACTGTTTTTTTTATTGAATCAAGAGTGCTTTTTATTGATATTTCCCTGATGCCAACTGATGCTTTTTCAATCAATATTCCGCCTTTTTTTGTTTTATAGGATATGCCTGTACCTGCAATCAAAATGATTAATATTAGAAGCCAATAATTCTTTTGCTCTTTTGTTTCTTCTTCATAATATGGAATTGTTATTGTAATGTTCCGGATTTGCCTGTCTGATGTTTTGTTGATGCATACAACTGAGATATTGTGTGTCTGATTCAATGTATTGACATATGCTGTGCTTTTTGTTTCTGTAAAATCAATGAGTTCTGTTCCGCCGGGAGTGTTGAGAAAGCAACTTATATCTTCTGTATGGTGGCTTATGTTGAAATAGAGATTATAATTGTTTGATGCACTTGCATTTTGCAAAAGTACTTCAAGATAAAATTTGTCAACTGATATATTTTCATATTCTATGTTGTAAAACTCAACTATGGGTCTGGAAAGGAAATATTTAAATGCATAATCTATTGTATTGGTAATATTCTTGTCTTTTTCAAAAACATGCGTGTCTTTTGAATTTTCAAGAGTAGATATGTTTAAAAAATAATCCAGATGACTGTCATTTATAAATACATCAATGGATTCATTGCATTTTTTGAATATCTTGCCGCTTAATTTCCCGCGATAATAGAAAGTTGTCTTGTTGCACAAATTCAGGTATTTTTCGATAGATATGCAAAGGATATCATTGTATCTATAATAATATTTTTTTGTATAGTTTTTGCATACCTCTTTGACTGGAATTATGGAACCTCCTCCTCCGCTGCTACTGCTGCTTGAACTACTTGAAGAACCACCAGGGATTTCTGTCATTGTACTTATTGTTACGGTTCTGCTTGTCTGGTTCTGACCCCCGTTATCTGATTGCACAGTGCATGAAATATCTTTATTTCCTGCGGTTGCTGAACTTACAGTCACTGTTATGTTTGTCGTATTGTAGGCAGATAAATTATCTACTGTTCTTGTCAAATTATTTCCTGAAACGCCCTCGGGTAAAACAACTTCCAGAACAAGGTTGTAAATTGTCGTGTTTTCATAATTATCTGTATTGGTCACAATACAGGTTACCTGAAATTCTTCATTCACATATGCTGTTGTTTTGCTTGTTGACATTTCAATTGAAAGTAAATCCCTGTTTGTTTCGGACAGTTCATAATTGCTCCATGCTCTTCTCATCATCCAACTCTGTTCTCCCGGGTCGATACAATTGAAATTGTTGCATATAATATTGGTTGAGTTGATGCCGGAAATATTGAGCGCTAATGATTCATAATGGTGGTTTCCTGTCTGAGAGTATGCTTCAATCATCAGGAGGTTGTTTAAGGATAAATTTATTGGGTCGCAAACATTGTTTTGGGTGCAGTTGTTTTGGAAATAGGATGTTTGGTTGATTGCGTAATTGAGATATGTGCTGTTTCCTGTCAACTCGTATGCTTTGAATAAACCGAATGCAGCATAGTAGGAATAATTGCTTTGGTTTGTGTAATTTGCTATCAGTATGTTGGTCAGGTTTTGAGAGATGTTTTTGTATGTTTCATTTCCTGAATACTTATATGCATTCCAGTATGCTAAAGTCATATGGCCCTGGTCGTCGATGTTTTCGCAGTCAAAATCAGGGGTTGTGTTCCATACATCGCATTCCTCTGCGTGTCCGTTTGTATAATTTTGCGCAAGTTCATGAAGTGTGGTGTTTGGATATATATTGTTGGCATACCAATATGCGTTTATAAGTGCTGCTTGTCGTTTTGCTCCAGTACCTCCAGAAGCATCATTATCGCAGTCATAGTCATAATAAGGTTTGCATGTGGCGCCCATTTCAGATGCGTTTGTTATTGAAAAATTCCATGCCCATTCCTTATGAGGAGAGGTTCTGTTTAAAAAATAGGCATAATAAAAAGCATTTATGGTTATGCCCTGTATGTCTTCAGATGTGCATCCAAAGAAAGGTATATATGGAGGCAATCTGGGATGATTGTTTGTAAATTGTATTGCATTATTCTGGCGTGTATCATTGACTATTGTTAACATTGCTTTAAATGTCCCGTTTTCACGCGGAAATCTCATTTCATTATTTCCATTTCTATCAGTAAAATAATATTCATATATTCCCTGCTTTGCAATATCTTTTTGAAAAAGCGTTTTAAATACAAAATTTTGTTTGCCAAACTCTAAATCAAATACTGAAAAATTAGATGTGTTAAAATGCCGTAAATATAATTTTGGATTGTCTAATATGCCGTTATAATATATGCTAATTGTTATGTTTTTTAGTTTTTTGTCTTTTTCGAGTTTTGGATTGAAAAAATATTTTTCTTCGCTTCTTAATGCATTGTAATTACTCCATGCCCTCCTCATCATCCAACTCTGTTCTTTAGGTTCAGTGCAGTTGAAATTGTTGCATGATGAATCAGTTGAATTGATGAGAGAGCGATTTAATGCCACGGATTCATAATATCTGTTTCCTGTCTGCCGGTATGCTTCAATCATCAGTAGGTTGTTCGATGACAAATCAGTTGGGTCGCAAACGTTGTTTTGGGTGCAGTTGTTCGCCGCAAAATACAAGGTCTGGTTAGTTGCGTAATCAAGATATATGCTGTTTCCTGTCAACTCGTATGCTTTGAATAAACCGAATGCAGCATAGTAGGAATAATTGCTTTGGTTTGTGTAATTTGCTATCAGTATGTTGGTCAGGTTTTGAGAGATGTTTTTGTATGTTTCATTTCCTGAATACTTATATGCATTCCAGTATGCTAAAGTTATATGGCCCTGGTCGTCGCTGTTGCCACAGTCAAAATCAGGGGTTGTGTTCCATACATCACATTCCTCTGCGTGTCCGTTTGTATAATTTTGCGCAAGTTCATGAAGTGTGGTGTTTGGATATATATTGTTGGCATACCAATATGCGTTTATAAGTGCTGCTTGTCGTTTTGCTCCGGTGATATTGGAAGGTGTTGCCCAAAAACTGCAATCAAAATCATTCCAGAAATGATCGCATCTCTGGTATGCAGAAGTTCCACTTATTCCGGTTATTGAAAAATTCCATGCCCATTCCTTGTGAAGAGATGTTCTGTTTAAAAAATAGGCATAATAAAAAGCATTTATGGTTATGCCCTGTTGGTCTTCAATTTCGCAGGAAAAATCATTGTTTGTTTTATTGCAATATCTTTGCGGGTCGGCATTTGTGTAATTTAATGCAATTTCCCGGTATGTATTATTGCCTAAAACCAATGTGGTCTTGAATGTGGCGTTGTTGAGAGGGAACCTGTTGCTGTCATTGTCGGTAAAATAATATTCATATACTCCCTGCTTTTCCAGATAAGAATTATTTATCGTGTAATTGGAAATAGTTGCATGGTCTTCCATCTTAAATACTGAAAAATCATCAGATGTGTGTTTGAAATGCAGGGTTATATTTTCTGTAGTGTTTTTATTGATTTCTATATGAAGACTGTTCTGTGTGCGGTTAAAATCATCATAAGGATTGCTCATAAAACCGAAAACGTTTGCTGTGAAGAAAAAATAAAAAAAAATAATTATGCATATTTTATTCATAGTAATTATTATTTAACATTGCTTTATTGTATTCCTTGGCTTGTCTTTTCCTGACAATTTTCTTTTTGAATTCTTCTGCTTTTTTTTTCAATTTTTGAAATAGTTTGAACAGCGCATTGGTCTTTTTTACTTCTGTGATACTTGCCCTGTAACATTTAGGACAATATATTGGTTTTTCATCAGGAAAACTCCTCCATATATATCCACAACGCTTACACTGGTATATTTTTTTTCCCATATTATTTTTGTATCGGATGATTTTTGCACTCTTCTTTTAATTGATACCGTATTTTTCAATGTCGTACCCATGGGACTCGAGATATTTGTTTATTCTCTTCTCATTATCATCCAGTAATCTTTCCGGCGTTTCATGCTCTGCGGCATCCGGAGGAATTATTTTCTCATTCAGATGCATTCCTTTATTTTTCTTATCGAGGTCAATCTTAGACAACTTTTTTTGAGGCATTATTTTGGACTTATTTACATTTTCCTTCTTTTTTCGCGTCTCTTTAATCTCTTTTAATTTGTTTTTCAGCTCTGCGTCATTTTTGTTTCCTTTTAGCAATATAGAGCTTAATTCATGTAATATGTCGTTCTGGATGCTCTCCTTTTCTTTCGCAATCTCATCACGAATTTCGTTTAAATTATTTACAAGCATGTTTTCCTGTTCTTCAACATCATCAATCCGTCCATCGATGTATTTTTCTATTGTGTCCCTGTTTTCCAGAAGGGTTCCTTTTATTTCTTCATTTATCTGCTGGATTATGCTCTCGTTGTGCTTGTTTAACTCCTTCTGCTTTTCCTTGAATGTCTTGTCTATTATGCCTATCATCTTGTCAAATTCTTCCAGCTTGTTTTTTATATCTATATTTGATTTTGCCTGATGTTCTGCTGAAACTTCTTTTTTAATTGTGCCTATTTCATTCATCATCCTGGTTTCGTGCTCCTTTAATTCATCCATTCTTTTGTTGATGTATTTTTTTGCCTCTTTCTTGTTGTCCAGCATCACTTCATCCAATGTCTTGTTGTCTTCGATATTCTTCAAAAATATCTGGAATGAAGGTATCTCGAGCATGGAGTTTATTTTTCTTATCTCTGTATCCAGCTGGCTTGTTTTGCTTTGGATGTATTTTTCCATCTCGTCGTGCTTCTCTTTTGCTTTTTTATTCATCTGGTCTGCCAGTTTGTCTTTTATCTTGTCGAAGTCGTCCAACCTGTTATTTAAAGCATTGTTTGTCTTATCGTATCCTTCCTTTTCCTTTGACAGTCTTGTCTGGACTTCCTTTAATATTTCTTTTTGTATGTTTTCCTGATCTTTTTTTTTCAAATAATTTCTCTGTCCTTCTTCAATGCTGCTGGTCGTCAGCATCAGTTCCTTTCCTACTTCATCAAATGAATTGAGCCGGCTTTCCAGATCATCTATCTTGACAAGATTTTTTTCAAACTCGAAAAACATGGATTCCAGTTTGGAGCTGGTTTGATTTATATAGAGCTCTGTTTCTCTTACCCGCTCTGCCTTTTTTGAAATCTCTTTAAATACATTGACTATATTGTCAAAACTTTTTATCTTACTCATCTGCTCTTCAAAAATATTTATGTCCTTTCCCTGTTTTTTTATAATCTCGTTGTTTTTTTCTACACTGCTTCCTACTTCTGTCATTACCAGTTCAATTTTTTCGAACTTGTTTTTTATTCTTTTCGGGTCAATCGCTTCCACTGCCAATTTCATCTGGGTGTACCTGGTCTCTATCTCGTTGAATGATTTTTCCCTGTCCAGAATCATTGACCTTAATTCTCCCATTTTCTCTGACAATTCATTGACCTGCTCGGTCACTGCGGAACGTATTTCCTTCTCGCTGTCGAGCTTGGCATCTATTTTTTCTGTGTCTATTTTCCTGCTTTCCAGCTCTTTTGTTAATTTGTCGATTTGGGATTGCAGTCTTTTTATGTCTGCTGAATTGCTACTTCCTCCTAAATCTTCATCAGACTCTTCTTTATCCTCTTCGTCAAACTCTTCTTTCTTTGGCTTGACATAGCTCTTTAATTTATCCAGAAGACCTGTCTTTATCTTTGTCTCTTCCGACTCCAGCTTCTCAAAATCCTCATGCGTAATCACGTTTTCGTCTTTTTCCTCTTTTTTTTCCTCGTCTTTTTTCTCATTGTTGTCTTTTTCTTTTTTTTTACCGGAGTCCATATTTTTTACATGAATGATGTCTATTACAATAATAGAACAAGATAATTATATATTCATTTCGGTATTCTTTTTATTGATATTTCCTGAAATGTGCCTTTCCTTGCTTTTTAGAGCAATATCTTTTATAATTGAGATTGAGATGTATTTTATGTGATTTTATGTTTTTAATAATTTCTTTTTATTATACGTTAAAGTACTATTATTATGATAGAAGAAAAAATGATTAAGGCAGGAGTGAGAATCGGGCTGGAAACCCATGTGACTCTCCCTACAAACTCAAAACTGTTCTGCTCCTGTTCGAATGTTTCAAAAGACGATGAAGAGCCTAATTCGCGGACCTGTCCTGTGTGCCTCGGACACCCCGGAACAAAACCGCAGTTGAATAAACGCGCAGTTGAAATTGCGATAAAAATGGCACTTGTCTTTAATTGTGAAATATCAAAAAACTCATTTTTTTCAAGGAAAACTTATTTTTACCCGGATTTGTCAAAGAATTTTCAGATTACGCAGTATGAGATACCATTGTGCCAGAAAGGAATAGCGACAATCAAGATGGATGATATTGCAAAAAAAATCAGGATACGAAGGATTCATATTGAAGAAGATCCTGCAAAAATAACATACCAGAAAGAGAGTACTTTTGTTGACTACAACCGGAGCGGTTCGCCGTTGATAGAAATAGTTACTGAGCCGGATTTTGCAACATCCAAAGAGGCACGGATATATCTGCAGAACTTGACAGGTCTGCTGGAATACCTGGGATTGATGAGTGGAGAGGATACGAACATAATGAAGAGCGATGCCAATATCTCTCTAAAAGGAGGAAACAGGGTTGAAGTAAAAAATATCGGGGGTGTCAGGGAAGTTGAGAAAGCACTCAAATATGAATTTTTAAGGCAAAAAAATATGATGGCAAAAAACATAATCCCTAAAAGAGAGACCCGAGGATGGATGGACAAGCTTGGTATTTCTAAATCAATGAGGTCAAAAGAACTTGAAGAGGATTACGGGTATATTTTCGAGCCGGATTTGCCGTACATCTGCATAGATGATAAGCAGATATCAGAACAAAAAAAAGAGATTCCGGAACTGCCTGAGGAAAAAGCAAAGAGATTTGAAAAGCAATTTAAATTAAATGAAAAAACAATTGAGCGACTTGTTAGGTACAAAGATTTGGCGGATTTGTTTGAATTTCTTTGCGGGAAAAAAATAGATTCCAAAACAGCTTCTTCATGGACTGTGGGGCCTCTTTTGAAGACGCTGAACTGGAATAATACGCGGCTGTCTGCATTAGATATAAAGAAGGAGGATGTGTATAAGTGTCTTTATAATTATACGAACAAGAAACATTCTGATTTTGTCTGTGAAAAGATAATACAGAAAATGGTTGAAGAAGCACTGAATAAACGAGATTCTTCTTATGATGCAATAATTAAAAAATATGGATTTTCTTCAACGAAAATAGATATTGAGAAGATTATAAAAAAGATACTTGATGAAAACAAAGAGATATTTGAGGAGTATAAAAGCGGGAAAGAAAAAGCATTGAATTACTTGGTCGGGATGGTAATGAAAGAGACCAAAGGGGCTGCAAAGCCGCAGGAGATAAAGGAGAAACTTGCTAAAATGTAGTTGCTGGTGGATGATTGGTAGAAAGCTGTTGGTGCCATCCATAGAAACTTTTATAAACATTAAATCATATAATTTTATAAGGGGGAATTATGTGGTCTATAAATAAACTGCTTTTTGCAATGATGACAGTGGTATTTTTATCACCATTGATTTGTTTTGCAGATGATTTTTCTGTTGATATAACCCCCAGTCAATACAGCGTTTACCCGGGAGATATCATTAATTTTAACACTACTGTAAAAAATATCCTTAATCTAACACAGGAATTCAGCATCTCAATAACCAATACAAATTACCCCAACTGGGCTACAATCAAGGATTATCATTTCACTGTTGAGCCAAATGAAACAAAAACATTTGTGTTCTATATTTCACCGGACAAGGATGCGCAAAAAGGAACTTATACTTTTGATTTTGACCTCTCTTATACAAAAGAGGACAATAGATACAACATCAACGAGGAAGTCAATTTTTTTGTAATACAGGAAGGTCTGCTTAAACTGAAACTTGATATGAATAAAACGCGACTGACGCAGGGGGAAGATACAAAGATTGTTGTGAGCGTGGAAAGCAAAGGAACTGTTGATTTCAAAAATGCCCTTCTCGTGATTAAATTAAAAGAAAAAAATATAATATTGGAAGAAGAAATACCTTTGATAAAAAAAGGAGAAACAAAAGTCTTTGAAAAAACATTTGAATTTGATGAAGTTGAGGAAATTAATAAATTTACAATCACTGCCGACGTATATAAAACATACATGAGCGGAGCTAAAAACAGTCTTGTAGACAGCAAGCAAGTAGAGGGGGTGATTGTGAAGAAAAGCAAAATCAATACAAGTTATTTTGAAAAAAAAGATGATTACCTGATTCATGGAGAATTCCTGGCAGAAAATAACGGGAATGAAGACGGGAGCACTTCATTTTCCCTTGATATTTTATATCCTGTTTCCTTTTATGCCTTTTCGAGAGTTCCTGATGAGATAACAACAAACAGAAGTGCAAACAAGAAAACAGCAACATGGAACTGCAATGATATTGAGCCAAATCAAGCATGCAATATATCCTATGATATTGACTTGAAGTCTATGTATTACATAAAAATATTTAGCGTGTTCTTTTTCATAATCTATGTATTCTATATTTTTTCACACCAGCTTTCTTTGAAGAAAAAGGTGCTGAAAGTCTCGAAAGAAAAAACCAGCATAACTATTGAACTGAAAAATAATGTTGGTAAAGCACTGGACTGGTGCGAAATTAATGAATTTGTTCCTGCATCTCTTAAAGTTGAGGGAAATTTTGATGCGCTTTCCCCTGATGAAATAAAGAGAACAAAAAAAGGCACAAAATTAAAATGGGTATTTAAGCCATTTGTAAGAGGAGAAGAAAGAGTTATGGTCTACAGCGTCAAGCCGATGCTGAAAACATTTGAAGGAATAACAATACCTCCGACAGAAGTTATAGCTCATATAAAAAATAAAAAATACGTTGAAAAAAGTAAAAGTTTAAATGTTTGTTAAGATGGTTCTGGAACTTAGTGAAACTGCAAAGAAAAAACTTATTCATGCTCAGTATGGTTTGTTTGGGCATTCTGCTGTTCAGATTTGCTCGTGGACAAAAAAGTCGCTGGTAAAAAAAGGCGTCTGCTACAAGGAAAAGTTTTATGGGGTGGACAGTCATAAATGCATGCAGTTTACTCCGCTGTCTTTGTGGTGCACAAACAATTGCGTGTTTTGTTGGAGACCTGCTTCTTACCTGAATAATTTTGATGAAAAGGAGGAAATAGATTGTCCTGAAAATATAGTTGAGAATCTGATTGTTGAGCGAAAGAAACTTATGATGGGATTTGGCGGGAATGATAAAGTTGATAAGGAAAAGTTAAAGGATGCTTATGTTCCTAATCATTTTGCGATATCTCTTTCCGGTGAGCCTACGCTTTATCCTAAATTGTGCGGGCTTATTGACTATCTAAAAAAAGAGAAAAAGGCACGGACTGTGTTTTTGGTTACTAACGGACAGGTGCCTGAGACCCTGGAGAAATTGGCTGTAAAAAAGTGTCTTCCTACTCAGTTGTATATTTCTGTTTCTGCTCCGAATGAGGAGAAATATATTGAGATTTCAAGACCTAAGCAAAAGGGTGCGTGGTCGCTGTTCTGCAAGAGTCTGGATGTTATGAATGGAGTGAAATGCAGGACTGTCTTGAGGATGACTATGATTAATGGATTGAATACTGGGGAAGAATATTTTGAGGATTATGCCAAATTAGTAAAAAGGGCGAATCCTGATTTTATTGAAGTTAAATCATATATGCATATCGGGGAGTCTCAAAAGCAACTAGGGAAAGAGAATCAATGTGATTTTGGGCAGGTTCAGGAGATTAGTAAGAGGTTGTGTGAGTGTGTTGATTTTGATTATTGTGATGATGCGGCTAATTCACGGATTTGTTTGCTGAAGAATAAAGATGGACGGTATGGGAAGATTATTGAAGTGTAATCTCTGGATTTGTAATATTTCTAATATGCTGTTCTCTGCCTAAATATCGAATCATTACATCAAGAATGACAATAAATCAGGTCTTTTTTTAGAAAAAATAATTATGAATAAAATCACTCCTTTTTACATATATTTGTGATTTTATCACAGAAAACAATATAAAACATATAATAATATCAATAAGATAAAATTCAAAAGATTTATATAAATTACATACAATTATAGTATATATTTGCGAGAAAATCACAAAAATCAGTGTTTCGTATCGAATAAAGAGGTGTATAAAATGTTAATTGAATTCAATGTTGAAAACTTCCGTTCAATCAAGGAAGAAGTAACTCTAAGTATGGTATCCACAAAGGATGCATCTTTAGAGGATAATTTAATTAAAATAGATGTGTTGAAAGAAGATTCTTTATTGAAAAGTGCGGCAATTTATGGAGCGAATGCATCTGGAAAAACCAATGTTCTTTTAGCACTTACATTGTTAAAAGGACTTGTTACAACATCTCATAATTTCCAAAAAGGCGATTCACTAGAATTTACTCCTTTTAAATTAGACAAAAAATGTCTCACAAAACCCATCAAAATGAGCATTACTTTTATCAAAAAAGGCGTTAAATATGTTTATGGTCTCTCTTTTAACAAGGAGAAAATCATAAGTGAATATTTGTACTCTTATCCATATAAGAAGACTATCTTTGAAAGAAAAAATACTAATGATTACAAATTTATGAAAAATAAAAAAGAACAAGATGTCCTTTCATTGAGAACTCGACCAAACCAATTATATCTTTCAAAAGCAACACTAGATAATTATGAACCCCTCTCAAAAATTTTTGATTGGTTTAAAGAGGATTTGCGTGTCATCATATCTACCGATTATCATACTCTAAAAAATTATACTGCGGGTATGTTGAAGGATGATTCTACAAAAAAATTAATCTTAAACGCATTGGCAGTGGCAGATGTAGGAATTGATGATATTTCCAGAACTATTGAGAAACTAACTATGGCGGATTTGCCAAAAGATATGCCTCAGGAACTCAAGAAATTAGTAATGAATAATGAGAAAGAAATAAAACAATCTAAAATAAATACCATCCATAAGGGCGTTAGCTTTGATTTTGACGAGGAAGAATCAGAAGGTACTAAAAAGATTTTCTCTTTGATAGGACCATGGATTGACGCTTTGAAAAACGGGCGTATTTTGATTGTTGATGAGTTGGATGTTAAACTGCATCATCTGCTAAATGTGTTTTTAATTAAGCTATTTCATGACCCGACACAAAACAAAAACAATGCTCAGTTAATATTTACTACGCATAATACCAATCTACTAGATCGAGATATTTTTAGAAGAGATCAAATTTGGTTTACTGAAAAAGACGATAAAATCGGAGTTACTGACCTTTATTCTCTGGTGGAGTATAGTCCCCGAAAAGATAAAGATGTTGAAAGAGGGTATCTTGCTGGCAAGTATGGTGCATTGCCTTTCATAAAAGAAAATAAAATATTTTAATATGGGTAAGGGATATCGTTCTAGAAAAGAGGAAATTCGCAAACCTAAACGAAAAGTAATAATAGTTTGCGAGGGCAAAAAAACAGAAATAATATACTTCAATGGATTTAAAACGAGATGGAGCGGAGTAGAAATTATTCCTCTTCATGGTAAATGTACAGATCCAAAAAATATTGTTGATTTTGCAAAAGAAGAAATGCATAATTGGAGTATTGATTTAGATGAAGGAGATGGAGTATGGTGCGCTTTTGATGTTGATGAAAATAAGAATAATGTTCTAAAAGATGAATACGAACACGCAAAAACAAAGAATATCCAAATTGCCTTATCCAATCCTTGTTTTGAACTCTGGTTTCTTTTGCATTATAAGCAAATTTTGTCTCCAATATCACGGAAAGATACCATGGTTGAATTAAAGAAGTTCATAAAAGACTATGAAAAAAATAAAAATATTAATCCTCTTTTAGAAAAAAAGTTATCTACTGCAATCAAAAATGCAAGAAAATTAAACGAGAAGCATGAAAAAGAAAAAACTCCTTTAATCGGTAGGGAGAGCAATCCCTCAACTCAGGTTTTTAAATTAGTAGAATTTATTCAACAACTTATTGAAAAAAATAAAGTTAATTAACTTGTGTTGTGTTTTGAAGCTTTACTTCGCCCTTATCTTCCAGTACATCTTTTACCAATCCAACCAAACATTCATATAATTCACTAATATATTTATTAGTAATAACACTAACAAAATATACTGGGAAAGAATGGAATTATTTATAGAACTAAGCATACTTATCGCCATAACTGTCCTGATTGCAGGACTGATGAGGGCATTGAAACAGCCTTTAATAATCGGATATATCTTTGCAGGCATACTGGCAGGACCCCGCCTTTTGGATATTATCAGTTCAACAGAGACTATGTCTATACTTTCACACATAGGCGTAGCGTTGCTTCTTTTTATTGTCGGGTTGGGTATGAGTCCCAAGGTCATAAAAGAAGTAGGTAAAGTCTCTTCAGTTACCGGAGTGGGTCAGGTCATATTTACTACAGTGATTGGGTTTTTCATCTGCCGGCTGCTGGGTTTTTCTACGATAGAATCATTGTATGTTGCTGTTGCTTTGACATTCAGCAGTACTATAATTATTATGAAAATCCTGTCCGATAAAGGCGATATGAAATCATTGTATGGAAGAATATCTATTGGATTTTTAATTGTCCAGGATTTGATTGCAATAATTATCCTGATGGTTATTTCATCAACCCCGACAGGGGCGAATTTAACTAAATTTGTTTTTGGGACGGCACTAAAAGGATTTGGTCTGATGGTAGTATTGTTCCTGTTTGGTGTTTATATTTTGCCCGGCATAACTAAAAGCATTGCAAAGACACAGGAATTTTTATTGTTGTTTTCAATTGGGTGGTGTTTGTCCTTGGCGTCTATTTTTCATTATATGAATTTTTCAATGGAAATAGGCGCACTGCTGGCAGGATTTACCCTGTCGATGTCACCGTATCGTTATGAAATCAGCTCTAAGATGAGACCGCTCCGGGATTTCTTTATTGTTTTGTTTTTCATATTGCTTGGCTCTCAGATGGTCTTTACAGACATAATTCCTTATGTTGCGCCGATAATAATACTTTCAGCATTTATATTGATTGGAAATCCAATGATAGTAATGACCCTGATGGGTCTAATGGGATATACGAAGAGGAATAGTTTTTTAGCTGGATTGACTGTTGCGCAGATTAGTGAATTTTCCCTGATTCTTATTGCTCTGGGGGTAAAATTAGGACATCTGACAAATGAGATTTTGTCTTTTGTAACCTGTATTGGTCTGATAACTATTGCGGGTTCTACTTATATGATGCTTTATGCGAATAAGATATATCCTCCATTATCTAAGTACCTGTCTATATTTGAAAGAAAGGGGAGAAAAGTAGATGAACACAAATATCATGATTATGAAAGTTATGATATTATTGTTTTTGGATATAATCGTGTTGGTTATGACCTGCTAAAATTTATTAAAAAAATGGGAAAAAGGTTTTTGATTGTGGACTATGACCCGGAAACTATTGTTGATTTGGCAAAAGAAGGAGTTGATTGTAGATATGGTGATGCCAGCGACTCTGAATTATTGAATGAATTAAATTTTTCAAAATGCAGGATGATTATATCAACGATACCTGATTTTGATACCAATCTCCTTTTAATCAGCAAAATCAGGGAGTCTAATAAAAAAGCGATTATGATTGTCGTTTCCAATGATCTTGATGAAGCGATAGAATTATATGATAAGGGGGCTACTTATGTAATCATGCCTCATTTTTTGAGAGGACAGCACACGTCCACACTGATTGAAAAAAATGGGCTGGACTTTGATATGTTTTTGGAAGAAAAGATTGCTCATATTGAGGATTTAAAGAAAAGAAAAAAGAGAGGGCATGAACATGTTGAAGATGAGGGACGTTAAATGAATAGGTGCTGGTTCTAAAGGACGTATCTGCTCTTAAAAAACAATAAGTGATAATGTTGCTATTGATTCTATTTTCCCTTCTCATCCAGTACCTGATTTACCAGTCCGTCAGCCAGACCAATCATTTTATGTTCTCTTCTGACATGCGTATAATTCACTGATTTAAAATCACTTTCAAGTTCTTTTACTTTATCGAACAATTTAGACAAGCCTGGATTCTTCACGCGATATTCTCCTAAAAGTTGTTTTATCATCAACTGGCTGTCGGAATAGCAGTTGATTGTTTCTCCTTTATACTGCTTTGCAACACCAAGCGCAGTTATCAAAGCGGTATATTCTGCCCTGTTGTTTGTTCCTTTGCCGATATACTGCCCTTTTTCATATAGAATTTTATTCTCTGAATTGCAGATGATAAACCCAATTGCAGATTCTCCTTCGGCGCTGTTGTTTCTTGATCCGCCGTCGGTATAAATATTTAAAATCATATTATTGATTCAGGGAAACTCCTTTGGCAACCAGTTTCCATCTCCGGTCTATTTGTTTTGAAAGTGCGATGTTCTGGTTGTCCAAAACACAGACAGGTAATTTTAAAGAGAAATTATAAATATTTTTTTTGTTATCTGCATTATTGCATATCCCTACTGTTCTTGCTGTTCCTACATTCATCATAACAACGTCTCCTTTTCTTATGTTGGTGTCTTCTTTAGCTTCTCTTTTCAGGTAAGTGACTGCCATTGCTATTGTATTTTTCGCTGTTGGAATCTTGCCAACACATCCTACGACATTGCCTACAAGAGAATCAGACCTGGATAATGAAGGATCCAGTGTTGTTTCAAGCGCAATCAGACCGCCGCAATGGGCTTTCTTTAATGGATGATTGCCCTGGATGATTTTATTGACTTTTGCCTCCAGAGCGGTGTATTTTCCTCTAATATCTACGCCGGGACATATATGAACAACATCTCCTGTTTTAAGTTCTCCTTTAATCATGCTTCCGCCGATTACTGCGCCTTTAAGATTGCCTATTTTCGTGCCCGGTTTATTTACATCAAATGAACGGGCTACAAGAAAAACAGGGTCTTCTTTGCTGTTTTTGTCCTTTGCCTGCTTGTCTTTTACAAAGATTTCATAGATTTTTTCAACAAGCACGTCTATATTTATTTTATGCTGTGCTGATATTGGGATGACTGGGGCGTCCTTGTAAATAGTCCCGGATAAAAATTCCTTTATCTCCCTGTAATTTTTTAGCGCTTCCTTCTGATCTACTAAGTCAATCTTGTTCTGGACGACAATGATGTTTTTTATTCCTGATAATTCCAGGGCATTTATGTGCTCTTTTGTCTGCGGCTGGGGGCATTTTTCATTTGCGGCAATTACCAGCATTGCGGAGTCCATCAGGGATGCACCGCATAGAACTGTTGCCATTAATGTTTCGTGACCGGGAGCATCGATAAAAGAAATTGTTTTTAGAAGTTCTGTCTTTCCAAAGCAGTTGATACAGACCGGAGTTGTTCCCCAGCATGCAGGTGCTTTACATTTTTCGCATTTTCTTATCTGCATGTCTGCGTATCCGAGGCGTATGGATATTCCTCTTTTTAATTCCTCGCTGTGCTCGTCTGTAAATTTTCCTGTAAGCACACTGGTAAGGGTTGTTTTCCCGTGGTCAACATGCCCCACTACACCGATATTACAGCACGGGAGTTCGTTTAAATCAAAATCTTTGGTCATATCTGGTAATTTGAATAAACATTAAATAGTTATTTGTTTAATATACATATATGCACGAAGTCGATTTTGATGTTTCTTCAATAGATTGTAATCCTTTTTCTGTGGAATTTGGAGATGAAAAAATAAAGGAATATCAAAGCAAAAATCCTTCTGTTGATGGCGGGGAGAAAAAACAGGAAAAAGTAAGTAATGTTGAAAAAACGGAAATTCCTGCACCTGCTCCTGTTGAAAGCAAGCCTGCCCAAAATACTGATTCTAAAGAAGAAGTTAAAGAAAATAACGAAGATACTACGCCGCCTCAGAATGTTCCTGAAGAGAAGAAAGAAAGTCAGGAAGACAAAAATACAAATTCTGAAATAAAAGCAGATGAACCGCCTGCAACGCCTACTGTAGATTTGTCTGAGGATATCGTAAAAAAGCCTGCACCAAAAGAAGCTGAATCAGATGCAAAGACCACTCCTATTGAGACGCCGGAAAAAATTAAGGAAACCAAGACTGAAACTCCAAAACCTATTCCGAAAAAAGAACAAACACAAACTCCTGTTGTTGAAGAAAATATAGTAAAAAATAAAGACCAGAATGAATTTAACAGAAAACAAATCATTAGCATGAATGATATAATCCTTGGTCTGGTTGAAAAAGAAGATGATTTGGAAAAACAGCTTCCCTCATTGAAAAAATTATACATAACGGGTATTATTGAAAGAGAAGAATATGATTTCCTTGTGCAAAGCGTTGTCGCTAAGATAAAGGAACTGGACAAAAAAATCGACTATGAAATAGAGATGAAAAAAATAAAGGAATGCAAAAAAAACATAGAAGATGATATTACGCAGGCATTGTTGAAAGGAGAATTAAAGGGGAAAACACAGAAGGCAATGGAAACTCTCGAACGGCTGTATAATGACGGCATCATAAACCAGAAAACATATGTTGACGGCAAAAACCAGATTATGATACGCGAACAAAAAGTCAAACAGTTGATAAAAAGAATTGAAGAAATTTTAGACGGTTATGTCAATGAAAGGAGGGAACAAACAAAAGAACGTGTTGAAACCAACTTTGATGAAGTTGAAGAAAAAATCAATAAAAGAAAAAATTCATTATGGACGACATTAAAAAAGAGTTTGAAGAAGTAAAAAAAAGTGTGGCGAAGATGGAATTGCATGAAGACAAAGAGAAACCTGTAATTGAAAAAAACAAACCGAACCACCATGATTTGTGTACACCTGATATTAAAAGCGATTTTGTACCTGAGAAAAGAACATTAAAATTAGAAGATAAAAAAGAGATAAATCACGACGAAGAAATAGACTATAAAAAAGAATTTCCCGAGATAAAACTTACAATTTTGTGGATAATAGGCTCTATCTTTATATTTGTAGGCAGTTGGTTTGCAGGTCATTTAAGAGAAAATATTGGGTTGAGTACTTTTAGCTATGCAACTATTGTAATTATTTCATTCCTGTTTATCCTACTTGGCGGATTTATGTGGATTATGATAGCGGTCATAGTATGCCATGAAGAGTTAGACTAAGAAGAAGAAAATCAATATTATATGGAGGAGATGATTTTTTAATCACAAGTTGATTAAACGAAAAGTATATAACTATAAATATATATTTTATTAAATAAATGGTAATATTATGAAAAGTATAGAAGACATAATGACAAAAAATATCATTACAATAGATTCAAAGGCAAATGTTGTCGATGCAGCAAAAAAACTTGAAAAAAACAAGGAGGTTTGTCTGATAGTTAAAGAAGGAAAAGAGACAGTGGGAATTGTAACTGAAAGAGATATTGTTTACAAATACCTGGCTAAAAAAAATAATTTACAAGTGAAAGATATCATGAGTCGTCCTATAATAGACTTGTCTCTTGAAAAAAACAAAAATATAATGGATGCTATTTTGATTATGCATAAAAATAAAATCAAAAAACTGGCAATAAAAAAAAATGGTAAAATTGTTGGAATTCTTTGTGAAGGATTTCTGCCGAAATTCTGCATTGATACCGTAAAAAAACCATCACAATATAATTAAATTTGATTTATGGAGGCAACTAAAGTATTATATAATTTATATGTATCTTATTTACAACAATAAAAAAATAATCATATTTAGAGGTTTATTATGAAAACTATTGAAGATATTATGACTAAATCTATACTGATGATAGATGTAGATGCAAAAGTCCATGATGCAGCAGAAATGCTTGAAAAGCACAAAATAGGAAGTCTTGTGGTTACAGAAGGAAAAGAGACGATAGGCATTGTGACTGAAAGAGATATTACCTACCGGTATGTTGCAAGACCAAAAAGAGAGATATGCGGGGCGGATCTTCTGGTAAGAGATATCATGAGCAAGCCACTAATATCCTTATCGATTGACGCAAACCCCAATATAATGGATGTTATTGTCATGATGGATAAACATAAGATAAAACGGGTATGCATTACAAAAAAAGGCAAACTTGTCGGCGTTCTTGCTGAACTGGATTTATTCAAGGAACTGGCAGACTCTTATGTCAAGGACTTAAAAAAAATGATTTCAAAATTATAATATTATGGGATGGTTTTTTAAGAAGAAAAAGACAGAAAAAGAACTCCTGAGAGATAAACTAATTAATTCGACTAAAAAATGGTCTGAGTTGACACAGATTATTATTGTAAAAAAATTTTCACGCGGACCGGAAGATGAAATTAAAAAAATACATGATGAAATAGAGGGATTATTAGATGTCATGTACAACACCACAAGAAAACTGAAAGGAATAGGTGATATAGAATGGCTGGCAGAATTCAAAAAAGAACAGGAGAATAAAAGCAGAGGGGCCTGGTGACATTGAATTAATCTTTGCTTTTATATACTGCCCAGAATATCCCGAAGAATAAAACAATAGCTATTATCCATTCATAAGATTCATAGTTCTTCAGAATGCTGTTATTTAACATAAGAACGACGATTCCCAGCATTATGATGATAGGAATGTAATCTATTCTCGGGGATATTTTTTGAATAATCAAAAAAATATAGGCAAATACAAACAAGAGAATAACCCAGAAGAAATTATTTAGAAGGAATTCTACTGCATCCCTGTTGTATGTTGTCAGGAAGCCGAAAATGATAGAGATTATTATGTTTGTTTTTTGAGTCAGAGGAAGGTTTCCCTGTGCTTTGCTCGTGACAAACTGCAATACGGCAAATACCATTGTTGAAAAAAACAACAAAGGGAGTACAAAATGAAAGAATTCATAATTTTCAAACAGTTCCCTGAAGGCGTAAAAATCCAATTCCATGCAATTAATTAGATGGGATATTTAAATAATTTGCCTGTTAGGCATGGATAATTTCAGCAAGTTCTTTGCTGCCAATCAACAAACGTCCTGTTTTGTTATGGACAATGGAAAAAACAGCTCTGGTAAGCACACAAAATGTTAACGCCAGGTTTCTGTTTATCTGCTGATGAAATTCTATTCCTTCAACAGAATCTGCATCTCTTGCTCTTGTATTGTCCTTGACCCTCCTCTTAAAAATTTCTTCTGAACTGGCTTCAATCAGTATTATCTGATCCGGTGATATTTTCTTTAATACGGGCTCAGGCAAGCCAACCACATATCCTTTGGTGGTCTGGATAGAACAATGTGTGTCAACTATTATGTTTTGCTTCTTTGCTAAATCGGCGATCTTTTCTGCTGCTTTTTCCTGCGCATCAATCTGGATTTGCTCATTTAATTTTCGCATCTCATCTCTTGTTTTTACGAGCTTTTTTTCCTTAAGCATCAAAAACATCAGCGTTCCAAAATTTACTACTTTATACTCTCCTTTTAATTTTTTTAGTGCAAGTTCTATTATGCTAGTTTTCCCGCAGCCGGGAATCCCCATTATAATTGTTGTTTTCATTTTAACTTGTTTCCTCTATTTTTATGCAGTCTACAGGACACGAATCCTTTGCCTCTTCATTACAGCCAATCTCATCCAATTCTGCCTTTTTTGGTATGGCTTTCCCTTCATTGCTCATTTCCCAGTTATCAGGACACATGGAAATACAAGCACCGCAACCTATACATGCATCAATATCATGCTCTATTTTATATTTGCTCATTTAATCACGTTTTTACTTTACTTTACTTTATAGCAAAACACATAAATAATACAAAGATATAATTGACATTTATATAGTATTTATGTATTTTACTGGTATATCACGCCACATTACTTACATTATTTTTGTGCCGTGATATATTATAAAACATAAAATTATTTAATGTTTATTATTTTCCTTTTTCGTTTTAAAGGCAGACTGAATGAAATCGTACTCCCTTTTCCGGGACCTTTACTCTCTGCCCATATTTTTCCGCCATGAGATTGTATAATCCTTCTGCTTATTGCCATCCCGAGACCACACGATAAATCATGCCTGCTTGGATCGCCGCGATAGAATTCTTCAAACATTTTTTTAACAAGATCTCCCTTCATTCCCATCCCGCTATCCTTTATTTTAATAATAATATATTTTTTATCTATATCTGAACGGAATGTTATTGGTCCTCCCTCCGGAGAGTACTTGACTGCATTGGAACATATGTTTTGTATAACTTCCATAATCCTTGTCTCATCACAGAATACCGGTGGAAGTTTCCCTGTCTTGTTTAGCAGTTTTATATTCTTCTTGTTGTATTCAATGGAATTTGCCTCAATAAACTCATATATTATTTGCCTTACATCTGTTTCTTTATAGGACATAGAAACCACGCCTGTGTCTAACCTGGCCATATTCAAAGTTCCCAAAACAAGATTTTTCATATATTTTATATTCTCATTACATACGCAGACATATTTTTTTTGCTTCTCATCTGTGAGTTCTCTTTCTAAAATAGGAAGTAGTGTTGTTAGTGGCGTCAATGGGGTTCTTAAATCATGGCTTAACCGGATAATAAAATCATTTTTTTCTTTCAGGAATTGTTCAATTCTTTCCTTTTCCTTCCTCAGGCTTCGCGTTCTTTCTTCTATTTTTTCCTTCAGGGTTTGATTGAATTTTTTCAATTCTTCATGTGCTTCAAACAGCTGCTTATTTGCAATCTCGTACATGCCTCTTTTTTCCTCTGCTTCTGCAGTCCTGTCTGCAAGCTCTTCTGCCTGCAATTCAAGTTCTCTTTCTTTTTCTTTTAATATCCGGTTTGTCTTCTTGAAATCCAGCATAATATGCATCATTGCATTTGTTGTTCTTTTTTCATTCCCTATTTTTTTCTTTAGTTCGGCTGTTTTTTTTTCAACCTCTACTTCCAGATTATCGGCATAATGCTGCACTTTTTGTTTTGATAAAATCAACTGTCTTGTCATCTGATCAAATGCTCTTGCCAAATCCTCTATCTCATCGTTGCTCTTAATACAGGCAAGTTTACTTCCTAAATCTCCTTCTGCAATTCTTGTTGTTGATTTTCTCAACATTATTATTGGAACTACTATGCTCCTTGAAACATACAATCCTACCATCAATGCAAATAGCAAAACTGCAAGGTTTGCAAACAACATGTTATTTATCCCATTGTAATACCTGTCGTAGACTTTTTCTTCCTTTAGGTGAATTTCTTTTTCGAGCGAATCAATGTATTTATTTAAAATACTGTTAAGATTCTCCTGTTTCTCCAGAATTTCTTTTCTCTTTAAAGACAAAACACCATCTGATGCATTGTTTTCTTTGACATCGATTGCGCTTGCACAAGAATTCATTACTTCCTTTGTTTTCTCTTCAATAACCTCAGAATCCCCATAAGAAAATAATTCATTCTCTTTTAACCAGTATATATCTTTTGATATCTCTGAAGATATTTCTTCAAAATTATCCATATCTCCCGGCTCGCCGTAAATCATGAAATTGTGTGTTATAATCGTCAACTTCAGGGTATTTGATTCTATATTTCCCAGGGCAATATAACCCGGAATGCTATTCTCCTTGAGCCCGGAAAAATCCTCGTATATTTTGTTGTAAGTATTCATTGATGAAAAAATAACGATAAACATGACAAAGCTTAGAATTAGAAATGAAGTCACTATCTTGTTCTCTAAACCAAAAAAAATGGATTTTATATTCATAATTTGTAATTTTATTTTTTCCTGATTTTCTTCTTCAATTCATCCAGTTCGTCTTCCAACTCTATCATCTTTAATTCCCTGTCAACTACTGCATCCTTGAATTTCTCCAGGTCCTCTATTTTTTCTTTTAGTTGTCTCTGCATTTTTTTTCTACCGGTAATGTCCCTTGCAACACCAATAGAATATACAACATTCCCATCTTTGTCTTTAACAACAATTATTGAAATATCTATTTCTACAATGGTGCCATCTTTCCTGATGATTTTTGTTTCAAAATGCGGTGAAATTAATTTTTTGATTATTTTTTCCTCTCTTATTTTTTTCCATTCTTCTTTTGGATACAGGGATGCTACAGAACGCCCATACATTTCTTTCTTTGTCCTGCCGTATATTTTTTCTGCAAATTTGTTCAATGCAATAACGCACCCATCTCTATTGACGGCAGTTATGGCAACCGGGGATTTTTCAAATATATCGAAGAGCAGACTGTAGGAATTTTTACTTAATTCTTGTTTAATTGATTCCATACTACATAATGTGTGCATTACATTAATATAGTTTATTATATATTGATGGTATGAAAATACTTTCCCTGATTTCCGGTGAATTTGACTCTCCTGTTGCAAGTTATCTGATGATTAAGCAGGGGCATGAAGTGGAATTTGTCCATTTTGACTCCCAGCCGTTCAATAATGAAATGCCGGTCGTCAAGACAAAAAAGTCTATTCTTGCTCTTAAAAAGTATGTCCTGTCCAGAAAACCAAAAAAAATTACTTTGCTTGTGGTTCCGCATGATAAAATAATCGCTGAATTTATGAAAAAGTGCAACCTCAAAGACATCTATATATTGTGGAGAAGGGCAATGATGCGCTGCGCCGGAAAAATAGCAAAAGGCAGGATGGATGCAATAATGACAGGAGATAGTTTAGGGCAGGTTGCAAGCCAGACTCTTGATAATATGTATACTATAAATAAAAGTGTGCCTATTCCTATAATAAGACCGCTTGTGGGAATGAATAAAACAGATATCATCAAATTATCTAAAATAATAGGAACTCATGATATTGCGATTTTGCCGAGTGTTTGTTGTAGTGTGTCTCCAAAACACCCCACAACCCATTCTAATTTGAAACTGATTGAAGCTGAAGAGGCAAAGATAAATATTGATGAACTGGAAGATGAAAGCCTGTCGAGAAAAGAGATTATTCTACTATAATCCAGGGAAAAGAAGGATTCATAGGAATGTATTTTGTATCTATTTTCCTATACTTTCTTGTGTCTTCTGTGGATTGATTTAGTTTTTTAAGCTTAAAGAGTTCAATAAATATATGGAAACTCATGAAATCACAGGTACTGTAATTGACTGCGACTATGTTGTTGAACAACAACAACCATGCATACGGCTATTTGTGAAGGATACGAAAACACAAGAAAGTTATATAATGTATGACAATAGTTTTGTTCCTTATTTTTATGTTGTTCCCTATTCTCACCTGACGAGCGAGCAGATGTTTTTGCTCAAAAAAAAGATAGAATTATTTGAACATAAAGATAGTGATGAAGTGATTAAAGTAAAATCCGTAATAGAAGAAGAAAAATTTATAGGGACGCAAGAAAGGAGCGTTTTAAAAGTAGAATGCTTTATCCCCAAAGATGTCCCCAGAATAAAATCATACCTTGAAAAAGAAGAAGAAATTGAAGGGTTTAGAGAATACGATATTTTATTTTACAAAAGATATTTGATTAACAAAAAGATAGACTTATTTAAGGAGATGCTTTTTAAGACGCATATTGACAAGAAAAATAAGAAGATGATTGTTGATTCCATTGAAGATTATAGAGCCTCTTCTGTGGTTGATTTTGCTACATTCAAATGGCTTGCGTTTGATTTGGAGACAATAGAGGAGAACAATAAAACAAAGATTATTTTTGCAAGCATTTTGACCAACGACGGATATAAAGCTGTCCTCAGTCGTCATAAAAACGATTTTGAGCATTCAATAATTGTGGAAGATGAAAAGAAACTTATTGAGAAGATGAACGAGGTCATCGCTGAACAAAACCCGGATTTTGTTTTAACATATAACGGGGATGGCTTTGATTTTAATGTCTTGTTTGACAGGGCAAAAACATATGGAATAAAACTTAAATGGACAAAAATGGGTGAGAGTTACAATTATCATGCAAACGGGGCAACTAAAAAGGCACGGTGTTTTGGTCAGGTTCACCTGGATATCTATAAATTTATCTCGTATATTATGAGAGGCACCATTAAAACACAGACATTAAAACTAAACAATGTCGCAGAAGAACTGCTGGACATGAAGAAAAAAGATGTTTCTTATTCGGATATAAAAAAGGCATGGGCAAGCAAAACCGGGCTGGATAAGATTGCAGACTATTGCCTCCAGGACTCTCTTTTGACGATAAAACTAGGGGAATATATATACGACAATTTGTCATCCCTCTCTAACCTGACTTCCACTCTTCCGTTTGACACATGCCGTTCACGTTATGGCTCTCTTGTAGAGGCATTTGCCCTCAAAAAAACATATTCTAAAAACATACTTGTTCCAAACAAACCGTCAAACGAGGAGATTGTCAAAAGAAAGCAAATGGGGTTGTTCAAGGGGGCTTTTGTGTATGAGCCAAAGACCGGATTGAAAAAAAACATCTTTTTGTTTGATTTTCGTTCACTGTACCCGAGCATTATCATTACCCATAATATAGACCCAAGCACAATTAACTGCGCGTGTTGTGAGGAAATAAAAGAAAAGAAAAACAAGGCACCGGACTATGATTTTTATTTTTGTGAAGAAAACAAAGGTTTCATTCCTTCAATACTTGAAGAAATATTAAACAACCGCATCAAAATCAAATCTATGATGAAAAAGACGCATGATGATGTACTGCACGGGCAACTCAATGCCCAGCAATATGCATTAAAGATTGTTGCAAATGCATTTTACGGATACATGGGTTTTGCCGGTTCAAGGTATTATGACCGGAGGTGTAGTGCCTCGACCACCAGCTTTGGAAGATATTACATACACCGGGTTATTGGTGAGGCAAAAAAAGAAGGGTTTAAGGTGGTTTACGGGGATACGGATTCGGTATTTTTGTCCCTGCCTTCTAAAAATATGAAAAAAACAAAACTCTTTTTGGAGTCCATAAATAATAATCTTCCCGGAATCATGAACCTTGAGTACGAAGGGTTTTTTACCAGAGGATTATTTGCACGGAAAAAACACGGTGATACTGCGGCAAAAAAAAGATACGCCCTTGTTGACGAGCAAGGCACTATGATTATTAAAGGATTTGAAAAAGTCAGAAAAGACTGGTCTCTGCTGGCAAAAGAAACTCAGGAAAAAATACTCGGGCTAATTTTGAATGACAAAAAAGACGAGGCAAAAAAATATGTCCGGGGGGTGATAGAGCTGTTGAAAAACAAAAAGATAAGCATTGATGAACTTGTCATTAACACCAGCATAAGAAAAAACATTGCCTCTTATGAGCAAATGGCGCCTCATGTTATGGCTGTCAAAAAAGCAATTGCTCATGGAATGAAATTCAAGGGTGGGCAAAATGTTGCGTATGTCATAACTGCCCATGGAAAATCAATATCAGACAAGGCGCAACTTACAGAATTCGCAAAAGACTATGATTCTCAATATTATGTAAATAACCAGATACTCCCTGCGGTCATAAGAATATTTGAAGCGGCAGGCATACAGGAAACCAGTCTGACAGACAATACAAAACAGAAGAATATTTTTGATTATTGAGTTGTTGATATATCAACTTATTTAATTCTTTCCAATATAAACTATTATGAAGTTGAAAATATACCTCCTGTCTTTCTTTGTTCTATGCATGGTGGCGGCATATTTTATATGGACCGGAGCAGACGTGCCTTGTGTTTCGTCGGCTTTTTCCAACAATACGCTCGTAACAAAAGTAAATAGTTTTGTCGAAAACCCGTCAACCATTCCGGTTTACTTGATAATATTACCTTTTGCTGTACTTATCGCATTGCTGCTATTCTTGTTTCTGAAAAAAGACGAAAAAGAGGCATCTGTGCAATCAGAGGAGATTGATAAATTGTTGAGAGAATCTGTTCTGTTAAATGAACAATCTCAAAATTTTAGTAAAACTCTAAAAGAAACAATAGGAGAATTGATTATGGATGATGACACGGGAATATATAAAGATCAAAAAAATGAATTAAACGAGATGATATATGAATTTATGGATGCCGTAAACAAGTTGAAAAAAGATGGCTTATTCAATAAAAAGATGAAAAACGATGTAATGAAAATTATAACCGAACTGGGGATTGCAAAAAAAATGAATGATGATGACTCAGATAATCTGGCGCAAATTGAAAAATCAAAGAAGATGATTGAAGATTTTTTGGACAGTGGAAAAAAACAGGCAAACCCAAAAAAGACTAAAACAAGCAAAAAGAAAGTCAAAAAGAAAATTTAAAACAAATCTTCCAGAACGGGTACAACCTGCTTTTTCCTGGATAACACGCCGGGAAGATACATTTGATTGTCTTTTATTTCATTGTTAAATGCTTTTTCTACAGTTTCTATTTCATCTCCAACTAAAAATGCAAGACATCCTTCTTTTATTATATCTGTCAGAAGAACTATTATCAAATCCAGATTTCGACTGGTTTTCATTTTTTTCATGACTTCAAGAAATTCCTGTTTTCTCTTTTCAAGTTCGCTTGCATCAACAGTTTCTATCTGCGCTATGCCTATATTTTTTCCGGCAAGCTCGTATTCCTTGTAATCTGTATTTATGATTTCATCTGCTGTCTTTTTGCCCCAGTTTGATTTTGCTTTGAACATCTCTATTCCGAAAGAGTCCATGTTGTCTATTCCCGCAAGAGGCATTAGCTTTTCTGCGATTTTTCTGTCTTCTTCAGTTGTTATTGGTGATTTGAATATTACTGTATCTGACACTATTGCGCTGATAAGAAGTCCTGCAATTTTTTTAGGAATTTCTATATTTTTATCAAAATACATTTTTGTAATTATTGTTGAAGTGCTTCCTATTGGTTCTACATGGAAAAATATCGGTTTTGCCTGTTGAAAGTTTATATTATGGTGGTCTATCACTTCAACAATCTCTCCCTTGTCCATATTTTCCGGTCTTTGTTTTGGTTCAGTATGGTCTACAAGTATTACTTTTTTGCCGGTTGCATCCTCTATCAGGTGAGGCAGAACTGTGAAGTCAAAATATTTAAATATAAAATGAGTCTCAGGATTTATTTTTCCCGACCTTGCAGGAATGTACTTTTTAGTATTTTCTTCCTTGTTTTTTAAGTAAGCATAGCTTATTGCACTGCATATTGAGTCAGTGTCAGGGTTTTTATGACCTATAATGTAGATTTTTTCTTCTTCCATAATCTCTTTTGCTTGAAGATTTTAAAAATATATCCTTGTCTAAATTCTTATGGAAAATTACATTCCAAAACCCCATGGACAACCAGAAGTAAAATATTCCGGCAGTATTATTGAAGTCCTGCACCAGAAGATGAAAATTGGAAATGAAGTAAGAATATTTGAGAAAGCGAGACGTTCTCCCGGTGTTCGTATTATGATTGTTGAGAACAACAGGATGCTCATAATAAAAGAGTACCGCACAGAGCTTGAAGACTGGGATTTTCGCATTCCCGGGGGAAAGGTCTTTGACACTCTTGAAGACTATAAATCTGCTCTTGAATCCGGGGAAAATATGCTAAAAATGGCTGTTGAAGCTGCAAAAAAAGAAGTTCTGGAGGAAACAGGGCTTGTTGTTGAAAATATAAATTATTTCCGGACATCCGGCACAGGCGGACCGACAGTTGAATGGGATATGTTTTATTTTGTTGTAGATGAGTTTTGCGAAAGTAAAAACGGGCAAATGCTTGAGCATGGGGAGAATATAACGTGCAGATGGATGAATTTCGAAGAAGTTAAAAAAATGTGTATGGACGGCACTATAAAGGAAGACAGGACTGTTGCTAATATTTTAAGGTTTGTTTCTCGATATATTTAAAAAGATAAATCCAATGAGAGTATTATTGTTATAGCAAAACACATAAATAATGCAAAAGATACCTATTTGATAGTATTTGTGTGTTTACTAGTATATTTGACTGCGAATAAAATTCGAAAGTTAAGCAGGAAAATATATACGAAGACGCAATTAGCATAACAAGCAATACAATTGCGTTTGAGAATATATCGCGCCACATTAATCGCATTTTGTTCTTATTGCACAAAGTGATGAGATAAGAACAAAATCTTAGAAGTAGTATGGATTGTAAGGAAACTTCCATGATTACTTTTGTGCCGCAATATAGCGAGGTGGAGCAGTTTGGAGTGCTCGTCGGGCTCATAACCCGAAGGTCGTAAGTTCGAGTCTTACCCTCGCTATTGTTTATAAAACCTTTATAAAATTTCATCATATTTATTCAATAAATCTTATATAGAGGTAGTATTATGGAGATATCAGAAATAACAAAAGATTCGCAGGATGTCAGTATTAGTGGGCATGTTGTAGAAGTTGGCGATCCAAGAACAGTGAATACGAAATTCGGACCAAGAGAAGTTGCGGATGCAGTAATTGAAGACAAGACAGGAAGAATAAATCTTACTTTGTGGCAGGAAAAAATTGAAGAAGTGAAGAGCGCAAAAAAAGTTGAAATAGAAAATGCTTACGTCAGGGAATGGAACAATAATTTAAGTTTAAATCTTTCTAAAGATTCTACACTTAAATGTCTGGAGGAATAAAATAACAAATGAGCTTTGATATGTTGTTGGATCCTGTTGTGCAGTTAGGCCTGATTTCATCAGGTTTGTCTTTGATTATAACTCTTGTCCAGAAAAAGACGATTGACCACAAGGAAATGAAGAGAATAAGATCAGAAATAAAATCTCTCCAGAAAGACATGAAAGAAGCTCAGAAGAAAAACGATGTTTCCAAGACGAACAAGATGATGGCAAGGACAATGCATTTGAGCAAAAAGCAGATGATGATGACAATGAAACCTGCTTTGTATACAATGCCTTTGTTCATCATTGCGTTTCCGCTTATTGCAAAATATTTTGCTACGGTTACATATACATTTCCATTGGGTTTTGCTTTGCCTTGGTTTTCTTTTTCTCTTGGATTTATATGGAAGTCAACCCTCGGATGGCTTGGAGTCTATATACTTTTCTCAATAATAGCGAGTATTGTATTTAAGAAAGTGTTTAAGTTGAGTTTTTAATTTTTATTTTTTGAATTATATTTTACTGTGTGTTTAGATTTGAATATTGGTGGTTTCTACGCAATTTTTCAAAATTTTATAGCAAAACACATAAATAATCATAAAAGTTTCCCCTACGCAAAATACTACTTTTAAGCTTATTTTCTGCTTACCATTTATACACGGCAGAAAATAATCATAAAAGTTCAATGGATGTTTCCCTGCGACACTTACCAATGGAAGTTTCCTTACTGGCAATACCAATGGAAGTTTCATTACAAGCAACACCACTTCCAATGTTTTGCTCTTTGAGCAAAATACGTCTAATGTTTTGTCCTATGGACAAAATACTTCCAATGTTTTGTTATTGTATTCTTGAAATTTGTGCAACAATAACAAAATCCCTACGCAAAATACTACTTTTAAGCTTATTTTCTGCTTAATAATTTATTCACAGCAGAAAATAATACAAAGACATAATTTGTATTTAGATAGCATTTATGTATTTTGCTAGTATATCACGCCACATACTTGCATTTTGTTCTTGTTGCACAAATGTGATGAGATAAGAACAAAATCTTAGAAGTAGTATGGATTGTAAGGAAACTTCCATGATTACTTTTGTGTCGTGATATAGTAAATAATCACCCGAACTTAAACAATTTCATCTGCCTGTCCTTTTTGCCGAACAGGTCATCTACCTGTTTTTCCAGAATCTTAAACTGCTGGCACAGATAAGGCGATATTTTATAATCTTCAATGATCTGCTTTGACGGTTCAATGTATTTCCTTACAAATCCTTCTGAGACAGAAAGAATGAGCTTTCCTTTGCACCTTATGCATATTCCAAGCAGAGGAATTCTCCTGTATTTCTCATTACAACTGACGCATCTTACAGACTGCTTTGAAAATGTCCTTAAATTTCCCTTTATGTCCTTTAAGAAATGTTTTGACAGCAGTTTTTCTGCAACAATATTTTCATCCACTGCTATGAGTTTTTTGCCCAATTGCAATTGCGTACGTACCTTGTCTTCCATTGACTGGAGA
This sequence comes from Candidatus Aenigmatarchaeota archaeon, assembly GCA_023137195.1. Taxonomy (GTDB): domain Archaea; phylum EX4484-52; class EX4484-52; order EX4484-52; family EX4484-52; genus EX4484-52. Next base: position 15,155 of record JAGLPV010000027.1, on the reverse strand, counting down.
CTGACATATTTTGTGGTTATCATGCCGTCATTGATGTCTGTTGTCTCGTGCGTGTATTTTATGTGGAATGCCTCGGGAGTATCTATGACATTTTCTACAACTCTTGGCACCTGTTCTGCTTCACTAGGGAATTTGTATTCTAATGTCGCTTTATAAAAAGAAAGAGAGTAAGAACTGTCAATATCCACATTCCATGATTCATCATCTACCTCCTCGGGATTCATTATGCTGGTCAAAACAAGAGGGGCATCCATTGAACGACCACCTCTTGTGTCCGGCAGGTAGCTCTTTGAGAAATTAAGCAGTGCGTCCAAGAGCATCATGATTGAGTCTTCGTCACCGTCGCAATTATTTGTTAAGATGAAATCGTTTATTAAAAAATTATGATTGTCTTCTACTTCAATATCGTAGAGATATTTTGATTTTGCCTCTACAACATCTGTTTTTTTTATTTTTTCAATAATGAAATTTACTGCATATTTGGATTCTTTAATTCTAGGGGTTCTCTCCTTATCAAGAACACTTTTTAGATTTTGTTGTTTTCTCTTTAATGAAAAGCCAATATTTTCATAAAAAATACGCGCATAAGAAGACCTTACAGAAATATAATAAAGCGTAAAAATTGGGTTTTCTCCTTTTTTCTCATAAAACCTTTTTGCAAGTCCTCCACTGGGTCTTTGTTCTTTCTTTACCCTGTAAAATATATTGAATCGCATTAACTGAAATCCAATGTCTATTAATAATTTTTTGCTAATAGAACAACAACTAACATGAAGCCTATTTTTTTCAACAGAGCCATCTCCGGAAAAATACGCAGATAGAAGATAACTCATTTTTTCTTTGGGAATGTTGATTAAGAAGTTCGGCATTCTTTTATCCTTTGCGCGCGCACCCACTTTCATAATCTCGACAAATAAATAATATATTAATTTTGAGCAAATAGAAACGGCATTTGTATTGTCATTTGCTTTGATTTTGAAAACACAACTAATGCAATTTTGAATATCTTTATGCATTTCTTTTTCTTTGCAGGCAATGCTTACCTGATAACAATTTTTTTCTTTAGCTCTTGAATATCCTTCTGCAATGTAATATCCAACCAACTTCATGAATGATTTATCTGTTTTTATTATTCTTTGAAGAACGACTGTATCATACTTAATACCCAGTTTACATTTTTTTGGAATAAAATCCAAATCTTTTTTATGTAATTTTAATAGGGCTGATAAAACAGAAAATGGGATACTGTCCCTGTAAATGTAATTTGAAAATGTTTTTTTGTTTAAATTCAATTTATTTGCAGTTTGTTTTAAACCGCCTGATTTTTTCACCAACAAAGATAGTTCTTTATTAATCCCTTTAATCATTAAACAATCATACAACTTCTTTATTTTGGAAAATTCGTACAAAAGATCAATTTCCTCAATATCTATTTCTTTCACTCTCGCATCTTTAGCAGTCAAAAAACAATCTTTATCATCCACTTCAACAAGCTTTTTTTTCTTCAATTTTCCGTCATTTTCACTTACTAAAACTACATGGTCCGGCGAAGCGCAAAAAGTCCTCCCTGATTCCAATTGTATCTTTATCAAATGTTTTGGAGAAGGACTTTTAATAACAGAAACTATATTTTTTTCCTCCAGCATTCCTGTTTTTTTATTTAAACTAATTGTTTTTATTTCATCGGTTGTTTTTTGTTTTGTTCCAAAATCATCAACTATTTTCTCAGGGGTTTTTGTTTTTTTATACAAATCAGATATTGAGATAATGTTGCTTTTTCCTTTATTTGATATTATCGGGATATTTGTTTCCGGAACAAGGCAATTCCTCCTTTTTGCTGCATGCCAGAATGGATGGGCATAACCTATTTTTGCAGGAGTAAAACCTATTATTCTCCCCATTACTCCTGCAGAAGTGTGGGGGGCAAGACCGACCACCAGGTGCCCGAGCAAATCCTCTTTTGTCTTTGCATTGTAAAATGGCTTTTCGTGGTAGAATTGGACAAGTAAATCATCAACAAATTTACAAATCCCGATTAGGTATTGCGCTCCTGAAAAAATGCTGTTGTCTGATACAAGTATGTCCTGCGGTCTTAACTCCAATACCTGATCTTTGTCCTTCAGTGGTTTGTTGTGCATATCTACAACATAGCCCAGTTCTTTTAATTTTTCAACGCTTACATCTATTTCTCTTGGACGGAAATGTGTCAGGGGAACATTCATTGAATCATAACGTACTGTACCGTCCTTGTTCACGAAAAGGCTATGTTTTACTCTTAAAATGCCTTTTTCTATGAATTCAACATTCCTGTCAACTCCCATCACTCCGCGGACTGCCTTGAATAATTTTGGTTTAGCTTCTTCGCCTACGTTTTTCATTGCGCTTTTCAGTAGCTTGTCAACAGCAAGATTCATACGGGTGTAGGTTGTCTTTATGACTGTGCCTTTAGTGTAACCCTCCCGGCGGGCTTCTGTTAGGGTTGTCCGTATCTTGCAGTCAAAGCAGTAGGAAAACGGAGTCTGCTTGCCGCATGCGGGGCAGATATAATTTGAAACAGTCGCTGTGATTGTCTTTTTCTCTGCGGTTTCCATAAGGTTCCTTGTTTTTCCACCGGCATCACCGCAGGGAAACAACACCTGGGGACTTCCCTTTAGTATTCTCCTTTCTGCTTTTTCCGGTCTTCCCATCTTTAATCCAATCCTGTGCGGGGATTTTTTCATGATTTTAATGCCGGATAAATTGTTGACAGCATCCATTATTTCTGTTGATTTTTCTATTCTTTCGATTATTTTTTTTGCATCTGTTGATTCTATCTTTTCAACAAAATTATTTTTGAAGTCGTCTTCATTTGTTATTAATCCAAGACAATACAAAAGAGAATATGCTGTGTTTTTCTTTATGATTATTTTTTCATTCAGTACCCTGTGCAGGACACATAGATCTTCCAGAACCTGCTTTGCTCCTGTCTGCTCTGCTATTGCCAAATCGAATACGACATCGCCTGAAGAATTCTGGTTTTCTATTGCTTTTTGCAGTCCTGTTATTAATTTGATTAGATTCTCTTTATTTATGTCATGCCAGAAATAATTATAGGCGGGGTGCAGTGGGACATTGAGTTTTTTGCTTATTTTTAGGGCTGTTAAAAAATCCGGTCTTTTGAACGGAGCTTGTGTGTATTGCAGAAATTCCTGCTTTTCTTCATTTTTTGATTTTGTCTTGTCCAGCGCTTCCTGCACTTCCTGCGCCCACCATTCCTCCACATAAGAAGAGGGGATAAGGATATGACCGTTGTTGGCAAACTCCCCGTATGGAACCAGTATGTCTCCCATAGATATAATTATATCAACATCATCCCTGTGTTTCTTTGCTTCTTCTTTTGTTTTTATCTCAATAATGCTTTTGTCTTCCAATCTCACAATAGGGGGGTTGATTGAATCACACACAGTCCCGACAGTTGCCTTCCCGGGAAGCTCTTCTGCCAGCTGTGTGCCTATTGCGATAAATCCCACCAGGTGCATTGCGCCGGGGTGGACTGAAGTTGAGGCAATGCCTCCTGTCCTTGACCTGCCATATCTTAGATTAAAGCCGCCTTTTGTATTTGGAAATGAAAAAACAGGTCTTCCTGCAATGATTTTAGATAAATACTTTGTGTTTGGCGTGTATTTTTCATCTTCTCCTGTGTCTTTTTTTGAAACAGAATGGAGCTTGTGTTTGAGTTTAATGAACTTTTCAAGCCACAGCCAATGGCTCAGACCATAGTCTTTTGGATATTTTTTTATCCTCTTGAATACTTTTTCCGCCTTCAGCGGAACCCCGTCAAGAAAAACAAGGCACATCCCTCCACGGATCTTGTTTGTTTCTACTCTCGGCAGATCCTTGTAATTTGAAACGTCGAGGCGTTCTGTGGGGTCGCCAGTAACTTCAACAGGGATGTTTTCTATCATCATCTTTACTTCCTCTTCTGCCGGGTGATATTGCTTTTCCACTATTCTTGTTGAATAGTCTTCAATCTCTGTTACATACCGTTTTATTTCTTTTTCTTCAGGCTTGTAATCTGCAATGTCTAGTGCTTTCCTGATGAAGTCAAATGCAACAACACTTATGGCTGATGCAGTTCCTCCTGCTGACCTTATAGGTCCTGCGTAATAGACGGCAGCGTACTCGCTTCCGTCAGAATTTTTTTTTAGTTGGACTTCTGAAATACCCTCTAATGGGGCAGTCACAACTCCCTGTGTCAGATAGCCGACAGCAATTCTCAGTCCCATTTCAAGGGCATCCTTTTTTGATTCAAATTTCACATATTTTCCGATGGCAATATCCCTTCCTGCTTCCAGGGCAACTCTCTCGGAGTTCTTTCCGTATTTTTTTTCAAGTGCCCTTATTCCGTCCTGAACCCCGCAGTTTTTTATTATTGGATAAAAAGAAGAGATAAGTCCCTCAACCCTTGCTGCCAAATCCTTTGCAATAGGGATGTTGATTTCATCGTCAATGTCAATGCCTTTTGCCTTTACTTTTTTTGCGATGTCATAACATCGTGTTGTTTCTTTCTCAATGATGGAAAAATATTTCTTGATTGGCTCATCGGGATTCATAGTCTATATACTTGGGAAAAAATTTTATAAGATAAATGGAGGGAAAATAACATCTTTTTTACGAAGTTTTAACTGTCCTTTATGTTTTATCAGGTGAAAAAGAAATTACTACTTTTTGGATAAATTAGTGTTAGCGTAGAACTCAAAAAATCAATTCCTGATGCGTTTTTATTCTTTCTCCCCCTATTTTTTTAAACTCATCAAAAGCATACTGGTTCAGGCAATGAGCAGGGTAAATTTTCTCTATATCATGATTTTTGATAAATTCTATTGTCCTGTCTGTAACTTCATCATTGAACATATGAAACCCGCCTAAAACGACATAAACTTTATTTTCATTGCATACTTCTCTTGCATAATTTATTATGTTGCAGATTCCCGAATGAGAACAACCGGAAATAATGATCAATCCTTTGCTTGTCTTTGCAACAATTGCCGAATCATCCAAAACAAAATCATCGTCTTCATTCTCTAAATACCCTATAGGTTCCTTTGCTTCAAAATCTGTTTTTCTTGGAATCCCCCCCAGGAATACGAGTTCGTCTTTTTCTATCCAGTATGGTTCTTTTGTCAAAATTACATTTGTTTTTCTCTTTAAATAATCCAAAAACAATGGAATGCCTATGTACTCGCCCCCGCTGAAATATTTTTTTTCAAAGCAATCCGGGTGCGCTAATATATTTTTGATATTTGAAAAATCGATAAATCTCAATCCTTCGGTGTGGTCTATGTGTCCATGGCTCAAAACAACGTAATCAATATTGGTTAAATCAATTCCTCCTCTTCCTGCATTTTTGATGATGTCATTGGAATAAGATACGTCAAATAAAATTTTTAGGTTTTGTGTTTCTACTAAGACGCTGAATCCGGATGTTTCTTCTGCAAATGTTTCTAACTCGTTGTGGAGTACTGTAAGTTTTATCATAGGATAATTAGAAGTTGAGGTATTTATATATTTGTTTTGAATAGGAGATTGGAGAAACCCACAAGGTTTCAGGACTGTTAATCTAAGTTGTCTCCTAATGGAGATTAATTTTTAGTGAGAAGTGAAGAAAAATTCAAAGTTGTCGTATCCATGCACCGAAAGGTTTAAATATTGTATAAATAAATAATACTATATATTATAATAAATAAGTGGTAAATATGAAAAATATAATTTTAGCCCTTTTGTTGGCTCTGGTTGTTTCCTTAAGCGGATGTGTGGATGATGGTACTCTTGAAAAGATGGGTAAATCGATTTCAGAAAATACAGTGGTTTGCAATGAACCATATATGAGATTAGGCAGTGGTTGTTGCTTAGATCAAAACCAAAATAAAATCTGCGATGAAGATGAACAATTAGATACACCGCCGGGTACAAATGAACCTCCTGTCACAAATGACCCTCCGGTTACAGAACCGCCTGTCACCGAACCTCCTGCTGAAGACTCTTGCGATTACCCGTATTCTAAAGTAAACGGTGTATGCTGCATGGATCATGACCAGAATAATATATGTGATGATGCGGAGGTTGGAGCCGATGATGGAGATGTTGCAGATGAGACTCCTGTAAGTTCGCAGCTTGAGTCGGTCACTCAATTAACCAACTATGATCAAAATATACACGGGATACCGGCATATGCATCAATATCGGGCGATGGAAGTAAAATTGCATTTTTCAGATTTACAAAATATGTTGATGCCGATGTAGCATATCCTGTACGTAATGCGGTTTATGTTGCGAACACAAATGGTTTGAATGATCCTACATTAGTTTTTGAAAGCGGAACTGTGCCTTCAGTCGTATACGGAGACAAGCAGTATCATTATATGTCTAACATTAGGGGGTCGACTGCTTTATCTGATGATGGCAAGTATGTTTACTTCATAGTATCTGATTCTATTAATACTATATATTTCAGTAGAGTAAATACAGCGACAAAAGCTTTTGAATTAATTAAGCTATCGGCACCATCTGGGTACGAGGAAACAATGATTTCTAACTTCCATATTGAGGGTAATAAAATTTATTATACTGCACAGTTAGTTAAAGACGGTGAAGATACAAGAGACTGGATAGATACTGCTGTTTTTAGTATGAACTTAGATGGATCCAACCATGTGATGTTAGCAAAAACCATAGCCGGAGAGTATCCGCATATCTATATGACCCATATGCGCCTGGATACTGCAACAGGAAAGCTTTATTTCGAAGGACAAGTCAATAAAAATATAGATGGAATTTACTCTATTGAAAATGGTGAGTTCAAAAAAGTTGGATTATCCGAAGAACTTGGAGATACCGCCGGTCTGGTGGGTGCTCATAACGGAGAGATAATTCTATTGGGAAGCGGACCTGACTTTTCTTATAATGTAAACTCGGGACAAGTTGTAGACTTTGATTTTGATATGTATCCGAGATCTTTCATGTCTGATAACGGCGACGTTATTTTCGGAAGAGTTGGCTTTAGTAGTTATGATACTGTGGGGAAATCTAAAAGTTTGATAATCGGACATGAAGATGAACATCAAGAGTACCGGGACCTTAGCTTTAGATTGGTAAATACCATTAGTCCATATTGTGGAGAAGCATCAAGTGGCGACGGAAAAACTATTTTGGTGCAGGAAGAAAAAACAGGATTTGGAAACTTTTATGTGCTTAAATTAAAATAATTTTTTTATTTTTTTTATTTTAATATGGCTTACAAAGAAGCAATACAGAAAGTCGGGATTGATGAATCAGATGTCATTGACTGGAGAGATGCAAAATATTACGGGTGCAATGGAGAGGATGCCATTAATTATCCCGGTTATGTTATTTTAACAAAGGATAAATTAATTTTCGTCTCAAAAAAAGGATTCCTCAGGTCAGCGAAAAAGAGATACGATGTTGAGGTTTCACAGATAAAGAAAATATCTAAATTGCCTTTAATGAAACAATTTATAATTTATGCAAATACGGCAAAAGAAGGAGCCGGCTTCCTTAAGAAAATGTTCAAATCAAAGAATGCGCAGATATACATGAAGGAGGGTAAATCCTTTGTTGAAAAAGTTAAAGAAGTGAACCCTCATATTGAATAGGTATCTGTTGTATTAAACTCTCTTTTTAGTTATATGTCAATCTCAAAAACATAATGATGTCTTGTCCATTTTGTGGTAGTGCCATACTCGTCTATATCTGCGATGCTAAAGACAACTCTTCCGTTCTCTGCAAGGACTGTTGAGATTCTTGCCATCTCTTTTTCATAGATGAGTTCTGTCTTGCCTGTTTCAATGTCATGTAAGAACAGACCTGCTTTATTCTTAGTATCTCTTCCGATGTTTGAATTGTATTCAACAGCAAATGCAACTTTATTACCTGTTGCTGCAATTATGAATTTCTTGTACGCCCCTTTGCTCTTGGATGCATCCAAAGGATCTTTCGACTTGAAATCAGCGTACCTGACAAGAAGTTCAGACTCTTCCAGTCGATTTGGGTCAATATACTTCATCCGCAGATCTCCCATATCTACACCGGTCTCTCCCTGGTTGAGATAAACAAAGTAATCCCCGGTTACATCATAATGCTTGAACCGGGAAACATTATTCTCGAACATAAGTAAAGGTTGTCCCGTACCTGCCACATAAGCAAATACCCGTATGCCTTTGATATCCTGGTTGACATCGGAAAGCGGCTTTTCAAAGAGATATTCATCCCATGTAGTAATATTCCCGTGAAGTTCAATAGTTTCCTTCCTGACTGAACATTTCGCCGGGGTTGCAAATTCAAATGTCGGATTATCTGTTAATATCCTGTAATTCTGTGTTGTACGATTATAGAGATAAATATTGTCGCATCCGGTCATATAACCGTCACGTGTCTGTGCCGGCGGTCTTGTCGTAATGACAAAATACTTAGGATTCACATCAAATACAAATCCTATTGATTCTAATGGTTTTTCTAGCTGGAAAACAATCGGGCTTGAAGCATCATCTTCATAAATTTGCCCGCCCGGTCGTTCCCAGTAAATCTTTCCCTGCGAAATCTCCCCGAACAGATGACGAATTGCCTGTTCCCTTCCTGTATCATCAATAGTGGTCATGGGAAGATTCTTCAAACCATGACCGGAGTAATTATGGCGATACAATGTCTCAAGTTTCCTCCAGGAAAGTTCCGGTTTAGGAGTTCCATAATCCAATTGAGGTCCTCTTGCTTCCTCGCGCATAAACAAAGAATATTCCCCGTCAAAATCAATAAGTTCTAAACCGTAAGCATCTTCCAGCTCAAAGAGTGTTCCTCCTGCTTTTGGTAGGTCGAATACGTCCTTCTCATCCTGGTTTAATTGATTATGATTAAATTCTGCTTCATATGAATATTTATCCTGCTTGTCCTTCAAGGACATATAATAGTCATATTTCTTTCCGTAGTCTTTTAGTGCTTCTTTTGTTTCCGGTGAAGTGCTGCCTTTTTCCCAGAGTAGTTTGTTGTAGTTGTCATACGCATCTGTGTATGCTTGCTTGGCAACGGTCATGTCGTTTGCTGTTGGCGCATTATTTGTGGTTCCTTGCCTGCCTTCATCAACATCACAAATATTATTGCTGTTTTGGTCAAGACAACATTCGGTTCCGTGATGGATGTATGGTTTATTGCATTCGATATTCTCGACACAACCGGAGATAAAAATAAAATTTAGTAAAAATAAGAAAATGATAATTTTTTTCATGATATTCTATAAATTTGTGATTTATATATTTTATGTATGGTCTTTGTGTTTGTAGTATCCCGATTTAATTCCCCCAAATCAAATACATGAGGAAATTAAATCATGTAACACAGACGACACACTTGAGAAACATTTAAATACTCTAAGATTTAATTAGAAGTAAGAGGCAGAAAATGAAAAAAATAATAACATTATTGATTTTAACATTGCTTATCCCCTGCGTTTTTGCGCAGGATGAAGAACAAAAAGCAGGCATAACACCAGATAGTATTTTCTATAAATTAGATGTTTTTTTTGATAATGCAAAGGTATTTTTTACTCCAAGTTCTTTAGGTAAAGCCAAAATTAGATTAAATATAATGCAGGAAAGGGCGGCTGAGATGAACATGATGGTCCAAAAGAACAAAACTGCAGAAGTAAAAAAAGCAGAACTGGAAGGACAAAAACAGATTGAAAAGTTTGAGAGTTCAATTAAAAACATGGAAATAAAAGATATTCATGAATTGAACAAATCTATTCAAAGCCATAATGCCAAATTAAAAACATGGAAGCAGAAACTGCAGAACAACGAAAACCAAGACTATGATAGAGGGATATCCAGTATGATAGGTGCTCTTGAAGGCAGCATGGATGAAATTGAAAAGAAGTATATTAATTGCGGTGCTGATAGCAAGTGCTGGGAAGAAGCGTTAAAGACTTGCGAACCAGCAATAGGTAACCCTAATGAAGAGACCACTGCAACAATTGAAGGGCTACAAAATGAAAAGTGCATTATTAAATTTTATCATAATGATGATCTTCATTTGACATGTGAATTAGATAATTATGCGACATTTAATCCCGAAAACAGTGACGACCTTTACAAAAGCTGTAAAGGCAAGGGGCTTACGTTGCTTAAACAGTTTTCAGAAATAAAAGTGGGAAGGTATATTCCGTCTCCTGAAGAGTGTGAGAAACAAACAGACACGCGTAAAAGAGAAGGCTGTTTTAGAGGGATTGCAGTAGCAAATAAAGATGTTGATTATTGTGAAAGAATAGATTACGAAGAAGGAGACACCCCGGGGAGATGCTACTTTAATATGGCTCTGGGCTCAAATGATTTTAGCATATGCGACAGGATAGAAGCCACTGATCATTGGCATACGGGGTGCTACTTTCAGGCTGCAAAAATAACCAAAGACACCAGTTATTGTGATAATATAAAAAATGAGGAAGAAATACCCGGATGTTATTTTGCTGTTATCGGCGACATAAGTATCTGTGAAAAAGCAACCGACAGTGATGGAAAAGATGAGTGTTATCGTGTTGCCGCATCAGCAAATAAAGATGGACTTTTATGTGGAAATATAGTTGATTCGGACAGGCAAGAGAATTGTTATGTTAATCTTGCAAGAAATCTTCAGGATAGTACGTTATGTGAAAAAATAACAAACAGTGAAAGAAAAGAGCACTGTTATAGATATGCAGAAGGCAATATGATTATTAATGAAAAAACAAAACCGGTCACTGAGCGTAATGTTAATGGCAGATTATTATATTTCTATAATGATAATTGTCCGTACTGCGATAAGCAGGAACCAATCATTGCAGAAATTGAAGAAAATTTTAAAGATATGACTGTTGAAAGGATAAATGTAGCAGAAAGTGATGATTTTAAAAAATATAATCTACAGGGCACTCCATCCATGATTTATATAGGGTTCAAAAATTGCACCAGTATAAGGAGGGGTTATACAGAATATGATCAAACAAAGCAATGGCTTTATGGTGCATGCGCAGGAAGTGTATCTGATTAAATCTAAAAGCAATTATAAATTTTGATTCATTTATTAAAGATAGAATTGTTTACTCTTTGTCCTGTAGTTCTGCATCAGAACCGGGAAAAGCAGTTGGAGATAATAGCACTACATTTATTGGTTATGTTGATGATTTCGCGTTAGGGATGGACACCAATAGTCAAGCTACGGTCTATAGGGATGAAAGAGCAAAATTGTTTCCGGAACCTTCAAATTTATTGGTTAAATCTCTGTTAAAAGGAAATTCTGCAAAAGAGGGGTGTTAAAATTCTTCAGATGTTGCTAGAATAATTTGTTCAGAAATATGTTGAATTAAAGGTAGTTCCCTAATTAGGATTGAATCATGTTTAAAAGGTCTAAATCTATTTTTATTACCACTTTTACTATGTACTATTGAATTTCTAGTTTTGTATAACCTATCTGCTATTTGTTTAAAAACTGTTTCTTGATTCATTGAAAAATCAATACATTTTCCATCAGAAAATGAGACTTTATTAGTTTTATAATGATCTAATAAACTTACTCTTTCTTTATCTAAAGAATTTTTTAACTTATTGAGATTTATGTGTTTTATTAAAACTAAATTTAAAGCTTCAATTTCATTTATTTCATAATTATCATATTTTATTTTTACTTTTTTTGTTATTAATTTAATTAATTTTTCAATTTCTTTTTTATTTTTGTATGAGAAATCCGGCATAGTGATTGTCTTTTTCACTTCTGATATAAGTTCATCATTGTATATTTCTTCAAAAAAATGTTCAAGAATATGAAAAAAGGATAAATATTGTTGACATGGAATTCTAACAGCAATAGCCATTTGATAATGACTTAATAGGTCACGAATATATGTTCTTTTGGGTGCTTCAATTTCGTCTATAGTTCTTCTCCTACGCATTTGCATTCTTCTCAATTCCCTATTTTCTGAGTCATTCATAATATTCTTTACCTTTAGAAATGACCTTTTAGAATTATATGCAATAGAAAACAAAAAAGAATCAGAAATATCTTCAAAAAAACTTAAAGTTCGTTCTTCTTTAGAAGAAATTCTCAAGGTCATTGTTCGTGGAATTATTAATCCTAACTCTGTAATTAGTTCACCATCCTTTTTATTTTTGGAAATAATATTTTCTATATCTTCTTCTAATCTAAATCTTCTTAGAATAATTTCTTTACTTTCTACTGAATTAATAAATAAAAATAACAGATATTCTATAGATGGTTTTGATAAATCATAGCTTAAATTATTTATCTTATCTTCTTTTTCAAATTGTTTTTCATCAAAAGACATAAACATAGGACCCATGACTACATTTCTTTGCACTAATATTTCATAATTATTCTTATCATACAGAATTGTTTCATCAGCAATTTGTTTTGTTTTGATTTGGGTAAAAACATCTTCTAAAAATTTTATCGTCAGATATGAACTTCGACTTTTTTTGTTAATTAATTTTAAAACAATTTTTGTTTTTTGTTTTTTGATAGTTAAATATCTCTTTAGATTGGTTTTAAGAAATTCAATGAACTGAGTTTCAAATTCAAGATAATTTTCAAAAGGATTCATAATTAATCTAAATACAAACTTTAATATAAATGTTTCGAACGAAGTGAGTGTAGATGTCTGAAAGACTATCCCCTCTTTTTCTTTTGTTAAGTAATTCAAAAATTGCAATTAACAAGAGATTAAACGTACTTTATTACGTTTAATCTACTAATAGGGCACATCAAACCAACTTTTCTAAATACTCTCCTTCATCTCTCCAACAAACCCTCCAATCTCTCTAAGCATCCCATCAACATCATCCAAATTCCTCTCGATAATCTTAACAATAGCACTCCCGACAATCACTCCATCTGCCCCGGCAGAGATAATCTCCTTCGCCTGCTCTTTACTAGAAATACCAAACCCAACAGCAACAGGAAGGTCAGTCTGCAACTTCACCTTTTTAACCAACTCCAATGTCCCTTCTTCAACTTTACCTCTTGCCCCGGTAACCCCCAGAACAGACACAAGATAGATATACCCCTTCGCTATTTTAAGTATCCGGGAAAACCTCTCATCTGTAGTTGTCTGCGCAACAATAAACACAGGCGCAACATCATTTCTATCCGCCGCTTCAACATATTCTTTTGCCTCTTCATAAGGAATATCTGCCACAAGCACAGCATCAATTCCTGCATCATGCGCATCAGAATAGAATTTATCTATACCTCTATTATACACCAGATTAGCATATACCAAAAGCCCGATAGGAATATCAGAATAATCCCTTCTTATCTCTTTTATCAGCCTGAATGCAGAATCAACTTTCATTCCGCTGTCAAGCGCCCTGTTGTCTGCAAACTGTATTGTGGGACCGTCGGCAACCGGGTCTGAAAAAGCAAAACCGAGTTCAAGCATATCCGCGCCTGAATCTATCATGGTCTTGATTATTTTTTTTGAAGTCTCGTAATCTGGATCGCCGACCACAGTAAATGGAATAAATGCTTTTTTCTTTGCAAATACTTCTGCAATCCGGCTCATATTTTCACCTCCAATGCTTCTGCAACAAGGTGCATATCCTTATCTCCCCGCCCGGAGAGATTTATCACAAGGACATCGTCTTTTTTCAAATCACCGGCGATTTTGATGGCATAAGCCACTGCATGCGCTGATTCAAGCGCAGGGATTATCCCTTCAGTCGTAGAAAACTCTTTGAATGCGTCCAATGCTTCCTTGTCTGTGATAGCAGAATATTTCACCCTGTTCTTTTCCTTTAACATACTGTGTTCAGGACCAACACCAGGATAGTCAAGACCCGCGGAAATTGAATAAGCTTCGGTTATCTGTCCTTCATTGTTTTGTAATAAATAAGAAAGAGAACCGTGCAATATCCCTGCATTCCCTTTGCACAGGGATGCCCCGTGCTTTGGAGTGTCCAGTCCCAGCCCTGCCGCCTCAACACCATGCAATTCTACCTCTTTATCGTCAAGGAAATCAAAGAACATTCCTATTGCATTCGAACCTCCACCAACACAGGCAACAATAGCTTTTGGCAATTTTCCTTCAATCTCCATAATCTGTCTTTTTGTCTCTTCCCCAATTATCTTCTGGAAATCACGGATAAGTGTCGGGTAAGGATGTGGTCCTACAACAGAGCCGAGTACATAATAAGTATCTTTGACATTTGCAATCCAGTCGCGCAAAGCCTCATTCACAGCATCTTTGAGTGTCCCTGCTCCTGAGCTTACAGGAATTACTTCTGCCCCGCATAATTTCATCCTAAATACATTGAGTTTCTGGCGTTCAATATCTTCAACACCCATGAAGACTTCAGTCTTGATTCCAAGCAGTGCTCCTACAACAGCAGTCGCAACGCCGTGCTGTCCTGCTCCGGTCTCAGCTATCAGTCTGGGCTTCCCCATGTGTTTTGCAAGCAGCCCCTGCCCTAAAGTATTATTAATCTTATGCGCCCCTGTATGAAGCAAATCTTCTCGCTTAATATATATTTTGCATCCGTATTTTCGGGACATGTTTTTTGCAAAGTAAAGCGGCGTCGGACGACCCGCATATTGCCTTAGCAATTCATTTAATTCCTCTTTGAATTTTTCATCATCCTTTAATTTCAGGTATTCTTCTTCCAGCTCTTCAAGAGCAGGCATCAATGTCTCAGGGACAAACATGCCTCCGTATTTTCCGAATTTTCCTTTTGATTTCATAATTTACACACCTCTATTATTTTTTTAGTTTTTTCATAGTCTTTTTTGCCGGGGCTTGTTTCAGTCCCGCTTACACAATCAATTGCATATGGTTTTACCTTTTGTATAGCATCAGCAATAGTTTCTATTGTTATGCCTCCCGCAAGGATTATTGGTTTTTTTGTTTCTATTCTCCTTAATACATTCCAGTCAAATGCCTTTCCTGTACCGCCATTTTGCTTCTCTGAATATGTATCAAAAAGAAAGGCACAGACATAATGTTCATAATCTGCCAATAATCCAAAATTAATTTCATCCTTTGCCCTGATTGCCTTTATGACATTTTTGAACTTTGAACAGTATTGCGGTGATTCATTCCCGTGAAACTGCAATGCAGTCAACCC
>JAGLPV010000026.1 GCA_023137195.1 Candidatus Aenigmatarchaeota archaeon | reverse complement strand
GCTGTGGGGAATTCTCAAGTTAAAACTAAACCTGCTCCTTGCTCTTATCATACGCAATTTTTCCCTTCAATATCGCCCTCATTCCTTCAATATGCCCTGCTCCAACCACAACAACAATATTCTCATAAACTCCGCCAAGCTTTTTTATTTTCTCCGCCATGATTTTATTCCTATCCTCTACAAGAACATCAAATGTCTGGGGAAACTTTTTTTTGAATTCTCCCATCATCTCTAATATCATCTCTTTTTCAGGCACTTTATTCAAATCAATCGTCTTCTTGCTAAAAACCGATAAAAACGGCAAAAAAGGCAAACTAACAGCCACAAAAACAAGATAACCCAAAAGTTTAATTCTCTCAAAAATAGAAATATTCCCTATATTCGAAATAGTAATATTTATATGCTGGTCAATCAATTTTACAGGAACTCCTCTATTTGTCGCCTCATTTACAGCAAATAACATCTCTTCTCCCGCCCCGAGCCCGGTCTGCTCAGAAAGTTTATTTTGCAGTTTCATCAGCAAATTTATAATCATAGACTGGATTATATTCTGCCTGTCAATATAACTTTTCTTTTTTTCCTTATTATCCAGCTTGTTCTTAAGAGCATATAATCTGTCCATATCAAGCTCCACCGCAACACAGTCCGGAGCTTTTTCTTCAATTGCCTTCTTTATCTTTTCTATTGACTCATGCGCAATATGAGAAGTCCCAATTATAGTGATTGTCATAATAATACCTGCGCTGAAATTTTTTAAACATATTAATTTCGGAAAGATACATAAAAAGAATAAACATAACTGTTCTGTGGGTTCTGTAGATTAATCTTGAGTTGACTCAGTCAATCCTATACCGAAGCAACGCAATAAGCCCCCCCATATCATATAGCCTCTCCCCCGCAGCATGATGGGAATTAATTATATGAATCTCAGAATGTATTTTCTTAGCCTTTTCCACAATCTCCTCTATCTCACTATCCTTCACAACCTTATCAGAAATCAAAAGACTCTCCACCGCTTTCTCCCTAATCGCCTCTTCAACCTCAGATTTCCCGTAAGTCACCAGATGCGGTGTTTTTGCAAGACAATCAAATGCACCTTCAACTATTTTTGTCTGCTGACACAATATAGAATTATTCACCACCCTATCTAATATCCCACGACTTATAATCTCATTCAACCCACTCCCTCCCACAACACTTGTCACATCAACAATTGTATTTTTCAATAAATTCTCCACAAAATTTCTCTTTTTTGTTTTCAGGAACTTATAAAAATCAGCAGGAGCAAACCCGGGACCTGCTATAATCAAATAGTTCGCACTTTCAATATGCTCTTTTATCGCGCAAAATACATCCTCAAAATATTTCCCCTCATCTGCCTGCGAATAATGCTTCCCTGCATTTTCTTTTCTTATAGAACACAATGGATTAATCCTCTTCTCTCCTCCTTTTGCAACAACACAACTCCGCTCATCCAGATTCACAATAAGCAGATTTATCTGCCTCTCCTTCACTGCTTGTTTCAATTCAGTCAGCTCAATACCCTTCCATTTTTTCTCTATCCTGAACACATCATTTGGCTTTACATGAATTGTATGATATCCCTTCTGGACAATATCCTTTGCCTCGATTATTTTCCCGCTTAAATTCAACACATTTCCTTCCTCAGACAAACCGGTTTTCTCAACCCTTATTTTTAAAAAAATCGCAATCTTTTTTTTCTTTGTTGTATTCTGCTCTGTCCTAAGTGTTTTTGCCCCGATTATATCATCCGGCTTTATAACCTGCAAAAGCGTATAAAGATCTTCTGTACTTTCCGCCTTAATGACACTATCTTTTTTCACATCAAGCTTTATGATTTTCATAACTATTAACAGAACATTAATCATTAAATAAACTTTTATGCCTGGGGACAAAACAAAACCGCTTCATCGCCTATTTTTTCCACAGTATCATAACAAATACACTGGTAATTCCCCTTGCAACCCATATCCCACTTAATTCCATTCTCTTTATTGGTTGCCATATATAATTCATCATTATAGCAAATATACCCATATTTTCCCAGATTTGCAATATGCAAACCCTCATCTATTCTAAAACATCCGGCCTGGGAATAACTTTTATTGGCACAAGCCACCATACAACTCTCATTTGCCGACTTTTTCTCTTCTGAAACGCAATTTTCATAACCCTCTGTAGTTACCTTTTTCAAATACCCAACAATCTTTTTTTCATCATCCTCTGTACTGTCCAGAACATAATCAACATACTGGTTTTTAGCCCCTATAAATGAAAGATCATGTAGTTTGTTCATATAAATCTGGTCGAGAGAAATATAATCCAGTTTCCCGCCTGTCAATTCAGATATTGTGCGCTCTTTACACCCGGGAACCTTGATTCGGGTTATCTTCGTATCTAGCGTCTGCCATTCAAACAACCTGTCCTCCTCCCTCGTACTTGATTTAATATACATGCCATTGATAGTATCTAAATGGCTGAGTCTCAACGTACCTGCAACGGCATTACAATCCGTAACAGTCGCCACAATACCTAATTCATCTACCAAATTTTCTGTGTATTTTTTTGGCAAATAATCACTCAATTCTCCACCTCTACGGTCTACAGCTCCTTGCGCATTTGCTCTTGCTGTTTTTGCATCTATATTGTAATCATAATACTGTTTTGATATAATTCCCTCATAACCCACAACTTTTTGATTAATCCTATTTAAATCATCAAGTGTAAAAACATCTAAAAGCCCGGAATCTGCAATATAAAGATTTTTCACTTCCTTTAGCAATACCTTCTCCTCTGCTTCTTCGCCCTCGTATTTTTCCACATATTTTCCCAACACAACTATCGATTTTGCATCTACCTCTGCCTTCAGCCCATCCACTCTTTGCGATGAAATATTATTTTTGCCTGACTTGCCTTCATTCATCTGGACGCTAATTATCGGAATAGATTCATCTATAAAAGGTCCTAACCCCATATCCTCGATAAATTCCGTCCCGACAACACCATCCAGACGTGCAACATAACTTCCTCTATCATCTATAGTTTTTGTTCCTCTTACCTTTAAATTTATTTTTTTTGAATCAAAATAATAGTCATAATAAACAGACACCCTCAGCATATGCTCTTTTTTTGAAACTCCATCCACATCACAGGTAACCTCAATCTCACTGGATTTTCCTTGCTTTAAATATATACCCTCTCCCCACTCCATATCATAATAGCAGTCCATACTGTCAAAAGAAACCTTGTTTATATTATTAATAACACTTTTTGCATCTCCTTTCGGCTCCAGCATATTAGCACAATTCCCCTCCATAACAGGAGTACCTCCACCAATATTCGTAATCTTTAATTTAAGGTGAATCTTCCCGTTTGAAGATATTACCTGCGGCTGTTTCGAAGTTACTTCTATATAAACCGGTCCTGAAGTCGTATCTGCTGTTACAGGAAATTGCCTGAATTTATTCTGTTCATTTAATATAAGAAATTCATTCTCCGACATAGTCTCAACTTTTATTATAGACGTTGTATGATAAGGATAGCAAACGCGCGCAACAATATTGTATTCATAAGATATGTCCCTCTCAAGTTCTGCTTTATTCTCAAGCACCAGGGATATTTTCTTTTTCTGCATAGGTATATTCTCCTGGCTGTTTTGCGCCCGTATTTTTGCAAATGTAACCGGATTATCCAGCGAAATACTCTCGGAAACGCCTATGCTGTCAATGATTTTCCATTCTTCATCATTTAACCCAAAAAAAACAACACCGACATCCTCTGCATCAAAAGTTCCTGTATTTTTCAAAACCAACGAGGTCGTAGTTTTCATATTATCATCAATGCTTGTCGGACTGAACTCAAAAGAGTCCATTTTTATACCCGATCCCGTACTACTCACAGAATTAAAAGGATCAATCTGGCACCCGGATGAAAAAAGAACTATAATCAGGCTAAAAACAAGAATATTCCTACTTATATTGGTTTCAGGCATATTTAATTAGTGAATTTAATTATATAAAGCTATTTATTGACTCTTATTATGTTTGATATCATCATTGGACGGGATGAAGAAGACAAAAAAAAATACAGCGATAATGGCTGTGGATTCATAGCAAAACATTTCGTTGGAAGCAAAAAAGAAGCTCACCTCACCAATCCTGTAAAACTCGACTTATGCAGACCCCATATTGTTGGCTTGTTCGGAAAAAGAGGTCAGGGAAAATCATTCTCTATGGGAACAATCGCAGAAGAACTGATGATGCTCCCGGAGGACATCTCTCCAAACATAGGAACAGTAATGATAGACACAATGGGAATATTCTGGTCAATGAAAAAACCCAATGAAAAAGATGCCCACCTACTCTCAGAGTGGGATATATACCCAAGAGGCTTTAACGTAAACATCTGCATACCCGAAGGTCTGGAAGAAATGTACAAGGCAGAGAACATTGACTACGACATGACTTTCGCCTTTGCCCCAAAAGACCTCGACCTGGGATCATGGGCATTAAGCTTTAATATAGATTTAGACTCTGAAATGGGAATCCTCCTGACCAAAGTCCAGAGAAATGCAAATGAATCAGGTATGCTCTACAGTCTGGATGATTTAATCAACCACACAAAAAAAGAAAGCGCAACAGATATCGTAAAAGAAGCGCTTGTCAACAGATTCCTTGTAGCAAAAGACTGGGGAATATTCAAGGAAAGAGAACCAGGCACATCTATTTACGACATAGTACTCCCTGGAAGAGTCTCTATAGTAGATATCAGCCGCTTCAAACTCGCAGTAAGCAGTGAAGGGGGATGGTCTGTCAAAGCCCTTGTTGTCGCTTTGCTTTCAAGAATAATCCTGCAGGAGCGCATGAGGTCAAGAAGACTAGAAGAACTCGAGGAAATGGAAGGAAGATATGTAGGTAGGAAACTCCCTATAACCTGGATGCTAATCGACGAAGCTCACCAGTTCCTGCCAAGGAAAGGCATGACCCCTGCATCTTTACCCCTCCTCCAGTGGATTAAAATCGGCAGAGAACCGGGCGTATCCCTGCTTCTTGCAACCCAGATGCCAAACAAACTGCACGAGGAAGCAGTATCTCAATGCGATGTCCTCATATCTCACCGCCTTACCTCGAAAAAAGACATACAGGCACTATCTGAAATAATGCAAACTTATCTAAGAAAAGGAATGGGAGACTTTTTTGACGAACTTCCAAGACTAAAAGGCGCCGCCATTATCCTGGATGATAATTCAGAGCACATGTATGCGATGCGAATGAGACCAAGAATGAGCTGGCACGCAGGCGGAAGCCCAATAGCCATTAAGAAAAACGAATAGGGAATTATATGTATGAAATAAATATTGTCTTTGTTGCCCTCATTGTATTTTTAGCAGGTGTTGTATCCTCAAAATCAAAGACAACGCCGGTCTTACTGGAATTAATAGCGGGTGTTATCATAGGAAATCTTTTCCTGATAAAAATAAACCCTACTCTGGATGTGCTTTCCAACATAGGAATAACTGTCTTGATGTACATCGCAGGACTGGAAATAGACTTTGATTTTATGAAAAGTAAATTATCTCCCTGTTTATACATGGGATTATCTTCTTTTTTTATACCTTTTGGATTGATTTATTTATTTTGCTATTTTCCCTATAATATACCTCATGTAACATCATTGATTATCTCTCTCGCACTGTCAACAACATCTGTCGCAATAGCATTTACTGTTTTGTCTTCAAAGGGAAAATTAAATGAAGAAAAAAAGACAATCCTCTCGGCAGTTATGGTCATTGATGTAATGAGCATGATATTCCTCGGATTTTTCTCCTCTGCTTTCTCATATTTTACATTACTCTTCCTTATCCTTATGGTTGTATTGACTTACTTTTTCCCATACCTCGGCAAAAGAATCTTCAAAAAAAGAGAGAAAACAACAATAGAATTGGAACTAAAATTTGTGTTATTTTCCCTACTTTGCCTCTCCTTTATGTCAGAACATGCAGGACTCGAACCCGCCTTAATTGCATTTTTCTTCGGAGCATTGACTTCGGAATTCATTGTAGGACATATTGAACTTCAAAAACAGTTAAACGGTATTGCCTTTGGTTTTTTGACCCCGATTTTCTTTTTTGTAACAGGAACAAAGATTAATGTATTGCTTGCATTCGAAAATCTCTATTTCTTAATATTTCTTTTTTTAATTGCCTTCTCTTCCAAGTATTATTCTGCTCTTTTTGCAATCAAAAAATACTTCAGGAAAAATGCATCTTATTATGCAAAACTTTTTAGCGCCCAATTAACTTTCGGTCTTATTGCAATAACTTTCGGACTTCAAAAAGGAATCCTGGACGAAAAATTATTCTCAGTAATAGGGCTTATTATAATTTTATGTTCTTCAATTGGGTTTTTTGCAAAGGAAAAATAAGATAATCCTGCAACATAAACACCATAAAAAGTGTTCTAATTTATCCTGGGACTATAAATCATGTATATTCAACCACGAATAAAATTGCGAACTTCAAATATTTTAAAAGCAATTTTATGTGGGTGAATATATAGGAAAACACAACTGTTAAAAATAAAATTCGAAAAAACAGTTGTGTTTGAGTATATCTTATTCTTTGCACCAACATATTACATTATGCACATCACCACAGGAGCGAACGAAGCGAGTAAACTAAAAGCAACTTGTCTCATCTACTGCAATGGTCTTGTTATGTGCATCTGCAATAGGTTATCAATAGAAAGGTGTGTAATTAGTAAAGATCCTCCCCTCCATTCAGTATTATTTTTAAATCTCATCATAATTTAAACACATGGACAACAAAACACACACCTGGTTTAAACAAATCTTATCAAGATTCCCAAAGCAGGAATTGTTGGGTTTAAAGACAAAAATAATCCACTCTACAGATAAAACACTTGCGGACAAAGAAGGAATTGTAATTGACGAAACAAAAAACATGCTTCATATACGAGATTCAAACAACGAAGTATTCAGCGTTGAAAAAAAGAACTGCATATTTGAATTCATTCTTGACAAAGAAAGACTAACGGCATACTCTAAATTAGCAAAAGACAATAACCTCAATCTAAAAGAAAACAAGATTGCTTTAGAACTAAAAGGAACTCTACTTTGTGGAAGACCTGAAGAAAGGATTAAGAAGAAAATTGTTTAAAAAAATATAAAAAAAAAGAAAAGAGGGGGGTATGAATATAATTTACAATGCTTTACCGTTGAGAGTTCCACCGGCTATTAAATCAACACCATTCAATGTGTTTCCATCACTCTGATATGTTTCATATTTAATATTAGTTTTTGTACTATAACAATCTCCTGATTCCATACCAGTTTTAAAACCCGATATTGAGACAGTTCCTGTTTTTCCATCAGAAATATTTACTTGATTTACTAATGTACCTGTAGCAGTAGTTGTATCTACATTTTGAATTGATGTAATCTTTATTTTTTTTCCCACAGTATTTTTTAACAGTATGGTTAGATATCCTGTTGTATTAACAGAATATTCTATTCCATCTGGGGAAAGTGCACCAGTTATAGGAAATCCAATAGCACCTTCTGCGCATTTTTTCGTCTGGAACACTTGTGTATATAACAATGCCCCTACAATAGCAATAGCAAGAATTGCCCATCCATAAGTCATTAAATATTCTGTAGCTGATTGTGCTTTTCTCATTTTTCTTGTATTTGTTTTCATTTTTTCACCTATTTTCAATTAAAATAATTTAGCTGTCAACTATATAAATCTTTCGGTTTTTTTATTTTTCATATATAAACTTTTTGGTTATTCTCAAACCAAAACCCAAAATTCCATATTTCAACTACCCACAACACAAAAAAACAAGTGTGTGGCGTGATATAATCTCAAACGCAATTTGCGTTACATGTTGCGATAATTGCGTCTTCGAATATATTTGTCTGCTAATTTCAATCTCACCCGCAGTCAAATATACTGGCAGAATACATAAATACTATCAAATATGGATTATTTTTTTTTTTGCATTATTTATGTGTTCTGCTATATTATAGTATTGGTACTACTATATCATAACAAATAACATACCATTCACCCACAACACCCAAATAAATCGCGTTCAAATATATATCTTTTTAAAATTAAGGAAGGTGAATATATATTGAGTTAATATGAATTTAAAATCAAAAAAAACAATAGCCGCCAAATTGCTTAAATGTGGAATCACAAGAATATGGTTTAATCCTGAAGAGAACGACAAAATTGCAAAAGCATTGACGAATCTGGATGTCCAAAAATTAATCAACGAGAAAATAATACAGAAAAAACAGAAAAAAGGTGTTTCAAGAGCAAGAGCCAATATCAAACTAATCCAGAAAAAAAAAGGTCTGCAAGCAGGAGCCGGTCGTAGAAAAGGAAAGAAAGGTGCAATAGAAAGCAGGAAATCCAGGTGGATTAAGCAGATAAGAGCTGTGAGAAAAGAACTTTTAACATTAAAGGCAAAAGGAACTGTTGATACAAAAGAATACAGGAAACTTTACCGTCTCGGTAGCGGAGGCGTATTGAAAAGCAGAGCATATACAAGAATGTATGTTAAAAAATTCATTAAAAAATAAATAAAGATTAAAATGGTAGTAAGAAAAAACATATTCAAAAGAAGAGCAGAAGGCAAAACAGATTATAAAAAAAGATATCACCTGTTGCTAAGCCACAAACCAAGAGTTGCAATAAGAATCACAAATACAAAAATCATGTGCCAAATAATTGAATATGATAATTATCAGGACAAGACAATCTTGTCATTTTCTTCAGATTCACTGAAAAAATACAAATGGGATGATGCGCACAAAAACATTCCATGCGCTTACTTAACCGGATACGCATGCGCAAAACT
>JAGLPV010000025.1 GCA_023137195.1 Candidatus Aenigmatarchaeota archaeon | reverse complement strand
AAGTTATCTTAATGATATTGAAAGATTAATAAAACAAAAAATTGAAGTCATGAATCATACATTTCATTCAAAAATTGCTCAAGACGCAGTAGGTGCAGCAGCCAAACCCCCACCAAAAAACAGAAGATCCTTTTCCAGAAATACCAAATACGGAGATAGACCTAAAACCACATCAAAAAATAAAAAACCATTTTCTAAAAATTTTAAAAGGCATGGACCAAAACGCCGTTTTTAGAAGAACTACCAAAATTATCGCAATAGTATGCAAATTATGTTTTATTACATTTAGTACATATCAATGAAACTCCCGGTGGAGTAGAACTCCAATACATTAGACCCATCAAGGAATAAAGTTTATCTTTTAATAAATAGAACGTCCCTAAAAATTACTCTTCAGGATTTTTTTGCTTTGTAGTACAACTTATACAAACAAGCATATATAATTATAAATTAAATAATACTATGAAAACTTCCAAAAAACAATTTATATATTTCGCAATAATATTATTATTTTTGGTTGTGTCGTCCGGATGTACAAATACACCAGAAAATCAAACATCTTCAAACGAATATGTTATAGACCAAAGTGATTTTGTTAAAGGAAATGAATTAATCCAAGACATCCCTGGATCGCAATTGAGCGATGAGGAAATTGCCGGTCTTATTCTAATGCGTGAAGAGGAAAAACTGGCAAGAGATGTTTATAATAAACTTGGAGAAAAATGGGGAACAAATATTTTTACCAATATAGCAAAATCAGAACAAACCCACACAGACGCAGTAAAGGTACTTTTAAATCGTTACAATATAGAAGACCCCGTTAAAGATGATAGTATTGGAGTTTTTAATTCTCTTCAATTAGATGAATTGTATCAAACATTAGTAAAACAAGGCAGTTTGTCTCTTTTAGATGCATTTGTGGTGGGAGCAATTATTGAAGATTTGGATATTAAAGATCTTAATGAGCTTTCGGCAAAAACAGATAATGCAGATATTATCACAACATACAATAATCTCAATAAGGGTTCTCGCAACCATTTACGCGCATATATAAGACAAATTGAAAATAACGGCGGGTCTTATTCTCCAAAATATATTTCTCAGGCAGAGTTTGATAACATTATTTCTACAGAGCAGGAAAAAGGACAAGTGAAATAGATGAAATAATTAATAAAATAAATTATATATATCATTTTCCAAGCAACATCCAATATATTTTTATATTCCAAAAACATAAACAAATACTATGAATAAAACAATCTTAATTTACGACACATGCACAAAAAACACAAAACTAATTGCCGATGAAATCGCCAAAGAACTAAACTGCCCGACCCATACTATACAAACCATCCAAAACATCAATAACTATAATCTAATCATCCTCGGCACTCCCGTCCACGCATTCCGACCAACAAAAAAAATCAAGCAATTTTTAGACACCATAAAAAAACCAAAATATTGTGCTGTTTTCTGTACCTATGGCGCACCCTTATTTGGTAAAAAATCTGCAGAAAACTGTTTAAATTACATGAAAAAGAAATTAGACGCTCCCTGCATTGCAGAATTTAAATGTCCGGGCTGTCATCATATCTTAAAAACACATAAAAATAGTCCCGATGAAAATGATTTAGCAAATGCTCGTCTCTTTGCTAAAAAAATTCTAGACAAAGAAACATTAATAAACTCCAAATCCCAATAACAATAATGAACCCATTAATACAAACACTAACAGAATCCAGCAGGCAGGTAATAAAAGACTGCTCCATGGACAACGGAGCAATAGTTGCCGCCAATTCCACTAAAGATTATTTCCCGAAAGAAGCAAAGAATTACTTTTTTGTCTGGCCAAGAGACGGGGCATACAACTGCATCGCGGCAAACATTTTAGGAATAAAAATCCAGGAAAACTTTTTCAGATGGTGCATGAGAGCAGAAGGCTGGAACGAAACAGGATTGTTTTATGAAAAGTATTTTACCTGCGGCAAAAAAGCGATGCATCATTTCCAGCCGGACCAGACAGGATCCATCCTTATCGCCCTGCTTGATTATTACAAAGACAAGACAATTCCGCACGACATAAAAAACCTAATCGTCAAATCCGCCAATGGATTATGCAACCTATGGAACAAAGACCATTTTAATCACATAACCCAGGATTTGTGGGAAGAGCGGCTATGCTTCCCTGATTTAAATGAAAATTTCACATATTCTCTTGGCTCTTGTTGCCGCGGACTCCTTTGCGCAGATAAATTAATGCCGGATAAAAACTGGGTAAAAACCGCAAATGAAATGAAAGAAACTTTAATGAAAAACAACAAAACCTATTTCTCCCGTTCTTTTGGCAAACTAACGGACCAAAGACCGGATGCTTCTTTAATAGGTCTGGTATGGCCTTTAAACATAATCAATGCCGATGATTCCAAAATGAAAAAAACAATAGCTCTCATCGAAAAAAAAATCGTTAAAAATTATGGTGTTTATCGTTATGAAAACGACGAATACGATGGATGGATGCATAGGAAACACACCCACAGGAAAAAAGGCGCAGGATACTGGCCTCTTTTGAATTTCTGGATGAGCATATATCACATAGAAAACAAAAATAAAGCCAGGGCATTGAAATATTACAATAAAGTTTTAGATGACCTAAAAGACAAAAAATATATCCCCGAGCAAATATTTGACAATGACATACAGGTTTCAGTTTCTCCGCTTTGCTGGTCACATTCTATGTTTGTGATAGCTTCAAAGAAACTGGGATTGGTATAACAACTCTTAGGATTTTACCTACCTAACAGTTAAAATCCTCTCCCTCGTTCTCAGAACAGACGACTTTGTTGTCCACAACATTATAATATCTCAATGAAGGATTGCTTAACTGCTTTAATGTACAGCAAACACTATTTGCGTAGTTACTTATAATTTCATCTCTTTCAGACTCGTAATCCCGGTATTTGATATCCTTTTCCTTCAACAGAGTATTGCATGTTGCTAGATGGGACTCTTTGACTGCTTTGTCTGAATTGCATGTGTTCAGGTTTGATTTACAGGAATCTTCATTTGATGTACATGAATTATAATTGTCTTTAGCAGTTTGCAGCTCGCTTTCAATGGACTCTTTCTGGTCGGTGCATGCAGAGAAAGTATTGTGGGCATCAGACAGGAACAGGTTGCACTTATCCAAATCAGATGAACTTTTGGACAAATCGCCATTACAATGGTATAATTCTAAATTAGCATCTTTTTTCGACAATTGAGGAAAATCAGGGTTATCGGATAATTCATCGTATTCTGAGTCCGAATAAATAAAAGCCCCTGTAATGCCGGGTCCTGCAAAAGATATCACTGCAATAATCATAAGACCGATTGCGATTTTGAGTTTATTTTTTGAAAGAGACTTCAAAAAACCGGATATTTTCCCATCATTTGATTTAAAATCAGATTTCTTCCTGCCGGGAGTATAATGATAATTTGCCATAACTTATTTTATGATTAAAGATTTATATATGTTGTCATTTAATTTTCTGTCAAATTAATTTTATTTCAAAAGATTTATTAATATAGAATACAAACATGCTTAGTGATATTATGAATGTAAATGGAAAGCATTATCGCACAATAGGGGTTAAAGAAAATAACAATAAGGTAATCCGGATTATAGATCAAAGAAATCTGCCGCATGAATTTATTATTGAAGATTTAACAACAGTTGAGGAAGTTGCAATAGCCATCAAAGATATGCATGTGAGGGGTGCCGGACTTATCGGGGCTGCCACAGGATACGGAATGTATATCGCCGCTTTAGAAGCCCCAAAAGACACATTTGATGATTATATGGTCAAATCAAGTGAAAAACTTAAATCCACAAGACCAACTGCCGTAAATCTTGCATGGGCAGTGAAAAGACAACTATCTGCCATCAATAAAGGAAAGTCCGTAGATGACAAAATCGCCATTGCATTAAAAACCGCCAATGATATTGCCGACGAAGATGCCGATTTTTGCAAAAAGATAGGCGAACATGGACTTAAACTGATTGAAGAAATCAGCAAAAAAAAGAAGGGAGATATAGTAAACATTCTTACTCATTGCAATGCAGGATGGCTGGCTTTTGTTGATTGGGGTTCTGCAACAGCACCAATATATGCTGCATTTGACAGAGGGATAAAAATACATGTCTGGGTAGATGAAACCAGACCAAGAAATCAAGGAGCAAGATTAACCGCATGGGAATTGAATGAACATGGTGTGCCCCATACAGTAATTGCTGATAATACAGGAGGGCATCTGATGCAACATAAACAGGTAGATATTGTTATCGTCGGAACTGACAGAACAACATACACCGGAGATGTAGCAAATAAAATAGGAACCTACCTGAAGGCATTAGCCGCAAAAGACAACAACATTCCTTTTTATGTTACGCTTCCTTCCTCCACATTTGACTGGACTATTAGAGACGGCATCAAGGACATACTGATAGAAAAAAGGGATTCCGATGAAGTTAGGTATATACAGGGATTATGCGAGGGTAAAATAAAAAAAGTTCTCCTGACTCCAGAACAAAGCCCTGCCGCGAATTATGCTTTTGATGTGACTCCCGCAAGATTAGTCACAGGTTTGATTACCGAAAGAGGCATTTGTGCTGCCAATAAAGAGAGTATACTAAACTTATATCCTGAGCAAAAAACAGATGAGGAAAAAGGTTATATCAAATTCAATTGCAACTGGATTAAAGCAGACCTTCCTTCTTTTGACCAGTTAAAAGACATCAATGAATGGAGAGATAAATTATACAAGCTTAACATGATAGGAGCATATAAAAACGGAATCGGATTTGGAAATATAAGTGTAATGTCAGGCGAAAAAGAATTTATCATCACTGGCTCTGCTACAGGGAATAAGAAAAAATTAAATGAAAAACATTACACAAAAGTAGTGGATTTTGACTTTGACAAGAATTGCCTGACTTGTATTGGTCCCATCATTGCATCTTCCGAATCTCTTTCCCATGCCGCAGTCTATACATCTGATTCAATTGTCGGGGCTGTAGTTCACATACACAATTTGGCTTTATGGAAAAAATTAAAAGATAAAGTCCCGACCACTTCTGTTGACGCCACTTACGGAACACCAGAAATGGCAAAAGAAATAATGCGATTATTTAAGGAAGCAAATGCTGGTGACAAAAAAATTATTGTCATGGGCGGGCATAAAGAAGGAATACTTTGTTTTGGCAAAAATCCGGAAGAAGCAGGAAATGTTCTTCTTGATTATTGCTCGGATTAAGATGTAAATCTGCAAAGATTCAGTCCTATTTCCTTGTTGAATTCCCTGTCAATCTCACCGTCCATCACATCTATGACTGCCTCGAAAGTTGCACTCACTATTGCAGAATTTAAATGCCCTCCAAAAGAGTGATGCTCTGAATCGCATACATTAATATGAAGATGCAAATATACTTCGCCGTCCATTGTTGTAATATTGCCGCACAATGGTGCAATCTCGTAATTGCCTGTAAGTTCCTTTGAATGGTATTTTTTGGTATCTACATCAAACAGCCCGACCGTAACCTTGTTTGTTGC